>NZ_JBIAQG010000004.1:0-342520 GCF_042888805.1 Streptomyces sp. NPDC002730
CTCCGCCGTGCTCGGGTCGTCGGCGGCAATGACGACGGTGACCGGCGCGGACAGCTTCACCCTCGGCGGCGCGTCCAGGGCATCGGCGAAATAGCGGTGCGCGGACACACAGTCGTGCCGGTATGCCGCACCGACATGCTCGGCGCGCTGCGCATCCAGCTCACCGAGCTCGGTGTAGCCGCTGTCCGTACCCAGCGCCGCGGCGATCTCGGCATCGCTCCGCCCGGTGAGCTCGGTGATGGCGGCGCGCCGGTCGGTGGCGTCGCCGAGCAGCTGCGCGCCGAGGAACACCCGCTGGACGTCCACTCCGCGCTCCTGCAGCTGCCTGGCCGTCTCCACGGCCAACGCCGTGCCCGAGGAGTGGCCCCACAGCAGGATCCTGGTCAGGCCACGCCGGGTGATCTCGGCGATGACCTGTTCAACCACCTCTGCGATCGGCGCGAACGGCTCGCTCTCGGCGGCCACGTCGTGACCTGGCAGCTCGACGGCGTAGACCGCCAGGCCGCCGGTCGGCAGTGCTCTGGCCAGCGGCTGGAAGTTCACCGCGTTGCCGCCGGCGTGGGGGAAGCACAACAGGGCACCGGCCCGCGCGTGGTCCGATTCCGACAGTGACTGCAGCAGCCCGGAGCTCCGGTCGGACCGGCCGTCGACCAGCCCGGCCAGATCGGCGAGGACCGGGTGACGGGTGACATCCTTCAGGGTCACCGCACGGTCGAGGGTGATTGCCAGCTTCACTGCCGACAGCGATGTGCCGCCCCGGTCGAAGAAGTGGTCCCGCCGACCGATCCGGTCCTGCGGAATGCCGAGGACGTTCGCCCATGCGGCCGCCAGCCACTGTTCTGTGGGCGTACTCGGCGCGCTGTAGTCGTCCTCGACTGTGTCGAGTTCTTCGGCGAGCGCCGTCAGCGTCTTCCTGTCGATCTTGCTATTGGCCGTCAGCGGCAGACTTTCCCGCCAGTGGAAGACCGACGGGACCATGTACTCGGGCAGTGACGCACTCAGCCGGTCCAGCAGGACGTCGGCCTCGAGTGGCTGCCGGCCGGAGTAGAAGGCCACCAGGTACTTGCTCTGGCCGGTCCGCTCGGCGACCACTACCGCGCCGTCGCGGACACCCGGTACCCGCAGCAGGGTGTTCTCGATCTCGCCGATCTCGATCCGGAACCCGCGGATCTTGACCTGGGCATCCCGGCGGCCGAGGAACTCCAGCTTCCCCGACGGGTGCCAGCGGCCGAAGTCACCGCCCCGGTAGAGCCGCCGGCCCTTTCGGTGTGGATCCGCCATGAAAGCCAGCCGGGTGCGCTCCGGGTCGTTGACATACCCGCGGCCGACGCAGACCCCGGAGAAGACAATCTCACCGGGGGCGCCGAGCGGCACCGGTGTGAGGTGTTCGTCGACGACGTACACGTGGACGTTGTTGACCGCGCGGCCGAGCAGGATCCGGTCCGGCACCCGGTCCATGACCTCGTGGTTGGTGTCGTCGGAGGTCTCCGTCAGCCCGTAGGCGTTGACCAACTTGATCCCGGGTTCTGCCGCGAACCAGCGCTGGGTGAGCTCCTTCTTCAGCGCTTCGCCGGTGACCGAGACGCACCGCAGGTCCGGCAGTTCGCGGGGGCGCTGCTCCAGACTGGACAGAACGACTTCAAGGTAGGACGGGACGACTTGGAGCACGCCGACCCGGCCGTCGACGATCGTGTCGAGGAACTGTTGGGCGTCCAGGATCGCCTCCTGTTCGACCAGCAGGGTCTGACCGCCGACCAGGAGCGCGGAGAGCAGTTGCCACAGCGAGATGTCGAAGCACTGCGGCGCGGTCTGGGCCACGACCTGGCCCTTGCCGATGCCCAGATCGTCGATCTTGGCGTAGAGGTGGTTGAGCATGCCCGCGTGCTCGCACATCGCGCCCTTCGGCTCGCCTGTGGAGCCGGAGGTGAAGTAGATGTAGGCGAGCTGGTCCGGCGCGACGTCGATGCCGGGATCACCGTCGGGATGGTCTTCTTCGTAGGCCGCGTCGATGACCAGCGTCTGGACTGCGGGCAGCGAGTCGAGGGCCTGGTCGAGGGTGGTGGTGCTGCCGGGTTCGGTCAGCACGAGCCCGCATTCGGCGCGGGAGAGCGTGGTCGCGATGCGCCCGGCCGGGAAGTGCGGCTCGATGGGCAGGTATGCGCCGCCGGCCTTGAAGACCGCCAGCACGGCGGCCAGCCAGTCCAGGTTGCGCTCCGTCACCACCGCCACGACGCCCTCGCGGCCAAGGCCGCGGGCCAGCAGGGCGCGTGCCAGCCGGTTCGCGCGGGCGTTGAGTTCCCGGTACGTCCACTGCCTCTCGCCGTGCACGGCTGCGACGGCATCCGGATGCGCCCGCACCCGCTCCTCGAACAGCTCGTGCACCCGGCGGTCCGGCAACTCCCGGCGCGGTCCGGCCAGCCCCTCGAGCTGGAAGCGGAGTTCCTCGGCGGACAGCAGACTCTGCCACCCGTGCCCGGCGTCCGGATCGGCGGCGATCAGCGTGAGGGCGGTGAGGTGGTAGCCCGCGATCCTGGCGGCGCAGTCCGCGTCGAGCACGTCGGTCCGGTAGCGCAGCCGCAGCACACGCCGGCCGACGTGTTGCGAGAATCCCACCCACAGCGCGGTGCCTTCGGCGAGATCGCCGCCGTCACCGGTCGGATCGAACGCAATCTCGAGCGACGGTTCGCTCAGCTCCAGCTCGCGCCTGAGATCATCGACCGGGAAGTCCTTGTGCGACAGCAGTTCCGAGGCGACCCGATGGGTGTTCAGCAGCAGCGCCCGCCACGAGTCTGGTTCGGTCGTCAGCCGGCAGGGCAACGGCCGGCCGCCCTCCACGGCGACGTAGCCGGTCGCGACCTCATGCTCGCCCGACAGCGCGGCGAGCACCTTGGCGTGCGCGGCCAGCAGCACCGAACTGAGCGGCACCTCCAGCTCCTCCGCCAGCCGGTACAACGCCGCCACGACGTCGTCCGGGATCGCCGCCTCGTACTCGACGACGCCCGGCACCGGATTGAGCGTCCACCGCGGGATCTCGGTGAATCCACCGGCAACGAGCACACCGCGCCAGAACTCGCGGTCGGCTTCCACTTGCACTCCCATCCTCTTCGCCCTTCACTCACCGTGGCCATGTAGTTCAGCCAGTTGAGCGCGCTGACCGAGATGGTCCTGCTGCCCCTGCCGCACGAGTGCCTCAGGCTGATAGTGGTCTCGCATCTCGGTGGCTGGGTTTCCCCCCCACCGCGCGTGCTGGGGCATTTCCTCGCCTTTCATGAGGAAGGAGTCGGGGGCGAGCACTGCGGCGTCGCCCATGGTCACGCCGTAGTGGACGTGGGCGCCGACACCGAGGGTGCAGCCGACACCGATCGTGCTGCGGTCGGACTTGAAGGTGCCGTCCTCCTGCGAATGGCACTGGATTTTGCTCCCCGCGTTGAGCGTGCAGTCGTTCCCGATGGTGGTGAGCGTCCGCTCCGTCAGATAGCAGCCGTCGTCGAATACCCTGCGGCCGAGCCGGACACCCAGCATTCGCCAGATGACGTTCTTGAACGGGGTGCCGTTGAAGACGTTGAGGTATTCATCAGGCACCTTCCAAAGGCGCTCGTGCCACCAGAAATACGGTTCGTAGATGGAGCACAACTGCGGCCGCAGCGCACGGAATGCCGCAATGCCACGCTCCACCAGTACGAAGTAGACAGCGGTGAACCCTAGGGTGAGCGCCAGGGACGCGGCGATAATCACCTGCCCGAAAACACCGTACAGGTCGACGGTCGCGAGGCCGAACACCGTGAGCACGAAGAAGTGCAGCCACCGCACGAACAGGAAGAATCCCATCGTGCGGATGTTGTAGCGGTTCTTTGCGGCGAGATTGCGGCGTTTCTCGTCCCCGGTCCGGAGATGGTCGAACCGGCTGTCGCGTTCCACCGACCGGGGAATCTCGAAGCACGGCGATCCGAGCAGGCCCACCCCCTCGCGGACCTCACCGTCGAGCGGAATCATCACCTTCGTCGCGAGGAGACAGTTCTCGCCCGTCCTGGCCCCCGAGGGAAAGGCAATGTTGTTCCCAAGGAAGTTGTGTGGCCCGATCGACGCTCGGGATACGAGGAAGGACGTGCTCGAGAAGTCGGCATTGACGATGGAGAGCCCGTCGGCGATCATCGTTCCGCTGCCGACAGAGCTCAGATACGGCGTCTCATGCTGCACTTCCGTGCCGAAGTTCGACCCGGTCTGCTCGACATGGGACAAGTCGTATCCGAGGCCGCGCAAATAGTGGACGATGTAGGAGCTGTCGCCGAAGAGCCATTTGAAGAACTTTATGTTGGTCATGCGCGTGATCGCCCGGTGGGCCGAGTAATGGAGGCCGTACAGCGGATAGACCTTGTCCGGCTCGATCACCAGGTTCAGCAGGCGTGGAACGGTGAACATCATGGCAAGGCCCACGACGAGGAAGCCGAGGAACAGCACGAGGGAAAGGGCCAGCGCGTCGATGTAGAGCCTCGGAGACGTGAACCCCACCGTGCCCGGGCCCAGCAGGTTGCCCACCGCCGGAATCTCGGTCACCAGCATGTACGCGCCCCCGATGGTCAGCGGCACGTACAGGAAGAACAGCTGGAGCACGCTGAGGAGGCCGAAGCCGGCCCGGCGCAGCGTGCTGCAATCCGCCGGCGCGACTCTCACGTAGTCAAGCTCCGTGCGCTGTGCCGGGGATCCGTGCCACCGATGGCCGTCCGGGACCACCTGGCCGCTTTGCAGCGCGGACGTGTGGCCGAGCTGCGCCCCGTCGCCCATCGACGTGTCGATGTCGAGCACGGTCTTCTCGCCGATGAACACGTCCCGGCCGAGGGTGACCCGGCCGGTCTGGATACGGCCGGCGTGCGCCCGGTAGCAGAGGAAGAACGAGTCTTTGCGGATTACCGTGCCGGCGCCGATCGTGAGCAGGTCGGTGCAGACCGGAACGGTGTGGGAGAGGATCGTGACGCCCTTTCCGATCCGCGCGCCGAGGGCACGCAGGTACAGCACGTAGAGCGGATTGCCGATGAAGAAAATCATCGGGTTGGCGTGGACCAGCGCCTTGACGGTCCAGAAGCGCAGATAGGTCAGACCCCAGACTGGGAACTCGCGGGGCTTCCATCGACCGATGAGGATCCATTTGGCCACGATCGGCAACGTGCACAGGCCGATGAAGGCGGAGCCGCCGAAGAGGACCGACCGCACGTAGATGCCGCGCAAACCGGAGCCGGCCGAGACCCACTCGTAGCCTCGGGCGGTGACAAGTCCGGCGAGAAAGCAGTACCCGAGGAAAATCAGGAACTGCATCGTTCCGCAGAGGACGTACTGCAGCGTGCCGGCAGGTGTCACCACCTCGGGCGACGCCGGGACCGACGACTCGACAGGGGTGGGCGAGGCTTCCGCGAGCGCCGTCGCCAGACCACGGATCGTTGGGTACCGGTAGATATCCTTCATCGAGGCTGACGGCAGGTCCGTCCGCTTCCTGACCCGGGCGCAGAAATGGGCCATGACCAACGAGTTGGCGCCGAGGTCATCGAAGAAGTGGCTGTCGACCGACACCTGCTCGACGCACACGACGTCAGCCAGCAACTCGGCGAGGTCTCTTTCGATGCCGGTCTTCGGGCCGGTGTACCTGCGCTTGGGGATTGCAGATTCATCCGGCCCGGGCGTCAGGACTTCGACGGATTTCTCCTCCATGCGAGCTCCTTGAGGCATTTTCGACCACCATCGGTCATTACGGTCGGCACCCTGTCCTCGCGCTTGCCGATGGCCGGAGCGAGTAATCCGGAAGCCACGAGGTCGTGACCTCTTGTCCGGTTACAAAACCGTGCCCTCAGTCTCCGCCGTTCACCGTCGGGTTGCCACTCGAACTCGACCGTGTCGGCGAGGCAGCGGCTCTCGACGACGCCACAGGTCCTAGGCGCCGGACGCTTGCAGGAAGCCCCGATCTCGCCGTTGTAGTGGGCCGCGGTCGCCCAGCCGTCGGTGCTCACGGGTCTTACTGCATGCGAGTGGCGTGCGCCTGAAGTGAGCCGCGCTGGGGGCGTGCAACAGCCACCAAACGAAGTTCCTCTGACACCGAGAAGGTATTCCGTACCGCTAACCAGCTGAACAGGAAATTGCATATCAAGATGGCTTTAAAGCCCCTGCAGTGCAGCGGTTAATGAATCAGCCGCCGCCCGTCACGCCACCCAAACAGAGAAAATGCCGCGTGGACACGCGCGTTCTCCTGAAAAAACCAGTCCGCCCAATGGCTTGCCGGGTTTTCGTACTTCGGGCTCGTCAGCTCTCGCCGACTGCCGTGGGGCGGGATTCCGCATGGGGACCCACGTCGTACGGATTCTCCACGACCATGCCGCTGAGCCATACCTTCGGGTGGGCCTTCACCAGCGGGATGATCAGGTCGCCGCAGCCGTCTGTCGACGTCAGAACTGACTGACCTCCCGGTAATAGCCTCCCGGCCCGAGGATGCGGTAGAGGCCCAGTTCGTCGAAGGCCGTGGTGCCGTTGGGTGACCGCGAGCGTTGGCGGACCTCCAGCGACCGCAGCGCTTCCTGGAACGAGCGCGGAATCCCGGGGACGTCGCAACGGCCGCCCACACCGACCGAACCGGTGGGTGAGCCCAGTTCGCGGACCACCACCTGGTGCAGCGCTTCTGCCCGCGGCCGCCCTTGAGAAACAAGGACGGCCATTCCGACCGTTGGCCAGCAATGACCGCATCCGCAGACTTGCGGCCGCACGGCCGGATAGTGCGGTCCGTGCAGGTCATGGCCGACAGCGGCGGCCCGGGTGCAGGCACTCTCGTCATCGGTGCCGGTGATCAGATCGTCCACCAGCTCACGGCGCAGCCGCAACTCGACCTCGGCGAGGTTTCGCAGATGGGCCAGTTCCAGGGCAAGCACGGTGCACGCGTGGGCGAGGGTGAACTCCTCCTGCTCACCGGTGCTTGCCGCAGCGCCGACCAGGGCCATGGCACCCAGGGCCTCGCCACGGTGCTGGGCCAGGGCGACGAGTCGTTCCCCTATCCGCACCGGGCGCAGTCGACGAGCCGCTTCCTGTAGAAGTTCTTCGTGCTGCGTCGCGTCGGGTTTCGGGTATGGATCGGGGCAGCCTGGGCCCGCCCAGGCTCGGAGATTGCCGAAGCGGTCCGCCTCGGCGTGCCGGTCCTGTGGGCGGTCGCCGCGCTGCTCGGCGGTGGGTTGCTGCTCCGATCGCGCGACGTATAGCGGAGAGCTTCGGGCGCGTGGCCGCAGGCGCTCGGCCGGTGCCGCACCGGTGTCGACGGCTGTCGTGAGCGCGTGGTCGAGCTGCTCCAGCCACTCGCGCAACGCGGCGTCAAGGAGTTCGAGCAGTACGGCCTCGCGGGACTCGAAGTAGCGCAGCACATTCGACTTCGCCAGACCGACGCGGCGGCTCAGCTCGTTGAGACTCACCTGAGTCACGGGCATCTCGGAGCCCGAGCGCGGGTCGTGATGGCCGTCCGTACGGTCGTCAAGGCTCGCGGGACTTCTTCACGGCGTACTCCGTGAAGAAGTCCCGCGAGGACCTGATGGACCTCAGGAACACCTGGTTCTACGGCAGGCGGAAGCCGGTTACTTCACGTTGACCGCGCCCCAGGCGGCGGCGACTGTCTTCGCCTCCGCCCCGTCTGCTCCGTACAGGTCGTTGGCTGCCTTCACGGTCGCCTCACGGGCGGCCTTGTAGTCGGTCGTCGAGGTCATGTACGTGGTGAGGGCCTTGTACCAGATCTTGTAGGCCTTCTCCCGGCCGATCCCGGTGACCGTCGAGCCGTCCGAGGTCGGGGAGTCGTAGTCGACCCCGTTGATCGTCTTCTTGCCGCTGCCCTCGGACAGCAGGTAGAAGAAGTGGTTCGCGATGCCGGAGGAGTGGTGGACGTCCACGTCGCCGGCGCCGGCCTTCCACGCATCCAGGGACTGCCCGTCCTTGCTGGGCTTGTCCATGTAACGCAGGGGCGTGCCGTTGCCGTTGATGTCGATCTCTTCGCCGATGAGGTAGTCGCCGACATCCTTCTTGTTGTTGGCGAAAAACTCGACCGAGGTGCCGAAGATGTCGCTGGTCGCCTCGTTGAGCCCGCCCGACTCACCGCTGTACTCCAGCTTGGCGGTGCGGGAGGTGAGACCGTGGCTCATCTCGTGGCCCGCCACGTCGAGCTCGGTGAGGGACTTCTTGTCGCCCTCGCCGTCGCCGTACGTCATGCAGAAGCAGTCGTCGTCCCAGAAGGCGTTGACGTACGACTGGCCGTAGTGGACCCGGGAGTACGCGGCCTTGCCGTCGTCGGCGATGCCATTGCGGCCGAGCTCGGTCTTGTAGAAGTCCCAGGTCATGGCGGCGCCGTAGGCGGCGTCGACGCCGGCGGTCTGCCGGTCGTCGTTGGTGCCGCTGCCCCACTTGTCGTCGTCGTCAGTGAGCAGCTTGCCGGTGCCGCTCTGGCCCTGGTTCAGGTCGTAGGTCTTGTGGCCGCCGCGCTCGCCGTCGGTGAGCTCGAAGCCGGAGCCGCTCTTGGTGGTGGAGAGGGGGACCTCGCCGCTGTACTGGCTGGCGCCGGTGCCGGTCTCGACAGCTTCGTACTGGTGCAGCTTCTTGCCGGTTGTGGCGTCGGTGACGATGTGCAGCTTGCTGGGCGTACCGTCCTTCTGCACACCGGTCTTGACCGTCTCGAAGGCGAGGACCGGCTTGCCGTTGCCCGCCCAGATCACCTTGCGGGCACCGGCCGCGGCCTTACGCACCGCGTCGGTGGTCGCCACCGATATACGGGCGTCGTTCGCCTTGTCCACGCCCTTGAACTTGCCGCTCTTGGCGGTGTGCGTGACGAGGTCGCCGCCCAGGACGGGCAGTCCGTCGTACGTGCGCTCGTAGCGGGTGTGCACCGTGCCGTCCGCGTCCTTGATGACGTCACGGACGACCAGCTTCTCCTTGGCGCCGAGGCCGAGCGTGCCGGCGGCCGAAGTGGCGTCGGCCTGAGCGGACTTGATGGCGGCGTCCCGCGTGGAAACGCCCGTCGGGGCGGGGGTGGGGCCGTCCGCCCGGCCGGGAGCGCCGCTCGCGGATCCGGCCTGTACGCCGACGACGACCATGGCGGCCGTGGCCACGAGGGCAGCGGCGCGCCGGGTGTTCTTGTGGGGGGTCATGCGATCTCCATCGCTCGGTCTGTGGGGGGTTGATCAACCGCCGAGCGTGCCACCGAACGAACGAATTTGACGGAGTTTCGACAATTACCTCACAAATTTTTGACCAGTTCTTGTCCGACTGGGAGCCTCCGGTGTCCGTTATCCGGTGGACTCCAACGACTTGTGCAACTCACCGCAGCGGCAGCCGAGTTGGCGGTCATCGCGGGGCGCGGCGTCGCGCACCAGGCGTCCGTACCCGGCGTCGCGCGCCCGGCGTCGCAGGCGCCGGACCTTCTGAGCGATCCGAATGTGTCGGTCACGAGTATCGGCTGCAGAATTCAAGGAGGAGAGCGAAAGACGGAAGCCTCGGTCTGAATTCAGCATGGTGTGAGCCCAGGAAACGTCAACATTTTTGCAGGCAGCATCGGTTGCATGGCCCTGGACGAGAATGGCAGCGCCCGGTTACGTCCTGAGTAACTGACTCATGCTGCACGGACGGGACGGCGAGCCGGCGAGGAGCACATAGTCGTTCATCACGAAGTGGACGATGGCCATGCGATCCTCCGATCTGTCAGGCGGCTGCCCGGACCGTGGTGCTGTGCAATTGGCGGGCGTCGTTGCAGCGGGGCGGAAAACGCGGTGGAGCGAATTCCAGAGGGCGCAAGAAAGGGGATCCGGGACCGTGTGACGTCGGACCCAGGTTTGGTGCGGGGGTGGAGCGTGCGGGGGCGGTGCCGCACGGCCTGCGTGGGGGTCGCCCGGGGCCGCGAACGGTCGACTGCCGTCTCGCGGTACGAAACCTAGGCCGGGCACCAGCGGGCCGGAAGTGTACGTTCCATCCACTGGACAGCCACTCAGTGGATGTCCCGCACATGCGGAAAGGGTGCGTAAACGGTCCAGGTCGCTCGAAAAGGTCAGCCGTTCTGTGCCGATCACCGTCTTCGGTGGCATGGCCGGGCCGCGTGCAAGGCCGCGGCCGGGACCGCGGCGCGGATGCGCGGATCCGCTGCGGAGGCGGCTGCCGCCGGGGCCCGGCGCGGAGACCGCGGTCCGTTGCTGACTGGCGCAGGCGACGGTTCTTCCGCGAAGGGGAACGCCTTCACCTCTACTGCGGGTTGGTGCCTGGCACACTCCGGCGTCATCCGAGTGTGATTGCCGGAAAACAATCGTTGACGGCCGGACAACCGAACCCTATGGTTTGCGGCACGCGGTCGGCGGTGTGACGCAGCCACCGCGACGAATCATGGATTGTTCGAGATCCATAGGTTCGCGACGCGCCAAGGCATAAGCGGAACCCGCAAAGCCACAGCGATTCGTCGACGGCCCCAGAGTTGCGGCCGCACTCTCCACTCCGCCCCGAGACGGCGTAGATCCCCCCTTTGCTCAGCCTGAAGTTGTCATCGCCCGATTCCCGCATGCGTGGAAATTCCAAGAGAGGCCGTGCCGAAAATGACGCAGCCAACGACACCCATCAGCCGGCGGTCGATTCTGAGGACGGGAGCAGGTGCTGCGCTGGGGGTCCCGTTCGCGGGAAGCCTGCTCACCTCCTGCAGCACCAAGTCCACCAACACCGCGCCGGCGAACAAGACCGTGACGGTCACCTCGTACGGCGGCTCCTACAACGACCAGCTGACGAAGACCATCCTGAAGCCGTTCGAGAAGAAGACGGGCATCCGCTCGACGCTGCTCGCCAACACCAGCCTGGCGGCCCTCAAGACGCAGGTGCACTCCGGCGACGTGCAGTGGGACCTGGTGGAGCTGACGGCTCCGGAGTACGTCCAGGCCGTCAACGAAGACCTGCTCGAGAAGTTCGACTACGGCATCATCAGCGACAAGGGGCTGCCTTCCTACGCGAAGGCGGAGTACGGCATCAAGTACCTGAGCTTCCTGTTCGTGATGGCCTGGGACCAGAAGCACATCCCCGACGGGCAAGCACCGAAGAACTGGGCCCAGTTCTTCGACCAGGGCAGATACCCCACCAAGCGCTCGGTGTACGGACAGCTGTCGGACAGCTCGGTACTGGAAGCGGCGCGGCTGGCCGAGGGCATCCCGTTCGACAAGATCTATCCGCTGGATGTGGACGCCGCGCTGCGTTACCTGGCGAAGCACCCCGGACGCGACAAGCTGATCTACCACACGGCCAATCAGGAGCCCGTCCAGCAGTTGACGTCGGGCGAGGTCACGCTGTCGACCAGCTTCAACAACCGGATCAACGCCGCTCGCAAGGACGGGGCCAGGCTGAACTTCTCCTCGTCCAACGGTGTCCTCGCCGGCGACTACTTCGTCGTCCCCAAGGGATCGAGGAACAAGGAGGCGGCGTTCCGGCTGATGAACTTCATGAGCAACGACGCAGATGCCGGAGCCGACTTCGACCAGACGACAAACCTGACGCTGGCCAACACCCCCGCGCTCGCGAAGCTGCCCGCTGCTGTCGCCGACACCCTTCCCACCAGTCCGAAGCTGGCGGAGAGCATTCTCGTACGCGACGACGAGTGGTGGGCGAAGAACCTGAAGGCGACGGAGCAGAGGTTCAAGCTGTGGCAGGCGGGAAGCTGACCATGCCCCTCGCCGCCGTAGCGCCTGCGCAGGCCTGCGACACGTCCCGCGGACGCCGGTTCCGCGTCCGCGGGACGTGGTTGCTGCTCCTTGCGCCGATCGCCGCTTTCGACGCCATCCTGTTTCTCACCCCGCTGGGGACGCTCGTCTCCTCCAGCATGGAAGACCAGGCCTACCAACGGGTGCTCGAAGACCCGCTGGTGATCAAGTCGTTGATCAACACGTTCGAGATCAGCGCGGTCTCCACCCTCGCGACCATCGTGATCGGCTACCTCCTGGCCTGGGCGATCTGGCGCAGTGGCGCGCTCACGCGGGTCGTCCTGTTCGCCCTGGTCCTGCTGCCTTTCTGGACCGGAGTCCTGGTGAAGAACTTCGCCTGGGCGGTCCTCCTGCAGGACAACGGTCTGGTGAACGGCGCCCTGCAGGGACTCGGGCTCACCGACCATCCGCTGACGCTGCTGCACAACCGGTTCGCGGTCGTGCTGGGGATGGTGCACTACCTCCTGCCCTACGCCGTGTTCCCGATCTTCGCCGCGCTGGCCGCGATCGACAACCGGCTGGAGCTGGCCGCGCGCTCCCTGGGCGCGGGCGAGCTGTCGGTCTTCCGCCGGGTCATCCTTCCGCTCACTGTGCCGGGCGTCTCGGCCGCCGGGCTGCTGGTGTTCATCATCAGCACCGGCTTCTTCATCACACCGGTCGTGCTCGGTGGCCCGGGAGATCAGATGATTGCCAATCAAATCGACTTCTACGCAATGGAGTTGACCGACTTCGCCGGCGCCTCCGCGCTCGCGCTTGTGCTGACCGCCATCGTGAGCGTGCTCGTGGCGGTCTACCAGCGGATCCTCCGCGCGGGAGGTGCCCATGAGGTCGGCTAGTTCTCGGTTCTCCCCGGCGCTGCTCGCCGCAGTCCCGGTTTTCGTGTTCCTCGTCGTACCCACCGCGATCGTGGTGCCGATGGCGTTCAACCACAGCCGGTACATCACCTTCCCGCCGGATCGGATCTCCACCGACGCGGTCACCGGATTCTTCGGCGACACGGCCTGGATCTCGGCCGTTCTGGCGAGCCTGCAGGCCGCGGGTATCGCCGTGGTACTCGCGGTGCTGCTGGGCGGAGCCGCGGCAGTGGCCCTGCACGGGCGGCAGTTCCCGGGGCGGTCCGCGGTGACCGGGGTGATCCTCGCCCCGATGATCGTCCCCGCCGTGGTGCTGGCGCTGGCGTTCTACCAGTTCTTCAACTCCGTCGGACTCGTCGGCACGATTCTTCCGATCGGCCTCGCCCACGCCGTGATCGCCACGCCGTACGCGTTCCTCACCGTCCGCGCCAGCCTTTCCGGCCTGAATCCGGCGCTGGTGCGCTCCGCGCAGAGTCTGGGAGCCGGCACACCGTCCGTGGCACGGTTCGTGTATCTCCCGGTCATCCGGCCCGGTCTCGTCGCGGGCGCGCTGTTCGCCTTTTCCGTCTCCATCGACGAGACGGTGATCGCGCTGTTCCTGCAGTCGCCGAGTGCGACCACGCTGCCGGTGAAGATGTTCACCGACATTCAGTACAACCTGACGCCGAAGATCGCTGTCTCCTCGGCCATGTTGGTCACCGTCGCCACTCTCGGACTGCTCGTGCAGGTCCTCTTCATGCTCCGCCGCCGTTCCATCGCCCGGATGCTGCCGTTGACGACGGTGGCCGCCGACCAGACAGGGTGAGCCCCATGACAACCTCCGCTACGCTCCCGACCGCTGCCTCGCCGATCGTCGGGACTCAGGAAAACGGTTCCATCGAACTGCGCCGGGTGCGTAAGACCTACGGCGACGTCGCTGCGGTCGACAACCTCGATCTGACCGTGCAGCCCGGCGAGTTCGTCACCCTGCTCGGCCCCAGCGGTTCGGGCAAGACCACCACCATGATGATGGTTGCCGGCTTCGAGGAACTCACTTCCGGCACCGTGCTGATCAACGGCGAGCCGGTCGACAAGCTGCCGCCGAAGGACCGCAATCTCGGTGTGGTGTTCCAGAGTTACGCGCTGTTCCCCCACATGAGCGCCCGGGAGAACGTCGAGTTCGCCCTGCGTATGCGCAAGATCCGGCCGGCGGAGCGGCGCCAACGGGCCGAGGAGGCCCTCGAACGCGTCGGTCTGGCCAAGCTGGGCGACCGCCGCCCGCGCCAGCTGTCCGGAGGGCAGCAGCAGCGGGTCGCGCTGGCCCGCGCCCTGGTTTTCAATCCGTCGGCACTGCTCCTGGACGAGCCGATGGCAGCGCTGGACAAGCGGCTGCGCGAGCAGATGCAGGAAGAGATCAAGACCATCCAGCGGTCGCTGGGGATCTCCGTACTGTTCGTCACCCACGACCAGGACGAAGCCATGTCCATGTCGGACAGAATCGTCGTGATGCGCGACGGCAGGATCGTGCAGCAGGGCGCTCCCGAGGACGTGTACGCGCATCCCGCGACCGACTGGGTGGCCAACTTCCTCGGCGACACCAATCTCCTGCCGTGCAGCATCGTGGAGCGCTCGGGAGACACGGCCGTCGTCGACCTCGGCCGGCTCGGGATCTGCCGGGTACAGGACCGCGGGGCCAAGGGTGATCGGTACGCGGTGTCCATCCGGCCGGAACATCTGGTGTTCATTCCCGCCGAACGGGACGAGAACAGCGCGAAGGGCCGAGTGGTGTCCTCCACCAACCTCGGCGCCACCATCCGCCACCGGCTGCTTGTGGGGGAGCAGGAGCTGTTGATGCGGGAAATGTCCCCGAGCTCGCGCACCGCCGCCGACCTCGACGCGGATGTGTGCGTCGGCTGGGACCAGGACCACGCCCAGCTGCTCGTCCTCGACGCCTGACCGGACACGCCCGTTGGGAGCGACGGGCCATCTGCACCTCGCGTGGTGTGGCACGCGCGCCGGCCTGCCCGGGGGATGGGCGGCCGGCGCGCGGCGACCGCCCGCAGCGGCACCGGGGGGATGCCGCTCGACGGCGTCAGGGGCCGATCTTCACCGAGCTCCACATCTGCGTGAGGGGAGCCCTCGCTGTAGCGGCAGCTCTCGGAGACATCGGTCAGCAGCCCGGAGTGCTTGGTGAGCTGGTCGAGCGTTGTCTCGAATCCGGCGCTCTCGACGGGGTAGGCCCCTCCGTGCGTACGGCGGACCAGGCCGCTCTCCTCCAGCACCCGCAGATCCCGCCGCACGGTCTCCAGGGACACGGCCAACTCCCCCGAGAGGGCGGCGACTTCCACCGGTCCATCACGTCGCGCGACCGTGAGAATGGCACGCCGACGTTCGTCGCCGTCCAGGGTCATCTTCTCTTCTGTGTGTCGAAGGCCCGGACCCTGGCGATGAGCAGGGCCACGTCGTCGTGGTCTCCGGGGTGGCGCAGAGAGTGCAGAAGCACGTCACAGGTCTCCTCCAGAGACCGGGGAGGGGCGGCGAGGAGGGCCAGGAGGGTCTGCAGACGTTCATCGATGGCCTGTTCGCGCGTTTCGACCAGGCCGTCGGTGTAGAGGACCAGATCATCGTGAGGGCGCAGATCGAGCGCAGTGGTCTGGAAGTTGACGTCGCCCACGCCGAGCGGGGCGCCAGTGGGCACCTCGAGCAGTTTGGGGGGCAGGCCAGGGCGTACCAGAGCCGGTGGCAGGTGCCCGGCGTTGGAGATGAGGCACTGGGACTGGTGGGGATCGTAGACGGCGTAGATGCATGTGGTGATGGTCTGCCCCATGCGGTCGGCGATGCGGTCGAGGTGGCGCAGCACCTGGGCGGGGTCGAGGTCGAGTTCGGCCAGCGTGCGGGTGGCGGTGCGGAGCTGGCCCATCGTGGCGGCGGCGCTGATGCCGCTGCCCATGACGTCGCCGACGACGAGGGCGGTCTTGTCGCCCGTCAGCGGGATGACGTCGAACCAGTCGCCGCCGACCTCGCTGGCGGCCTGGGCCGGCTCATAGCGGTACGCAATCTCCAGACCGGGTTGGTCCGGTGGCTGCTGAGGCAGAAGGCTGCGCTGGAGAGTGAGTGCGGTATTGCGCACCTGCTGGTACCAGCGGGCGTTGTCGATGCACACGGCCGCTCGCGCGGCCAGCTCGCCGGCCAGGATCTCATCGTCGGTGTTGAACGGTTCAGGGTTGCGGGTGCGCTTGAGGTCGAGGGCGCCGAGGACTTCGCCGCGAGCGATCAGCGGCACGGCGAGGTAGGAGTGCACCCCCGCCGCGGCCAGCAGCCTCGCGGCTTCGGGACTGCGGGCGATACGCAGCAGGTCGTCGCTTTCCACGTGGGGCACCCGGACCGGGCGGCCGGTGATCACGCACTGGGTGACCAGCCGGTCGGTCTCGTATCTGGCGACCTCACCGGGCGGATCAGCGGCGCGTACGGCATCGGTGGGGTGCGCGGCGGCCACGGCGAGAGCCCGGAACACCGCGGGGCCTTCGTGGATCGCGATGGCCCCGCGGGCGTTCAGCACACTGTCGAGCACGTCCACGGCGGCCACGTCGGCCAGCTCCGGTACGGACACTGCGGCGAGTTCACGGGCGGTCTGGTCGAGGTCGAGCGTGGTGCCGATTCTTATGGTGGCGTCGGCAACGAGCGCGAGGCGTTTCCGGGCCTGGACGACCTCGGCGGTGGCGCGGTACCGCTCGGTGACATCCACGACTGAGGTGGCCACCCCGAGCACTTCCCCGTTGGAGGACTCCAGCCGGTAGAACGAGACCGACCAGGCGTGCTCGCGGTCCGGATCGGCCGGGGTGCGCCCCACCGACTCCTGGTCAAGAAGTGGAACGCCCGTGGCGAGAACCTCGCGCATCGCGGACTCGATGGCCTCAGTGTCCAAAAAAGGCACGGCATCCCGGACGTGACGTCCAACATGCTCGGCGGCCGGCAGGCCATTGATGCGCTCGAGTGCCGGGTTGACGCTGACGTACCGCAGATCAGTGTCCACCACCGCCAGCCCGATCGGGGACTGAGAGACCAACCGGGTGGACAGGGCCAGGTCTCGCTCCACCCGCAGCAATGCCGCCTGGTCAGTGGCGAGGCCCAGTGCGTAGAGCTCCTTCCGGTGGTCCTCCAGCCGCATATTGCGGAACTCCACCAGCAGCGTGCTGCCGTCCTTGCGTCGTACGGGGAAGGCACCCGCCCAGTTTCCGTCGCCCACCATCACCTCGGCGAACAGCTGGCGCACCAGATCCATGTGCTGCTCATGGACCAGCAACCGATCTGCGAAGCGGCCGAGCGCCTGCTCGGCGGTGTACCCGAACAACTCCTCGGCCTGCGGGCTCCACAGTGCGATCCGGCCGTACGCGTCCAGCACCACGGCGGCGACGCTCAGCAGATCAAACAGCCCCCCGGGCTCGGATGTGCCGCCTCTCGGCCGGGCGGGTTCGGCAGGGAAGGCATCGCCTGCACACATCCCAGGACCTCCTTCCGCCCGCCGCCACCACTCGATGGCCGTTGCCGACTCCGGCCCGCGGCGTCGCCGTGCGCATGGTCCGGTGCCTCCTATCGTCTCTCGCCCCCGGCTGATCTTGCACCCGTGCGCGAGCTCCAAACCCTCCCGCGGGCCCGCGCGGGGACGAGGGGAACGTGCGTCTCTCTCTGCGCCGACGCCCCGATCAGGGCCAGACGCCGGAGAAGTCGATCGCCCGAGCCCACTCCGGGTGGTCTATCAGGGGATTCCGGTTGCCCTGGATCTCCGCGATGGCGGCATTGCGGTGCAGCTCGTACTCGCTCACCGGTTCGTTCTCGTGCCACGACAGGAGATCGGGCAACCGCTCCTTGGGAAGCTCCCTCTCCGTGTCACCGACCAGCCCCGGGTAGCGCAGCAGGAAGTACAGAGTGGCCCTGGCGACCGTGCCCTTGCCCTCCTCGGGCTCGAACCCCACCGCCTCGCGCATTCCGCACTCCTCCCGGTGCGCTTCCTCGAAGCCGGGGAAGTCGAAGTAGGGGAAGTTGCCACGGAAGCTGTTGCACGCCGCCTCGCACGCGAACAGGTGGTGCAGGTCACCCCGCATGGGCTCCTGCTTGGTGAACCACGACTGCGGGACGACGTGCTCGCAGTTGAAGGGCATCGACGCCTCCAAGGCGTCGAACTCCGCTTCGAGTTCGGCCGGGCCCGCCGTACTCTCGCGCAGGAGGAATTCCTGCATACGTGCCACGCGGGCCGCTTGCATGGCGGCGTCGGCGCGTATGAACTCCTCGGCGGTGAAGGTCTTGCCGGAGTAAATGCTGCGCAGCCGGCCGTCCTTGTGCAGGTCGACCCACGGGTAGACCATCCGGATCGGCTTGTACGAGGGCCGGGGGGCGTGGGTCTGCTCCAGCAGGTCGGTCAGCGCCCGGCGAAGCGCCTCGGCGTTACCGGTGCTGATGCCTGCGTAGTAGGCCTCTCGTGCGGCCAGGTCGGTCTCACGGTCGTAGTAGGGGCGCTCCTTGCCGAGCCTGAGGTTGAGCAGGGCGGCGTTCAAGTCCCTCTCGACAGCGGCGCTTGAGCTTCCGTCTGCATGCCCGTCCACGGGAAGCGTGGGCCGCGGGGCAGCGGTGGTGTCCGCCTGGTTCGCGGGCACATCGACACCGACAGTGATCCGCAGCGGGACGGTGAGTCGTACGGAGCCGTCGGGGATGAGCGCTGTGGACCCGTTCGGTGCCGACCCGTTGGGTGAGGGCGCCGGTGCCGCGTGCGGTGTGCCGTCCACCGGGAGCGGGGCGGCCGTGGCGGTGAACACCTCATCCCGCAGCCGGGCGGCCGTGCCGGTCAGTGTGACCTCGCGCAGCGCCCGCAACACACGACTTATTCGCACGCCCTCGTTGGCCTTCCACGCCAGTCGGTGCTCACCCATCGCCGGCGTCCACGGCGTTCCGTCGACGCTCAGGGGCTGGTTGTCGGCGTCGGTCTTGGGGACGGCCGAGTGGTGCAGTGCGACGACCTCCCACTGGTCGTTGAAGACGGGCGAGCCCGACGAACCCAGATCGGTGTCGGACTCGTAGTGCAGGAACCGTTCCAGCACGTCGACGATCTGGTTCTCGCGCAGCGCCAGCTGCTTGGGCTCGCCCCTGGGGTGCTGGATGATGTTGACGAATTCCCCCAGAATGACCTTGCCTTCCGCTCCGCTGAGGGGGAGCCATCCGAATGAGGAGAGCGCCTCACCCTGCGGGTTGCGTTCGGCCACGGCGACCACGCTGAAATCAAGGTCCCGATCGGTCACAAAGAACCTCTGCGGCTCCAGCTGGAAAGACACTGGAGTGAGCGGGCTCCCGTCGATCCCGGACTGGAATCTGAACGCGACGATGCTGCGGCCCGCTTCCTCCATGCTGCGCAGCACATGGTTATTGGTGAGCAGAAGGGAAGGGGACACCATGAAGCCGGTGCCGTGACCGCCCCCGGGTCCGCTGATGGTGACCCGTCCGACCGAGCGAGCGACCAGGTTCCCTTCCTCCAGGAACGCGATCGGAGTGAGATTGTTGCGCCCGATGAGGCGCTCCAGCCCCAGTACCTCGCTGCTGAAGCTCTCCGGCGGCAGGGGCAGGGTGCTCCCCGCGGTCGTGACGGGTTCCGACGGCGCCTGCTCGATCGCCCTGGCCATTGACCAGTCGGCGCCGAGCCGTGCCAGTCGCTTGCCGACCCGCTCTGGTTCATCGGCGTACAACACGCCGCGCTGCTCGAGTACGTCTCGGGTGCTCTCCCGCTTCGCGGTCCGATTCGCGTAGCGTTGCGCGGCCATTTCCATCTGCGACAAGTAATCCGTTTCCGCCTCGGAAGCCTGCTCTGTTGTCGTCATGGGTCCGCCTTCTCGCCTGTGTGAATTGCGGGCACGCAGTGTTCGGTCTTTTCACCCCTTGGTCATTGTGTGCACAGGCTGCCCCCGGCTTCTTCTCCAGCTGATGGTTCCCGATTCAAAACTCGCACGGTCAACCCGCATCGGCGCCCGGCATTCAGCGTGCGACCGGCTCGAGGAAGTCGGACTATGAAGCCGAAGAGCGGAGTAACAGTGACCCAGGAAACTGCCACCCGCGGCACGGGCAACGCGCTGGTCGTGCTGCGCGACGTCAATAAGCACTTCGGCGCGCTCCATGTCCTCCAGGGCATCGACCTGACCATCGCCCAGGGCGAGGTTGTCGTCGTCATTGGGCCGTCCGGGGGTGGGAAGTCCACACTGTGCCGCGCCATCAACCGCCTGGAGACCATCGACTCCGGCGAGATCGCCATCGACGGCAAGCCACTGCCCGCCGAGGGCCGCGAGCTGGCCGCACTGCGGGCCGATGTGGGCATGGTCTTCCAGTCCTTCAACCTCTTCGCGCACAGGACCGTGCTGCAGAACGTGACGCTCGGCCAGATCAAGGTCCGCAAGAAGGACAAGAAGGCCGCCGAGGAGCGGGCGCGCCGGCTGCTCGACCGGGTGGGTGTCGCCTCCCAGGCGGACAAGTACCCCGCGCAGCTCTCCGGTGGCCAGCAGCAGCGGGTGGCGATCGCCAGAGCGCTGGCCATGGACCCGAAGATCATGCTCTTCGACGAGCCGACCTCCGCGCTCGACCCGGAGATGATCAATGAGGTGCTGGAGGTCATGCAGCAGCTCGCCCGGGACGGCATGACGATGGTCGTCGTCACCCATGAGATGGGATTCGCCCGTTCGGCCGCCAACCGGGTGGTCTTCATGGCGGACGGCCGGATCGTGGAAGAGACGACACCCGATGAGTTCTTCAGCAATCCGCGCAGTGACCGCGCCAAGGACTTTCTTTCGAAGATTCTTCACCACTGAGCCGGCCCCTTGAGCACTCCGGACCTTTGAGCACTAGGGATGATCACCATGAAGCTTCGTATGGTCTCTGCCGCAGCAGCCACTGCGCTCGCGCTGTCCCTGACCGCCACGGCCTGCGGATCCGGCGACGGCAGCAAGAGCAGTGCGGGCAGTGGTGACAAAAAAATCACCGTCGGCATCAAATTCGACCAGCCAGGCATCGGCCTGAAGACCCCGGACGGCAAGTACACGGGTCTCGACGTCGACGTGGCGGCGTACGTGGCCAAGCAGCTCGGCTACAAGCCCACCGACATCGAGTGGAAGGAAGCCAAGAGCGCCGACCGCGAGACTCTGCTCCAGCGCGGCGATGTCGACTACATCGTGGCCTCCTACTCGATCACGCCGGAGCGTCAGAAGAAGGTCGACTTCGCCGGCCCCTACCTGCTGGCGCACCAGGACGTCCTGATCCGGGCGGACGACAACTCCATCAAGAAGCCCCAGGACCTGAACAACAAGAAGCTCTGCTCGGTCACCGGGTCCACCTCTGCGCAGAACGTCAAGACAAAGATCGCGCCGAAGGCTCAGCTGCAGGAGTACGGCGGCTACTCCGAGTGCCTCACCGGTCTGGAGAACAAGGTCATCGACGCCTTGACCACTGATGACGCGATCCTCGCCGGCTACGCCGCGCAGCCCGAGTTCAAGGGCAAGTTCAAGCTGGGCGGCTTCAAGCTGAGCAACGAGAACTACGGCATCGGTGTCCAGAAGGGCAGCGAACTCAAGGCCAAGATCAACACCGCCCTGGAGAAGATGGTCAGCGACGGTTCCTGGCAGGCGTACGTCAACAAGAACCTGGGACCGGCCGGCTACAAGAACGAGCCTGCACCGAAGATCGGCGTCATCGTCAGCTGAAGCGGGTGCCTGACCGGCGCGCCGCCCATCGCTGCGGCGCGCCTCGCCCTTCACACACGAGCGGAAGGCTTCACACACGCGGAAGGCCGGGAGATCGTGTTCGACTTTCTTGAGGGTTACAACGTGCTGGGGGCCTTCTGGGTGACGGTGCAGCTCGCCTTCTATTCCGCAGTCGGCTCCCTGATCTGGGGAACGCTCCTGGCGGCCATGCGGGTCAGCCCGGTGCCCCTGATGCGTGGCTTCGGCACCTCCTACGTCAACGTGGTGCGGAACATCCCGCTGACGGTGATCATCGTCTTCACCTCGCTGGGCCTCTTCCAGACACTCGGCGTCAACCTCGGCGCGGACGACTTCACCACCATCAATTTCAGGCTCGCTGTGCTCGGCCTGACCGCCTACACGTCCGCCTTCGTGTGTGAGGCGCTGCGGTCCGGCATCAACACCGTGCCCATCGGCCAGACGGAGGCAGCGCGTGCCATCGGCCTGAGCTTCCCCCAGGTCCTGCGGCTGATCGTCCTTCCGCAGGCCTTCCGCTCTGTGGTGGGTCCGCTGGCGAACGTGCTGATCGCCCTCATCAAGAACACCACGGTGGCCGCCGCGATCGGTGTCGCCGAGGCCGCGGCGCTGATGCGGCAAATGATCGAGAACGAGGCTCAGCTCATTCTCATCTCCGGCATCTTCGCGTTCGGCTTCATCTGCCTCACCCTCCCGACCGGACTGTTCCTCGGCTGGGTGAGCAAGAAGGTGGCGGTGAAGCGGTGACCTCTGTCCTGTACGACGCCCCGGGGCCGCGCGCCAAGCGGCGCAATGTCCTGTTCACGGTGGTGTTCGTGATCGCGCTGGCAGCGCTGATCTGGTGGGTGGTCCAGAGCCTCGTCGACAAGAACCAGCTCGAATGGGCCAAGTGGAAGCCGTTCTTCACCGATTCCCGTGCCTGGTCGACGTACCTCGTGCCGGGGCTCAAGAACACGCTCAAAGGCGCCGCCCTGGCCATGGTCATCGCGCTGCCGCTCGGAGCGCTCTTCGGTATCGCCCGGCTCTCCGACCACTGGTGGGTACGGGGCGCGGCCGGCGCCGTCGTGGAGTTCTTCCGTGCCATCCCGGTGCTGATCCTGATGCTCTTCGCCAACGCGGCGTACGCCGAGTACACGGACATCAGTCCCGACAACCGGCCGCTGTACGCCGTGGTCACGGGCCTGGTGCTCTACAACGCCTCGGTGCTCGCCGAGATCGTACGGGCGGGCATTCTCTCCCTTCCCCAGGGGCAGTCCGACGCGGCCAAGGCGATCGGTATGCGCAAGAGCCAGACCATGCTGTACGTGCTGCTGCCGCAGTCGGTCACCGCGATGCTCCCCGCCATCGTCAGCCAGCTGGTGGTCATCGTGAAGGACACCGCGCTCGGCGGCGCGTTGCTCGGCTTCTCCGAACTGCTGGCATCGGTCCGCCCGATGAGCGCGAACTACGGGGCGAACACCATCGCCAGCTTCACCGTCGTCGCCGTGATCTTCGTCGTGCTCAACTTCGCGCTCACCACCTTTGCGAGCCGGCTGGAAGGCCGGCTGCGCCGTGGCAAGAGGTCCACCGGCGCGGTGGTCGGCGTCGACGCGGTCGAGGAACTCTCGACGCCTGGCGAGCACGTCGGCCCAGGAGAGCTGGGCGGCGGAGGGGGACGGGCCGGGGGCGGGCCGGCCGATCGGGCGAAGTGACCGGACGAACTGACGACAGGTGAGTGACTCTGCGGCCTCTCTCCTCACGGAGACCGATGCGAAGAAGCCAAACCCTCTTCCGCGCGAGGACGGGGCGATGGGAGGGCAACCATGAGGGGGATGCCGCTCGTCCCCACCTATGGTCGCGCCGATGCCGGGGCGGCCGTGGCCCACACAGGGCCTGTGAGCGAAGGAGGCGGCGTGCTCCGCATTCACTTCACCCCCCACGACCTGCAGAACATCCGAATCGCTCCGCAGCCCGACCCATTGTGGGAACTGGTCTGCAGTGTCTGCCGATTACAGACCGGACAGGGACGGCTCGAGTTCGGCGATTGGCGTAGCTCGGCCCACCACAGGCTCCGCACGGATCCGCTGGTGAATCGTGCCCTGCACCTGCTGCGGACAGTGATTCCCCCTTCCGGCTACATCCCGGACTTCCTCACCCCGCCGGTCCCCGGCGCCGATCTGCCCGCGGGCCTCGAGCAGGTGCGCCTCACCCCGCACAGACAGCTGGTCCGCGAGATGTCGAGGCTGGCCGAGTCCCGCCCGATCCCGAGCTGGACCTCGCTCGGCGGTCCTGGTCGCGATGCGCTTGCCTCGCTGACAGGCGCACTGGCGACGTATCACGGGGCACTGCTGCGGCCGTACTGGTCCCGCATCCGTACCGCTGTCGGCAACGATGTCAGCCAGCGAGCGCGCACCCTGCTGGAAGGCGGCACACAGACGTTGCTGGACGGATTGCACCCGCTGGCTCGGTGGAACTCCCCGGTGCTGGAGGTGGATTACCCCGTCGATCGCGACCTGTACCTGGAGGGGCGCGGACTGCTTCTCGTTCCCTCGTACTTCTGCTGGCGTCGGCCGACCGCCCTCGCGGATCCGGCCCTGGCCCCGGTGCTCGTCTATCCGGTGGCGAAAGCGCCGCTCGACGTTGCGCGGGGGACGGAGGACGGACTGGAGCGGCTGCTGGGCCGCACCCGGGCTGCGGTGCTCACCGAGGTGGCCGACAGAAGCACCCGGACCACTTCCGAGGTGGCCGAGGCCGTGGGGGTCTCACTGCCCAGCGTGAGCTATCAGATCAGCGTCCTGCGCGACGGGGGTCTCGTGACCAGCCGCCGCGAAGGCAAGTACGTCCTGCATGCGGTGACCCCGTTGGGGCTCCAGCTGCTCGGCGCCGGCATGCCGGTCCCGGCGGAGTCGCTGGGCGGCGATGTGGCTGCTGGAGCCGGGAACGCCGACGCGGCCCGCTCGATGCTCGCCCACGCCGGACTGGGCCGTGATCAGGAGATCGTGCGGCGCTGAGCCGGCTCCCCGCGCATCTTCTGCCCCATCGACGAAGTGGACATATGGTTCATAGTGTCGATCTGGTGGCCACGCAGGCACGGCTGTCCGGACTCGTCGCCATCGGCTGCGACGACCCCTCCCGTCGCCAACGACGTCTGCGCGTTCTGAAAGGGTTCCGATGCACCCGGCTCTCAGCTCTGCTGCCCTCTCCCAGCTGCGACAGCAGCGTTCCTATCCGGCAGTGACGGTTCTGATGCCCACTCATCGCCGCGAACCGGACAACGCGCAGGACCCTGTCCGTCTGCGCAATCTGATGGCCGAGGCAAAGGGCCAGCTTCAGGCCGATCCGGCCGTCACCCGGGACAGGCGGATCGATGTCACCGAGCAGTTGGACATGGCTCTGGCGGAGATCGATCTGGTACATGCCGAGGACGGGCTGGCGGTCTTCGCCGCGCCGGGAGAGCACCAGGTGTGGTCGCTGGGCCGTACGGTGCCCGAGCGCGTCGTGCTCTCGGACACCTTCCTGACCCGCAATCTCGTTTCGGCGCAGGCCGCCGAGCACCCCTTCTGGGTGCTGGCCGTCTCCTCCGACCGCGTCTCTCTGTGGAGCGGCGGAGCGGAGCGCGTCGTCGAGGAGGCAAGGGGGGCGTTCCCACTGACCCGGAGCCTCGAGGACCCCGATGCCGAACGCCAGGAGCGGATCGGGGATGTGCCCAGCACCTTCAGCGACGAGCAGACCCGCCAGTTCCTGCGGGAGGCGGACGCTGCGATGGGTGCCGTACTCAAGTCCGATCCGCGGCCCCTGTATGTGGCCGGTGAAGCGGTGGCGCTCGCTCTTCTCGACGGTGTCGGAACAGTGGCCAAGGGGACTGCCACCCACATCCCGCAGGGAGGGCTGGCAACGGGACCCGCCGACGCCGTGTGGCAGGCCGTACGGCCGTTCGTCGAGGCCCGGGCCGAGAAGGAAGTCGCCCATGTCCTCGAGGAACTGGACAAGGCCCGTGGACGACGGGCCTTCGCCGCCGGGGTCGACGAGATCCGGCAGAACGTGACATCGGGCCGGGTCGCGCTGCTGGCCGTGGAGGAGAACTACCGGGAAACCGTCCGCGAGTCCGGCGGCCACCTGATGCCGGCGGAACCCGGTGATCTGGATGCCCTCGACGACATCGTCGACGAGATCGTCGAGCGGTCCCTGGACACGGGCGCGGAGGTGCGCTTCGTGCCTGACGGCACGCTTGCCGACATGGGCGGAATCGCGAGCGCCCTGCGCTACTGAGCTCACGACACGGGTGGGCAACCGAGGGGGGTGACCCTCAGTCACCGACAGTGAAAGGGAACCCCGATGACGGCATGCGTGAAGGGCCGGGCGAGCGCGAGGCGTTTGGCCACTGTTGCGTTGACGCTGATCACTGCGGCCTCGAGCGCGGCCGTTCTCGTTTCGTGCAGCACCGGCAACGGCGACACCGGCAGCAGTTCGCCGTTCAGCCCCCGCCCGACGCCTCCCAACATGTCTGCGTTCTCAGGTACGCCGCCCTCCGCCCTGGCTTCAGCGGCCGCCTCGGCCCGCGCCAGAGCGTCCGCCGCGGCGGCGTCCGCGTCTGCTGCCGCCTCCGCCTTCGAGTCTTCCGTCTCGGCCGAGGTGGCCCGTGCGAACGCAGCAGCCGCTGCCGAGCTCAAGAAGGTGCAGGGCAGCGGCAATGCGACGTCCGACGTGTCACTGACGGGGAAGCCGCGGGCCCAGACCGGTGGTCTGGTCGCCGCCGTGGTCAGCATCACCAACCGCACCGACCAGAAGGCGTCGTACGCCGTGCAGGTCGACTTCACCGACCCCTCCGGCAAGGTGGTGGAGAGCAGAATCGTCGGCGCGGAGGACCTCGATCCGGGCGAGAACGAGCAGTCCATCGCCATCAGCCGTAAGCCCGCCGACCTGAACCTGACCCCCAGGATCGCCAAGGCCCAGCGGTACTGACGGTTGGGGCCCCTCGGCAATGTGACGTCCTTCACGCCACTTTGGGCCGGATGTGACGGTACGTAGTGAGACCGCTGCGTCTTCGGTACGTACTGTTACGTGTGGCGCAGGACCACGCCACGGGAACTCGAGGAGACTCATGAGACCGTTTGTGTTGAACTACGCGCGTCCGGCCGAGAATTCAGCAGTCACCGATCCCTACACGTACGACTCCGCCCTGCAGTTGAACGTCCTGTCCGACGGACGCCCCGCCATCGCGGACCGGGCGGTGCTCCTGGCGGCCGGTACGACGACCTCCACGGCCGGTTCGCAGACGCACTTCGACGACTGACCGGACCGGCGCATCGATGACTGTGCTGATTCTGACCTGTCAGCAGGATGTGACGACGGACATGGTGGTGGCCGGTCTGCACGAACGGGGGATTCCGCTGGTGCGATTCGATCCCGCTGATCTCCCCGGCGAAGCCGCACTGTCGGCGGAGTTCGTCAGCGGCGACTTTCGGGGCTATCTGTCGTACGACGGGCGCTTGGTGAGCATGAGCGGCCTGCGTTCCATATGGGTGCGCAGGCCGGGGGAGCCCGCGGCACACGCCTCCGAGCCGTCGGAGTGGCTCACTGCCGAGTCCGGGCAGGCGCTGTACGGGATGCTCAACTCCACCACGGCACGCTGGATGAACCATCCCTGCGTGGCCGCGCAAGCCCGCTGCAAACCATGGCAGTTGCGCGTCGCCCATCGCAGCGGTTTCGCCGTGCCGCCCACGCTCATCACCACCTTTCCGCGCGTGGCCCGCCAGTTCGCGGCGCAGTACCGGGAGATCGTGGTGAAGTCCACCTCCGGTCCGCCGCGCAGCGATCCACCGGTCACGCTGCCCACCACCCGCATCGGGCCGGAGACGGATTTCTCCGGCGTCGCGGCCGCCCCCACCCTGCTTCAGAAGTACATTCCCAAACGGGCCGACATCCGGCTGACCTGCGTCGGTGGGCGGCTGTTCGCCGCCCGGAAGATCTCGGCGTCCGGTCAGGTGGACGGGCGCTACGGCACCACCGGTCAGGCCTGGGAGCCCGCCGAGGTGCCCGACCGCATCGCCAGGGCCGTCCATGACTTCACAGGCCTTGCCGGTCTCGCCTACGGGGCTTTCGATTTCGCCGAGGACGCCGAGGGCGTCTGGTGGTTCCTGGAGTGCAACCAGGGCGGCCAGTTCGGCTTTGTCGAGCTGGAGACGGGGCAGCCCATCGCCGAGGCGGTTGCGTCGTGGCTGGCGTACACAGCCGCGTAGGCGGAGGTGGGAGGGGATGTGCCCACAGGCTCGCTCAGGTACCCAAGGGCGCTCACGCCCATGGCCGGCGGCAGCTCACCCTGCCGTGTTGTTCACCCTGGATTCGCCGAAGACGGCCCTAATGGGCACCCGATTGGGGAAAGCTGTTCCCTGAGCTGAGACGCGGGACATCGGGGGAGGCGTCCGTGGTCATCGGGGAGAGACCTGTCGTCGAGGAGCCACGCCTGGCCATACGGCGTCAGTCGTCCTCCTTATGGTCACGGCGCAGCTTCCTGGTCGCCTTCCTGCCCGTACTGGCCGCCGTTCTCACAGGTGTGACCGTGCTGGCCGTCTCGGGAAACATCCTTCTGCCCTTCGAGCGAGTCGTCACGCTGGAGGGCAAAATGGCCTCCAAGCGGGACTTCTTCGAGGACGAAGAGGTTCAGCGGCTTCTGATGAAGCATCACATACGCGTCCACATCACCAGTTCGGGATCCCGTGACGTGGCCATCGGGGACATCTCCTCGTACGACTTCGTCTTTCCTTCGGGGCAGCCCGCCGGGGACCTGATCACCAGTCAGCGTGCGGCGAAGAACCAGTACGTCAAGGTGCACCGGCCGTTCGTCAGCCCGATCGTGCTCGCCACCTATCGCGAGTACGCCGAGACTCTGCAGGACGAGGGAATCGCCACCGCGCAACGCTCCTCCGTGCAGAACCAGCCGCTCTACTACGTGCTGGACATGGGGAAATTCCTGGAGAGCATCCACCAGGAGACCAGGTGGGAAAAGATCGGGATCCAGAACCACGGGATCACCAACGCGAACAGGATCGTCGCCCAGAGTCCCGACGTCTGTGGGTCCAACTCCGCCGGAACCTACCTGGCGTTGGTGGCCTTCACCAGGCACGGCAAGGGCGACGAAGTACCCGACTCCGATCAGGAGGCGGACGACCGCGCCCGGGAGATCAAACCCCTCCTGGAGCAGGGCCTGCCGGCCGCCGACGTGTTCCGGACGTACATCTCCCCGGAAGGAAAAGGAATAGCCCCCGTGGTGGTGGCGTACGAGCACCAGTACCTCAGCTACCAGGTGCAGTACCGGGCCGAGTCGAAGAAACTGGACTCCGAGCGGGTGCTTCTCTACCCGGCCAGCCAGTTCGTGACCCAGCCCCAGTTCATCGCACTCAACCGGGACGGCGACCGGCTCGGTGAACTCATCACCCGTGACCCCGAATTGCGGCAACGGGCAATGGAACTGGGCTTCCGGATCCTCGACCCGACGGGGGAGGTCGCGGGTGACCAGCTGGCCCGGTTCCTGCAGCAGCGCCATATCCCCGTCCCGTCGATGGCGGGAGACAACACCAGGTCATCGATGCCCAGGCTCCGGTTCCTGGAAAGAATGATCTCCATCGTGGGTGACTGCCCGGCTGCCGAGACCGAGGCCGGGCGGCCCGAATGAGGGCGCGGCGCCGTCTGACGCGCTTCATCGCCCTGTGTACGGCGGGGCTGTGGCTCGGCGCTGCCACGGCCTGCTCCACGGGCGATCCCGAGCCGGTCACCTTGCGGGTGCTGGCCAGTTCGGAGCTCGCCGATATGCGGCCCCTGCTCGACGACCTCCGCCGGGACACCGGGATCACGCTGGAGATGGACTACCGGGGCACCGTGGACGCCAGCAACGCACTCGCCCCGGGCGACTACCGCCACGATCTCGCCTGGCTCTCGTCCGACCGCTACTTCCAGCTCAAGCTGAAGGAGGCCGGAAACAACGCCGAGAAGCCCCTGGCCACCAGCATCATGCGCTCGCCCGTCGTCATCGGTATGAAGCCCGGAACGGCGGAGCAGCTGCGCCGCAGGACGCCCGACCGGCAGATCTCCTGGGCCGATGTCGCCGACGCCGCGGCGGACGGTTCCCTGAGCTTCGGCATGGCCGACCCGCGGCACACCAACAGCGGCCTCGCCGCACTTGTCGGAGTCGCGACCGCCGCCGCGGGTACGGGCAGTGCACTGCGTCCGGCCGATGTCTCCTGCGACCGGCTGCGCGGTTTTTTCAGCGGACACGAACTCACCGAGGACTCCTCCGGCCGCCTGGCGGACGGCTTCGTACGCCGGCAGAACGACCTGGACGCCCTCATCACCTACGAGTCCGAGCTGCTCACTCTCAACAGCAGCGGGAGGCTCCGCAAGCCGCTGGAGATCGTCTATCCCAAGGACGGCATGGTGCTGTCCGACTACCCCCTGCTGCTGCTCGACCCCGCCAAGCGCGCTGCGTACGACAGGCTGGTGGGCTGGCTGAAGAGCAAACCGGCACAGAAGAAGATCATGGAACGTACGCTGCGCCGGCCGATCGATCCCGCTGTGGCGCGAGACACCCGCCTGCGCGAACCCGTCGGCAATGCCCTGTACTTCCCGGACAAGCACGAGGTGGTTGACCGTCTCCTCGCGGACTACGGCGATCCACAGCGCGACAAGCCTGCCCGGATGGTCTTTCTGCTCGACTTCTCCGGGTCGATGCGGGGCGAGCGCATCGCGAAGCTGCGCGCCACCTTCGACGGGCTCAGCGGTGCTGACGACTCGCGCTCCGGAAAGTTCGTCCGGTTCTACCGGGGCGAGTCGCTCACCGTGGTGCGGTTCGGCGGCCGCGTACTCGACGAGCGGAGTGTGACCTACGACGGGCAGCGGGACCTGGACCGTCTCCGCGGATTTGTGGCGTCCGACGACTTCGATAGGAGCACCGCCATCTGGTCCACCCTCGACCACGCCTACCGGAAGGTGTCCACCACCGTGCGCGACCACCCGGGGCAGGCTGTCTCCATCGTTCTCATGACGGACGGTGAGAACAACGCCGGGATGGATCTCGACGCCTTCATCAGCCGGTACGCAGCGCAGGCGCGCGCGGCCCACGCGGTGCGCACCTACACCATTCGCTACGGCGAGGCCGACACCGAGGAACTCGATCGAGCGGCACGGGCGACCGGCGGACGTATGGTCGACGCCACCGCCCAGTCGCTCCTCAGCGCATTCAAGGAGATCCGTGGGTGTGTTCAGTGAGGCGTGGTGGGGAGTCTGGTGGCCCTGGTTGCTCCCGTGGCTGCTGACCGCGGCCGGCGTTGTGACGCTGCTCGTCCTGTCGCTCTCCTGGTTCACCCGCGGCAGGCGGACCGACGGTCAGAACCTCACCTTCAGCATCTGCTTCTACCTCCACGACAAATCCGTCATGGACCACTACCAGATGCGGCGCTACGAGGCAGCTCTGCGGAAGGAGGTGGAGCAGCGGACCACAGCCACCAAGGACGGGAATGTCCGTGCCACGGTCTTCGGGGTGGGTGCCGGCGCGGGCAGGCGCGACAACCGTGAGATTGTTGCCAAGTTTCTCGAGGTGGCCGAGCCCATTTCGGTCATCGGCATCATCATGGATGTGCTCGAGGAGAAGGACGTCATCGTGCACGTCGACCTCGTCAACCAGACCGTCAGACGGAATACGGCACTGGCCAAGGGGCTGGTGACCCTGCACGGTTCCGGGACCTCGCAGCAGTCCGTACGCCTGCGTGACATCGAGGACTTCGTGCTGATCAGAGGCCGCTTCCGGAAGATCAGTGAAACGGCGGAGTCCACGGTTTTTCTGGCGCCCTACGGGGACCCGGACGATCCCGCGCTGGGTCCTCGCGTCCGTGTCACCTGTGCGACGGAGGGACTGCGCAACGAGGTCCCGCAGGGCACCTTCTCGGCACGCTGTCTCGGCAAGGTCCAGGACTGGAACGCCGACGACGCGGTGCTGGAAGTCCAGGCGATGGCGATCTTCCGGTAGCGGGCGCTCAGCCGGCGTCCGGGAGCATTCGTCACCTTGCGATGCGCGTCCGGACCGTGCGATGCGCGTCCAGCGCGTCGGCTAGGGCCCCAGACTTTCGGCCTTGTCGAGTTCCACGTCCAGTGCCACGGCTGCTGTGATGAGGGACAGATGGGTGAACGCCTGTGGGAAGTTGCCCAGTTGCTCTCCCGTCGGGCCGATCTCCTCGGCGAAAAGGCCGACATGGTTGGCGTAGGTGAGCATCTTCTCGAAGGCGTAGCGTGCCTCTTCGACCCGCCCCGCGCGGGCGAGCGCCTGCACATAGTGGAAGGTGCACAGCGTGAATGTGCCCTCGGAGCCCTGGAGCCCGTCCGGGGAGGCGGACGGGTTGTAGCGGTAGACGAGGCTGTCGGAGACCAGCTCGCGCTCCATGGCGTCGAGAGTGGCGAGCCAGCGCGGGTCCTTGGGCGCGATGAACCCGACGAGCGGCATGAGCAGCAGTGAGGCGTCCAGGACGTCGGTGTCGTAGTGCTGGACGAAGGCCTGGCGCTGCTCGTTCCAGCCGCGCTCCATCACCTGCACAAAGATCGCGTCGCGGGTGGCGGTCCAGCGCTCCAGGTCGGCGGGCCGGGCGTTGTCGCGCGCGATACGGATGCCGCGGTCGAAGGCCACCCAGGACATCAGCCGACTGTAGGTGAAGTCGTGGCGGCCGCCGCGGGTCTCCCAGATGCCCTCGTCGGGCCGGTCCCAGTTGTCGGCGAGCCAGTCCAGGACACCCGCGAGAGCAAGCCAGCCCTGGTAGCCGGCGGTCTCCGCGATGGCTCCCAACTCCAGCATGGCGAATGCAGCCTCGCCGTAGATGTCCAACTGGAGCTGGTCGGCCGCTCCGTTCCCGATACGTACCGGGAACGATCCGAGATAGCCCTCCAGGTGGTCGAGCAGCTCCTCGCTCAGGTGCGGGTCGCCGTCCACCCGGTACATGATCTGCAGCGGCTCGCCGGAGACGGTCGCGCCCGCGGCCACCCGCTGGCCGAGCCATCGGCGGAAGGCGTCCGCCTCCTCGGTGAAACCCAGATCGATCAGGGATCGTACGGACAGCGAGGCGTCCCGGATCCAGGTGTATCGGTAGTCCCAGTTGCGCTCGCCGCCCACCTGCTCGGGCAGTCCCGCGGTCGCGGCGGCGATCGGGGCGCCCGTGGGCGCGTACGTGAGCAGCTTGAGGGTGATGGCCGAGCGGTTCACGGTCTGCCGCCAGCGGCCGCGGTAGCGGGACGTCCGGAGCCAGCTGTGCCAGTACTGTACGGTCGCCCGCCAAGTGGCCCATGCCATGTCGGCGTTGAGGGGCTCCGGCGGCGCGTCGCCGGCGGCGCAGGTGGTCAGTACGACGACGGCGAGTTCACCGGCCTGCAGTGTGACGACGCCCTGGACGTCGCGGTCGTTTTCGGCGCTCAGCCGTGCGGTGCTCTGGAGGTGTACGTCGATGCCGGGGCCGGTGAAGACAGCGGCGTCGCCGGCCTCGTTCAGGCTCAGTTTGTGCGTGGCACGGCCGTAGTCGAAGCGAGGTCTGCACTCCACGGTGAACGTCATGCTGCCGCGCACGACGCGCATCGCTCGGAAGATCCGGTGCCGGTCCGTGGGGGTTTCCGGGGTGTCCACCGGCATGAAGTCCACGACCTCGCCCACCCCGTCGGCGGTGAGGTAACGGGTGACCAGGACTGCGGTGTCGGGGAGGTAGAGCTGGGTGATCCTGGCATCCGGGTGGTCGGCTGCGATCCGGAAACTGCCGCCACGGTCCTGGTCGAGCAGAGCGGCGAAGATGCTGGGCGAGTCGAATCGCGGCGCGCAGAACCAGTCGATCGCTCCGTCGGACGCCACCAGAGCAGCGGTCTGCAGGTCACCGATCATCCCGTGGTCGGCGATGGGCGGGTACTGGCGCATCCAGGGGTCCCCTCGTCAGGAGCCGGTGACCCCCGTCGGTGGACCCGCCGGTGGCGAACTCCATCGTGCGATGCCCAGGCCGGGCCCGCACGTCAGGCGTTCGCGCTCCGGTGTCGGCTCGACCGGTTGGCCGGCCGGGACGCCCCGCTCCTAGACGTGCGTCCGCCTGCGGTGCGCATCGGTGCCCGCGAGGAGTGCCTCGGTGATCAGCCGGACGCCGCGGGCCAGGCGGTTCAGCTGCTCCAGCTCGATGGCGTACAGCCTGATGGTGCTCTCGATGATGACCTCGGACACTCCCAGGGTGGGCAGTTCCGCCCGGCAGGTCTGCAGTGCGACCCGCACGGCTCGTATCTCGTGCTGCACCTGGAGGTGCGCATGGCGGGCGAGCAGGATGTGGTGGCGGGTGAGCGTCGAGTAGCCCGCATAGCGGGCCGGCAGGAGGTCTCGCAGCCACCGGGCCGCCGTGCGCTCCCAATCGTGGCTACCGGGGGCCTTGACCTGACAAGGCCAGTCGGAGTCGATCGGTGAGAAGGTCTGGGACATCGTCGTCGCTTCCGGATGTGAGGCGGGTGGGCTCTGATCGCGGGGGTGGTCGCGGAGGTTGGTGGCGGCCCCGGCCCAGGGGTTGACCGGGGCCGCCAAGGGCATCCGCGCGAAAAAGGCGCAGCGCCCGGGTTGAACACCATGGGCCGACGCGAGGAGGAGGGGCGTCGTCCCTGGGTGTTCGGTCACGTGGCCCGTAGGGGCTCGATGCGGTACACCGCGCGTACCTGAGTGGCATTCACTGTCGTGGTGCGTTCCACCGACTGCGCGAGTCGGCAGACGATGCCGAGTCTGCGTCCGCTTTCGTTCGCGCGAGACCCGAGACCCGACCGTCGTACCGGCCCCAGCTGCTTCCTGCGGGCTGCGCCGCGTGCGGCGGGGCGAGGCGTGAGGTGCATGGTGCGGACCGCCGGCTTTCCTTCGGTGAGTGCTGAGGTCTGGCTCGCGACTTCGGGGCACCCGGGGGTCGCAGATGCAGTAAATATATATACCGTCGAGTAAGCAAGGGTATGAAAAAATTCATGCACAAAATGTGATGACTGATCCATGATCAAGTCTTCGGTGGGACGCGAACCGGCAGGCAGGGCGGCCCGTGCCGGGTCGACTGAGCGGATGCACGCTCGCGTCGGTCCGTGAGGAGGAACCCGCTTCAGTCCTCGAGGAAGAAGTCGTGCTGTTCCGCGGCATGCTCGTAGCCCTCCAGTCGCACCTGCGTGCGCTCGGGATCGGCATCGGCCATGGCTTGGAGGACGGCGGCGGACATGACCACAGGCGCCGCGTAGGAGTCGAAGACGAGACGTGATCCGGTGCCGGCGGTGAGTACCACATCGGCTTCGTCCACGAGCGGCCCGAGCGTCAGGTCGGTGATCAGCGCGACATGCAGCCCCGTCCTACGGGCGGCCCGCATCGCTGCCAGGGTCTCGTTGGCGTGCCTGGGCATCGCGAACGCCAGCATCCAGGTCCCGCCTGCTTCCCGCGACTGGAGCAGCGCGTCGTAGGCGACGCTGCCGCCGCGGGTCACCAGGCGCACGTCGGGATGGATCCGCCTGGCGGCATAGGCGAAGTATTCCGCCAGCGACACGGAGATCCGCAGGCCAAGAACGGTCAGGGGCGTCGAAAGGGCGAGGTCGCGGCCGATCTCGAGCACCTGGTTGGGGTCGGCCAGAACACGGCGCAAACTCTCCAGGTTCTCGATCTCGGCGTCGACGGCTGCCTGTAGTTCATTGCGGCGGATCTCTTCCCGCGTGTCGGGGGACTGGGTGCCCGCGCTGAGCGCGATGGGCTGGAGGGCCTCTCGGAGCGCGGGAAATCCGCTGAAACCCAAGGAGGAGGCGAAGCGGGTCACCGACGGCTGGCTCACACCCACGCGTTCCGCGAGATCCGTGATCGACAGGAACGCGGCCTCGGTGAGGTGGTCGACCATGTACTGGGCGATGCGTCGCTGCGCGGGAGACAGCCGGTGGCCGCCGAACAGTGCGAGAACCCTGTCCGTGGGAGCTGCTTCCACGTCCGGAGACTGCTTTCCCGGCGTGATCGCGGACGCCTGTGCGCGTGCCTGCTGCCCTGATGGCACCGGTGTGCCTCCTTGTCGTCCCACTCGTGCAACATAGCTCACGCACCGTGGCCGCACGGTGGAACTGTTGCGTGGAACAAGGCGGAACGAGGCGGAACAAGGCGGAGCGTGGCGGCTCGCGCGCGGGATCGTCCGATCGCGTACCGCGTCCGTGGAGAGCGCGAAGCAGGGGTCACATCGTCGGCGGAGGACGGTGCCGGGAGGTGGTGGCGACCGCGGCCGCGACGGCAAGGACGACGGCGGCCACCAGGAGCAGCACTCCCGTCGGTGACCAGTGCAGGTGGAGCAGCCATGCGCCGAGGACGCCGCCCGTGAACATCGCGAGGACGGCGACGCCCCTGCGGGCCGAGGCGCCGCTGCCGTAGCCCAGCGCCGTGTCGTGCCCGAGTTGCGAACCGCTGACCAGTGCGGTGATGGTCCGCGTGACCAGGGTGGTGGGCAGGTCCGGCACATGAGCGCGCATCGCGGTCACATTGCGCATGCCCATGGCGAGCGCCACCAAGGCCACCACCGCGATGTGGCGGGCGGACGGCGCACCGTCCGCCCGTACGAGCCCCCAAGCCGTGAACGCCGCCACAGCGAGCAGCGCCGACTCCATGATCAGCGCGAGAACGAGCCACCGGCGCTTGCGGGCTTCCATCGCCGACTCCAGCCGGGCGCCGAGGAGGGCTCCGGCGGCGAACGACCCGAGCGACACGGACGTCGCCACTGCGGAGGCGCTGCCCTCGCCCACGAGCGCGAATCCGAAGAAAAGCACATTGCCGGTCTGCATGGCGGTGAACACGGACCCCAGAGCGAGCAGGCTCACGGCTTCGACCATGCCCGTTGTCAGCGTCAGCGCCTCCATGAGCGATGTGAGGGGTGTGGACGTGAGGTCGGGCCCGGGCTTCGTCTCCAAGCCGGCTCCTCGGCTGCGGCGGCGGTGTCCGGCAAGTGTGCGTACCCGCCGGGCACCGCCCGCACCATTGCGCCAACCGTGGGCCGAACCCCGGCGGTGAAGCCGGGTTCAGGACCCGGCTTTCACGTCGGCTGTTCGCACGTCGGCCACTTGTACGCCGGCTATTTGACGGAGCCCGCCATCACTCCCTGGACGAAGTGCCGCTGGAAGGCGAAGAAGACGACCAGCGGCACCACCAGCGAGAGGAAGGCGCCCGGCGCCAGAACCTCGATATTGCTGCCGAACTGCCGCATCTCGGACTGGAGGGCGACCGTGAGCGGCTGGGACTCGCTGTCCGCGAAGAGCAGTGCGACCAGCATGTCGTTCCAGACCCAGAGGAACTGGAAGATGGCCAGGCTGGCCAGCGCGGGCCGTCCGAGTGGAAGGATCAGTCGGGAGAAGATCCGCCACTCGCTGCCGCCGTCCATCCGTGCGGCCTCCAGCATTTCGCGCGGGATCTCGGCGAAGTAGTTACGGAGCAGGAAGATCGCGAAGGGCAGTCCGTACGCGACATGGAAGAGGATCACACCCGGAATCGTGCCGAACAGCCCGACGGCGCCGAACAGTTTGGCCACCGGCAGCAGCCCGATCTGGACGGGCACCACGAGGAGGCCCACGACCACCAGGAAGATCGCCTCGCGGCCCGGGAACTCCAGCCAGGCGAAGGCGTATCCGGCCAGTGCCGCGATTCCGACGACCAGAGCGGTGGCCGGCACCGAGATCAGCACGGTGTTCCAGAAGGCCTGCGTGATACCGGAGTTCTCGAACAGAGCGGTGTAGTTGTCGAGGGACAGCTGCCCGGGGTCGGTCAGCGCCGTCCACCAGCCCTCGGTCGCGTTGTCCTGCTCGGAGCGCATCGAGGAGAGGAACAGCCCGGCCAGCGGGGTGATCCAGACAAGTGCGACCACGATCAGGACGGCCTGGACCAGTCCGTTGCCGAACCAGGTGCTCAGTCGGCTCAGCGGACGCGGACGCGGGCGCCGCGGCAGAGTGGCGAGGTGGGCGGAGGTCGCGGCCGTGTGCGGGGACGAATTGCGCTCGATGGTGCTGTGGCCGCTCATTTTCCGCTCCTTCGGAAGCGCCGGACATTGAAGATCATGGCGGGCACGACCAGAAGAAGCAGCAGCACGCTCAAGGCGCTGCCGAGTCCCTGGTTGTTGCCGCCGCCGAAGGACACCAGCCACATCCGGGTCGCCAGTACATTGGCCTCTTCCTGGACCGGTCCCGGCGCGATGATGTAGACGAGGTCGAAGACCTTCATCACATTGATCACCAGGGTCACGAAGACCACCGTCAGTACCGGAGTGAGCAGCGGCACCGTGATCTTCCGGAAAATCTGCCACTCGTTGGCGCCATCCATCCGGGCCGCCTCCAGCGAGTCCCGGGGGAGAGCAGCGAGTCCTGCTGCGATCAGCACCATCGAGAATCCGGTCCAGATCCATAGATAGGCACCGATGATGGCCGGGGTCACCAGCGCCGGGCCGAGCCAGGAAATGCCTTGGTAGGGTGCCGCGAAGTTCTCCGCCGGAAGCCGGACGGTGTACGAACCGGCTTCCAGACCGCGGAAGTTGAACGAGCCGTCCGCAGCGGTGGTGGCCGTGGCCGCCACCTTTCCGTCCCGTACCGCCTCCACCGACATCCCCGGCAGGCCCTTCTCGGCCGGGTCGACCTTGCCCGGCGTACCGCCGCCGCCGGGGGTGAAGTCGAGGTAGACGACGCCCCTGACCTCGTCCGCGGCGGGCGCGGCGGAGGACGCGGCATGTGCGGGCCGGGCCTCAGCCGGCATCTTGTCCGGCGCCACTCCGACGAAGCCGAGACTGATCGACTTCCCGGGGCTGACCGCGTCGGCCGTGCGGTACGTTCCGCCCGTGTCCCTGGTCAGGCCCTGGTTCTCGCGGGCCCTGGCGGTGGGGTAGGCGGAGCGGTCGTCGAAGGCGTCGTGTACGCCGACGGCCACGGCGTTGAGCACGCCCCGGTCCGGGTCCTCCTCGTAGACGAGCCGGAAGATGATGCCGGCGGCGAGGAACGACACGGCCATGGGCAGGAAGAGCACCAGCTTGAAGGCGGTGGCCCAGCGCACCTTCTCGGTGAGCACGGCGAGTACCAGGCCGAGACCGGTCAGCAGAACCGGAGCCACGACCACCCAGATGGTGCTGTTGCGGATCGCCTTGAGGGTCGCGGGGTCGCTGAATATCTCGGCGTAGTTGTCGCCGCCGACGAAGCGATCACCGCTCGCGTCGAAGAGGCTGCGGCCGGCGGAGAACAGCACCGGGTAGACGACCAGCGCGCCGAGCAGCAGGAGGGCGGGCAGGACGAACACCACTGCGATGTTCCGCTTCCTGCGCTGGGCACGCCGCCGCGGGGTGGCGGCGTGCCCGGATTTGGTGACAGTGACAGCCATGGAGTGCGACCTCAGTTCCGGTACGCCTTGGCGGCCGCGGCTTCGAGCTTGGCCGCGGTGGCCTTCGGGTCCGAGGGGTCGCGCAGGAAGTCCTGGAGGAGCTTCCACTCGCCCACACCCTTGGTTCCGCCGAACGCGGCCGGGGCCTGGTCGGACATGTCGAAGCGGACCGAGTCACCTGCCTCGACCAGTGACTTGGCCGTGGCACGGGTGGTGTCGTCCGCGTACGAGGCGGGCTTCACGTCCTTGTTGGGGGAGACGAAGCCGCCCGCGCCGGCCCAGACCGAAGCCGCTTCCGGAGTGGCCAGGAACTCCAGCAGTCGCTGCGCCCCCTTCTGGTTCTTGCCGTCCTTGAGCACCACGGCCGCGTCGCCGCCGCTCACCACCGGTGCCTTGCCGCTGTCGACCCCGGGGAACGGGAAGAACTTGGCGTCCTCGCCGAGCTTGCGGCCGAAGTTGTCCTTGGCCATACCGCCGACGAAGTCGCCCTCGTAGACCATGCCGGCCTTGGGCTCGGGTCCGAAGACCTGCTCGATCGAGCCCGGGAAGTCAGTGCGCAGCGCTCCTGCGGAGCCGCCCGCGACGAGCTGCTTGTCCTTGAAGATCTCGCCGAGCGTGGTGAGTGCCTTGACCACGCTGGCGTCGGTCCACGGCAGAGTGTGGGCGGCCAGCTGGTCGTACTTCGCTGGGCCCGCCTGCGAGAGGTAGATGTTCTCGAACCAGTCGGTGAGGGTCCAGCCGTCCTCACCGGCGACGGAGAAGCCCGGGAGTCCCGAGTCGGCGAGCGTACGGCCCGCCTTGAGCATGTCCGGGTAGCTCTTGGGCTCCTTGACTCCGGCCTGCTCGAACGCGCTCGGGCTGTACCAGACGGTCGACTTGTGGGCCGCCTTGAAGTAGAGGCCGTAGTAGGTCTTGTTGACGGTTCCGTAGTTCTTCCACACATCGGCGAGGTTGGCGCCGGCGGTCGTCGCGGTCTTCTGCGACAGGGGTGCGAGCCAGCCCTCCTTGGCGAACTGCTGGAGTACGCCGACCTGAGGCACCATCGCCACGTCCGGGGCGTTGCCGCCCTCGATCTTGCTGCCGACGAAGGTGGAGACATTGTCACCGGTGGGCACGAAGACCGTCTTGGCGCCGGTCTGTTCGGTGAACGCGTCCAGCACCTTGCGGAAGTTCTTCTGCTCGCTGCCGGTCCAGACACCGGCCACGGTCACGGTCTGGCCGCTGAGCTCCTTGCCGCTCGCCGGGCCGGTCGAGCCGCCGCAGGCCGTCGCACCGAGGGCGAGGGCGAGTGCCGTGGAGGCGGCCGCAGCTGTCCGCCGGTTCGTTGAGAGTCGTCGCATGGTGACAGTCCTTCCAAGAGGGTGGGGATGGGGAGTTCAGGGGGTGGGGCAGTCGCCCGTCCACCACGCGGCGGTCGCTCCGGGGAGCACACCGTCCGCGCAGGGGCCGCTGGAGAGGAGAGGAGTACCGGCGACCGGCGCGGCGACGGGTTCGGTGCCGAAGTTGACCGCGCAGATCAGGCCGTCGCCCCGGACCATGGCGAGGACCTGCGGCGGCGACTCCAGCCAGCGCAGGCTGCCCTCGCCCAGCTGGGGAAGACTGCGGCGGAGCTGGAGCCCTTCGCGGTAGAGGTGCCAGAAGGAGCGGGTGTCGGCCAGCGCCCGGTCGGTGGCGTGTTCGGCGAACCACTCGGGCTGTGGCAGCCAGGGCCTGGCTCCGGCCGCGCCCTGGCTGAAGCCGAACGGGGAGGCGTGACCTGACCACGGCAGCGGCACCCGGCAGCCGTCCCTGATGTGCTTGCGACTGCCCGTGCGGTGGAAGATCGGGTCGGTGAGCACATCGTCCGGCAGGTCCAGGACCTCCGGGAGGCCGAGCTCCTCGCCCTGATAGACGTACGCGGCACCGGGCAGCGCCAGCATCAGCAGTGCGGCGGCGCGGGCCCGTGCCGCACCCAGCCCACTGGCCTCCACGCCGGGCTCACCCGCGTAGCGGGTGACCGTGCGGACCTGGTCGTGGTTGTTGAGCACCCAGGTGACGGTGGAGCCGGTTCCCGCGATGTCGCGTATCGCCTCCGTGATGGTGGTCCGGAAAGCGTCGGCATCCCAGGGGGCGCTGAGCAGATCGAAGAAGAAGGCCTGGTGCAGCTCGTCGGGCCGTACATACTCCGCGTGTTCGCGCGCGGTCGGTACGGAGACCTCGCCGACCAGTAGCCGCTCGTTGCCGTCCCGCGCCGTGTACTCCTCGCAGACCAAGCGCCAGCGCCGCCACACCTCGTGGACTTCGGGCTGGTTCCAGGCAAGCGGGTTCACCGAGTCCCGGGAGCGCTCGTCGGCGGCGGGGTCGGCCGAGTCGGGCAGCTCCGGGTGCTTGAAGAGGCCGGCGGCGACATCGATACGGAAGCCGTCCACGCCCCGGTCCAGCCAGAAGCGGAGCACCTGCTCGAAGGAGTCGCCGACCTCAGGATTGCGCCAGTTCAGGTCGGGCTGCTGCGGAGTGAACAGGTGCAGATACCACTGCCCGGGGGTGCCGTCGGCTTCGGTGATCCGGCTCCAGGCGGGGCCGCCGAACATCGCCCGCCAGTTGTTGGGCGGCTCCGCGCCGTCCGGGCCGCGGCCGTCGGCGAAGTGGAACCGGGTGCGGGCGGCGCTGCCGGGACCGGCGGCGAGCGCCTCACCGAACCACGGGTGCTCGCTGGAGCAGTGGTTGGGGACGATGTCGAGCAGCAGCTTGAGCCCGAGTCGGCGGGCGTCGGCCATCAGCAGGTCGAATTCGGCCAGGTCGCCGTAGACGGGGTCGACATCGCGGTAGTCGGCGACGTCATAGCCGTGGTCGTGCTGGGGCGACGGATAGAACGGGCTGAGCCAGATGCCGTCGACACCGAGCTTCCTCAAGTACGGAAGCCCGGCCCGTACGCCGGCCAGGTCGCCGATGCCGTCCCCGGTGCTGTCGAGGAAGCTGCGGACGTAGACCTGGTAGATCACCGCATCGCGCCACCAGGCGGGGGCGGTGGCGGTGCGGGAGGGCTGGCCGAGGGCGGCCGGAAGAGCTGTGAGCATCTCGCGTTGACCTGTTCCTGCTGGATGCGAGAGCGCCCCAGAGCGGGTGCGCTGTTATGCATGCATGTTAAGTAGCGGTGACGGGAAGGTGTCAACGATGCGGTGAAAACCCGCCGGATATGCCCGAGAATTTGAGGGTATGCAAAAACCGGTCAGTACTTAACATGTAAGTAGTGACCGGTGTGGAGGGGTGCGCAGATTCAGCCCTTGCGGGAGATCGATCCCAGCTCGCGGGACAGCCGGGCCACGGCCTGCTGCGGCGTCTGCCGCAGCGCCATGACGTCCTGTACGACGGCCTGCACGGCGAGACTCACCTGGTCGTACCGGGGGCTCTTGGGGCGCGGCTCGGCCGCCAGCACGCTCTGCCGAAGCGTCGGCAGATACGGGTATGCCCGGATCAGAGCCGGGTCCTCGTACAACGAGGCGCGCACCGGCGGCAGCGAGCCCTTGGTGAGCACCTGCCGCTGGACGCGCTCGCTGGTGAGATAGGCGATCAGATCGGCGGCCGACTCCGGATGCCGGGAGTGGCTGCTGACCGCGAGATTGGAGCCGCCCAGCACACTGGTGCCCGGCCCGGACGGTCCCGGCAGCGGCACGGCGCCGAACTTGCCGGCCACCTTCGACCCCTTGGCGTTGGCCATCGCATACACATAGGGCCAGTTCCGCAGGAAGAGCAGCCGGCCGTCCTGGAACGCCTGCCGGGACTCCTCCTCCTTGTAGCCGCGGGCCTTGGGGGAGATCCAGCCCTCCCGCACTCCGCCCGCCAAGAACTCGAGTCCGGCACGGGCCGCGGCCGAGTCCACCGTCACCAGCGCGCCGTCGTCCCGCAGGATCGAGCCGCCCGCCGAGTGCACGGCTTCGGTGGCGTTGACCGTCAGTCCTTCGTACGGCAGGAACTGACCGGCGTAGCCGTCCATGCCGTACTGGGGAGCGATCGTACGGGCAAGCCGGGCCAGCTCCGCCCAGGTGCGCGGCGGCCGTTCGCCCGCCCGCTCCAGGATGTCCTTGCGGTAGTACAGCAAGCCGGCGTTGGTGACATACGGAACCGCATACAGGCGGCCGTCGAAGGTTGCGGTGTCCACCACGGGCGCCAGGAAGGTGTTCAGCGAGAACCGGCCCGGCCGCAGCGGCGAGATCATGCCGGCCGCCGCGAACTCGGAGGTCCAGGCCACATCGATGTTCAGTACATCGAACCGGTCGCTGCCGGACCGCAGTTCGCTGATCATCTGGGCCCGGGTCTCGTCCGCGGAGTCGGGCAGCTCGACGAGCGTGACCTTCTCCTTCGGACGGCTGCGATTCCAGTTGTCCAGCAGCGGACCGAGATAGTCGGTGAGATCGCCCGCGGTCACCAGCGTCATGGGGCCGCGGCCCTTGGGATCGCCGGCACCGGGCTGGGTGGCGAAACCCGCGTAACCCGCGAGCAGCACCGCGACAACCAGAAGCCCCCTACCCGCGGCGTGCATCCACCGCATAGGTTCCTCCCAGTGCACCGATCCGGCTGCGCCGCCGTCCCATGTGGCCTATGTATACCCGTTAGGCATGGGCGATACTAGATGTCCAGGCGGAGAAGGCGGGTGGCGCGAACCACAGCCCGTATCCGAGCCAACAAGAAACTATGGAGCGGGAGGGAGGGGAGCGCGTGCGGCTGCCGCTCCTGGCACTCCTCTCCCGTGGCCCGGCGCACGGTTACGAGCTCAAGCAGGACCTTGAGAAGCTCCTGGGTGCCGCGTACCCTCAGCCGAACGTCGGCCAGATCTATGTCACCCTCGGGCGGCTGGAAAAGGTCGGTCTGATCGCCGGCGAGGACGTCGAGCAGTCGGGCAGGCCCAACAAGCGTACGTACCGGCTCACCGATGCCGGGCGTGAGGCCGTGCTCGCCTGGTTCGACGAGACCACGGACGAGCCGCGGGTAAGGGACGAGTTCTTCATGAAGATCGCCCTCGCCCCGGAGTCCGGGCTGGCCGACCCGGTCACCCTGATCAACAAACAGCGGCGGCAGTATCTGAACACCATGCGTGATCTGTCGAAGCTGGCCGCATCCGAGGACCGGAACAACAGGGTCTCCCAGCTGCTGATCGAGGGCGCGATGCTGCATCTGCAGGCCGACCTCGACTGGCTGGAACGCTGTCAGGAGGAGCTGGAATGAGCGACGACGCCGCTCCTGCCGTGCTGGGCGAGTCCGCACCCGCAACCGGTCGGGGAGACACGGTGCCGATCGTGCGCGCCGAGGGCCTGACCAAGACCCATCGCGGCGAAGGCTCACCCGTGGAAGCCGTACGCGGAGTGGATCTCACCGTCCAGCCCGGGGAATTCGTCGCCGTCACCGGGCCCTCCGGCGCCGGCAAGTCCACACTGCTGCATCTGATCGGCGGACTCCAGCGGCCCGACAGCGGCCGTCTCTGGCTCGACGGCCGCCGGGTGGACGAGTATCGCGAGGCCCGCTGGGCGGTGCTGCGCCGCCGGAGCATCGGCATCGTGTTCCAGTTCTTCAACCTGGTCTCCGATCTCACCGTCGCCGACAACGTCGAACTGCCCGCGCTGCTCGCCGGGGCCTCACCCAGGGCAGCCCGGGACAGCCGTGCCGAACTGCTCGCCGAACTCGGCCTCGAAGGCAGGGAGCGGTCCATGCCGGGCGAGCTCTCCGGCGGCGAGCAGCAGCGCGTTGCCCTGGCCAGGGCGCTGGTGAACCATCCCGCACTGCTGCTCGCCGATGAACCGGCCGGCAGTCTGGACAGCAAGGGCACCCGGGAAGTGCTCCGGCTCCTCTCCCGGTTCCACCAGCGCGGGCAGACCATCCTGCTGGTCACCCATGACGCCCGGATGGCCAGCGCTGCCGACCGGGTCATCAGCTTCTTCGACGGACGCATAGCCGACGACGCCGCGCTCGGGGCGGGGCGCCGCAGCCCGGGCGGCGGAGTCTCCGGCGTACTCGAACTGAAGGAGTGACCGTGCGGGCCACTCTGCGCTGGGCGCACGCCGATCTGAGGGCACACCGCGGACAGTCGCTCTTCGTCGTCCTGGCCAGCGCCGGGATCATCGCCTCACTGCTGCTCGCGGTGGCCCTGTTCAGCTACGCCGCCAACCCCTGGCAGCGGATCTTCACCCAGTCCAAGGGCGCCCACGTCTGGCTGCACACCCGCGTCGCCGCGGACACGGACGCGCTGTCCGGGCTGGACGGTGTCGCCGGTGTCTCGGGGCCGTACCGCACCGGTCGGGCGACCCTGGAGTCCCGTGGCGCCAGGGCGAGCGTGTCCTTGCGCGCGGCCGGCACCGAGCCGCCGCAGATCGCCAGGCCGCTCGTCACCGCGGGCCACTGGCTCGATACACAGACAGCGGGCGTCGTGCTGGAGAGCTCGGTCGCGCGTGTGCTGTGGGCGGAGCCGGGCGACACCCTCACCGTCGCGGGATCGGACGGCACGGCCCGCACCCTCCGGGTGGCCGGTGTCGCCGAGGCCGCGGAACCCCGCTACCGACCGGGCGGCGAGCCCGGCATCGGCTGGGTGCTGCCGGGCACGCTCGACGCCGTGGCGCCACACAGCACCGGGCAGAGCGTCGGGCTGCGGCTGGACGATCCGGCCGACATCGACTTCACCGTCCAGCAGGCCGTCACCCTGCTCGGCGCCGACCGGGTCGCCCAGGTGACCAAGTGGCAGCAGGCGCGCGCCGAGGCCGGGAGCGACGACCGGCTTCTCGGGCAGCTGTTCGCCGTGTTCGGGCTGGGCGCGTTGCTGGCCGCCGCGCTCGCCGCATCCGGGGCGATCAGCGCCCGTATCCGCGGACAGCTGAGGGATATCTCGATCCTCAAAGCGATCGGGTTCACCCCGGGCCAGGTGATACGCGGCTTCCTCCTGCAGCACCTCGCCTTCGCACTGCTCGGGGTCACGCTGGGCACGGCGGCGATCGCGCTGCTGGGTGCCCGGATACCCGGCCGGATCGGGGACGCGGCCGGGGTGTGGCAGGACCTGCCCGGGCACACCGCCGTGATGCTCGGCGTCCCGAGCGGCGCGGTGCTGCTGATCGCGACCGCCACCGGACTGGCCGCCTGGCGGGCCGGACGAGTACCGCCGGTACCCGTCGCCCGGGCAGCCCTGCCCTCGGCCGCGCCGATGACCGGGCTGGGGCGCCGGGCACTCGGAATGCGGGTGCCGCCGGCGCTGGTGCTCGGCTGGCGGGCGGCCTTCCCCAGGCGGACTCGCACCCTGATCACCGTGGCCCGCCTTGCGCTGCCGCTGCTCATGATCACGGTTGCGCTGGTCGCCTGGTCCACTCTGGACATGTTCCGCAGCCGCCCCGCGGAGATGGGCGTACCCGCGGCGCTGACCGTACGGGCCGAGCAGCCCGGCAGTCTGACCGGCCAGGAGCTGGACCGCGCGCTGACCGCGCCGCCGGACGTCGAAGCGGTCCACCCCGGCGTGGAGGTCGCCGCCCTGGTACCTGGCCAGACCGGCACCATCACCCTGCGCGGGCTCGGCACCTCCCGCGCCCCCTATCCGTTCACCGTCGTCGAGGGGCGCACCGCCGATGGCCCCGACGAGGCGGTCGCCGGTCAAGGGCTGCTCGATCTGCTGGATGTACGGGTCGGCGACTGGGTGCGGATGACGGTGGAAGGACGGCCGCAGATTCTGCACATCGTCGGCCGCAGCATCGAACCGGAAACCGGCGGCCGGGTGATCTCCACAACGGTCGACACGCTCCAGGAACGCGATCCCGCACTGCGGCCGGACTTCCACCTGCTCGTCCTGCGGCCCGGCGCGGATCCCCGGGCGGTGAGCGGCGCTCTCGCCGAGAGGGCCGGGGGCGCGCTGGAGATCCGCGAGACGGCCAATCCGGCGGACCGGCTGGAACCGGCGCGGGGCGTGATCGCGGCGCTGGTCGGGGTGCTGGCCCTGATCGGGTTCCTCGAGCTGCTGACATTGATCAGTACCGGGGTCCGTGACCGCGGCCGCGATCTGCTCGCGCTCAAGGCGATCGGTCTGACGCCGCGGCAGATCAGCTCGGCGATCGTGGCGGCCGCCGGCTTCACGGCACTGGTGGCCGCTGCGCTGGGCACCGGGCTGGGGGTGCTGTCCGGCCGCTGGCTGGTGGACACCCAGGGTCGTTCCAGCGGTATGGGAGCCGGGATCGCCCATGTCCCGCCTGCCGTCCTGCTGGTGTCGGTGGTGGTCGGAGCAGTTCTGGGCGCGGTCGCGGCTGCGGCGGTACCGGCCGCCCGGACCGCGCGTCGGCGGCTGGCGGATTCGCTGTCCGAGACGCTCTGAGGCCGAGACGGTCTGAGTCCGAGACGTTCTGAGTCCGAGAGGCTCTGACCATCCGAAGGCGGAGGCTGCCGGAGCTGCCTCTTCGAGGCTCCACCGTCTTCGGTGCTACTCCCCGGGTGTGCACAGCACGGAAATCCGCTGGACGAGGTTGTTCGCGAACCCGCCGCGGTTCCACGGCTGGCTGAGCGGCTGGCTGTGGCCCTCGGCGTCAGTGGCCCGCACGCTGAGCACATGGCTGCCCGGCGTGGCGGTCCAGGACGCCTGCCAGTGGCGCCAGGCCCAGCCATGTCCGTCCGGCGGGGCGAGCTCGGCATCGCTCCAGGAGCGCCCGTCGTCGGTACTCACCTCGACCGTTGTCACCGGGGCACGGCCGGACCACGCCCGGCCCTCCAGTCGCACCCGGCCGGGGCGTACGACGCGGGTGCGGGACATGAAGTCCGGGAACCCGGGCGGGATCATGAGGGCACGCGGAGCAATCCGCGTGACCGGCTCGCCGGGATCTTCGGGCGACTGACGGTAGCGGTAGGCCACCGCCTGCTGGAATCCGGTGAACGGGACGTCGGTGAGGGCGATGTCGCGCAGCCACTTCACGTGCGCCATGCCGTACCACCCGGGGACGATCAGCCGCAGTGGATGGCCGTGTTGCGGCGGCAAGGGCCGGCCGTTCATCTCGTACGCCACCAGCACCTCGGGATCGCGGCCCGTGGCCATGGGCAACGGCAGACTGCGCTGATAGTCCTGCTCGATGCCGCGCTCCACGCCATGATCGGCTCCGGTGAATACGGCCTCGACGGCATCCGCCGCCACCCCTGCCTCGGCGAGCAGCGTGCGCAGCGGCACGCCGGTCCACTCGGCTGTTCCCACCGCCTCGACCAGCCATGGCTGGCTCACCGGCCGTGGTGAGAGCCGGGCCCGGCCGTTGCCCGCGCACTCCATCGTCACGCGCTGAGTGACGGCCGGAAAGGACAGCAGTGTGCGCATGTCCAGGGTCAGCGGGGTGCGTACCCGGCCGCCGACGGTGAGCTTCCACGCGTCGGCATCGGCGGCGGGGATGTCGTAGTGGACCAGTACGTAGTGCAGTCCGGCCGGGGTGAGGTCGTAGCGCAAAGCCTCCAGCGGCAGCCCGTGGTTGCGGGCCGCGAGCGCCAGTTCCTCGATGCTGATGCCTTCGTCGGGTTCGGCGATGCGCCCTGGTGCGCTGATGTCACCGATGCTTCCGTCCATGGCCCCATGGTGCTCTCCGAGCCGGGCCCCGGCACCTGGTGGTGCGGCGGGATTGCGCCGCTCGCCGAGCGGCGGGACGCTGGTCATGTCAGCTCTGCGGCGTCCGACTGCGCTTGCGGCCCATGACGGTGCCGGAGCGCTGGCACGCACTGTTGCTCAGCAACAGCCCAGCAGGAGAGGCGACATACGTCGCTGCCCCTGTTCCGCTCAGCCGCTGTTCCGCTCAGCCGCCGAGCGAGTTGGTCGGCTGTCTGAGAGAGCCCGGGCTTCCAGACGACCCGGGCCGGGGCCCGCCGTCGGCGACTACCACGGCGGCGAGGCCGGGATGCTGCGGCCGGAATGGCCGAAAGGCCTGGCGGGTTGCGGTCTGCACCTCGTCGAGGAGATCACGATGGACGGCACCACTCTGGAAGGAATGCGGACTGCCCTGCGCGGTCCGGTCATCGGCCCCAAGGACCCGGATTACCACCAGGCCCGCAAGATCTACAACGCAATGATCGACCGTGAGCCGGCTGCCATTGTGCGGTGCACGGACGCGGCGGATGTGATGGATGCGGTCGATTTCATCCGCGACCACGGTCTCGAACTCGCCGTACGGGGCGGCGGACACAGCGGCCCGGGCCTGTGTCTGGTGGACGACGGCCTCACCATCGACCTGTCGCCGATGCGCTGGGTGCGCGTCGACCCCGCCGCGAAGACCGCCAGGGTCGGCGGCGGCAGCGTTCTCGGCGATCTCGACCACGCCTCACACGCCTTCGGCCTCGCCACCCCCGCCGGCATCATGTCGACAACGGGCGTCGGAGGCCTCACCCTCGGCGGCGGTCACGGCTACCTGACCCGCAAGTACGGTCTGACGGTGGACAATCTGCTGTCCGCGGACGTCGTGCTCGCCGACGGCAGCTTCGTCACCGCGAGCGAGACCGAGAACCCGGACCTGTTCTGGGCGCTGCGCGGCGGTGGCGGGAACTTCGGCATCGTCACCTCGTTCGATGTCCGGCTGCACCCGGTGCACACCGTGGGTGTCGCAATCACCGTCTGGCCGGTCGACAGCACCCGCGAGGTGCTGCGGTGGTACCGCGACTTCCTGCCGCAGGCACCCGAGGACCTCTACGGCTTCTTCGCGCTGCTCGCCGTTCCGCCGGGCCCGCCGTTCCCGGAAGAGATCCATGGGCACAAGATGTGCGGCGTCGTGTGGTGCTGGACAGGAGACCTGGACCGCCTCGAGGAGACTCTCGCGCCCGTGAACGAGCCCGGCCGGCCGGCCTTCCACTTCACGGCACCGATGCCGTACCCCGCGCTGCAGACCATGTTCGACGAACTGATCCCCGCCGGCCTGCAGTGGTACTGGCGCGGGTCCTTCTTCGACCGGATCACGGACGAAGCCATCGATGTGCACCTCAAGTACGGCGAGAACCTCCCCACCGACCTGTCGACCATGCATCTCTACCCGGTCGACGGGGCGGCCCACAAGGTCGGCGCGGACGACACCGCGTGGGCCTACCGGGACGCCGTCTGGTCCGGTGTCATCGCCGGTATCGACCCCGACCCGGCCAACGCGCAGACGATCAAGCAGTGGGCCGTCGACTACTGGGACGAGCTGCAGCCGTACTCCATGGGCGGCTCGTACGTGAACTTCCTCGGCGCGGGCGAGGGCCAGGACCGGGTCAAGGCCACCTATCGCGACCACTACGACCGGCTCGCGGAGATCAAACGGATCTACGATCCGCACAATCTGTTCCACGCCAACCAGAACATCGAGCCCGCCAAGGAGCGCTGAACCCGCAGGCGGAGCATTGGCCAAAGGTGCTTCTGTGTCGCCTGTTGACCGGCATGCCGGGTAAGCGTTTCATGGAGTTAAAGGGCAGATAAAGGCTTCTATAGGAGGCGGCCCGCATGACCACCCATCCGAGCATTGAGCAACACCCCGACCTGGCCGAGATGCGATCTCGGTTCGAACGGGCGACCACCACTCCCCGTGCCCAGGCGATCGAGACCCTCGCCCTGCTCACGGGCCTGTACCTGGCCGCCTCACCGTGGATAGTCGGGTTCAACGGCCTCACCACTCTGGCCGTCTGCAATCTGATCACCGGCGTTGCCTACGCCATATGCATGGGCGGGTTCGGCTCGGCATACGAGCGGACCCACGCCATGGCCTGGTGCGCCATAGCCATCGGAGCATGGACGATCATTTCTCCGTGGGTCGTGTCCGGCAACGTGGATACGGTGCGCACCATGGTCAACAACATCATCGTCGGCCTCGTGGCCCTGCTGCTCGGCCTGGCCATGGCCGCCATGGACGACCGTCGAACCGGTCTCGCTCCCAGTCGCCTGCGCACTCGCGCCCGTTCCGCCCCCGGCTCCGGTGGCCCGAACATCGACCCGATGCGCTGACGGCCCTCAGTGCCCGAACGGGCCCCGCCGCTTCGACGGCGGGGCCTCGCTGTGGTCAGGCAGATCAGGTGCACTGAGATGCGCGGCACGGCTGCCGGGGAGCATGCTGGCTGTGTGACCTGGTACGGCGCGGCCGGGTACACCCCGCAGAGCCAGAGTGGGGCAATGCCCGGGCGACTGAACGGCAGCGGCCGAGTTCCGGACGAGCTGTCCCTGGTGCTCGCACAAGCCGCGGTGGGCGCGACCGAAGCTGTCGGCGGGTACGCCGGCGGCGTCTATTTGCGCTCCCGCACGCAGGGGCTGCTGCGGTTGGCCGTGCTCGCCGGGCTGCCCGTCCGGCTGTTCCGCCCCTGGTGGCGTATGCACGTGAACCGCCCGTTTCCGGTGGCCGAGGCCTATCGCTCCGGTCAGGCTGTCCTCCTCGGCGACGCCGACGAGGCCATGCGCCGATTCCCGCAGCTCATGGCGGGCCTGCCGTACCCTTTCGGCTCGCTGTACGCGCCTGTCGTCGGCGGCGACGAGAAGTTCGGCGTGCTGGTGGTGCTGCGGCCCGCCACGCCCGGACACCCGGTCGACCACTCCGACCGCCGCCGGATGCAAACTGCCGCAAGGCGCCTCGGAACCGCTCTGGCGGAGCTGGGCGCGGACGGAGGGCTCGTCGAGTGGGACGGTGAACCGACGCCCGTCCAGCTGCCCACCGCCTCCGCCCCACCGGTGCGGATCGGTTACTTCGACTGGGACCTCGACAGCGGCGCCGTAACCGCCGACGAAGAGCTGTGCACGATCCTCGGCTCCGAGCCGGCGGGCTTTACCGGCACCATCGAGGCACTGGCGGCGCATCTGGCGCCGGAGGACGCGTACGGACTGTGGGCCGTCGCCGCCCAGGCCGCCACATCGGGCGGGCCGGTGTCGCGCAGGATGTGGCTGCGAGGACCGGACGGACGGCTGCATCTGCTCGAACTCTCGGGCCGCCGCACGCAGCCGCCCGGCGACGGTCCGGGCAGCCACCTGACCGGTTTCCTGGTGGACCTCGGCATCGGGCCGGCCGTCGCCGAGGCGACCGACCGGCTCCCGCGGGGCATCTTCTCGCTCGACCGGCTCGGGCGGATCACCCACATCAACCGCATTGCGGAGACTCTGCTCGGTCACTCACGCTCCGAGCTGGCCGGACGCGTCCTGTGGGAGGTCCTGCCGTGGTTCGGGCACCCCGCCTACGAGGACCACTACCGGGCGGCACTGTTCGGGTACGACCCCGTCCACTTCATGGCCCGCCGCGGGCCCAAAGAATGGCTGACGGTCTCCCTCTACCCCGGCCACGACGGCCTGACCGCCACACTGGCCCCGGCAGAGGAACCGGCCTACGCGTCAGGGTCCATCGTCAGGCCGGGCCCCGGGTTCGGCTCCCCGACCGACCGCGCGTCGTCGCTGTACCGCCCGGTCGCCCTGGCCATCGCGCTGACGGAGGCCGTTACAGCCCGTCAGGTGTCCGCCGTGGTCACGGAGGAACTGCTGCCCGCCTTCGGCGGTCGTCAACTGGCGATCTACCTGCTGAACGAAAGACATCTCTATCTGGCCTGGGAGACCGGTTTCCCGAAGGGTTTCCTCGACCGCTTCGACGGCGTCGCGCTGGACGCCCGGCTGCCCGGCGTCGAGACGCTCACCTCCGGCCGCCCCATCTTCTTCGAGTCCATGGAGCGCCTGGCCGCCGCCTACCCCGGCATCCCCATCGACGCGGACGTCGGCGCCCGGGCCTTCCTGCCACTGATCGCCTCCGGACGCCCCGTCGGCTCCTGCATCCTCGGCTTCGACCATCCGCGCGGCTTCAGCCCGGAAGAGCGCACGGTCCTGACCGCACTCGCCGGACTCATCGCGCAGGCCCTCCAGCGAGCCCAGCGTTACGACTCCGAAGCCGCACTCGCCCGTGGTCTGCAGGATGCCCTGCTGCCGCACCGGCTGCCCGTACTCCAGTTTGTCGACACTGTCGGGCGATACCTCCCCGGCACCCAGGGCATGGAAGTCGGGGGCGACTGGTACGACGTCGTAGAGACCAGCTGCGGGGAGCTGGCCCTGGTCATCGGCGATGTACAGGGACACGGTGTCTCCGCCGCCGCCACCATGGGCCAACTGCGCAGCGCCGTACGTGCTTTCGCGCTCAGCGGGCATGACCCGCAGGAGGTGATGAGTGGCACCAACCGGCTGCTCATCGACCTCGATCCGGGCCAGTTCGCCAGCTGCTGCTATATCGTCCTCGACCGGGAATCCGGCTCCACACAGGCCGTACGGGCCGGGCACCCCCAGCCTCTGCTGCGCCATCCCGACGGCCGGACCGAGGTCCTGGACATCCCCGGTGGCGTCGTGCTCGGCGTCGACGTGGAGGCGTCGTACCCCGTCACCGAAATGTGGCTCGAGCCGGGCGCCGTCCTGGCTCTCTACACCGACGGACTGGTGGAGCAGCCGGGAATCGACATCGACCTCGGCATCGAGCGGCTGCGCAGCGCACTCGCCAAGGTCGGCTCGGACCCTCTCGCCGACGCGGCGGACCGACTGATCCTCGAGGCCAGACAGGCCACCGACAGGCCCGACGACATCGCGCTGCTGCTCGCCGCCCGCTGGGCCGACGTCCCACGGCAGGCGCCATGAGCGTAGTGAACGCAGCCGAGGATGCCGGCTTCCGTGGCCCCCTGGATATCACCAGGGCAGCTACGGCTGTACTGGATGCCGACTGCAGGGTCGTCGGATGGAGTCCGAAGGCGCAGGGGCTGCTGGGATACCCGCCCCAGGAGGTGCTTCGGCGCCCGATCGGTGCCCTGATGGTGGAGCCCGCCGATGCCATCCACGCGGTGGCAGACCTGGCGGGTGCGGCACATGGTGGCCGTCAGGTGCTCCATATGCGTCACCGGGACGGCCATATCGTCCGCGTCGTGACGGCAACGCATGCCCTGACCCATGAGGGCGCCGGGCCCGCCTGGCTCCTGGCGGTGGCCGATGCGGAGGAAACGGAGGAGTGGGAGTCCCTGCAGTCGATGCTCCGGGGGCTGGCCACCGAGTCACCCGTCGGTCTGGCCGTCTACGACACGGATCTGCGGGTGGTGTGGACAAACTCCGCCCTGCGTCGGGAGATGGGTACTTCGCAGTACGTCGGCCTGGGCCCGGACGAGATGGTGACCCATGGCAAGGTCCTGTCCCCGGGGTATCCCCCGACTCTGGAGGAGATGATGCGGCAGGTCCTCGCCATCGGCGAGCCTGTCATCGGGCTGCACTACAGCGGCCACCCGCCCGTGGACCCGGAGCACGACCACGTCTGGTCCTGTTCGTACTACCGGCTGCAGGACGCCGGGGGTGTCTCGCTGGGCGTGTGCGAGGAGACCGTGGACATCACCGACGCCTACCTCGCACAGCAGCGGCTGGATCTCCTCGTGCGGGCCGGCGGACAGGTGGGCACGACCCTGAACATGAGCCGTACGGCGCAGGAACTCTGCGTGGTCACCGTCCCGCAGTTCGCCGACGCGGTCACGGTCGACCTTCTGGAGGTCGTGCTGGCAGGTGATCAGCCCACGCAGGGATCCGCGCACGCGCGGGACATGGTACGAGTGTGGGAGGAGCCGGGATTCAAGCGGGCAGGCCCGGGAGGGGCGCGGCCGGCGGGACGGGAGCGAGTCGACTACCCGCCGGACTCGCCCCAGGCACGCAGCCTGTCCTCCGGCCGTCCGGTGCTGGACGGCCCGGCGGACACGGAGCGCGGTAATGGGCAACTACCGCCGCGCTCGCGGCTGGTCGTTCCGCTGCGTGCCGAAGGAGCCACCCTGGGGCTGGTCACCTTCTCGCGGGACCGCCACCCCGCCCCGTTCGACGACGGAGAGCGGGCCGTGGCCGACGAGCTTGTCTCGCGGACCGCCGTATGCATCGACAACGCCCGCCGTTTCACCCGTGAGCACGCCGCGTCCCTCATGCTCCAGCGCAGTCTGCTGCCGCAGAATCTGGCGCAGCTGACCGCAGTTGAGCTGGCGTACCGCTATCTGCCGGCGGACAGCAGGGCCGGGGTGGGCGGCGACTGGTTCGACGTCATCGCTTTGTCGGGCGCGCGGGTGGGCCTGGTCGTGGGAGACGTGGTCGGTCACGGGCTGCGCGCTGCCGCCACCATGGGCCGTCTGCGTACGAGCGTACGGGTGCTGGCCCGGCTGGACCTCGCGCCGGAGGAGCTTCTCGCGCGCCTCGACGACCTCGTGGGGGAGGGCGCCAACGAGCAGGCGGCCGTCCTTGACGAGGGCGAGCAGGTGCCCCATGACGAAGCGCTCGGGGTGACGTGCCTGTACGCCGTGTACGACCCGGTGTCCGGAGTGTGCCGCATGGCGCGGGCCGGGCATCCGCCTCCCGCGGTCGTCGACTCCGGTTCCGGCACCGTCACCTTCCCCGACCTTCCCGCGGGGCCGCCCCTCGGCCTGGGCGCCCTGCCCTTCGAGAGCGTGGAGATGAAACTGCCGGAAGGCAGCCTCATCGCCCTGTTCACCGATGGCCTCGTCCGAAGCCGCGAGCGGGACTTCGACGTCCAGCTCGATACGCTCGGCACAGTCCTCACCGAGCATCGACGCACGCTGGACGAGCTGTGCGACCAGGCAGTGGCCGCGCTGCTGCCGGGCCCCGTGGACGACGACGCCGCGCTGCTGCTCGTACGGACACAGAAGCTGGACCGCCATCAGGTGGCCGAGTGGGAACTGGCCGCCGATCCGGAGGAGGTCGGCCGCGCCCGGGCCGTGGCCACCGAGCAGGTCGGCGCCTGGGGCCTGGACGACCTCGTCTTCACCACCGAACTGGTGGTGAGCGAGCTCGTCACCAACGCCCTCCGGTATGCCGCCGGCCCGATCCAACTGCGGCTCATCCGCGACCAGACCCTGATCTGCGAGGTCTCCGACACCGGACACACCTCACCCAATCTGCGTCATGCCGGCAGTGAGGACGAAGGCGGCCGAGGTCTCTTCCTCGTCGCACGGATGACCCAGCATTGGGGAACGCGCTACACATCGACCGGCAAGACGATCTGGGCCGAGCAGACTGCCCTCCGTGCAAACCCCGACCACCTCGGGTGACACTCCGCGCCAGATCTAAGAGACGCCCGTGGCCAGGTCGTCTCCGGTGGGAGCCGTACTCTCCCGCTCGATCAGCCGGGGGAGCGGCACTGGTACGGACCGGGCCGCGCCGCCGTCGAGCAGAGCGGTCAGTTCCTGTGCGGCGATCCGCCCGAAGGCGACCGTGTCCCGGGAGAGTGCCGTCAGCCAGGGATGGACCATGCGGCACAGCACGGAGTCCTCCCACGAGACGATCGACACGTCGCCGGGAACGGAGAGGCCAAGGCCCGCCGTGACGGCCGCTCCGGCCGCTGCCATCACGTCGTTGTCGTAGATGAGTGCGGTGGGCGGTGTGCTCCCTTCCAGCACCCGGCGGGTCACCGCAGCGCCTTCGGCGTCGGAGTAGTCCGTGGCCAGTGACCGGACCTCGGTCAGCCCGCGCCGGCCGGCCTCGGCGCGCAGCGAGCGGATGCGACGGTCGGTGTGGGCGAGTGACGGCAGGCCCGCGATATGCACGATCCGCCGGTGCCCCAGCTCGTACAGCCGGTCCACGACGGAAGCCATCGCCCCGGTGTCGTCGGCGCGGACCTGCGACAGGTTGGGATGCTGGTCCGGCAGTCCGCCGATGACGACACCGGGCAGGCCCAGCTCGTCGAGGAGCTCCGGACGCGGGTCGTCGGTCCGCGGGTCGACCACCAGGACACCGTCGACCCGGTGCTCGGCCCACCAGCGGCGGTAGACCGCGCACTCGGTCGGTACATCCTCCACCACCTGGAAGAGCAGACCGAGTTGACGCTCCGCCAGGATCTCCTGGATACCCGAGATCAGCTGCAGGAAGAAGGAGTCCACGCCCAGCGTCGCGGCCGGCCGTGCCAGCACGAGGCCGACCGTCGCCGAGCCCTCGCCGGACAGTGCGCGGGCCGCCGTGCTCGGCCGCCAGCCCAGCTGTTCGGCGACGCGCCGGATCCGGTCACGGGTGATCTCCGAGACGCCGGGCCGGTCGTTGAGTGCGAAGGACACGGCGCTCTCCGAGACCCCGGCACGCTGAGCGATGTCCTTCATCGTCGGACGCCGCGCGGGAGCGCGCCTGGCCGGCGAGGCGTCCTTGTCGGACGGGGTATTCGCTGCCATCCGTGCCTCTTTCCTCCTACGTACTAATGCGCTTGAGCACATGCACTCTAAAGCGCATTAGTCGATCACTGCAAGTCGTTCCTTGTGTGCGTCTGACCTGGACTAATGTTCGCCAGGGCGCATTAGTTCCAGCGAATGTATTGACTTCATAGACGGTTCACTTGCAAGGTCTGCACGTCTGGTCCGAGCAAAGGAGCCGTTCACCGTGCGCATTCCCCGCAGGGCACTCGCTGCTGCCGCCGTCCTCGCCACCGTTCTGCCGCTCAGTGCCTGCGGCGGAGGATCCGGCGCCGGCTCGTCCGACGCCTCCGGCAAGGTCGAAGGCAAGATCACCTTCCAGACCTGGAACCTGCAGGCCAACTTCAAGGACTACTTCAACGGAGTCATCGCGGCCTTCGAGAAGAAGTACCCGGGCACCGAGGTGAAGTGGGTCGACCGGCCAGCGGAGGGCTACGCCGACAAGATCAGCGCCGATGCCGCAGGCAACACGCTGCCCGACGTCGTCAATGTCTCCCCGGACCTGGTGGCCCCGCTGGCCAAGGCCGGGCTCGCGCTCGACCTCGACAAGGCGGCCGCGAAGTACCGCAAGGAGTATCTGCAGGGCGCCTGGCAGAGCCACCGGATACCGGGTGTGGACGGCACGTACGCCTTCCCCTGGTACCTCAACACCGGCCCGCTCTTCTACAACAAGCGTCTCTTCAAGGATGCCGGACTCGATGCCGAGAAGCCCCCGAAGACCTATGACGAGGTCTTCGATGCCGGGCTGAGGATGGCCGGGAAGAGCAAGGGGAAGATCGCGACTCTCGCGAACGTTCCCACCATCGAGGACTTCGGCCGCTACGACGTCCCGCTGATGAACAAGGAGGGCACCGGCTTCGCCTTCAACGACGCCAAGGGAGTCGAACTCCTCACCCACTACAAGGGGTTGTACGACGCCAAGGCACTCGACCCGCAGGCGTTGACGGCGACCCCCGAGTCGTCGGGCCACAAGTTCCTGACCGAGTCCGTCGCCATGAACCCCGGCAGCGCGCTGGACCTGGAGAACTTCAAGAAGCAGGCCCCGAGCCTCTACAGGAACATCGGGATCACCGACCAGGTCAGCAGCACGGGCAAGGCCAATATGTATGTCATGGGCGTCATGGTGAACTCCCGGGCCAAGCAGAAGCCCGCCGCCGTCGCCTTCGCCCACTTCGTGACCGACGCGACCCGTCAGATGGAGTTCGCCAAGAAGGTCGCCATCTTCCCGAGCACCGCAGGATCGCTCGACGACCCGTACTTCACCAAGGAGGACGGCACCGATGTGACCCGGGTGCGCATCGCGGCCGCCAAGTCACTGAAGACCGCGGTCAATTACACACCGGTACTGTTCAGCGAGCAGATGAAGACGGAGCTGCGCAACGCGGTGGCCCGGGCGCTGCAGGGCAAGGAGAGCCCCAAGGAAGCGCTTGACAACGCTGTCAAGGCCTGTGACCGGCTGCTGCGGCAGAGCTGAGCCGAGTCCGCGATGAAGACCCCCACCGCCTCCGAGGCGATCTCGCCGGATCCCACCACGGCGGGCCCGGCCGTCCGGAGCCCCGGCTCCGACGGCCGCCGGCCCGCCCGCGGGATCAGGCGCCAACTACCGTCCAGTCCCTGGCTGTTCGCGGCGCCAGGTCTCCTGGTCGTCGGTGCCTTCAGCCTGTATCCGTTCCTCAGCACCCTGGTCAACGCTTTCACCGACCGCCGCACCCTGGTCCCCGGTCAGTACGTGGGCCTCGCCAACTTCCGGGAACTGCTCGACGACGAGATGTTCTGGATCGGGCTGCGCAACAGCACCCTGTACGTCCTCGGTGTCGTCCCCGCCCTGGTGATCCTGCCGCTGCTGCTGGCGATGCTCGTACAGCGGCACATTCCCGGCATCACCTTCTTCCGCTCGGCCTTCTACACCCCGGTCGTCGCCTCCATCGTCGTGGTCGGCCTGATCTGGGTGTGGATGCTCGACGACCGAGGACTGATCAACTCGGTGCTCGAGGCGGTCGGCGTCGGCAAGGTCGGCTTCCTCAGCGACCAGTGGCTGCTGCTCGGCAGCGCGATGGCGGTCACGGTCTGGAAGGGCCTCGGCTACTACATGATCATTTATCTGGCGGCGCTGGCCAATGTCCCGCGCGAGCTGCACGAGGCCGCCGCCGTCGACGGAGCGGGGGCCGTACGCCGCTTCTGCACCGTCACCGTCCCCGCGGTCCGCTCCACCATGGTCCTCGTCGGCGCGCTCTCCTCCGTCGCCTCCTTCAAGGTCTTCTCCGAGGTCTATCTGATGGCAGGTCCCAGCGGCGGCCCGGCAGGCGAGGACACCACGCTCGTGATGCTCGTCCAGCGCGTCGGCACCGGACTGACCGGCCGCGTCGGCTACGCCTCGGCCATCTCGGTGGTCGTCTTCGTCGTCACCGTCGCCCTGATGCTGCTGGTGCTCCGCGCCGACCGCAAGGAGGACGCATGAGCCTCATGAAGATCACGGACGCCGACGGCAGGCGCATCCCCGGCTGGCAGCTCGTACTCCGCTACGGCCTGCTGCTCGCCGTACTGGCGCTGACCGTCGGGCCTTTCCTGTGGCAGCTGTCCACCTCGCTCAAGGGCCCGCACGAGGACATCTTCAGCTCACCGCCCAGATTCCTGCCGGGCGAGCCGACGCTCGACAACTACTCGCGCGTCTCCCGGACCATCCCGGTCTGGGACTACGCGCTGAACTCGCTGAAGGTCGCCACCGCCAATGTGCTGACCAACTGCATCGGCTCCGCACTGGCAGGCTATGCCCTCGCCCGGATGCGCTACCGCGGACGCAGGGCCGCGACCCTGGTGTTCATCCTCGCGATGCTCGTCCCCGTCGAGGGCATCATCATCGCCCAGTTCACCACCATGCGTGACCTCGGCCTGAACAACACCCTGATCGCCGTACTGCTGCCCGGCTGCATCGCAGCGATGAACGTCCTGCTGATGCGCAATGCCTTCCTGAACCTCCCGCACGAGGTGGAGGAAGCGGCATTCGTCGACGGGGCCACCGCATGGCAGCGGTTCCTGCGCATCGCCCTGCCCTCGGTCAAGGGCACCCTCGCCGTCGTCGCCATCTTCGCCTTCATGGGCGCCTGGGACGACTTCCTGTGGCCCCTGATCGTGCTCAGTGACCCGGAGAACTTCACCCTGACCATCGGCCTGAACTATCTGCACGGCACCTTCGCCAACGATGAACGCCTCGTCGCCGCAGGCACGGTCATCGCCGTACTCCCGTTGATCGTTCTCTTCGCCTGTCTGCAGCGCTTCTTCTTCCGCGGTGTCGGCGAGGGCGCCGTCAAGGGCTGACCTGCCCGGCTCCGATCCGAGTGCCGCACCACAGAACCAGGACACCCCTTCCCCATGAGCTCTTCCGTGCCGCGCTTCGGCGCCAACTACACGCCCAGTCAGGGCTGGTTCCACCACTGGCTGGACTTCGACCTCGACGCCGTACGCGCCGACCTGGACTCGATCGCCGGCCTCGGCCTCGACCACATCCGGGTCTTCCCGCTCTGGCCGCTCTTCCAGCCCAACCGGACCCTCATCCGCCCGCGCGCCGTCGAACAGCTCGTACAGCTCGCCGACGCGGCGGCCGAACGCGGTCTGGACGTCAACGTCGACGGCCTGCAAGGGCACTTGTCGAGCTTCGACTTCCTGCCCGCATGGACCCGGACCTGGCACCGGCGGAACATGTTCACCGATCCCGATGTCGTATCGGGACAGGCCGAGTACCTGCGTACGCTCGCGGCCGCGCTCGGTGACCGGCCGAACTTCATCGGCATGACCGTCGGCAACGAGATCAACCAGTTCTCCAGCGGCCCGCACCCCGATCCGGACCGCATCTCGGCCGAACAGGCCGGGAGTTGGCTGCGGCTGCTGCTCGACGCCTGTGAGGCCGGGGCGCCCGGCAGGCTCCATCTGCACGCCGAGTACGACGCGGCCTGGTACCAGGACGACCACCCGTTCACCCCCGCCCACTCGGCACGCATCGGCGCCGCGACCGCCGTGCACTCCTGGGTCTTCAACGGCACCGCCCAGCGGCACGGGCGTACGGGAGTTGCGACCGAGCACCATGCCGCCTACCTGATCGAGGTCTCCAAAGCCTGGGCTCTCGATCCGCGCCGGCCCGTATGGCTGCAGGAGGTCGGCGCACCCGCGCCGCTTGTCCCGGCCGAGCACGCCGCCCACTTCACCGAGGCGACCGTGGCGAACGCGCTGGACTGCCAGGACGTCTGGGGAGTCACCTGGTGGTGCTCCCACGATGTGTCCCGCTCGCTCGCCGACTTCCCCGAACTCGAGTACAGCCTCGGTCTGTTGACCAACGACCGGCAGGTCAAACCGGCCGGCCGCACGATCGCGCGCATCGTCGAGGAGTGGCGGGGGAAGGAACACAGTCCCGCGCCGCGCACCACCGCGCTCGTCGTCGACACCGGTGACGAGGAGACGGCGCCCCAGCGATCCACGTGCGCACCCGGTGGCGCCTTCTTCGAGGCCTTCGCCCGGCTCACGGTGCAGGGCGTCCGGCCCACGGCCGTCCTCGCGGGCTGCGCGGAGGACAAAGAGCACCTCGCTGCACGAGGCATCACCGAAGTGGTAACCCCGGGGCAGGTCGGCCCATGACCTGCCCCACCCCGCCCCTTCCCGTAACTGGGGCTCCGCCCCAGACCCCGCTCCTCAATCGCCGGAGGGGCTGAATATCAGCTCCTCCGGCGACTGAGGACAGACCAAGAAACGGAGCGCACCATGACCCCCCACCTCAGCCGACGCGCCCTCCTGTTGGCATCGGCGGCGGCAGCCTTGACCCCGGCCCTCGTGCCCGGCATCGCGTCCGCCGCGACGAAGACAACGCCCGGCACGCCGTACGCCTCCTACTGGTACCCCGACTCGTTCCCCTCCGGCACCCCGGGCCAGGGCATCACGTGGCGCAGCCTCAAGGCCTGGCGCGCCGAGGACGACACTGATCTGGTGTTCAACAAGTCGGCCGTGCCGCTCGCCCGGCGGTTCACGCCCACGCCGGTCAACGCCACCGCCCGCAGCGGGCAGGCGCGCGTCCAGTCCCTCGTCTCCTTCGGCCCCACCGCCGGCAACCCCTCCCAGGGCGCGGCCACCGCCGACTACTACGCCCTGACCCACTGGTCCTACCTGGACGAGCTGGTCTTCTGGGGCGGCTCGTCGGGGGAGGGCCTGATCCTCGCGCCCAATGCCCCGATCGTGGACGCCGCACACCGCCACGGTGTGCCCGTCCTCGGCAATGTCTTCCTGCCGCCCGTGGCCTACGGCGGCGATCTGCGCTGGACCCGGGACCTCGTCCAGAAGGACTCCTTCGGCAGATTCCCGCTCGCCGAGCGGCTCGTCGCGGTCGCCACGGCGTACGGTTTCGACGGCTGGTTCATCAACGCGGAGACCGGAGGCGGCAACAGCGCACTCGCGGCCGACATGCTCGGCTTCGTGAAGGAGCTGAAGAGTCTGGGCGCGCCGAAGGGGCTGCGCGTCTGCTGGTACGACTCGATGACCGTGAACGGTTCGGTGAGCTGGCAGGGCGCGCTGAACGACCGTAACAAGGCGTTCTTCCAGGCCGCCGACTCCATGTTCATCGACTTCCGCTGGTCGCGGTCCTCGCTGGCGTCCTCCGGGCAGGTCGCTCAGCAACTGGGGCGCATTCGCTACGAGTTGTGGGCGGGAGTCGATGTCGAGGCGAACGGCTGGAACAGGTCCGTCGACTGGGACGCCATCATCCCCGAGAACACGGCGGACATCGTCTCGCTGGGCTTCTACCGGCCCGAGTGGACCCGTAACCACCTGCCCGCGGACCGCACCCCGGCCCAGTTCCACGCCGCCGACGACCGGTTCTGGAGCGGGCAGTCGCTCGACCCGTCGCGGCCCACCTCCGGCGAGGCCTGGCGGGCTCCCGCGCGCGCCGTCGCCGACCGCTCGACCGTCGACACCGTGCCATTCGCGACCGCCTTCAACACCGGCCACGGACTGCGCTGGTACGAGGGCGGCAAGGTGACATCGGACGCGCAGTGGAACCATCTCGGCGTTCAGGACCGCCTCCCGTCCCGCCAATGGGTCGTGCGCACGAAGGGCCAACGCCCTTCGGTCGCCTATGACTTCGCCGATGCCTGGCACGGAGGCAGCAGCCTCCTCGTCGCCGGCTCGCTCAATGCGCCCACCACGGTGGACCTGTACGCGACCAGGCTCCCGCTCACCGCGGACACGGTCGTCGAGCTCACCCACCGAGCCGACGCGGGCCGGGTCGGGGTCGAGCTCGCGGTGGCCGTGGCCGAGCCCTCGGGGCCGGGCGCACCCATTCCGTACACCTACCTTCCCGTGGGCACCGTGGGCCCGGGGAGCGGCTGGACCACCTCGACCGTGCGGCTGAACAGCCCGCCCGGGACCGTGCGCGCGCTCGGTGTCCGACTCACCGCGAGCGGCGGACCCGTGAAATGGCGGCTCGGCGCCCTGGCTGTGCGCGACAAGGCCGCACAGAGCCCCGCCGCCCCGGCCTCCCTGAGGATCACCGCCACCACGGGCGGCGACTTGCGCTTCGGATGGCTGGGCGCCCCGGGCGCGGTTCGTCACTACACACTGCACCGCGTCCTGCCCGACGGGCATCGGCGCTTCCTCGGGGCAACCTGCCAGCGAGCATTCTTCGTCCCCGGCCTGAAACCCGAACAGGGTGAGCAGTCGGCGCGGTTCGAACTGCGAGCGGTCGGGGAGCTCTACACCACATCGGCACCATCGACCGCAGCCCACCCCTGGTAACCACCACCCGAACCCTCGGAGCAGCCCCGCATGCATGACGACCGCAGCCTTGTCGAAGCCCGCCTCAAGCGTGTCCTCGACGAGCGCATCCGCCCCGCCGTGTACCCCGAGTCCGTACCGCTGGAGGTGGCTGTCTGGAACGCGCCGGGCGAACCCGTCCCGGTCGCCGAAGGTCTCGCCGCCTCGCCAGGGCCGATCGCGGTCGGCGACATGTGGGGCGCTCCGTGGGGGACCAGCTGGTTCCGGGTCACCGGGACCGTACCGGCCGCGTGGGCCGGCAAGACCGTGGAAGCGATCCTCGACCTCGGCTTCGACGAGAACATGCCCGGCTTCCAGTGCGAGGGCCTCGTCCACCTCCCCGACGGCACTCCGGTGAAGGGACTCAATCCGCGCAACCAGTGGGTGCGCATCGGCGCGCCCGTCGAAGGGGGCGAGGAAGTACGCCTCCACATCGAGGCGGCCTCCAACCCTGTGATCCTCGACTACCACCCCTTCCTGCCGACGCGGCTCGGCGACAAGGAGACCGCGGGCACCGACCCGCAGTACACCCTGACCCGCATGGATCTCGCCGTCTTCGACGAGACCGTGTGGCAGCTCGTGCTCGACCTGGAGGTCCTGGGCGAACTGATGCAGGAGCTGCCCGTGGAGGGCGCCCGCCGCTGGGACATCCTGCGGGCCGTGGGCCACGCCCTCGACGCGATCGATCTCCAGGACGTGAACGGCAGTGCTGTCGCGGCCCGTTCCTGCCTCGAGGGAGTCCTCTCCACCCCCGCCGGTCCCTCGGCGCACCGGATCAGCGCGATCGGCCACGCCCATATCGACTCCGCCTGGCTGTGGCCGCTGCGCGAGACGGTTCGCAAGGTCGCCCGTACGACGTCCAATATGACGGCGCTCCTCGAGGACGAGCCGGAGTTCATCTTCACCATGTCGCAGGCGCAGCAGTTCGCCTGGATCAAGGAACACCGGCCCGAGGTCTACGCGAAGGTCAAGAAGGCCGTGGCGCAGGGGCGGTTCGTGCCTGCGGGCGGCATGTGGGTCGAGTCCGACACGAACATGCCGGGCTCGGAGGCGATGGCCCGTCAGTTCGTGCACGGCAAGCGGTTCTTCCTGGACGAGTTCGGCATCGAGAACGACGAGGCCTGGCTGCCCGACACCTTCGGCTTCGCGGCCGGACTCCCGCAGATCATCAAGGCGGCCGGCTCCAAGTGGCTGCTGACACAGAAGATCTCGTGGTCGCAGACGAACAAGTTCCCGCACCACACCTTCCAGTGGGAGGGCATCGACGGCACCCGGATCTTCACGCACTTCCCGCCCGTCGACACCTACAACTGCTCGATGAGGGGCAGCGAAATCGCCCACGCGGCGAAGAACTTCAAGGACAAGGGCGTCGCCAGGCACTCCCTCGCACCGACCGGCTGGGGCGACGGAGGTGGCGGCACCACCCGCGAGATGGTCGCCAAGGCGGCCCGGCTGCGCGACCTCGACGGCTCGGCGACCGTCCGGTGGGAGACCCCCACGGAGTTCTTCACCAAGGCGGAGGCCGAATACCCGAACGCGCCCGTCTGGGTCGGCGAGCTCTATCTGGAGCTGCACCGCGCCACGCTCACCAGCCAGGCGAAGACCAAGCAGGGCAACCGCCGCAGCGAACATCTGCTGCGCGAGGCCGAACTGTGGGCCGCCACCGCCGCCGTGCGGACCGGATTCCCTTACCCGTACGAGGAGTTGGACCGCATCTGGAAGACGGTGCTGCTGCACCAGTTCCACGACATCCTGCCCGGCTCGTCCATCGCCTGGGTGCACCGGGAGGCCGAGAAGACATACGGGGCCGTCGCCGAGGAGCTGAACGGCATCATCGACGGGGCGCAGCGCGCGCTCGCAGGCGAGGGATCCGGAACCCTTGTCTTCAACTCCGCACCGCATGAGCGGCACGGTGTGGCGGCAGGCGGTGCCGCGGTGGCGGCCGTCGGCGGCAGCGCTCAGCTCTCCCCGCGCGACGATGGCGGCTTCGTCCTCGACAACGGCCTGCTTCAGGTCGAGATCGACGGACGAGGCCTGGTGACGTCCGCGTACGACATCGGCGCGGAGCGCGAGACGGTGGCCCCCGGCCGGGTGGCGAATCTGCTGCAGATCCACCCCGACTTCCCGAACATGTGGGACGCGTGGGACGTCGACGCGTTCTACCGCAACACCGTCACGGACCTGACGGACGCCGACGAGATCACCCCTGTTGTGACCGGCACATCGGCGGCGGTGCGCGTCGTCCGCAGCTTCGGCGACTCGAAGGTCACCCAGCTGCTGACCCTGCCCGCCGGCGCCAAACGCCTCGACATCGACACCGAGGTCGACTGGCACGAGACGGAGAAGTTCCTCAAGGCGTCCTTCCCGCTGGACATCCACGCCGAGCGGTATGCGTCGGAGACCCAGTTCGGCCATTTCCACCGGGCCACGCACACCAACACCAGCTGGGAGGCGGCCAAGTTCGAGGCCTGCAACCACCGCTTCGTGCATCTGGAGGAGCCCGGATGGGGCATCGCGCTCGTCAACGACTCGACGTACGGCCATGACGTCACCCGTACCGTCCGCGCAGCCGACTCCGGAACGACGACCACGCTCCGCGTCTCGCTGCTGCGGGCCCCGCGCTTTCCCGACCCGGAGACCGACCAGGGCGTGCACCGATTCCGCCATGCCCTCGTGCCCGGCGCGGCGATCGGCGACGCGGTCCGCGAGGGCTTCCGCATCAACCTCCCGGAGCGACGGGTCGCGGGCGACGCGGCAGTGACCCCGCTGGTGACGGTGGACAACGACGCGGTCGTGATCTCCGCGGTGAAGCTGGCGGACGATGCGAGCGGCGATGTCGTCGTACGCCTCTACGAGTCCCGGGGCGGCCGCGCCCGGGTCGGCGTCACCGCCGGATTCGACGCCGTCGAGGCAGCCGCGACCGACCTGCTGGAGCGACCGTCGGCCGACGCACCGAGGCTGGAACTGGCCGACGGCGCAGTGAAGTTGACCCTGCGCCCCTTCCAGCTGGTCACCCTGCGCCTGGCGCGCTCCCGGACCTGACCGGCTGACTTGGAAGACTAGAGCGGCAGTGCGCAGACGGCGACCGGGGAGCTGAACGGGCTTCCCGCGGGCCGGAGTTCACCACTGCCGTGATCGACCTGGAAGACGCTGACCGAGCTGGACCGCTGGTTCGCCGCGAACAGCAGGTTCTCGTCGGGCGAGAGGGCGATGTGCCGGGGGAAGTCACCACCCACCGGTACCGTCCCCAGCAGCCGGAGCCGCGACCCACCGCCCTCGATCGCGTAGCGGGTCAGGCTGTTGTGACCGCGGTTGGCGAGGAAGGCGTACCGGCCGTCGTCGGTCACGACCAGCTGCGCCGGATAGCTCGTGTCCGGTCCCGTGCCGGTCGGCTGAGGCGTGCCCGGCGTGAGCCTTCCGGTGGCGGGGTCGTAGGCACAGACGACGACGGTGTTGTCCACCTCGTTGGCCAGATAGGCGAACCGGCCGGCGGGGTGGAAGGTGAGATGCCGGGGTCCCGCACCCGGCCTCAGGCTCGCGTACGAGACCCGGGCGAGCTCTCCTCGAGAGGTGTCCAGCCGGTAGGTGTAGACCGTGTCATTGCCCAGGTCGACAGCGAGTACGTGACCGCCGTCCGGGCTGGTGACGATCTGGTGGGCGTGCGGTCCTTCCTGGCCGGGGCCGGGCGGCGGCGTGGAGTGAGTGACGAGGGCTGTACGCGCGCCCAGCGCGCCGGAGGCGTCGATCGGGTGCACGGCCACGCTGCCGGAGAGGTAGTTGGCGCTGAGCAGCCAGCGCCCGCTCGGGTGCACGGAGAGATGGCAGGGGCCCGCGCCACCGGTTCCGCGGGTGCCCAGCACACGGTGGTGACCGTCGGGGGACAGCCTGATGGCGGTCACGCCGCCCTCCTGCTGTTCGTTCACGCAGTACAGCGTGCGACCCGAGGGGTGGAGGGCCAGGAAGGAAGGGTCACTGACACCGGCGACCGTACCGGTGGCGGTGATCCGTCCCGTCGCCTCGTCGTAGGTGGCGAGACCGATCCCGGCGCCGCCACCCGGGACCGAGGTGTACGTGCCCAGGAACAGCGAGCGCGAGCCACGGGAGCATGCCCGAGCACTCGGACTGGGGCTCGCGCTCGGGGTCGGGCTCGCGCTCGCCGGGGCCGCGGAGCCCACGGCCGTTGCGCCGACCGCGGCGGCCGCGACCGCGCCGAGGAACCGGCGGCGGTTGGTGCCGGGAGCCGATGCCGTCTCCGTGCGTCCTGCCCTGCTGCTCATGCGGTGCACCTCGCGCGTGGGTCTGTCGCTTCGGATGTGGCAAACACAGTGCCGTGTGCCGCCCTCATAAGCAATAGACGCAACTCTGATTGCACCCTGTGCAACGTGAGTTCGGGGGATTGAGGGCTGAGGAACATCCGTGTCAGATCGTGCGCTCTGCCCGGAAGGGGGCCGCTAGCGTGAGCCCATGCCACATGCCTCCGCGCTCCTCGTCATCGACATGCAGAACGCCCTGGTGGCCATCGCGCACCGGGCCGCCGAGACTGTCGCCGCGATCACCGGGCTCCGCGAACGAGCCAAAGCCGCGGGCGTGCCGATTGTGACGATCCAGCATCAGGGTGACGGGGTGGAGGCGGGTACCGAGGGCTGGCGGATCGTGCCCGAACTCGCGCCGGGCGCCCACGAGGCGGTCGTCCACAAGACCAGCGCAGACAGCTTCCTCGGCACCGATCTCGACAAGACGCTGAAGGTGCTGGGAGTCACCGAGGTGGTCGTCACCGGGTTCGCGACTGAGATCTGCGTGGACACCACGGCGCGGCAGGCGCTGAGCCACCGGTACGACCTCGTGCTGGTCGCCGACGGACACACCACGTCCCACCGGCCCGACACCGGCGAGTACGCCTCGCCGAAGCAGTCGATCGCGCACCACAATGAGATCTTTCGGCACATCGACTTTCCCGGGCGGAGCATCCGGGTGCTGCCCGCGTCCGAAGTGGACTTCGCCGCGGCTTGGAAGCCGCGCAGGTAGGCGCGGTTCGGCTCACGCGCTGCGGGCGCGGACGGCGAGGAGGGCGGCCAGGATGCACGGTGCGAGCAGCAGGCCGAAGGCGGCGCCGTAGCCGACGGCGTCGGTCGAGCCTGCGCCGAGGCAGGCGTTGAACAGGGCAGAGGACACGCCCAACACCGTTATCTGGCCCAGGTTCTGGGTGGTCTGCATCGCGCTGCTGGCATAGCCCTGCCGACCGGGCGGACTATGGGTGAGTGACAGCACGGTGAGGGAAGGGGCGTACATACCCATGCCGACGGCCGCGACGACCATGGCCGATGCGGCGGTGTACGCAGGCGTCACTGGAAGCGTCCCGGCGACCGCGAGCGCGATCGCCGCCGCCTGCACCAGTGCACCGGCCACGACCAAGCGGTGGCGGGGGCAGTGCTCAAGCAGACGGCCCTGCACCCAGGAGGAGCCGGCCCAGGCCACGGCGGCGCCTGTGAAGGCCAGGCCGATCACCACGGGAGGCGCGTCCCGGTCGGTGACCAGCAGCAGGGGCACGTATGCCTCCAGCGTGAAGAACACGCCTGAACCCAGGCCGCGCAGCAGGACCGTGGCCGGCAGGCCGCGCGCGGCACGCCACGTGCCCGGCGGCAGCAGCCGCGGCGCGAACGCCGCCAGCAGGGCGAGCCCGCCCACCGCGAACAGCAGATGGCGCCTGTCCCAGCCGGAGACGCCGTACTGACCCAACGCCGCACCCAGGCTTACCGCTGTCGCGACCATCAGCGCCGGGCGCGGCGGCCTGCACCCCGACGGCGCGGGCGCGGCCGCCCAGGAAGGGCCGCGCAGCATGGCCACCACTACCAGCGCGGGCAGCACGGTGAGGGCTGCCAGACCGAAGAACACCGCGCGCCAGGACAACCACTCGGCCACCAGCCCCGCCAGCGGAGGACCGACCAGCGACGGGACGATCCAGCAGGCACTCATCAACGCCAGAACGCGCGGTCGCAGGCGGTCGGGGTAGGCCTGGCCGATAGCGGTGTTGACCGACACCGCGACCATCCCGCCCGCCAGCCCGTCCAGGAAGCGCCCGGCCGCCAGCTGCCAGATCGAGGTGCTGGCGCCCGAGACCAGCAGGGTGACTACCGCCAGCACCATGCCAGCCGCCAGCGGACGCTGCGCCCCGACACGGTCTGCCCAATGACCGCCGAGCACCCCGCCGAGCAGACTCGCGGCCACGAAGCATCCTGCCACCAGCGGGTAGAGCGACAATCCGTCCAAGTCCCGCGCCGCCGCCGGCAATGTGGGGACCACGGCCAGCGCGGCGAACCCGGTCAGGAACATCACCGCGGTGAAACAGGATGTAGCGGCAACGTAGGTTCCGGAGAACAATCGCTCAGCCGTTACGGATTGTGTCGGCGGGCGATCAGCTGTCGCTGTCCACTTGTCGGAGACCGGCACGGTCCGTTCTGTGGAAGCGGGCGAGCCACTCGACGAGCGCTCCGGATCATCAGTCACGAGCGCACAAGCTATGCGGAGCACGCGACTGCGTGCCACCCGTTTCCGCACGGCCCCGCGCCCCGGACGCAGAGTTCGTCAGGTCATGTCAGAGTGATCGCGTACAACTCGACGCGGGGGTCGTCCGGCAGCGCCACCGAGCGCACCTGCTTCGCGCTGTCGAGCACCGCCGTATCGCCGAACAGCCGTACCGAGGGGCCATCGACACCCTGCCCGTCCTTGATGCGGTGCGGCATGTCGAGGACCACGGTGCTGCCGGACGGTGTCGATCCGGCCCAGTCGCCGATGGTGACCGGCACGTCCGCGGTGCTGCCGTCCGTGTAGCGAACGGTCAGTGTGGTGGCCACAGGACCGTTGTGGGATGCGGCGACCAGGTGCAGTGCGGAGCGGGCGCCGGCGGGCAGCAGCAGCGCCTGGCCGCGTGCCTTTACGAAGTTCGGCGCGGTCCCCGTCGGGTCGGGCGCCTGGTACGGCACGCCGTTCCAGCTGACCGGGCCGGCCGTGGGCAGCAGGCCGGCGTCGTAACTCCAGCCGAGACCGTCGAAGTTGCCCTCGCCCGACCGGTCCTTCGTGGCTGTCCCGTCGTGATTCATGGCACCGGTCAGCTCCACGGGACACTGCTCATTCCCGACGCTCGCGCAGCTCGCCGCGGGCCGCACCTCGACGGTGGCCGTGCGGGCGACCGCCGGAGTGCCCTTCGCCGCGACCGTGATCCGGACCGGGTACGAGCCGACCGCGGTTGCGGCCGGCACCGTGACCGCGAGCGGGACCGTCGTCTGCACCGGCAGCCTGCGGGACTTCACCGTCACCTGTGCGGGCGCCTTCACCGCCCAGCCGGAGGGAGCCTTCGCCGCCACGGACACGCGTACTTCGCCCAGCGACTGGGCCAGTACGTCCACCGCGAGATGCGCGGTCTGCCCCGTGTCGCTCGACGGTACGGCGTCCGAGGCGGGCCGCAGCGAAGCGTCGAGGTGCCGGCGCCCGTCGGCAGCCGCCGCTCCGCCGACCGACGGGGGTTCGGCGTTCCGGTCCGTGCCCCACGCGGACGGTTCGGTGCCCAGCCGGTGGGTCAGCCGCCCGCCGTGCGCGATCGTGTCCCAGCCCAGCCAGGTGGTGCGGATGTTCTTGCCGTTCAGGGCCACCTTCTGGACGTACCTCCGGTCGTCGCTCGCGCCGGGCGCCGTGAGCGTCAGAGTGCCGCCCTGCTTGCGGCCGTACTGTCCGATCCTGATGGTCGCCGACTCGAACTGCGGGCTGGAGAGCGCCAGGAAGTCGGCGCCGCTCATCGTCGGGTACAGACCGAGCGACGAGAAGACGTACCAGGCCGACATCGTGCCCAGATCGTCGTTGCCGGTCATGCCGTCCGGGCCGTTGGTGAAGAGCGTCATCGCCGCCCGTGTGACGGTCGCGGTCTTCGCGGGCGCGCCCGCCCACAGATACATGTACGGGGCGTGCAGATCGGGCTCGTTGTTGGGGTTGTACGTGGGCTTGCCGTAGTAGTCGTACGGCTGCGAGATCCAGTCCTTGCGCGCGGTGCCCGCCGGGTCGGTGAGCAGCTTGTCGTGGACGAAGAACTCGTCGAGCCGCTTCTCGGTGGCCTTCCTGCCACCCATCAGCGCGACGAGACCGGCCGGGTCCTGTGGCACCAGCCACTGGTACTGGTAGGCGCCGCCCTCGTGGAACTGGTGGCCCGCCTCGACCGGGTCGTACGGCGTCACCCAGGTGCCCTGCGTGGTACGCGGACGGAACTGGCCGATGGAGGAGTCCCACAGGTTGCGGTACCACCGGCCGCGCGCCGCGAACATCCCGGCGTCGGCCCGGTGACCCAGCCCGCCGGCCATCAGGGCGAGCGAGGCATCCGCGGCCGCGTACTCGAGAGTGGCCGATGCGGGGTGGTTGCAGTCGTTGTCGCCGCCCTTGTCGGCGCAGTCCTTGCCGAGGCCGAGACCCGAGGGGATATAGCCGCGCTCGCGGTAGAAGTCCACGCCCGAGCGGCCGTTGTACGCGGAGTCGGCGGGCGGAGTGCTGGTGGCGTTCTTCCTCAGCAGCGCGTACGCCTCCTCCTCGTGGCCGGCCAGCAGGCCCTTCGACCAGGCCTCGACGAGGAACGGAGTCACCGGGTCACCGGTCATGATGTTGGTCTCGCTGTTGGCCAGCGCCCAGCGCGGCAGCCAGCCGCCGTCCTTGCCGATCGCGACGACGGACAGCGCGACATCGCGGGCGACCTCGGGTTCCAGGAGTTCCAGGAGCTGGTTCTGCGGCCGGTAGGTGTCCCACAGTGAGAGGTTCTGGTACGGCGTGAAGCCGTCGGCCGTATGGGTCTTCCGGTCGAAGCCGGTGTAGCGGCCGTCCACATCGCCGGCCAGGTTCGGGTGCAGCTGTGCGTGATAGAGCGCGGTGTAGAAGGCGCTCTGCCGGTCGCGCGAACCGCCGCCGATGCCGATGGAGCCGAGCTGCTCCTCCCAAGTGCGGTGCAGGGCGGCACGGGTGGCGTCGAAGTCGTACGAGTCCTTCGTCTCCGCCGCCAGGTTCTTCCGGGCGCCTTCGACTCCGGTGTAGGACAGGCCGACCTTCATCACGACGTCCTTGTCGACGCTCGCGTCGAAGGTCACCCAGGCGCCGTTGGCGCCCTCGCCGGCGGCGTCCCGGCTGCCCGGTTCCGGGGTCGAACCGCGCCAGGTGCCCTGGGTCTTGAAGGACCGGTCGAAGGTGGCGGTGAAGTAGACGGTGTGATCGTCCTTGCCGGCGCAGAAGTTGCCCGCGTGTACCCGGCCCTCGACCGTGCGGTCGCCGACGACGTGCACTTCGGAGTCGTACACCTTCTGGTTGGCCTTGCCGGTGTTGAACAGGACGTTGGCGGCGCCGGTGGACGGGAAGGTGTAGCGCTGCCAGCCGGTGCGCCGCGTCGCGGTGAGCTCGGCATTGATGCCGTACGACTTCAGGCTGACCCGGTAGTAGCCGGGCTCGGCCTTCTCGTCGTCGTGCGAGTACACCGAGCGGTAGTCGTCGGGGTTGACCCGGTCGACCGCGCCGGTCGTCGGCATGATCGGCAGCTCGCCCGCGACGCCGCAGCCGACGCCGGAGAGATGCGTCTGGCTGAAGCCGTGGATCTTGCCCTGCTGATAGTCGTAGCCGCCCTGGCCGCCGGTGTCCGGGCTCACCTGGACCATGCCGAAGGGGGCGCTCGCACCGGGGAAGGTGTTGCCGAAGTTCTGTGTGCCGACGAAGGGGTTGACCAGGCCGGCCGGGTCGGCCGCGGGTGCTGGAGAGGGCGCCGGCGTGGCGACGGCGGTCGCGGTGGCCGGTCCGCTCAGACCGCCGGCCAGCAAAGTGGCGACCACCATCCGGATCGCTCTCGTACGCATCCAGCCGGCTGACCGTCGCATGGGCGTATCCCTTCTTGACAACGTTGTCTGATCGGCCCGGGAAAGATGTCATGGTCGTGCAAAGCCTGTCAACGGCTCGGTCGCGGGCTGTTTTCGGCGACCTGGCAGGCCTCGAATTCGTAGCGCCAACAGCCGAAAGAGCACGCTCGTCCCGGCCCCTGCGTACGCGGCGGCATGCGCCGCAGCGCGCCGCAGCGTCACCTTGCCGTCCACTGGACGACGATCCCGGGATCGAGATCCTGCGCGATGCGCCGCGTGTAGTCGGTCCTGGACGTTCCCCAGTACTGGGTCGGCATCATCTGCAGCGGCTCGGCTTCGGGGTGCACCGCATTGAATGCCTTCTGCACGGCGTTGGCCAGGTGTGCCTGGGCGCCTGCGGCGGCCGCCGGTCCTGTGCCGAAAGCCGCCCGGTCCTCGTCGCAGTTCCACCGCTGGTCGTCGATGTCGTCGAAGGCCACGACGAAGCTGCGTACGCCCAGCTCCCACAGCGACTCGAACTTCGCGGTCAGCGCGGCGGCCTCGGACGGCTGCGAGTAGCGGACCGACAGGCCGGGGAGAGGACGTAGCCGAACGAGACATGGTTCTCCCGGGCCCGCCGTACCAGCTCACCGATCAGGGCGAGTTCGTCCGCCGGGTAGGGCTTGCGCCATTCTGCCCGCCGATAGGGGTCGTCCTTCGGTGCGTAGACATAGGAGTTCAGCTTGTGCCGGCCGAACCAGTCGAGATCGGCGAGGCGTTGCTGATGCGAGGACGGCGGTCCGTAGAAACCCTCCATCACCCCGCGCCACCGCAGCGAGGGCCAGTCACGGATCACCACGCCCTGCAGCCGTAAGCCGTGCACCAGCTGACGCAGCGTCTGGGCGGCGTAGTACGTACCGGCGCCGTCCGCGCCACTCAGCACGATCCGGTCGCGGCCGTCCCTGCCCTCGCCGACCGCGAGCACGTACCCCTCGGCGGCCATGGTCTCGGCGCCCTGCACACCCAGCGCGCGCAGCGCACCGGCGGTGGCGGCGTTCTCCTTGTGCCCGCCCACATGGACGGTGAGCCGGGCGCCGCGTACGGGAGTGCGGTCGTCGACCTGATGGATGGTGCGCACTCCGGCGTCGCGCAGCACTTCCCGGGCCACGGCGAGTGCGGAGGCGTCGGTCGACGGGCCTTTCACGAGTGTCACGGCCGGTGGAATGCGCACCTCTTCCGGTCGGCTCTTCGCCGACCGGGGCTTCGGGTACACGGGCAGGGGGCCGTTCGTCTTGGCGGCGGAGGCTTCTCCGGCGTCCGCGGCGAGGACGTCGGTCGGGGCCAGCATGCTCCGCATCAGCGCGACGACATGAGCGCCGCGGGAACGCCAACTGGGCCGGAGCGCCGTGGGTGTTGATCCGATTGCCATCGCAGAGCCGCCTCCTCGTCGATATCCCGGTAAGGCAGGACTGGACCACTGACTGACATCGTTGTCAAGATTGGCCGACAACGGTGCTGTACATGCAGATGTGCGTCATGAGCCCGTGTACACGGCGAAAGCGCCGGCTGCCTTGCTCGCGATGGCGGCCGACGGTCGCCTCGGCGCCGGCCCTGTTCTGTTCCGCCGTACCCGCGGCCCCAGGGACGGTCTCCGAGCACCACAGACTCGTCCGCACGCCACCTCTGCCGGCCGGACCGGTTCAGCCTGTGACGAGGTGTCACGTCATCGACGTCGTAGATGAGGCAGACGTTCGGGAACGTGCGACAACGGACCCGGATTCGCAGCAGTGGCCGGCGCCGGGAGAGCGGCCTCGAGGTGCCGTCAGCCGTTGGCCGGAACCAGGCCGTGCTCCGCGAAGCCGGGTGTCCACCAGACTCGGGCATCCGCGGTGCACGCGAACGCCTCGATGCCGTCGAGCGTCCGGATCCACTCGCGTGCCTCGTCGCCCATCGCGAACGCGGCGGTGGCCATGGCGTCCACCTCGGTGAGATTCCGTCCGACCAGCGTGATCGAGGCCAGCCCGGTCGCCGGCCGTCCGCTGTGCGGGTCGACGATGTGGTGGCCGCGCTCGGCGCTTCCTGAGGTCGCAACCGCCAGGTCACGGCCGGAGACCGCGGTGACGAGCTCGCCGGGCTGCAACGGATGGGCCACACCTATGCTCCATGGCCGACCGGGGCCGGCCTCGCCTCGTGCCTGGATGTCACCACCGCCGTTGACGCAATGGTGCCGGGCCCCCGCCTCGCAGAGAATCTGTGAGGCCCGCTCCACCGCCCAGCCCTTGACCATGGCGGACGGGTCGAGGCGCCCACCGGGAGTGAAGGTGAACCACCCGCCGCTGGCGCGGCCGGCAGCCCGGCACAGATCGAGCACTTCGGCCACCTCGTCGTCGCACTGGCCGACGGTCAGCTCACCGCGCCCGAGGCGGCTGATCTGGCTGTCCGCTCGGCAGGGGGAGAAGACCTCGTCGACCCGGTGGAGCCACGCCACCGCTTCGGTGAGGGCCTGGTGGACAGCCAGGCTCGGCTCGCTCCGGACTACGAAGGAGAACACAGTGCCCATCACATGCTCCACATGACGCATGGCCTCGCCCTCACCCACTCGCCCGGTCCAGCGCGCTCTGCAGTGAGGAAACGTATCCCTCGCTGGTGAAGGTGGCGCCGGACACGGCGTCGATCCGGGCGCTCTGCGCGGCCAGTGCCTCCTGAGTCAGCCGGGCCATCGCGTCGGCGCTGGGGCCGGCTTCGTGCACTCCTTGCAGGACGTCCACCGCGGTCAGCCGGCCCTGGTTCATGGTGATCTCGACCTGTACCGCTCCTCCTTGCCCGGCGTTGACCGTGTCACCGGTGAAGGTGCCTGACGGCCGGCCGGAGTCGGCGGCGCCCGACGGACTGCCACCAGGCGGCGCGCTCGTGGATGCGCCGGCGGAAGGCCTGACCGGCGGCGCGGACGCCACTGCCGGACTCTCCTGCGGTTTCAGCGCCAGTATCAGCACCACACCGGCGACGGTCGCCGTGGTGGCCATGACAGGTCGGCTCATGGATCGGTTCACAGCAGTTCCTCCTCAGAACTCGAACGACTCGTGGTGAATGTGGCGACGCGGAACTCCGGCGTCCCGCAGGGCGTTCTTGGCCGCCGCGGTCATCCCCGGCGGCCCGCACAGATAGACCTCGTGTTCCGCCAGATCCCCGATCGCCCCGCACAACGACTCTGCCGTCAACGGCAGAGCGCCCTCGCCGACGGCGTAGAGCACCCGGGCGCGACGGACAGCGGCAATCTCGTCCAGCTCACCGCGCAGCGCCAGATCCTCCTCGCGGCGGGCGTAGTAGAGCAGCGTCACCTCGCCGTGCAGAGTCTCGAACAGGGCACGCAGCGGTGTTATGCCGACGCCGCCTGCGAGCAGGAGAACCTTCGACCTGCTGCGGCGGTTGGCTGTGAAGCCTCCGTACGGCCCTTCGGCCCAGACCCGGGTGCCGGGCCGCAGCCGCGCCACCGCACGGCTGTGGCCACCTGCCTCCTTCACTGTGATCCGCAGGTAGCCGGCATCGGGCGGGGCGGACAGTGAGAAGGGGTTGGCCGTCCACCACATCCCCGGGGTGAGGAATCGCCAGCGGAAGAACTGGCCGGCCTCCGCGCCGAGCCGGTCCAGGTTCTTGCCGGTGAGGTACACGGACACGACACCGGGGGCCTCCGGGCGGACCTCGGCCACCCGCGGCCGGTGACGCAGCGCACGCAGCAGCGGGCTGAGAAACCGATACCGCAGCAGCAGCGCCGCCGTCCCGAGGTACAGGGTGTACCAGGCCACCCGGGCCGGACGGTCCGCCACGAAGTCGGCGCCGTTCGACAGCTGGTGGAAGAAGGCCAGATAGACCGCGAGATAGGTGCAGAAGTGCAGGTAGTACCAGGTCTCGTAGCTCAGGCGGCGCCGCGCCGCGCGTGCTGACACTCCGCCCACCACGACGAACAGAATCAGGCCGATGGTGCCCTTCAGCATGTCGGGGTAACGCAGCACCAATGTGGTCGTCTGGTCCACGACGCTGGTCGTGGAGTTGATGGAGTACCCCCAGATGATCAGCAGCGTATGGGCGAGGGCGAGGGCGACGGTGTATCGCCCGCCGATCGCGTGCCAGCGGGCGAGCCTGTCGGTGCCCACGCCCCGATCGAGGGCCGGAATCCGCGCCATGAGCAGGAGCAGGACGGCGCAGGCGTAGCCGGCCAGGAGTCCGGTGATCCGCCCGGCGCCCGTCAGCCAGCCGTCGACGCCGACGACTGCGGGCGTGTGCCGCCACCACAGGCCGAGTACCGCCGCCGCACCGGAGTAGATCACCACCAGGACCGCAGGGGCGGGCAGCCTCCACCGCCGCCGTTTCGGCGGCGACGCGTGCCGGGGCACGGACGCGGCCGTACCTGTGTGCTGGACGGTGGTCATCAGGAATCCCCTTCGGCTGGACATCCGGGCGTCGGCCTGGCATTCCGGGGGCGCCAGGGCGGCCCGGGAACCGGTCGGTGGCTCACCCTGGCAGCGGAATTTCTGGGTTTCCTCTGAACGCGGGCCCTCAGCCGGTCAACCGGTGGACTCAGAGGAAACTCAGAGGTTGGGACGTAATACTGCGAGGACCATGGAACTGCCCGACACCCCCGCGACCGACGACTCCTCCCCACCGTCTGCACCCGACGGCAGACGGACGACCGAGGCCTTTGCCGCCGCACCTGCCGGTCTGCGTCGCCCCAACGGCACACAAGTGCGGGTACTCGTGGTGGACGACGAACCCGATCTGGCCGGCATCCTCTGTGACGTGCTGCGTTCCGAGGGCTGGGAGGTCAGGGCGGCCGGCACTGGCCAGGATGCGCTGGCCACCGCCTCGCAGTTCCGCCCCGACGCGGTGGTGCTGGACGTGATGCTCCCCGACATCAACGGCCTGGAGGTGCTCCGCAGGCTGCGTGCCGCGCTTCCGGAGGTGTGCGTGCTGTTCCTGACCGCGCGGGACGCCGTCGAGGACCGCATCGCCGGGATCACGGCAGGCGGTGACGACTACGTCACCAAACCGTTCAGCCTGGAGGAGGTGCTCGCTCGGCTGCGCGGGCTACTGCGCCGGGCCGGAATGACCCGTACGACGGACGGAAGCACACTGCTGGCCGTCGGCGACCTGGTGATGGACGAGGACGCCCGCGAGGTGTCGCGCGCCGGACAGGTGGTGGATCTGACGCCCACAGAGTTCGAACTGCTGCGATTCCTCGTACGCAACCCGCGGCGGGTGTTCAGCAAGGCGCAAATCCTGGACCGCGTGTGGAGTTACGATTTCGGCGGCCAGGCTCATGTGGTCGAGCTCTACATCAGCTATCTGCGCAAGAAGATCGACGCCGGACGCACCCCCTTGATCCATACGGTGCGCGGCGTCGGCTACGTACTCAAACCGGACGCACGATGAAACGTCTCCCCCTGCCGTCCGCCCGCAGCCTCAGAGCACGGCTCACTCTCGGTCTGGTGGTGCTGCTTGCCCTGAGCTGCCTGGCCGTCGGCGTCGCAACGACCGCCGCTCTGGAAGGGTTTCTGGTGCGTCGGCTCGACCAGCAGCTGACGGCGGTCGGCGGCCATTTCCCGGCCAGCCTGGATCCGGCCCTGGCGTCGGAGAAGTCCGCGTCGGGCCCCGACACCCGCGGGCAGTCCGCGGGCACCTTCGGCGCCTGTGTTCTGCGCGGTTCGGTGACCCAGGCCGCAGTGGTGCGCGACCGGACGGAGACCGCGGTGCCGCTGAACGCGTCCGACCGTAAGAATCTGACGCAAATACCCGCAGACGGCCAGGGCCGCAGCGTCCAGCTCTCCGCGCTCGGCGAGTACCGGCTGATGGGAATCCGCGGCCCGGCGGGCGATGTGCTGATCACCGGGCTGCCGCTGCAGCCGGTGGAGGACACCGTACGCCGACTGCAACTGGTCGAGGCGGTGGTGTTCGGCGCGGCTCTGCTCGCCGCCGGGATCGCCGGAGCGCTCGGGGTGCGGCTGTCGCTGCGCCCGCTGAGGCGGGTGGCCGCCACCGCATCCCGGGTCGCCCAGCTCCCGCTCGGTGGCGGCAATGTGGCAATGCCTCAGCGGGTGCCGGACACCGATCCGAGGACCGAGGTGGGCCGGGTCGGCGGGGCGTTCAACCGGATGCTGCAGCACGTCGAGGATTCGCTGGCGCGCAGGCACGCCAGCGAGCAGCGGCTGCGCCGCTTTGCCGCGGACGCCAGCCATGAGCTGCGCACCCCGGTGGCTTCGATCCGCGGCCACGCGGAGCTCGCACTGCGCAGCCAGGCGCCGGTACCGGGCGAGGTACGCCACGCTCTCGTCCGGATCCAGTGCGAGTCGGTGCGGATGGGCGAGCTGGTGGACGATCTGCTGCTACTGGCCCGGCTCGACGCCGGACGCCCGCTGGCCGGCGAACCTGTGGACCTGACCCGGCTGGTGCTCGACGCGGTCAGTGACGCTCGCGCCGCCGGACCGGAACACCGATGGGTCCTGGAGCTGCCGGAGGAACCGGTGGTACTCCGCGGCGACGAGCGGGGGTTGCAGCAGGTGCTGACCAATCTTCTCGCCAATGCCCGCACCCACACACCGGCGGGTACACAGGTCACCCTCCGGCTTGCAGGGCGGGACGGCAAGGTGGAGCTCGTCGTCCAGGACAACGGGCCGGGCGTGCCCGAAGCGCTGCAGGCCGAGGTCTTCCACCGGTTCGTGCGGACCGATGACGGCAGGGCGAGAAGCGCCGGCGGTACTGGTCTCGGGCTGGCGATCACCCACGCGGTGGCCACCGCGCACGGCGGGCGGGTCGATCTGACCAGCCGCCCCGGCCACACTGCCTTCCGGGTGTGCCTTCCGTGCCGGTTGGAACCGTAGCGTGGCCAAGATGTGCGGAACCCGCTCTTCCCTCGGACGGGGGTGTGGAGGGAGAGGAGTTCGACAACCAGATGCGGAACGGACCCGGGTCCGTGACCTGATGTCAGTGCGCGGCGGAGTGTCAGTCGGCCCCCGCGGTGGCAGCGGCGCCGACGACGCGCGATGGGTCGACGACGCGCATGTGCGAGACGCCCGGATCGACCGCGCCGCGTACATGGCCGCTCGGGGCCGACGCGGTGCGCTGCAGGAAACGGACCGTCTCGGCGGTGATGACCTCGCCGGGCAGCACATTGGGGATGCCCGGCGGGTACGCGGCCAGTGTGTCGGCGGAAATGAGACCGACGGCCTTTGCCGCGGGGACCACGCGGGTGGGGCTCATAAAGGCTTCACGGGCGGTGAGCCGGGAGGGTCCGGGCTGCGGCAGTGACAGCCGTAGCCGCTCGTCGGCGCTTCCGAGGCCGGTGCTTCCAAGACTGTCGCCAACGCCGGTGTTTCCCGTGCCGGTGCCTCCGGGACCGGTGCCTGCAAGAGGCGACGGCAAGGCGTGCAGGGCCTTGATGAACCGGTCGGTGCCGGGGGCCGAACCGGCGCCGACCACCGCGACGATCGCCGAGTCGGTGGCCACCTCCACCATGATCCGATGGTCGCGCGACAGCCGGCGGCGTGCCTCGTGGCCGGGGATCCCCCCGGCGCGAGTGTCGATGGCGATCCGCAGCGGATCGGCCGTCACGATGTCGGGGAACCGTCCGAAGCCGTCGCTGACCACGGCGAACCGGCCGACGGAGCGGATCACTTGGCGTATCTCGTCCGCTGCCTCGACGGAGGCGCCGACGGCGTCGCGGCCTGCCATCAGCGTCATCCGGGCCAGGTCGAGGGAGGCCAGCAGCAGTGCGCTCGAGCTCGTGGACTGCACCAGCCGGAACGCCCGGTCGATCAAGGGCTCGAGCACGTCGGCGAACGGTCCGTGCCCGAGGTGCAGCATCGCGGACTGGGTGAGGCTGCCGGCGAGCTTGTGCGTACTGGAGGTGACCAGGTCGGCGCCCTGCGAGAGCGCGTTACCGGGAAGGCGCGGATGGAATCCGAAATGCGCACCCCAGGCCTCGTCCACGATCAGCGGGATGCCCGCGCCATGCGACACCTCGGCGAGCGCGCGTACGTCGGCGACCGCACCGAAGTAGCTGGGGGAGACAACATAGGCGGCCGCGGCATCGGGGTGCCGGGCGATGGCCGCGGCGAGATCCTCGGCCGTCACACCATGGGCGATGCCCTGCTCCGTGTCGACGGACGGCTGGACGAAGGCGGCCTTCAGCCCGGACAGCACCAACCCGTCGATCACGCTGGAGTGCACGCTGCGCTGGACGACGAGGGTACGTCCCAGGGCCGGGGCCACCAGGGACGCGGTGTGGTTGCCCTGCGAGGCGCCGTTCGTCAGGAACCAGGTGCGTCGCGCTCCCCACGCTTCCGCGGCCAGGGCCAGCGCCTCGTCCATGGGGGTAGCCGTACCGAGGTCGAGGCCCTCGAGCAGCGGAGGGAAGTCGAGGCGCAGCGGCTCGGGCCCGAAGGTCCCGGCGAGCGGGCCGAAGCTGTCGGGCTCGGCGGCGTGACCCGGGACGTTGAGGCGGAGCCAGCCCCGGCCGGCGTGGGTCCTGAGGGCCTCGGCAAACGGAGCGCGGCACTGCGCGGACACCGGCGGTGAGAGGTCGGGTACTGCTGTGGTTCTGGTGTTCACGCCGGTCAGAGTGCCAGCGGGAGGCTCATAGAGGAATGCTTCAGTTCTCTGGGTATCTCCATAGACTGTCTATATGCTCGAGCTTCGTCACCTCCAGGTACTCAAGGCCATCGCGCAAGAGGGCTCGCTCGCGGGCGCCGCCCGCGCGCTGCACTACGCACAGCCCACCGTCACGCACCATCTGACCGTCCTCGAAGCCCACTTCGACGCTCCGCTGGTGCAGCGTGGGCCCCGTGGCGCCGTACTCACCGAACTCGGCGAGACACTGCTGCCGCATGCGGAAGCGGTCCTTGAGCGGCTGCAGCTCGCCGAATGGGAAGTCCGCGGCCTGGCCGAGCGCGGCACCCGCACGCTGCGTATCGGCACTTTTCCCACGGCCGGTGCGCTGCTGCTGCCACCTGCCGTAAAAGCCTTGAACCAGAAGGGAGTTCATATCTCCCTCGCCGAAGGAGAACTGCCCAGCCTGCTGCGCGGACTGAGGTCCCGCGAGCTGCAGGCCGCGCTCGTCTTCTCCCAGCCGGGCGACCGACTCGACCTGGACGAGGACTTCGCACTGCACCCGCTGCTGACCGACCCGCTGCTGCTGGTCATGCCCGACAATCACAGATGCGCGGCGCTGGACCGGGTGCCGCTGCAAGAGCTGCGCGACGACGACTGGGTCGGTGCCGCGGATCCCCGCGATCCGTGCGACCGCGTCCTGTCCTGGGCCTGCGCGCAGCACGGCTTCGAACCGGTGCATGTGATGCGGACCGACGACTACGCCATGGTGCAGGGCTTCGTCGCGGCCGGCACCGGCGTGGCCCTGGTGCCCCGCCTCGCACTCGGCGCCCCGCGCGACGACCTCGCCGTACGGCCGCTGGAGGGGCCACCGCTGGCCCGCGAGATCAGCGTCGCGATCCTCCGCTCGACCGTCGCACCCAGCGCACAGGAACTGGTGGCCGCGCTCACCCGGCAGGCCGGGCACATCACGAGGCAGTGGGAGTCACACGGCAAGGACGCAGGCTGAGCAGAATTGCTGTCCGTGTCCTTCTGCGGCTACCTGCTCTACGGACTTCCGCTGCCCGCGTACGCCCTGTTCGCCTGCTGGCTCGCTGTTGCCCTTGCGGTGTACCTGCTCTACAGCCGCCACCACTCACGTCTCCGGCCGACGGCGCCGGCCCGCGAGGTCGTGGCCCGGTGAAGCCCTGTGCTCACGCTCGGCGTGCGACCACCACAACGCAGCGAGGACTGCCGTCCGGCCGCCGGCCGATCTCCGGCAGTGGCAGCACCTCCACGGTGAACCCTGCCTGCGCCAGTTCGTCCAGCACATCCGGCAGCCGGAACGTGCGGTAGTACATGATGAAGCGCGGGTGCCACAGCAGATTCCGTACGCGCATCGCCGCGTCGAAGCCCCACAGGGCCCAGTAGTGCCTCGAGCCCACTCGAGGCGGTGCCGGAACGGGAAAGACGAACCGGCCGCCGGGCTTCAGCGCCGCGTGCACCTGCGCGAAGAGCGTGGGGCGTTCGCGGGGCAGAAAGTGACCGAACGCTCCGAAACTCACGGCCAGGTCGAAGGCCCGCCGGAAGGGGAGTGCGCGGGCGTCGGCCCGCACCCAGCTCACCGGCGGTGCGCCGGGGACATCCGGCAGAGTGGACCTGGCGGCGGCGAGCATGCCCGCGCTGAAGTCGACGCCGGTGACGCGTTCCTGGCACAACTGACGCAGGACACCGACTCCGGCGCCGGTGCCGCAGCAGATGTCGAGTCCGGCCGCGAACGGCCCGAGCGGCCGGACGGCACGTACCACCGCGTCCAGCAGACGATCCGATGTCCGGAACGACGTCTGGTCGAACTTCGGAGCAAGCAGGTCGTAGCCGTGCTCGGTGGACGAGAGCGCCTGCACGGCCAGTTCGCGGAAGGTGGGGCTCGTGGGGGTGAACATCATTGATGAGAATATCTGGGCAGGGCGAGTTTGCGCCCGGGCGTCGACCGAACTGCGTGCCGCGGTCCGGCTCGGGTAGTGTTGCCGTCTCCGGCAGGAAACGTACCGAGGAGGTGAGACCCATTACCGCTGTACCAGGCTGGGTGCTCTCTTCTCACGGCTGTGCGGTCCGTCAGGCATAGGTGACCGCGGGAGCGCCCATAGGCATCCCGAAAGGTTCGTATGTCGGTTTCACCGTCACTTCTTCCTCTTTCCGCCATCGTCACCAGGCTTCGTGCCGCAGGCTGTGTCTTCGCCGAGGACGAGGCGCAGTTGCTCGTCTCCGCGGCACGCGACTCCGATCACCTCGCTGCCATGGTGGAGCGGCGAGTTGTCGGCCTGCCCCTCGAACACGTCCTTGGCTGGGCGGAGTTCTGCGGCCTGCGGATCGCCGTGGACCCCGGCGTCTTCGTGCCGCGCCGCCGCACCGAGTTTCTCGTCGGCAGGGCCGCCGCGCTGGCCGGGCCGCGAGCTGTCGTCGTCGACCTGTGCTGCGGCTCGGGCGCGTTGGGCGCGGCGGTGGTCGCCGGCCTGGACCGGGCCGAGCTGCACGCCGCCGACATCGATCCCGCCGCGGTGCGGTGCGCCCGCCGCAATGTCACCGCCGCCGGAGGCCAGGTCTACGAAGGTGACCTCTACGAGCCCTTGCCCGGCACGCTGCGGGGCCGCGTCGACGTCCTACTCGCCAATGTGCCCTATGTGCCCACCGAAGAGATCGAGCTGCTCCCCGCGGAGGCCCGTGTCCACGAGGCACGCGTGGCGCTCGACGGTGGCGCGGACGGGCTCGACGTCCTGCGGCGGGTGACCGCCGCGGCGTCACTCTGGCTGGCGCCGGGCGGCCATCTGCTGTTCGAGACGAGCGAGCGCCAGGCGCCGCGGGCCGTCGAAACCGTCGCCCGTGACGGGCTGATCCCGCAGGTGGTCAGCTCCGAGGAGCTGTACGCCACCGTTGTCATCGGAACCAGGCCTGCTCCCTAGACGCCCGGTTCCGTACGGGTGGTCGCCGCCGGAAAACGTTGTCACCGGCGGCGGCCGACCGTCCGGAGACGGTGACGCGGGCACGCACGCGGTCGCGTACTGCGCCGGTGTTCACCGCTCGGCAGGAGTGCTCTGCCTCATCCGCAGGACGGCCGCGATCCGCAAGCACCAGTCCCGGTTGTCCTGTTCGAAGGCCAGACCGCGCAGGCAGGTCAAGTACGGCCCGATCCGGTCGCCGCGGAGCAGGAACTCCTCCTCGTCCGCATCGCCGCGCATCTGCCGCAGAAGTTCGCCGAAGAGCTCGACCTTGGCCTGCGCGACGGCGGCTCGCTCCTCGAGCTGTTCGATCACGGGACCGGTGCCGATGCGGTCGGCGGCCTGGACCTTGACCAGCAGGTCGTCGCGGATGAACGCGGGTTTCGAAAAGGCTGCCGCGAACTGCTCGAGCTCGGCGCGACCGGCGTCGGTGACCTGGAACAGCCGTTTGTTGGGCCGGGTCTCCTGGATCACCTGTCGACCCGTGACCAGGCCTTCCTTCTCCAGCTTGGTCAGCTCGGCGTACAGCTGCTGGGGCAGGGCGTGCCAGAAGTTCGCGACGCCGATGTCGAACGCCTTGGCCAGCTGGTATCCGCTGTACTCACCGTCCAGCAGCGCCGCCAGTACGGCGTGCCGCAAGGCCATCGAAGCAGCCCCTTCCCATTCCTTGTCCGTCCCTGCATCATACTCAAGAAACCGACTAGTCACATTCTTGAGTATAAGAAGCATCAGGATCAGGAGGAGTCATGGAGACTGCTGAACGTTTCCGCGCCGCCGTGGAGGCGCGGGATCTCACCGCGCTCGACGAGCTGTTCACCGACGATGTCCGCTTCTACAGCCCCGTGAAGTTCAGGCCCTTCGAGGGCAGGCCGATGGTGCTGGGCCTCTTCGGTGTCCTGCTGCGGACCTTCGAGGACTTCCGCTACATCGGACAGTTCGACGGCGAGGCCGAGACCAGTACGGACGGTGCGGAGGCTCCGTCGGAGATCCTGCTCTTCCGGGCAGCCGTGAACGGCATGCAGATCCACGGCATCGATCTGCTCCAGTTCGACGAGACGGGCCGGATCAAGGAGTTCACCGTGATGGTCCGCCCGCAGTCCGCGGTCCATGCGTTGAGCGAGGCGGTACTCGCCGGCCTCGTCGCGGACGGTCTCGTCCCCGAGCCCGCCGATCACTGATCGGCTCGCCTTCGCCGCTGCAGCCCGCCTGCCCATGTCGGCGCTGTCTCCGCCGCCCTCGTACTGAGGGCGGCGGAGACGAACGTGTGGGGGAGTGGGTCGACGTGGTCAGGGCTGGGGCGGGTTGTCCCGGTCCCGGTCCGTGCCGAACTGCTCCCTCATCGTGTCCTGGGCGGTGTCGACCTGGCGTCGGTGCTTGCCCTTTGTCTTGTCGTCGACGAAGTCGCCCGTCTTTTCGATGCCCTGGTCGGCCTGAGACTCATGGCCCTTGAGCATGTGCTTGATCTTGTCCATTACGGACATCGGTCATCCTCCTCGCCGCATGGCCCCCACTCCTCCAGGGTCACCGCACGTGGGCCGGTTCGCATCCGCACGGGCCCGCCACCAGGGCGCATCGTTTCCGGCGCCGCGGAGAAGTGGTCGTCGTCGACCTGCGCCGCGGTCGCCTCGTCCTGGAACGCCTCCACCAATGCAGGCGCAGGAGAGGATCCCGCGAGAAAGGCATATGCCAAACCATCCTCCGCGACATGGATCGCATCCGTCTTGAATGCCATAGCGCCAATCGATTTGAAGCCAGATATTCCGGGGGATCAGTTTCGAGGCGACTTGATGTTTGAGTAGGGTGTTGACGCTGCCGGTGGATCTGTCGGATCCGGCTGAATTCGACAGTGGCCGGAAATGTGTGTGTTGTGAGTGGTGTCCTGTGCGGGATTGGGAGGGGATCGTGGCTGCTGGCTCCTTTGAGGGGCAGTACGTGTGGCATCCGGCGGCCGACGATCGCCAGTTGGCGCGAGCATGCATTGATGTGAAGGCCGGCAGGTACCTCGGCGCACACGACGTCCTCAGGGAGGCACGTGGCGATTTCGATGTGCGGGCCCACCGGTCACTGGTGCTGGCTTCCGAGGCTGCGGACTCCGATCTGGCCGAGCGCTGGCTGGCCGAGGAGCCGAGCGCGGAGGCGGCACTGCTGTGGGCGCGCGTGGCGATGCTCCGGGCGTTACGTATGGCGGATGCCGGTGACCGACGGGCGGGCACCCTCGTGGGCATCGCAAGGACGGCGTGTGATCGAGCGGCGCAGATGCTGCCCGAGGACCCGACCCCATGGGTGGCTCAACTGGCCATGGCCCGCCTCCGCCGACCTCGCGATCCCGCTCCGCAAGGGCTGCTGACAGCACCGCCGGGCCCCTGGTACCTCTTCTCCCGCATTCTTCGCCTCGACCCCTGGAACCGCGAAGCGCACCACCGGTTCCTGGCCTTCTTCTTCACCCGTCACGGCGGGTCGGCGAGCGCGAGATGGGACGTCGCCTCGTTCCTCAGCCACCGGGCACCGGCCACCTCGGCCCTTCGGCTGCTTCCGCTGGTGGCGCTCGTCGAGGACTACGACCCGTCCGCTCTGCTGGCTGACAGCACGTGGGAGCAGTCCCAGTGGATCGCCACGGCGACGGGAAGCTACAACCACTGGTTTCCGCAGGTGGCCGGCTACCGGTTCACTCCGGTGCTGGACCTGGCGTACCTCGCGCACGCGCTGTACATGGCGAAGCGCGAATTCGAGGCACGGGAAGTCTTCACGGCGATGGGCCCGTATGCCTCTCGCATGCCCTGGAGCGCGTTCGGCGAACCCGCGGAGCAGCTCACCAAAGCGAGACGCTCATGCGGACTGCCGATCCCCAATGCCGCCTGAACCGCCCTGGTGAGTTTACGGAATTCCAGGGCGCACGATGAAATATTCCTTTCAGCGCAATCACCCCCCATCAGCCCCATCAGAAAGGCTGCGATTGTGTCCGAGCGCACATATCTCTCTCGCTCGAAAACCCGTCACGACGAAACGTCTGTCACCCTCGATGATGACGCGACGCTGCACGCCATGGGATATCCGCGGAAGCTTACCCGCCGATTCCGTGCATTCGACAATTTCGCGATCTCCTTCACGATCATCAACATCATCTCCGGGATCTTTTCCGCATTCGGGTTCGGAATGGGTGCCGGTGGGCCGCGGATTCTCGTCTTCGGCTGGATCGGCGTGTCGATCATGGTGCTGTTCGTCGGTGCGGCCATGGGCGAAATCGCCTCCGCCTACCCAACCAGCGGTGCGTTGTACTTCTCCGCAGGCAAGCTCGCCAAGCGTCATCGCGGCGCCTGGTCCTGGTACACGGGCTGGCTGAACTTCGTCGGTCAGGTGGGCGGCACCGCCGCCACCAACTACGCCGCCGCCACCTTCATCCAGGCGTTCATCGCGATGCAGTGGCCCTCCTACGAGGCGACGGCGCAGCAAACGGTCGGCATCGCAGCGGTGATCCTGCTGCTCCAGGCGCTGGCCAATACGTATACGGTGCAGCTCGTCGCACTGGTGAACCGGATCTCCGTATGGTGGCTGCTGATCGGCATGGTGGTGATCGTCACCTCGCTGATCGTGATACCCACGCACCATCAGCCGGCGTCGTTCATGACCCACTTCGTCAATAACACCGGTTTCAGTAATGGCATGTACGCGGCAATGCTTGGTCTGCTCGTCACCAGCTGGACGTTCACGGGCTTCGACGGCAGCTTCCATATGTCCGAAGAGACCGTGAAGGCAACTGTCAACGCGCCGAAGGGCATTATGCGTGCGATCGCCTACTCGGCGATCACCGGACTGATCCTCATGCTCGCACTCGTGTACGCGATCCGTGATTATGCCGATACGGCGAGTGCGTCAGCGCCGCCGGTGCAGATTCTCATCGACGCGCTCGGCACGGGCACGGCCAAGCTGCTCCTGTTGATCGTGATCGGCGCCATGCTGTTTTGCGGTCTGGCCAACATGACCAGCAATACCCGCCAGATCTTCGCGTTCTCCCGCGACGGGGCGATGCCCGGCTCCCGTTGGTGGCATTCGGTGTCCTCCCGTACGCGCACACCGGTCAAGGCCGTATGGCTCGCCGCGGTCTGCCCCATGGTGCTGGTACTGCCCGGCTGGTGGTCCCACACCGCCTTCACCGCCATCGTGAGCGTCAATGTCGTCGGGCTCTTCCTCGCCTACGGCGTGCCGATCTTCCTCCGGCTGCGGCTGGACGACTTCGAGCCCGGCCCGTGGAACCTGGGGCGTTACGGCAAGCTCGTCGCGGGTATCGCCGTGACCTGGATCGTGATCAGTAGTGTGCTGTTCATGCTGCCGCAGGTCTCACCGATCACCGCCGACTCGTTCAACTACGCACCGATCGCACTGGGAGTGGTGCTGCTCATCGCCACCGTGTGGTGGTTCGCCACCGCCCGCCGGCGGTTCCACGGGCCTGTCAGCTACGGCAGCCCCGACGAAGTGGCTGCCATGGACCTGATCTGACCCGCAACGCACCAGTCACAGCACCGGCAGACCGCCCGCGGCGGCCGCGCCGGCCCCATCGGAAGGGACGAACAGCAGGTATGCACCCCCTCGGCGAAACCCCTCAGCCGCGCTCCACCAGCGAGGCCCCGACTCCCGCCGCCCCGGGCGCCGACGGACTCACCGTCACCGGCGCCTCGCTGGACGAATGGCATCAGGTGGTTGAGTGGGCCGCCGAGGAAGGGTGGAATCCCGGCCGCGACGACGTGACTTCCTTCCACCCCACCGATCCCGCCGGGTTCTTCATCGGCCGCCTGGGCACCCGGCCGGTCTCGGCGATCTCGATCGTCAACTACTCGGAGCGGTTCGCCTTCCTCGGCTACTACCTGGTCCACCCCGACCACCGCCGTCAGGGGTTGGGCCTCGCCACCTGGCAGGCCGCCTTCCCGCACGCCGGAACCCGAACCATCGGCCTGGACGCCGTACCCGCCCAGACCGCCACCTACCAACGTGCCGGGTTCACCGCCGCCAACGACACCGTCCGCTACGGTGGCCGCCCCGAGCGGTCCGGCACCCCGGCAGCGGGAGCCGTGCCCGTCACCTCGGCACACCTCGACGCGATCGCCGCCTACGACCGGCAGTGCTTCCCGGCCGAACGGCGCCCCTTCCTCACCCGCTGGCTGACCGCCGACGGCCACACCGCGTACGTATACCTGCGCGACGGCCGGATCGCCGGTTACGGAGTGATCAGGCCCGCCCGTGACGGCCATCGCATCGGCCCCCTCTTCGCCGACACCCCTCAGGGTGCCGAAGCGCTCTTCGACACCCTCATCGGGCACCTCGGCCCGGACGAGGAGGTCTCCATCGACATTCCCGACCCGCAGCAGGCCGCTGGTGCCCTGGCCAAGGCCCGCGGCCTCACACCCCGCTTCCAGACCGTGCGGATGTACATCGGCCACGTCCCTGACACCTGGGTGGCGCGCACCTATGGCGTCACCAGTCTCGAACTGGGATAGCACCGCGTCCGGACGACGGCCGGCGGGTCCCGGTGGGCGCCACACCGGGACCTCGCGCCGCTTTCGCGGGCGGCATCCCGCAACGACTTGATCGTTGTTGTGGCCGTACAGCCACTTGTCCGTGTAGCGTCGCGTTCAGCTGTCATGGTTCCGAAGTACCGGTCGCCCGTGAGCGCGAGTTCACGGGCGTTTTGCTGTTCAGAGTCTCTGAGGGCCAGGGCGATCACCTCCGGATCCCGCACGGTGCGGGAACCGACTACGAGTCCCCTTGGAGGACAAATGGCCAGCGGAACCGTCAAGTGGTTCAACTCGGAAAAGGGCTTCGGCTTCATTGAGCAGGACGGTGGAGGCCCGGACGTCTTCGCCCACTACTCGAACATCGCCACCTCGGGCTTCCGTGAGCTCCAGGAGGGCCAGAAGGTGACGTTCGACGTCACGCAGGGCCAGAAGGGCCCGCAGGCGGAGAACATCCTCCCCGCCTAGTTCAACCGGACGATGCGCCCGTACCCGCGACAGGGTGCGGGCGCATCGTGCCTCCGCCATGAGCAGAGCCCTCAGGGCAGGGCGGAGTCCTCAGGGCAGGGCAGGGGCCCTCAGAGCAGGGCAGGGGCCGATACCCGGGCGGGCAGGCCGGCCCGTCGGCTCACCTCGCGGGCTCCCGCACAGGCGCGTTGTGGCGTGCGTGCGAGAGGAAGGCGCGGGCGGCGCGGCTCAGCGGGCCGCGCGGATGCACTATGCCGACGGCGCGCAGCAGCGGCGGAGTGAAGGAACGAACCTCCACGCGGTGACCGAAGGCCCGTAACACCATGTCCCGGTACCAGATCAGCGAGCCGCGCCCGTCCGTCACACTGGTCACCCAGGCCAGCCGTTCATCCACTTCCACCACGGTCACGGGGCGCACGCCGAGGCGGCCGAACATCGCCTCGAGCTCCGTGCGCCGGCCTGTGCCCGGGGTCGGCAGCACCATCCGCAGTCCACCCAGCATCCGGAACGGCATCGGGTCGGGCAGCCCTGACCCCGGCGGGGAGATGAGTACGACCTCGCGGTCCTGGAGGTGGTGCGTGGAGAGTTCCTTGTCGACGGGGAGATCGACCAGGCCGAGCTCCGCCGAGCCGTCGATCAGTGCCCGCACGAGCGCCTCGCGGCTGTCGTGCTGGCGCAGGCGTACGTCGATGCCGTGGTGGCTTTCGGTGAAGGACGGCACCAGATCGGCGGCGAGGTCGAGGGAGAGGGTCGGGGTGGCGGCCAGGGTCAGCGTGCCGCGTGAACTGCCCGCGTGCGCCGGACCGATGTCCTCGATCGCCTCCACCGAGTCGAGGACTGTCCGGGCCAGGCGCACGACACGCGAGCCCTCGGGGGTGAGGGTCGCCGCTCTGCCCCTGCGGTCCAGCAGCGCCACACCCAGATCGCGTTCCAAGGACTGGATGGAGCGGGAGAGGGCCGGCTGGGCGATATAGACGGAGCAGGCCGCGGCAGTGATGGAGCGGCAGTCCGCGACGGCTACGAGATAGCGCAGCTGTTGCAGTGTGGGGGTCATGAGCGGACGTTAGCGGCCGGGCCTTGCGGGTGTAAGGGGCACCAGGGGGAACAAGTGTCCATTCGGCCAAGGGAGTTGAGCCGTGGCCGACAGCAGCCCATACCTCTGTGGCATGGGTGGCTGATGTGCGTTGACAGTGCCCGCCGACCGCCGCACCATTCAACGCGGCATGGCGGTTACTGACGGGTTATTCCTCCTGTGACACCCGTACACCCCCGGTACGCCGTCATCCGAGCGTCACGGCTGCGGCCGTGGCCGTGGTGCCGTGCACCCAGCGGCCGTGAAGCAATGCGCCTCTGCTCCCCCGCCCGGCCCTGCTCGGAACCCAAGGAGAGCCCGTGACCTCTCAGCACACCCGGCACTCCCGCCGGGATCTCGTCGTGGTGGTCAGCCCGTTCGAGGAGCCCCGTCCCCGGATGGTCGCGGCCGCGGAACGTGCCGGCGCGCTGGGCCTGCTCGACCTCGGCAGGGACCGCGACCGGGCGCGCAGCGCGCTTGCCGGGCTTCACGGGTCGTACGGAGTGCGGGTGCCGGCCGGATGCCCGCTCACGCCGGACGAACTGCCCGACGCCGTGGACACCGTGCTGCTCACCGAAGCCTGGTGGCGGACCGGAACGGGCGACTGGGCGGCCGGCGGTCGGCGCCGGGTGTGGGCCGAGGTCGTCAGCCCCGCCGAAGCCGCTGCCGCGGTCGCCGCCGGAGCGGCCGGAATCGTCGCCAAAGGACATGAGGCCGGCGGCCGGGTCGGCGAACTGACCACATTCGTACTGCTGCAACGCCTGCTCGCCGATCCGGGGTTGACGGTCCCGGTCCACGCGGCCGGCGGCATCGGCCCCCACACGGCCGCCGCCGCGGTCGCCGGCGGCGCCGCCGGCGTCGTACTCGACACGCAGCTCGCACTCACCACCGAGGGCGCGGACGGTCTGCCCCGCGAGGTCGCGGCCGCGATCCGTTCCATGGACGGCAGCGAAACCACCCTCGTCGCGGGTCACCGTGTCTACACCCGCCCGGATCTCGCACCGCCGGAAGGGGACATCGCCGAGGTGCTCGGCGCCGGGGATCTGCGCACCCAGCCGCTGCCCATCGGCCAGGACGGGGCGAGCGCCGCCCGGCTCGCCGCGTGCCACCGTACGACCGGCTCTGTCGTGCAGGCCGTACGGGCGGCCATCACCGACCACCTCGAAGCGGCCGTACGGGCCCGTCCTCTCCAGCCGCGCCCCGGCGCAGACCGGTTGCCGGCGGAAGGGCGCGTGACAGAGCGCCCGCCGGTGGACGAGCGCCCGCCCGTGGTCCAAGGACCCATGACCCGGGTCAGCGACCGGCCCGCGTTCGCCTCCGCCGTGGCCGACGCCGGTGGACTGCCCTTTCTCGCCCTGGCCGTGATGGACGGCCGCGAGGTACGCGAACTGCTCACCGAGACCGCCGAGCGCCTGGCCGGCCGGCCCTGGGGCGTCGGACTGCTCGGCTTCGCCCCGGACGAACTGCGCCGCGAACAGCTCGCCGCCGTCGCCGAAGCGCGCCCGCCGTACGCGATCATCGCCGGTGGCCGCCCCGCCCAGGCCGCCCCGCTCGAAGCCGCCGGAACCAGGACCTATCTGCACGTACCCTCGCCGGGACTGCTGGAGCAATTCCTCGCCGAGGGAGCGCGACGGTTCGTCTTCGAAGGGCTCGAGTGCGGCGGCCACATCGGCCCGCGTGCCGCCTTCCCGCTCTGGGAGGAGCAGCTCGAGCTGCTGCTCTCCTGCCCCCGCCCCGCCGAACTCGACGTGCTCTTCGCCGGCGGCATCCACGACGAGCGCTCCGCGGCGATGGCCGCTGCCGCCGCCGGGCCGCTGGCCGAGCGCGGCGCCCGGACCGGCGTACTCATGGGCACCGCCTACCTGTTCACCGAGGAGGCCGTCGCGGCCGGAGCCGTACTGCCGGGCTTTCAGCGGGCAGCGCTCGACTGCGACACCACCACACTGCTCCGCACCGCGCCGGGGCACGCGACACGCTGCGCCGCCACACCGTACGCCGACACGTTCACCGCCACCGCGCAGTGGCTGCGGCAGGACGGCGCGAGCCCGAACGAGGTCTGGGAGGAGCTGGAGAAACTCAACCTCGGGCGGCTGCGTATCGCCAGCAAGGGCCTGCGCCACACCGCTGCGGGACCCGTCCCGGTGGAGGAGGACGAGCAGCGCGGCGAGGGACTGTACATGCTCGGCCAGATCGCCACCGCACGCACTGACACAACCACGGTCGCCGCCCTGCACGCCCAGGTGACCGATGGCGCGACGGCACTGCTCGCCGAGCGCGCCGAACAGCTCCGGGGTCTTTGGGCCGAGCCCGCTCCGCACGAAGAAGCCCCGCTCGACATCGCCGTCGTCGGCATGGCATGCCGCTACCCCGGCGCCGGCGACCTCGCCGGGTACTGGGCGAACATCGTTGCCGGGACCGACTCCGTGGGCGAAGTGCCCGCCGACCGCTGGGACCCGGCTGCCCACTACGACCCCGACCCGGCACGGGCAGGGGAGCGGACTCCGTCCCGGTGGGGCGGCTTCCTGCCGCCCGCACCGTTCGACGCGCTCAGCCACGGCATCGCCCCGGCCTCGCTCGGCAGCATCGAACCGGTACAGCTGCTCGCCCTCGACGTCTCCGCCCGGGCCCTCGCAGACGCCGGTTACGCCAGGGAGCGGCAGTTCGACCGCTCCCGGACCTCAGTCGTCTTCGGCGCCGAAGCCGGCACCGACCTCGCCGGCGCCTACGGCTTCCGTGCCCTCCACTCCGGCTACCTCGGTGAGCTGCCGCCCGAACTGGACGCCCAACTGCCGCGGCTGACCGAGGACTCCTTCCCAGGAGTCCTCGCGAATGTCATCGCCGGACGCGTCGCCAACCGCCTCGACCTCGGCGGCGCCAACTGCACGATCGACGCCGCCTGCGCCTCCTCGCTCGCCGCCCTCGACCTGGCCTGCAAGCAACTGCGCGACGGCGACAGCGACATGGTGCTGTGCGGCGGCGCCGATGTGCACAACGGCATCAACGACTACCTGATGTTCGCCTCCGTACGCGCACTGTCGCCCACCGGCCGGTGCCGGCCCTTCGACGCGGCCGCCGACGGCATCGCCCTGGGCGAGGGCGTCGCCTGCCTCGTCCTCAAACGCCTCGCCGACGCCGAACGCGACGGCGACCGTATCTACGCCGTCGTCAAGGCCGTTGGCGCATCCAGCGACGGACGCTCGCTCGGCCTCACCGCACCACGCCCCGAAGGACAGCGCCGCGCCCTGGAACGTGCCTACCGGCGGGCCGGAATCGCGCCCGCCGAGATCGGTCTCGTGGAGGCACACGGCACGGGCACCGTCGTGGGCGACAGCACCGAACTGACCGTCCTCACCGAGGTCTTCGGCGGCGGTGGCGGCCCGGGCTTCTGCTCGCTCGGCTCGGTCAAGTCGCAGCTCGGCCATACGAAGTGTGCGGCGGGTCTGGCCGGGCTCATCAAGGCGGTCCGGGCCGTGCACTCCGGCGTACGGCCGCCGACTCTGCATCTGACCAGCCCCAACCCCGACTGGCGGCCGGACAGCAGCCCCTTCTTCTTCGACACGGAGGCCAGACCGTGGGCCGCGCCCGCCGGGCGGCGGCTCGCCGCGGTCAGCGCCTTCGGCTTCGGCGGCACCAACTACCACGCCGTTCTCGCCGGGTACGCGGATGCGGGCGAGCCCGCGCAGGGGCTGGACTCCTGGCCCGCCGAGCTGTTCTGCTTCCGCGGCGCCGGCCGCAAGGCCGCGCTGCGCGCCATCGACCGCCTCGCCGTCCGGCTGGAACAGAATGATGCGGCGGGACGTCCCTGGCCGCTGCGCGACCTCGCTGCCGAGGCTTCCGCGGGCTCCGCGGGCTCCGCGGATGAGGGCCAGGCCCAGGTCCCCGTCCAGGTCGCGGTCGTCGCCACCAGCCTGGACGACCTGGCCGAAAAGCTGGACCGGGCCCGGGAGTTCGTCTCCGGCGACGGTGTCCACGCAGCCGATGACACGGGCGCCCCTGGCCGGATGGCCTTCCTCTTCCCGGGGCAGGGCAGTCAGCGCCCGGGCATGCTGAGCGATCTCTTCATCGCGTTCCCGCGCCTGCGGTCGCTGCTGTACGACGCGGATCCGCGCCGCGTCGCCGCGATGTTCCCGCCCGCCGCCTTCACCCCCGAGGAACGAGCCGCCCAGCGCGCCGCCGTCACCGACACCCGGACCGCCCAGCCCGCCCTCGGCCTCGCCGGCGCCGCCGCGCATCTGCTGCTCACCTCGGTGGGAGTACGCCCTGACTGCACGGCCGGGCATTCCTACGGCGAACTGGTCGCCCTCTGGGCGGCCGGTGCGTACGACACCGAGACCCTCCTGCGGCTCAGCGACCGCCGTGCCGAGGCGATTCTGGCCGCCGCCGGGGACGACCCCGGAGCGATGGCCGCCGTGCCGTCGGCCCCGGACGGCATACCCGAGCTGCCGGCCGGATGTGTCGTCGCCAACCACAACGCGCCCCGGCAGAGCGTCATATCGGGCCCGACCCCGGCGGTCGAGGCCGCGATTGCCGCGTTGCGCGAGGCGGGTATCGCGGCCGAACGCATCCCGGTGGCCTGCGCCTTCCACAGCGAAGTTGTCGCCGGTGGAGCCGGTGCGCTGGCCGCCGAACTGGCCGGCACGGCCGTTGCCGCGCCCGCCGTCCCGGTCTGGTCCAACACCACCGCGCGCCCGTACCCCGGCGACCCGGCGGCCGTCCGGGAACTGCTGGCCCGTCAGCTCGCCGAGCCCGTGCGCTTCGTCGAGCAGATCGAGGCCATGTACGCGGCCGGTGTGCGCACCTTCGTCGAGGCCGGCCCCGGCCGGGTGCTCACCGGCCTGGTCGGCCGCATCCTGGGCGACCGGCCGCACAACGCCGTCCCCCTCGACGTGCAGGGTGAGAACGGTCTGACCCGCCTGGTCACCGCGCTCGCCGAACTCGCCGTGGCGGGCGTGCCGATCGACCTCGAGCCACTGTTCACGGGCCGTACGGTGGCGCTGCCCGCCGAGCCGCCGCGGCGCGCCGGATGGCTGGTGGACGGCCACCTCGTACGGACCGCGGACGGCGAGCCCGTGGCGGGCGGGCTGCGCCCGGCCCGGCGGGTGGCGGTGGCCCGTCCGGTGGCGGCGGTGGACCGGCGGGAGGACGCCGTACTGGAGTATCTGCGCGGAGCGCGGGAACTGGTGGCCGCGCAACGAGACGTTCTGCTGGGCTACTTGGGGGCGGGCGGGGCATCGGCAACGCCATCGGCGATGCCGACCGCGCCGGAGCCCGAGTCGAACGCCGCCGTGCCGACCGAGCACTCCGTGCCGACCGAGCCGCAGCCCGTGGCCGACCCGGCCGTCACACATCCTCTGACGCCAGATCAACTCATGGACGCGGTACTGGAGATCGTCCACGTCCGCACCGGCTACCCGCGGGAGATGCTCGACCCCGGCCTCGACCTGGAGGCCGACCTTTCGGTGGACTCCATCAAACGGGTGGAGATCATCGGTGCGCTCGCCGACCGGATCGGGCTGCCGCAGGGTGCGGACGGCCCGGCGGAATCGGCGGTGGAGGAACTCGCGCGGCTGAAGACCATCAGCGGAATCGTCGACTGGATCGTCGCGCGTGGCACGACCACTGATCCGGCAGTGGATGCGATGACGGACGCGATGACGGATGCGATGACGGATCCGGGCGTGGTCCCTGGCCTGGTCCCGGTCACGGGTGCGGGCCTTGGCGCAGGACGGTCTGCGGGCGGCGACCGGCCCCCGAACGTGGTCCAGGATCCGGCCACGGGCCGGGCGGCGAGCCCGGTCACCGAACAGAGCCCCGCCCGGCCCGCGCGGCTCCTGGTCGAGGTCACGCCCGTGGGTCCGCCCGCGCCCCGCGACCCCGCCGACGTACTGCCCGGCCGGCGGTTCGCCGTCGTCGACGACGGACTCGGGGTCGCCGTCGCTCTCGCCGCGGCGCTCGAGGCCCGGGGCGCCGAGGTACGTATCGTCCACCAGGACCGCCTGGCCGACGCCGCCGGATCCGACGCCGACGGTGTCGTGGACCTCAGCGCGCTGCGACCCGCCCCCGCCCCCGTGCTTCCGGAAGCCTTCGCCGCACTGCGCGAGACCCTGATCGCGGGAACCCGCCGACTGCTGCTCGTCACCGGCTGCGGGGGAGCGTTCGGCCGAACCGCGCAGTCACCGGACGCACCGGACGCGCCCGACGCACAGGGCTTCCCGGGTTCCGCCGACCCGGACCCGATCCCCGGCGCCGGACTCTACGGTTTCGCCCGTACCGCCGCGATCGAATACCCCGGCACCCAGATACGCGCCGTGGACGTCGATCCCAAGGACCGTCCCGAGCGGATCGCCGCACATCTGATCGCCGAACTGTGCGCGCCCGAGGAACCGGTGGCCGTCGGGTACACCAACGGCACCCGCAACACGCTGCGTACCGTCCCCGCCCCCCTCACCGACACCGCACCGGCGCCACAGCTCCCGTTCGGCCGCGAAGCTGTCGTACTGCTCACCGGCGGAGCCCGCGGCATCACCGCTCGTACAGCCATCGCCCTCGCAGCTGCCACCGGCTGCCACATCGAACTCATCGGCCGCACCCCGCCCCCCGACGCCGCCGAGGACCCGGCCGTCGCCCACGCCCACGACCGGGTCGCGCTGCGCGCGGCTCTCGTCAGCCAGGGCCTGCGCACCCCCGCCGAGATCGAGGCGGCAGCGTCCCGCATCCTGGCCGCACGCGAGATCCGCGCGACCCTCGCCGCCCTCACCGGCGTTGCCGCCTCCGTGCGCTACCACGCGGCTGACGTCACCGACTCCGATGCCGTACGAGCCGTCATGGAAGACATACGCACACGTCACGGCCGCCTCGACGGGATCGTGCACGGCGCCGGAACCATCCAGGACAAGCTGCTCAGCGACAAGGACCCGGCCTCCTTCGCCCGGGTGTTCGCCACCAAGGTCGACGGCGCCCGGCACCTCGCCGACGCCGCCGCCGATCACGGCGACGCCCCCGCACCGGCCTTCCTTGCCCTCTTCGGCAGCGTCGCCGGTGTCTTCGGCAACCGCGGTCAGGCCGACTACGCGGCCGCCAACGACGCCCTGGACACGCTCGCCGCCACCCCCGCCTGGTCGCGCCGTTTCCCCGGCCGCGTCGTCGCCGTCGACTGGGGCCCCTGGGCGGCCGAGGCCGGCGGAATGGTGACGCCGGAGCTGGAACGGATGTACGCGAGCCGCGGCATCCCGCTCATCGACCCGGCCGGAGGAACTGCCGCGTTCCTCGCCGAGCTGGCGCACGGCACCGGGGGCCAGGTCGTACTCCTCGCGGAAGAGAGTTCCGTTCCGGGCGAGGCGCGCCGTGGCTGACTCGCGGGGCGGCCCACGCCCGGCCGACGCCGCCATCGTCGGCATGGGCGCCGTCTTCCCCGGCGCCGCCGACCTGGCCGCCTACCGGACCAACCTGTTCGCGGGCACGGACGCCATCACCGACGTACCGCCCGGCCGCTGGGACCCCGATGTCTACTACGACCCGCACGGCGCCGAAGGAACCGCCCGCAGCGACCGCTTCTACTGCCGGCGCGGCGGTTTCATCGACGGCCTCGCCGCCTTCGACCCGACCCGCTTCGGCATCATGCCCGCCGCCGTGGCCGGGGCAGAGCCCGACCAGCTGCTCGCGCTGCGCGTCATCGCCGAGGCCGTGGCCGATGCCGGAGGCGAGGAGCGGCTGCCCGCCGACCGCTCCAGGATCGGGGTCATCCTGGGCCGCGGCGGGTTCATGGGCGTCGCCACCGCCCGCCTCGACCAGCGCGTGCGCACCGCCCACCAACTCGCGGCGACCCTGCGCGAACTCGCCCCCGAGCTGGGCGAGGACCGGATCGCGGCCGTCCGTGAGGCCTTCCAGGCCGGCCTCGGCCCGGAACGGCCGGAGGCATCCATCGGCCTCGTCCCCAGCTTCACCGCCGCGCGTACCGCCAACCGCCTCGACTTCCGCGGCCCCGCCTACACCCTCGACGCCGCCTGTGCCTCCTCCCTGCTGGCCGTCGAGCAGGCGGCCGGCCTGCTGGCGGGCGGCAGCTGCGATCTGGTGGTGGCCGGGGCGGTGCACCACTGCCATATCGCCACCCTGTGGAGCGTCTTCACCCAACTGCGGGCGCTCAGCCCGAGCCAGCACATCCGCCCCTTCGACCGGCGCGCCGACGGCACGCTGCTGTCCGAAGGCACCGGCGTCGTCCTCCTCAAGCGCCTGGCCGACGCCGAACGCGACGGCGACCGTGTCTACGCCGTCGTACGAGGAGTCGGCGTGGCCGGTGACGGCCGGGCGGCGAGCCTGATGAGCCCCTTGGTGGACGGCCAGGTGCGCGCCCTGGCCCAGGCCTGGGCGCGGTCCGGTCTCGACCCGGCCGCGCCCGACGCGCTCGGCCTGCTGGAGGCGCACGGCACCGGGACGCCGGTCGGCGACGAGGCCGAACTCGCAACCCTGGCCCGGGTCTTCGGCCCTCCCGCGGCGGGCGTCGAACCGGTCGCGATGGGGTCGGTGAAGTCGATGCTCGGCCACACCATGCAGGCCTCCGGGATGGCCGGGCTGATCAAGGCCGCGCTCGCCGTGCACGACGGGATCCTGCCACCGACCCTCCATCTCGACGACCCGCACGAGGACTTCGCCCGTACGCGGATGCGCCCGGTGACGGAGGCGGAGCCCTGGGAGCGGGGGAGGGCACCGCGACGGGCGGGCGTGAATGCGTTCGGCTTCGGCGGCATCAATGCGCATGTGGTGCTGGAGGAGGCGCCCGGGGCCCCGGCGGCGGCTGCCGCCCCCGGACGACGGCGTGACCGGGATGCGGCGCACCGCGTCGCCGAGCCGGTTTCCCGGGGCCCCGGGAGGTCCGGGGGCCGAGCCGGCCAGGAGAGGGTCCCGCCGGCCCCGGACGAGCAGCGCGCCCCGTCGGCGGCCGCCGCCGAGGCAGGGGAAGCCACGATGACTCTGCTTGCCGCCGCGTCCCCAGGCGAACTTGCCCGCCTCGTCGAGGAGTTGTCGGCCTCCGGCCAGGTCCCTGCGACGCCCCGGTCCAACGGCTCCTGCCGCCTCGCCGTCCTCGGACTCACACCCAAGCGCCGGGCTCTTGCAGCGGCGGTCGTCGCCAGAGGGAAGCCGTGGCGCGGCCGCGGCGGCGTCTGGTTCACTCCAAGTCCGCTCCTCGGGCGCGATGCCGGCCGACTGGCGTTCCTCTTCCCGGGCCTGGAACCGGACTTCACCCCCTGCGTCGACGACGTCGCCGACCGCTTCGGACTGCCGAGGCCCGCCCTGACAGGCGGCGGCACGCTGGTGGAACGGGCGGTCGACGCCATAGCCGTCGGACGGCTCTTCGCCCGCGTCCTCCCCGAACTCGGCATCGAGGCGGACCTCCTGGCCGGGCACAGCCTCGGCGAGTGGACCGCCATGGTGGTCGCCGGGATGTACCCGCAGCGCGCCGTCGACACCTTCCTCGACTCGCTGCGGCCGGGCGATCTCGACGTCCCCGATCTGGTGTACGCGGCACTCGGCTGCGGTGCGCGCCAGGCCGCCGACGCGCTGCGCGGGCTGGACCGCGTCGCCGTCAGCCATGACAACTGCCCGCACCAGTCGGTGCTGTGCGGCGAGCCCGGTCCGGTGGCCGAAGCGCTGACCCGGCTGGCCGCCGAGGGTGTGCTCGCCCAGGAGCTGCCCTTTCGATCGGGCTTCCATACGCCGATGTGGGCGCCGTATCTCGACCAGGTGCGCGCCGCGTTCGCCGCGCTGCCACTGCGTCCCCAGACCGTGCCCGTCTGGTCGGCGACCACGGGCACCGCGTACCCGGAGCCCGAGCACGAAGTCCGGGAGGTGGTGCTGCGCCACCTGCTGGAGCCGGTGCGCTTCCGGGAGCTGACGGCACGGCTGTACGCGGAGGGCGTACGGGCCTTCGTCCAGATGGGTCCGGGCAGCCTCCCCGGTTTCGTGGGGGACACCTTGCACGGCCGGGCGCACCTCGCGGTCTCGGCGGGCGCGGCCCGCGGCGGCAGCGGCCTTGACCAACTGCGGCGGCTGGCTGCTGCGTTGTGGACGGAGGGGCTGAATCCGCGCTGGGAGCGGCTGACGGAGCACGAGCCGCCTTCGCCCGCAGTGCCGGCCTCCGCGGTTCCCGCGCCGTCCGCCGCGCCGGCTTCTGCCGATGCCGCCCTCGTCCCACCGGCCGCGCTCGCACCACCCGACAGGCCCACGGCCGACGCGCAGAGCCTCGTACGGCTCGACGGCGCCGCAACCGTCGAGCCGACGGCGCACGCCGCGCCCGCCGCCTCCGCGCACGGTCTCGTACGGCTCGATCTCGGCTCCCCGCTGGTGAGCATGGGCGGCGCCGCGCCCGCGCTGCACCTGGGCGGGCCGACCCGGCCGACCCGTTCACCCGTCGCCGGTCATCCTGCGCTGCGGTCGGCCCTGGACGCCGTACTGGAGGAGACGGAGGGCGCGGCACGCACCGTCGTCGAAGCTTGTCGGGCGGCAGCCCCCGCGGTGGCACCGAGTGCACGCCAGCCCTCGGCGGCGTACGCGCCCGGGGTCCCCTCCTCGCCGGCTGTCGGGGTCCCCTCCTCGCCCGCCGTCGGGGTCCCCGCCGCGAGCCCCGGCGCTCGGCAGCAAGCCGCACCGGCCGCCTCCCGCGTCCCGGCCGCCCCCGCACCGCCCCCTGTCCACCGCACCCGGCGTCGGCTCTCTCTCGAGACCATGCCGTACGTCCTTGACCACTGCGTCTATCTCCAGCCCGACACCTGGCCCGAGCCCTCCGACCGCTTCCCGGTCGTCCCCATGACCACGCTGCTCGAGCTGGCCGCCGACGCCGCACGCCAATCCGTGCCCGGACGCGTGGTGGCCGGCTTCGACGACGTAAGGGCCCTGCGCTGGCTGCCCGTCGCTCCGCCCGTCGATGCGGAGATCAGCGCCACACCCGCCGCCGACGGCAGCGGCCGGGTACGCGTCGAGATAGGCGGGTGCGCGACCGCCACCGTCGTGCTCGCCGGCCGGCACACCGCCCGCCCCGCTCCCGACCCCGCCCCCCTCACCGGCGAAGGACCGCCACCCGTCAGCGCCGAAGCCCTCTACCGCGACCGATGGATGTTCCACGGGCCGGGATTCGCCGGGGTGCACGAAGTGACCGCCGTCGCCGAGGACGGTATCCGCGGGCTGCTGCGCGCCCTGCCCGCGCCGGGCGCGCTGCTGGATGCCGCCGGGCAACTGCTCGGCCACTGGATGCAGTTGCGCCTCACCGCCGACCGACTGGTCTTCCCGGCGTCGCTGGAGCGGGTCCGCCTCTACGGACCAGCACCCCGCGACGGCGAACTCCTGCGTGCCACCGCCCGTATCCGCGCCCTGCGGCCGGACTCGGTACGGGGCGACGTGGAACTCACCTCCGCCGACGGCACACTCTGGGCCCGCCTGGAAGGCTGGACGTACCGGCGCTTCGCCGCCGACGAGCGGGTCTGGCCGATGAAGTTCACCCCCGAGATCTGCGGTATCGGCGAGCCTCAGCCCGGCGGCTGGTGCCTGGCGCGGCGCCGCTGGACCGACCCCGCCTCGCAGGAGCTGGTGATGCGGCGCTATCTGGGCGCCGCCGAGCGCGCGGTGTACGAGCAGCGCCCGCCGCGGGCCCGCGCGGCCTGGCTGCTCGGGCGGATCGCCGCGAAGGACGCGGTGCGCCAGCTCCTGTGGGACGACGGCGCGGGGCCGCTCTTCCCCGTGGAGATCCCGGTCGGCAACGACGAACACGGGCGCCCCCGCACGGAAGGCCCGCTCGCCGCCGGACTCCGGCTCTCCCTCGCCCACAAGGACCGGCTGGCTGTCGCGTACGCCCATCCCGCCCAGGCTGTCGGCATCGATATCGAGGCCGTCACCGACGACCCCGGCGCACTGAGCCGTATCGCCCTCACCTCCGACGAGCGGCGACTCGCCGGGCAACTCGCCGCGCGGGAAGGGTCCGGCCTCGCACAGGCGCTCACCGCACTCTGGTGCGCCAAGGAAGCCGCCGCCAAGGCAGAGGGCACGGGCCTGGGCGGACGCCTGCGGCAGTGGACCGTCACCGACCGATCCACCGGGCTCCGTGTGACTTCTCCCGAGGGCCGTAGCCACACCGTGCGGATCAGCACGGTCCACGACCGGCCGGGCCCGGACACCCCACCCGAGGTCTTCGTCGTCGCGTGGACCGTCCCGGCCCGCACTCCCGCCCGCTCAGTCACCCCCACCCCGACGGAGGCCAGCCATGGCATCTGACCCCACGGCCGAACGCATACTCGCCGAGATCACCGCCATGCTCGTCGAGACGGTCGGCGACGAGTTCCTCCTCGCGGAGGAGGTCACGTTGGAGACCACGTTCAACGAGGACCTGGCCCTGGAGAGCATCGAGTTCGTCGCACTCGCCGAGCTGCTCCAGCAGCGGTACGGCACAGCGGTGGACCTGATCGCGTTCCTGGCCGAGAAGGACATGGAGGAGATCCTGGCCATGACGGTCGGCGACCTCGTGTCCCATATCGCCGACACACCGACGCCGGCTCCCACGCCCACGTCGGCTCCCACGCCCACGCCCGCCCCGACGGCCGCTCCCGCTCCGGCCCCGGCCCCCGCCGCCTGAACCCGCCATGGCCGAAGTCCTCGCCAACTCCCTCCGCTTCCACGTCCACCGGCTGCCCGGCGGTGACGTGAGCCGTACTGCGGGCACGACCGTCGTCTTCCTCCACGGTCTGGTCGTCGACAACCTCTCCAGCTTCTACGCCACCCTCGCCGTCCCCGCCGCGCGGGCCGGCCACGATGTCGTCCTCTACGACCTGCGCGGCCACGGCCGCACCGAGCGACCCCCCACCGGTTACGACATCGGCACCGCCGTACGGGACCTGACCACCCTGCTCGCCGCCCTGGGCCTGGACGAACGGCCCGTACACCTCATAGGCAACAGCTACGGCGGCACGATCGCGCTGCACACCGCACTCGCGCGCCCCGACCTCGTCGCCGGGCTCGTCCTGGTCGAGGCCCCGCTGAACGGTCCCTGGATCGAGAACATGCTCGACACACTGTCCGTCGCAGCCCTCGCCCTCGAAGGCAGCCAGGTGCCGCAGGAACTCTCCTCGCTCGGTGCGCGCAAGGCCGCCCGGCTGACCGCCACCGCCGACGAACTCCTCAACCGCACCACGCTGATCGACGACATCGCGGCGAGCCGGCCGTTCACGCCGACGGACTTCGCCCGGGTGCGCTGCCCGGTGCTGGCCGTCTGCGGCGAGCACTCCGAACTCGTCCCGGGTGCCCGGGAACTGGCCCACCACGCACCCAACTGCACCGTCCGTATCATCCCGGGCCTGGGCCACGACGTGCTCCAGGGCGGCACCGAAGAGCTCCGGCGTGCGGTGCTCGACCGACTGGCCGAAGCCGCACGGCCGCGCTCTGAAGGTGCCGAGCGCGACCGGCGCTCCGGGTGCTCCGAGCGCGCGCAGGCGGTGGTCGTATGAAGGCCCTGTTCGTCGTCCCGCCGCTTGCCGGGCACATCAACCCCACTGTCGCCGTCGCCGCCGAGCTGGCCGCGCGCGGTCACCGGGTGGCCTGGACGGGTCCCGCCGAAGTGCTGCCCCGACTCCTGCCGGCGGGCGCCGCGCTGTTTCCCTCCGGCGACCGCGCCGGGCCCGCGGCCTACGGTTCGCTGCACGCGCACTGGCGCGATCTGCGCGGCGTCGCCGCCCTGCGTTTCCTCTGGGAGGAGGCGCTCATCCCGCTCGCCCACGCGATGCTGCCGGGTGTCGAAGCGGCGGTCGACGCGTACGCCCCCGATCTGCTCGTCGTCGACCAGCAGGCCCTCGCAGGCGCGGTGATCGCGCAGCGGCGCGGGCTGCCGTGGGTGACGTCGGCGACGACCTCGGCCGAATTCACCCGGCCCTTCGCCGGCTTCCCCAGAGTGGGGGAGTGGGTGGCGGAGCGGATCGCCGGACTGCTCGCCGACTCCGGAGCACCGGGCGGCTGGGACCCCCGTTACTCGGACCGCCTGGTCCTGGTCTTCTCCACGCTCGAACTGGTCGGCGCGGACGAGCCGTACCCCGGGCACTACGCCTTCGTCGGCCCCGCAATGAGCCCTCGCCCGTCGGACGGCTCGGCCTTTCCGTGGCGGCGGCTCGATCCCGTACGACGGCGGGTCCTGGTATCGCTCGGCACGCTCAACCGCGAGGCCGGCGGCCGCTTCTACGCCGCGGTGCTGCAGGCCGCCGAACGGCTCGCCGACCGTGTGCAGTTGATCCTGGCCGCGCCCAGGGACGTGGTCGGCGAAGTACCGGATCATGTCCTGCTCCTGGAACACGTTCCCCAGCTCCAGCTGTTGCCCCACCTCGACGCCGTCGTCTGCCACGGCGGCCACAACACGGTCTGCGAGGCACTCGCGCACGGCCTGCCCCTGGTCGTCGCCCCGATCCGCGACGACCAGCCGATCGTCGCCCAGCAGGTCGCTGCGGCGGGGGCCGGGATCCGGGTCCGCTTCGGCCGGGCCCGCGCGGACGAACTCCATGCCGCACTCGACGCCGCACTCGACGACCCCGCCCACCGCCGGGCCGCCCGCCGCATCCAGGCCTCGTTCGCCGCGGCCGGCGGTGCCGCGGCCGCGGCCGACCAGTTGGAGAAACTGATATGACGCCGTTCCCGACTGACCTCCCATGGGCCGCGATCGTCGCACTGGCCGGGCTCACCGCGGGCACCGTGCGCGCTCGTCGCAGGCTGCGCGCCGTACCCGTCCTGGAACCGGCCTCCCACACCCACACCGCACCGCCTCCGGGCCGCTGGCACCTGATCAGCGCCCGCGGAGTCGAGGTCGACGACGCCACGGTGCGCGCCGCCGTCGCCCACGCCGAACGGACCGGCCTGCAGGTACTCGACCTGGTTCCCGCCCGCCTCGACACCGAACGCGCTCTGAGCCTGCTCCGGATCCTCGACCTCAGCGCCGCCCGCTACAACCGCACGGCCGACGGCCGCGGCGCGGGACACGCCCTGCTGATCGCCGAGGACGTCCGGCACCGGGCCGGCGTGGAGTGCGACACCGGTCCCGACTCGTGTCCCGGCCCCGCCGAACTGCACATCCTCCTGCGGCGGTTGAAGCCGTACGCCCCCGCCGCCACCGGCGTCGCCATCGCACCCGGCCTGGCCGCCCCGGCCCCCGCCCCCGCCCGCCGTGCCGCTGAACTGCGCGCCCAAGGGCTGCCCCCGGGCCTGCTGACCGTTGCTCAACTGGCCGGTCTCGCCCTGCTCGTCCGGGCGGCCGTCGCGGACGGCGGCTGGGGGGCCGCGGCCGCCGCCCTGTACTGGCTGCAGCCCGCCCTGATCCTCGGCGGCCCGCGCACCCCGCTGCGCCCGGCCGACCTGATCCGCGCCACCGCAGCGCGGCCCCTGTACTCGCTCGGCGCCGCTCTGCGTACGGCCTCGAGCCACCGCTCCGGACCTGCCGGAACGTCTCCCGAGTTGGAGGCGCTGCGCCCCGCCTATGCCGCCGAACTCAAGGCCGGCACCGACCGGTTCTTCGAGCCTCGTCGCGACGACTGCCCCTGGTGCGGCTCCACCCAGCTCTCGGTGCGTATCCGCGTACCCGATCTGCTCCAGGGCAAGCCGGGCCGTTTCACCCTCGAACAGTGCGGCGAGTGCGGACACGTCTTCCAGAACCCCCGCCTCTCCCTGGACGGCCTCGACTTCTACTACCGCGACTTCTACGAGGGCCTGGGCGTCGGAGGCGCGGCCCAGGTGTTCGGCACGATGGGCCGCTCGTACCGCGCCCGCGCCGCCATGCTGAAGCCGTTCGGGACGCCCACCGCCTGGCTCGACGTGGGCACCGGGCACGGTCACTTCTGCGACAGCGCGCGCGACATCTGGCCAGGCACCCGCTTCGACGGTCTGGACATGAGCGCCGCCGTACGCGAGGCGGAGGCACGCGGCTGGGTCGGCACCGCCCACCAGGGCCAGTTCCCCGATCTCGCCGCCGGGCTCGTCCACCGCTACGACACCGTCAGCATGTACCACTATCTGGAGCACACCCGCGAGCCGCTCGCCGAACTCGACGCGGCCGCTGCCGTGCTGGCCCCCGGCGGGCATCTGCTCATCGAGCTGCCGGACCCCGAATCACGGCTCGCCCGCCTCCTTGGCCCGCACTGGCTGCCCTGGTTCCAGCCCCAGCACCAGCACCTCATCCCGATCGCCAACCTCCGGCAGGCACTGGCCGACCGCGGATTCACCGTCCTGGCGGAGGAGCACGGCGCGGCCCACCAGTCCTGCGATTTCGTCGGTGCCGTCCTCCTCACTGCGAACCGGCTCGCCCCTCACCCGTACGCCCCCTGGGGACCGGGCACCGCGACCCGCACCCGGCGGGTGGTCCGCACCGTCGTGCACACCGCGGCGCTGCCGTGCTTCGCCGTCGCGGCAGCCCTCGACGGGGTGCGTGCGGCGGTGGCCCGCGCAACCGAAGGGGGCAACGCCTACCGCCTGCTGGCCCGCAGGACGCCGGCGGCTCAAGAGACGGGGTGACGGCGATGAGCACGGACACGAGCAGGGACATGAGCACGGCCACGAGCACGCTGGACATCGCCCGCCGCCACACCGCCGACCCGCTCTTCCGGCTGGTCGCCTATGCCCTCGAATCAGCGCACGACCGCCCCCCGGCCACGGTGTGGAGCGCCCCGCACGCCTTCCACCTGGGCTCGCCCCACGTCGTCGCCGCGGCCGGCTGGCCCGTGGCAGCGGCCGCGGCCCCGCGCGAGGACGGCCTGGTGCGGCTGAGCTCCCTCGCCCACCCCGCGCAGAGCTGCGAACTCCCGCTCACCGGACCGCCATTGCCCCACCCCGACTGGGCCGCCCGCAGCTACGCCCTGCTGCGCACCATGGCCCGCGCCGGATACGGCCGTGGCGGCATCGACCTGCACATCCACTCCACGCTGACAGCGGCGGCCGGTCTCTCGAGCACGGAGCCGCTGGAGTGCGCCGTGGCGCTCGCGGTCGCCGATCTGCACGCCGGCCGCACCAGACCGCGACCGCCGCGTGGCCGACTCGCCGCCCTCGCCCGGGCAGCGGCGCCCGCCGGTGACGAAGCCCTGCGGCAGGCCGTGCTCTTCGCACGCCCCGGCAGGGCTCTGCTGCTCGACAACGGCCGCCGGCGGCGTATCCCCTTCGACCCGCCCGAACACGGGGCGAAGCTGATGCTCCTGGTGACACGCGGCGAGGGACCCGGCGCCGCTGACATCCGGCGCGCCCTGGACGCCGCTCGGCGCGTAGGTGTGCTCGCCGCCTGGCGGCCCGGACGAGAGCCGGGGCGCAGCGCCCTGGTGCTGTTGCCGCAGGACCGGCTGACGACCCTCCGTACCACCGTGGCCGAGGAGTTCCGCAGCCGCGGACGGCCCGTACCGCGCTTCCTGAACATCGCCGTGGCGGGCGCGGCCCGCCGCGAGGAGTGAGAGGAACAAGGAGGAACACCCTCATGGAGCCAAGAGCCCTACCGGAACGGTCACCGCACGGCAGCAGCACCAGCAGGTGGCGCACAGCTGCCGCCGGGATCTTCAGCACGCTCTGTCTGGTCGCCACCCTCGGCGCGGCCGACTCGCATGCCGCAGCGCCGAAGGCGGCTGCCGCGCTGCCCGGTTACGACCACGTCATCGTCGTCGTCTTCGAGAACAAGCAGTACGGCGAGATCATCGGCAGCTCCAACGCGCCCTACATCAACCAGCTCGCGAACGCCGGCGCCAGTCTGACCGGCATGAAGGCGCTGACCCACCCCAGCCAGCCGAACTACTTCAACCTCTTCTCCGGCAGCACCCAGGGCATCACGGGCGACGGCTGCTACACACCGCAGTCCATGAGCGCCGCCAACCTCGGACAGGAGCTGACCGCCGCCGGCAAGACCTTCGCCACCTACAACGAGGACCTGCCGAGCGAGGGCTCCACCGCCTGCACGAACGGCCAGTACGCGCAGAAGCACAACCCCTGGTTCGCCTTCAAGAACGTGCCTCTCAACACCGGCAAGACCTGGGCGCAGTTCCCGAAGAACGACTTCACCCAGCTGCCGCACCTGTCGTTCGTCGTCCCGAACCAGTGCAATGACATGCACTCGTGCTCGGTCGGCACCGGTGACACATGGGTGAAGAACAACCTCGACGCATACGCCCAGTGGGCCAAGGCCAACAACAGTCTGCTGGTGCTGACTTGGGACGAGGACAACTACCTCGGCTCCAACCGGATCGCCACAGTCTTCTCCGGGGCCAAGGTCAAGCAGGGCATATTCAGCGGCGCGTACAACCACTACAACCTGCTGCGCACTTTCGAGGACCTGTTCGGCACCACCCACGCAGGCAACGCGGCGAGCGCGACCCCCGTCACCGAGGTCTTCGGCGACGGCACTCCGCCGCCCGGCGGGGATCTGAGCGTGGCCAACCCCGGTGCGCAGACGTGCAGGTTCAACCAGAGCTGCACCATCCAGATCACCGCGACCGGCGGCAGAACGCCGCTCAAGTACAGCGCCTCCGGACTGCCGTTCGGCCTGTCCATCGACACCTCGACCGGCCGTATCAGCGGAAAACCCTGGCAGACCGGCACCGTCCAGATCACCGCCACCGCCACCGACTCCACCGCTGTCTCTGCCGGCACCACCTTCCCCCTGACCGTCAACTGGTTCTGAGTCGCGATCTTCTGGCGAATCATCAGCGACTGGAGAGGAGACCCCCGTGTACCTGTCGGCCGGGCGGGCCGCCGACACCACGGCGGGCGTACGCCGCACCCGGCCGAGCCCGGCGCGCGGTAAGGGAGCCCGCCGCGCGGTCGGCGGCAACGTCATCGCACTCGGCGCGGTCAGCCTGGTGACGGATGTCGCGGCCGAGATGGTCACCGCCGTACTGCCGCTCTATCTCGTCGTCGGGCTCGGTATGTCCCCGCTCGCCTTCGGCGCCCTCGACGGCCTCTACCAGGGTGCGACCGTGCTGTCCCGGCTGGTCGGCGGTCACCTCGCCGACCGCGCCCAGCGGCGCAAACTCGTCGCCGGCACCGGCTATGCCCTGTCCGCCTGCTGCAAGCTCGCCCTGCTCGCCGCCACGACACCCTGGGCGGTCGGCGCCGTCCTCGCCGCCGACCGCACCGGCAAAGGGCTCCGCACCGCCCCACGCGACGCGCTGATTTCTCTGTCCTGCCCGCCCGAGGAGCAGGGCAGAGCCTTCGGAGTGCACCGGGCGATGGACACCGCGGGCGCGCTGCTCGGGCCGCTCGCCGCATTCGCCGTGCTGTGGGCCGCGCGCGACGGCTACGACGCGGTGTTCGTGGTCAGCTTCTGCGCCGCCGCATTCGGTGTGCTGCTCCTTGTGCTCTTCGTACGGGACGCCTCGACGCGAAGTCCCGCCGCGGCGAACCGAAAGCGACGCGGCCCGGGGTCGCTGCGCACCCTCGCCCGCACCCCCGGCCTGCCGCGGCTGTGTCTGATCGCCGCGCTGCTCGGCGTGGTCACGGTGAGCGACTCGTTCCTCTATCTGCTGCTCCAGCGCCGCCTCGACCTGCCCACTGCGTACTTCCCGCTGCTGCCCGTCGGCGCCGCCGCCGGATTTCTGCTGCTGGCAGTGCCGCTCGGCCGGCTGGCCGACCGGATCGGCCGCCGCGCGGTCTTCCTCGCGGGCCATGGGGCGCTGCTCATCGCGTACGGGCTGCTCCTCGCATCCTGGGCGGGCGGACCGGCCGTGGCCGGGTGCGTACTGGTGCTGCTCGGTGTCTTCTACGCGGCAACCGACGGCGTGCTGATGGCCGCCGCCGGCCCGCTGCTGCCGCCGCACCTGAAGGCGAGCGGCCTCGGCCTCCTCCAGACGGCCGGGGCCCTCGCCCGCTTCGTGGGCTCACTGCTCTTCGGCGCGGCCTGGATGTACCTCGGTCCTGAAGGCGCTCTGACCGTGGCTGCCACCGGTCTGGCCGTCGCCATGGCTGTGGCCGTCGTCCTCCACCGAGGGAGTCACCCATGAGCATGCGGGCCAGGCTGCTCATCCTTGCCCTCGCCACCGCGGTCCTGGCCTCGGTCGCCGCCGTCGCCACGCTGCGGGCCGCCGACCGCGCGGCCGAGCGCGAGCGGGCCAGACCCGGCGAACCGGTCGCCCGGCCCGGTGCGGTGACGTTGCGTCAGCCCGGTCGGCTCCTCTTCCGCAACCTTGCCTGGGGCCCGCAGCGCGACCACATCTCCTCCGTTCCGCTGACCAGCCCGGCCGCCCCGCGCACCGCCGCGCCCGGCAACTGCCTGCGCTTCCACGCGGCCGCCGGCACGGGCATCTGTCTCCGAGCCACCGGCGGAGTCATCCCCGGCCACGAAGCCGTGCTCCTCGACGAGCGATTGCGGCCCGTCCGTACGTTTCCGGCGCCCGGCATGCCCACCCGCGCCCGGGTGTCGCCGAGCGGACGACTGGCGGCGTGGACGGTCTTCGTCAGCGGCGATTCCTACGCGGGCGGCGCCTTCTCCACCCGTACCGCCATCTACGACACCCGCACCGGCACCCTCCACGCCGACCTCGAGAAGTTCACCGTGATCAAGGACGGGCATCGAGACCGGGCCGCCGACCACAACTTCTGGGGCGTCACCTTCGCCGCCGCCGACAACCGCTTCTATGCGACCCTCGCCACCGGCGGACATACCTATCTGGTCGAGGGCGACCTGGCCCTGCGTACCCTGCGCACCGTGCGCGAGAACGTCGAGTGCCCCTCCCTCTCCCCGGACGGCACCCGCGTCGCCTTCAAGAAGCGAATCCCCGGCGCCCCCGCAGCCACCCCTTGGCGGCTGCATGTGCTGGACTTGCGCACAGGCAGGGAGACTGCGCCCGCCGAGCGGAGAAGCGTCGACGACCAGCCCCTTTGGTTGACCGGCGACACGCTCCTCTACGCGCTGCCCGGCGACTTCGGTGCCGACCTCTGGTCGATTCCGGCGGACGGCGGCGGAACACCCCGGCTGACCGTGAAGTCCGGCACGTCTCCGGCCGTCATCACCTGAGCCGTCCCAGGTTGAGTCCGGTTCCTCAGGACACGGGTGCGTACGGTTGGAGGGGAGGCTCCACTGCGGATTCGGGGGGAGGTTCCGGGACGGCGGGAGGCGGTGGCGCAGGCAGCGAGGCGTCCGACGGCGGGGCTTCCTCGGGCGGCGAGTATGCCGGGGGCTCGGAGGACTGCGGCTGCGGGTTCTCCTCTCCCGGGGACGGCGGCGACGGCGCTGGGGGCTCGGAGGACTCCGGCTGCAGGTTCTGCCTGTCGGGGGACGGCGACGAACTGCCGGGAGAGGGCGATGACTTGCCCGGGGACGGCGACGAGCTGCCCGGAGAGGGCGATGACTTGCCCGGGGACGGCGACGATTTGCCCGGGGACGGTGACGACGTGTCCGGGAAGCGTGGCAGCTCTATTCTCGCCGGCGGTGGGGTCCGCTTGTCGTAGCGGCCGTCGGTGTCGCCCCTGTCGCGGGCGAACCAGTCATTTTTGTGCGGGTCGAACACGATGAACACGTTCACCACCGTGACGGAGGGCGCCACGACCACGACGTTCGAGGGCCGGTACGCGGGCCAGGGGTCACCCTTCCGTTGGGGTGTGCCCTTCGTCGGGACCAGAGGCCGCAGCGGATTGCCGCAGCCGCAGCGCACCTGCGGCACGCCGCGGGCGTCGACGAGCACGGCCGTACCGGCCTGCAGCACCGCCTGGTAGCTGGTGGAGGCACCGTTCTTGTAGCCGTGGTTGGTGACCCGGGTGTCCATCCCCAGCTGTACGGGCGTCAATGACCGCAGAAACCCGGGAACGGCGGCGGGCGCGATGCCGTGGACCGAGGCAAACGCCCTGTTCTTGGCCGGATCGGCCGTGAGAGAGCTGATCTGCTTCTCCACGTCGCAGCTGGCGACCTTACGGGTCCCGGTGTACAGGCCGGGGGTCGATCCCCGCACGCTGCGGGTGGCGTTGGCCGGGGTCTCGGAGCTGCTCGGCAGTCTGGGCAGCGTCGGTGGAGGGGAGCTCTCCCGCGCCGTCGATTCGGTGTACGGATCCGGTCCGGTCGAGCCGGCGGGCTCGAGGACCACCTCGCCGGCCTTGGCCGACTCGGGACGGGTGAAGACGATGGTCAGCACCACCGCGGCCACGAGCGCGGCGGCGACCGCCGCAATGCGTGGTACGGACCGCCACCAGGGGTGGCCGGGTCCCTCGCCCGAGCCCTTCGCCGGTCCGCCTGACCCGCCTGTGCCGCCGGGTCCGCCCGCCCCTCCGGGACCGCCTGTGCCGCCGAAGCCCCCGCCGCTCGGTGGGGGCTCGGGCGGCACCGGACCGGGCGGAGGCGTCGAACCCGGCTGCGACGGGCCCGAGAGTGGGCCGGAGGGAGGTCCGGTGGGGCGTTCGGAGGGTGGTGGTTGGGCACTCACGGGCTCTTCTTCCCAGCGTAGGAATCGTGCAGCGCAGGAAACTCGGCACAGGAATGTCAGTGAATGTCGTAGAAAGTGAAGTACGTTCACTTTCTTCCTTGACCATCACCATTGTGTGCGCCGCACCCGTCCGGCTCGCAAGCTGACGCGGTCGGCCCTCCCAGGGGGCGGAGCGCCGGACCCCTGCTTAGCGTGGCAGCGTGAGCCAGCAGCGATCCAGCGAACGGGCGGATGCGAGACGCGCCGCGCACTACTGGCGTGACGCCCTTGTAGCGGTGCTCGCCGGGCTGGCCGTCATGATCGTCACGGCCGCTCTCGGCCTCTGGGCCGCGGGCGCGGCAGGCCTCCCCGGGAACGCGTTTCCGCGGGTCGTCGCGGCCGTCGTCGTGCTGGCCGTCGGCGGCTCTGTAGACCTCTCGGGAGACGCCGGGGTGATCGCCGAGACGAAGGTGGGCCTCACGGTGATGCCTCTCTCGGTGACCCTCGTCGGGGCCCTGGTCATCGCCACCGGCTTTCTCCGGCCGCTGCGGCACCGAGCCGTCGCCAGTACCCGCGAACTGGCCGGCTGGGCCGCCCGGATGGCGGCGGTGTGGGTGCTCGCGCTCATCGCCCTCGCGGCCCTGGCCCGCCACAGCTTCGCCATCCGGCTCGGGGACCGGACGATCGCGGACATCGGCGAAGTGCTGGACGCATCGCCCGAGGTCGGGTTCCAGGCCGATATCGCCCTCACCCTGGTCTTCGGCCTGCTGTGGCTGGCGGGCCTCCTGGTGCTGGCCCTTCTCGTCTCGCGCAAGGCGCCGCTGCCCGCCCGCCTGGTGCGCTTCCAGGAGTCGGTGCGCCCAGCAGCGTTCGCCATGGTGGCGCTGCTGCTGGCGTACGTCGTGCTGGGGCTGGTTACCGGACTCGTCGTACTGGTCACCCGTGGTCACCCGGCCGAGACGCTCGCCGTGATCCTCCTCGGACTGCCGAACCTCGTCTGGCTCGCCCTCACGCTCGGCCTCGGCGCTTCCTGGGAGGGGAAGGTGCAAGGCCCTTTCGGGCTGCCGGTGCCGCACGTTCTGGACTCGGTACTGCGCACTTCGGACGTCTCCACCCTCAACCTGAGTTCGCTCTCCGAACACGACGGACGGGCCTGGTGGCTGCTGGTCGTGGCCGCGCTCCTGCTGCCGGCCGCCGCGTTCCTCATGGCGGCCCGCTCACCCGCCCGGATGCGGCCCTGGCAGCACGCCGTGCACATGGCGGTGGCGCTCGCCCTCACGGTGCTCACCATCTGCCTCGTCGCCCGGCTCTCGGCCCACTACGGCCTGTCGCTGCTGGGTCTCGGGGACAACGGCGGCGGCCTCGACGGAGAGGTGTTCCTGCGTCCGAACCTGTGGACGGCTCTCGGTCTGGCCGTGGTCTGGGGGCTGGCCGCCGGATTCGTCGGGAGCCTGCTCGCCGCGCGGGTCCACCGTCGCGGAGAAGTGGAGGCGGCGGCGAACTGAGGTCCGGACTCGTCTACTCGGGGTAACCGGGGAACACCGGCAGCGCCCAGCGGGGCGGCTGCGGCGGCGGCCCCGGATCGGCGGCCGGCGCGCGGAGGTGCAGGTCCACCTCTGTCGGCGGATGGTCCACTTCCTCGGCGCCCGCCGCCGCCGCGCGCAGCGCGGTCACGAACTGCAGGCACGAGTCGTACCGGTCGTCGGGACTCTTGGCGAGGGCCTTCGCCAGTACGCCGTCGACGGCGGTGGGGAGTTCGTGACGCTGCGCGGTGACGGGCGGCGGCGGGTCGTACTGATGGGCCCACAACAGCGCCATATCGTCGTCGCGTTGGAAAGGCGGTGCTCCGGCCAGAGTCTCGTGGACGACGCATGCGAGGCTGTAGACATCGCACCTGCCGTCCACCGGGAGCCCCGAAATCTGCTCCGGCGCCACATAGTCGAGCGTCCCGACGAACTGGCCCACGGTGGTGAACCCGGTCAGCGACAGCGACTTCTTGGTCAGGCCGAAGTCCGTGAGGTAGACGTGCTCGGGATGGTCGCTGTCCGTGCCCGCCGCGACCAGGATGTTGCCGGGTTTGACGTCCCGGTGCACCAGGTCGTGGTCGTGGGCGGCGTCGAGAGCGGACGCCACCTGAGCGGCGATCCGTCCCGCGTCCGCCAGCGACAGTGGTCCCTTGTCGTCGAGCAGCGCGCGCAGATCCTGTCCGGCGACGTAGCGCATGGCGATGTAGAGGATGCCGTCGGTCTCGCCGGCCTCGAAGACCGGCACGATGTGCGGGTGGTCGATCGCGGCAGCCACCCTCGACTCATGGGTGAAACGCTGCCGGAAGGTGTCGTTGCGGGCGAGTTCGGGAGCGAGCAGTTTGAGCGCGACGGTGCGGTCCAGCCGTAGGTCCTTGGCGCGGTAGACGACGGCCATGCCGCCGCGGCCGATCTCGCTCTCGACCAGGTACCCGGCGATCTGCTTCCCGAGCAGGTCGGAGGGCCGTCCGACCTGCAGGCTCGAGTCGTGCGGGGCGCGGGTCATCAGGCGTCACCGGGCCGGGCGGGCCGCTGCGGGTCGGGGGAGTGGGTGTCGTCATCCGATCCGACGGGTCGCCCGGGTCCGGGGCCGCCCGCCCGTGCGGGGTTGACGACCTCTGTCGCCGGCGCCGCCTGCCGTTTCGGGTCCGGAACCTTCGCCCGGGAGTCCGTCGTCGTCCCGCCCGGGCCCGGCGAGGCCGCGTATGTGCTGAGCCGCGTCCCGTCGCAGTACACCCACCGCTCGTGCTCCGCCTCGTACAGCCACACCGACTCACCGTCGACGACCATCCCGACCCGCAGCCCCTGCGTACGGTGGCGGAAGGTCTCTCCGTCCGTCTGGCCGGACGTCAGCTCCTCCGCCGCGCGCCGGTACTGGCTCAGGGACTCCTCGACCCGCGCCAGCAGCGGTCGCGGGTCCGCAGTCCTGGCAAGCGGCTGACCGGCCGCCGGCGGCTCATGCGGTACGGCGACCAGCAGCCGGCCGTCGACCCACGCCGACCAGCCGTTCGCGCACAGGATCCGCCCCCAGTCCCCACGCCGGTCGACGAGCCGTACCGGGAGCAGCGGGTCGAGCGGTTCGGTCGGCCGGGACACGTCCGGGGCCTCCCAGGCGGGCAGCCCGCCCTGGGGGACGACATGTGTCGGGCTGAAGTCCTCGATCGTCATGAATCCCGCCTCTACTTCCGCATGATGGCGGGTTCATGTCGGCGCAGCAGTCTCGCGACTGCGTATCCGAAGACGACCGAGAGCACCGCAAGCTTCCCCATGTTCAGCAGCCACACAGACTGGGAGTGCCGGAACAGCGGATCCGCTGTCAGATCGCCCGGGACGATCCGGGTGAGCTCGATAGTCCCTGCCATCGCCCCCAGCGCCCATCTCGAGGGGACCAGCCACGCAAGCTGCTCAATCCCGGGAACTCCGTTGAGTTCCAGCAACGCGCCGCTGAAGATGACCTGGACAATGGTGAGGAGCACCAGCAGCGGCATGGTGACTTCCTCCTTGCGCACCAGCGAGGAGACGAACAGGCCGAGCATCATCGCGGTGAAGGACAGCAGGGCCACGGCCAGGGTGATCTCCAGCAGGGGCGGCATCAGCACTCCTTCGCCGCCCGGGGCGTTGAGGTCGACGCCGGCCAGACCCACGAGGGTCAGTACGACGGCCTGCAGCACCGTGACGGTGCCCAGCACCACGACCTTGGACATCAGATAGGCGGATCTGGACAGCCCGACGGCCCGCTCCCGCTGATAGATGACCCGTTCCTTGACCAGCTCCCGTACGGCATTGGCGGCGCCGATCAGCACACCGCCCACGCACAGGATGAACAGGGCGTTCAACGCCGTCTCTGCGTTCAGCCGGCTCCCGGCCAGGGCGCGGGTCATCGCGCCCATCACGAACGGCAGCGCAATCATGGTGATCATGAAGGTCCGGTCGGCGCTCAGTACGGCGGCGTACCGCCGCACCAGGGTCCCCAGCTGCGCCCCCCAGCTCCGGGTCCGCGGCGGCGGTGTGACGGCTGCGTTCGCTGCGGGGTGCGGGAGGGGTGGCTGTGCGGTCGAGTTCGCGATGTACTGCTGGTGGAACGGGGATTCGCGGTACTCTCCCGCCCACTCGCGGGAATCGTCGTTCTCGAAGGCCTCGAACGCCTCCGGCCAGTGCTCGAAGCCGAAGAAGGCGAGCGCGTCGTCGGGCGGCCCGTAATAGGCGATCTTCCCGCCCGGGGCGAGCACCAGCAGCCGGTCGCACACGTCCAGACTGAGCACGCTGTGGGTGACCACGATGACCGTACGTCCGTCGTCGGCGAGGCCACGCAGCATATGCATGACCGACCGGTCCATGCCGGGGTCGAGCCCGGAGGTCGGCTCGTCGAGGAAGAGCAGCGACGGCTTGGTCAGCAGTTCCAGAGCCACACTCACCCGTTTGCGCTGACCGCCCGACAGACTGTGGATCGGCTGCCCGGCCCGCTGCCCCAGCCCCAGCTCGTGGACGACCTCGGTGACCCTGGCCTGACGTTCGGTCTTCGCGGCGTCATGCGGAAACCGCAGCTCGGCGGCGTATCCGAGGGCCCGCTGGACCGTCAGCTGGGAGTGCAGGATGTCGTCCTGCGGTACGAGACCGATGCGCTGACGCAGCTCCGCGTAGTCGTGGTAGAGGTCGCGGCCGTCGTAGAGGACGGTGCCCTGATCGGCGGGACGGAGCCCGGTCAGGGCGTTGAGGAGCGTCGACTTGCCCGCTCCGCTGGGCCCGATGACGGCGAGCAGGCACTTCTCGCCGACCGGGAAGGAGACATGGTCGAGGAGCGTCTTGCGGCCCCGGTCCACCGTGACCGTCAGGTCCTGGACGCCGAGCGACACCTCACCGGTGTCGACGAATTCCTGCAGCTGGTCGCCGACGAGGCAGAACGCCGAGTGCCCGATACCGACGATGTCGCCGGGGGAGACCTGGGCCCGTTCAATTGGCTGGCCGTTGAGAAAGGTGCCGTTGTGACTGCCGAGATCGACGATCTCGTATGTGCCGCCCGACTGCGCCCGTAGCTCGGCATGCAGTCGCGAGACGGTGAGGTCGTTGACGACCAGGTCGTTGTCGGTGCCACGTCCGATGCGTACGGTGCGGACGGGCAGCGGCCGCACGCTGGTCGGCTGCCGGAAGGTGCTGGTGGCGGCCGGCATGGAGACGGCGGACGGATGGAGGGGCGGCTGCGCCGCCGGCGCGGTAGGCCCACGGCCGACGAGTACGGCGCGCGGGCCGTCGGCGGGGTTGCCGAACCGGATGACGCTGCCGGGGCCGACTCCCCACTCGTGGATGCGCTTGCCGTCGGCGTATGTGCCGTTCGTGCTGTGCTCGTCCTCGAGTGTCCAGTGGCCGTCCTTGGGCCGGAGCACCGCGTGGTGCCAGGAGACCCGGGCATCGTCGATGACGATGTCGCTCCTGGGGTCGCGCCCGACGTGGTAGTCCCGGCTCGGACTCATCACCGTGGAGCCCGCGTCGGTCTCGAGGACGAGCTCGGGCGCAGTCGACGCGACAGGCTGCTCTCCCATGCCCGAATTCTAGCGATTGGCACCTATATGTGCCCGGTCGGCGCGGCGCCCCCGGGGCCGGTCTGCCGGACTGGCCCCGCAGACCGCCCCGCAGATCGGTCGGGCGGACCGGCCCGGCGGGAATGCCGCTGGAGCCTGCCGGGTTACAGCACCAAGCGCCGAAGTGAATGTGACATTCACCCCCACTAGGGACCGGCACTGAGGAAGGACTACGCATGAAGCCTCGTATCCACCCCGTCTCGCGCCCGGTCGTCTTCCGCGACCGCGCCGCGGACATCGCCTTCCTGACCCGCTCGACCGCCGACTCCGCGCAGCGTGTGGAGTGGCAGGACGGCAACACCTACCCGGTGATCGACGTCGAGGTCTCCTCGGCGAGCCACCCGTTCTACACCGGAAAATCCCGGGTCCTGGACTCGGCCGGCCGTGTGGAGCGCTTCGACCGCCGCTACGGCACCGCCGCGTCGGCTCGGAGCTGACCCCCGACCTGCCCGGCGCGGCCGCCGCGTCGCGGGCGGTCGCGTCGGGTATCTCTGGGCCAGGCGCATGACAACGGCGAGAGGTGACCCGAGTGGCAACACCGGCAACGCACGATGACGCGGCCCGTCCCACGGTGGCGGTGCTCGGCACCGGTCTCATGGGTGCCGCGATGGCGCGCAACCTGCTCCGCGCGGGCCTGCCCGTCCGGGTGTGGAACCGCACGCGAGCGAAGGCCGAAGCCCTGGTGGCTGAGGGAGCGCACTGTGCCGCGTCGCCCGCCGACGCCGTCACCGGCGCGGACGTGGTGCTGACCATGCTCAACGACGGACCACGGGTGCTCGCCGCCATGCGTGAGGCAAGCCCCGGACTCGCCCCCGGAACGGTCTGGGCCCAGACGGCCACCGTCGGCGACGCCGCCACGGCGGAGCTGGCCGATGTCGCGCGGGAGCAGGGCCTCGTCTTTGTCGACGCTCCGGTTCTCGGTACGAGGCAGCCCGCCGAAGCCGGGGAGTTGCTGGTACTGGCCGCGGGCCCGGACAGTGCCCGCGCCGTTCTGACGCCCGTCTTCGAAGCCGTGGGCCGGCACACCACCTGGCTGGACGACGACGGCTCCACCGGGGCTGCCAGCAGACTCAAACTGGTACTGAACAGCTGGGTCGGCGCCCTGACGCATGCCACGGCCGAGGCGATCGCCCTGGCACAGGGGCTCGGTGTCGATCCGCAGTCCTTCCTCGACAGTGTCTACGGCGGGCCGTTGGACAACGGGTACCTCCGGGTCAAGGCCAAGGCGATCCTCACCGACGACTACACGCCCAGCTTCTCGGTCGACAACGCCCTCAAGGACACCCGGCTCATCGTTGACGCGGGCGAGCGCTCCGGCGTACGGCTGGATGTGGCGCGGGCCGGAGTGGCGCGCTTCGAAAGACTGGTGGACCGGGGCCTGGGCGAGAGCGACATGGCCGCCAGCTATCTCGCCTCCTTCGACGAAGGCTGAGAGCCTGACCGCCCCGGGTCAACTACCTGTACCGCGCACCGCACACGTACCGCCTCCGCGTATCGCCGGCAGCTTCAACCACAATCCGGGCTGTTCTCCCCACACCTACCGATGGGGAGAACAGCCGGGTTTTGGATCAGCGGGCGATCTTCAATACGATCCGGCGATGATCACAAGAAAACGGCTGGCGGCCGCGTCGTGCGGCCTGCTCGCCGCCCTGGCTGTCGCGCTCTTCCCGGTGGGCGCCGCCGCCGATGAACCGGTGGCGAAGGCTTCCCCCAAGGTCGAGTTGGTGCTCGACGTCAGCGGATCGATGCGGGCGCGCGACATCGACGGCCAGACCCGGATGGCAGCGGCGAAGCAGGCCTTCAACGAGGTACTGGACGCGGTGCCGAAAGAGGTGCAGCTCGGCATACGCACCCTCGGCGCCGATTACGCCGGTGACGACAAGAAGCTCGGCTGCAAGGACACCCGGCCGCTCTATCCGGTGGGCCCGCTCGACCGGACCGAGGCGAAGACCGCCGTGGCGACGCTCGCTCCCACGGGCTGGACGCCGATCGGGCCGGCTCTGTTGGGCGCGGCCGAGGATCTCAAGGGCGGCGACGCCACCCGGCGGATCGTGCTCATCACCGACGGCGAGGACACCTGTGCTCCGCTCGACCCGTGTGTCGTCGCGCGTGACATCGCCGCCAAGGGAATCCACCTCGTCGTCGACACGCTGGGGCTGGTCCCGGATGCCAAGACCCGTGACCAGCTGAGGTGCATCGCCGAGGCCACCGGCGGTACGTACACCTCGGTACAGCACACCGATGAACTCTCCGGCCGCGTCAGCCAATTGGTGGACCGAGCCGCAGCGCCGGTCGTCACCCCGGTGGCGACCGAGGGCGGACAGCAGTGCACGGACGCACCACAGCTCAAGGCGGGCCTCTTCACCGACCGTGAGAAGTTCGGCGAGCACCGCTGGTACCGGGTGGATGTCCTGCCCGGCCAGGAGCTGCGCGCCTCGGTGAGCGTTGCCGCCGACCGGGCGGTCAACAACGACTACGGCGTCATGCTGCGGGCGGTGACCGTACACGGCCGGGAAATCGTCCGCGGCGCGGAGGCGGGCAACGGACGCACCGACATGATCTCGGCCGGTCTGCGCTATCCGAAGGCTCCACCGGCCGACGCGGACGAGGTCAAACCCGCCGCGGAGACCGTCTGCCTGCAGGTCAGCAACTCCTTCTCGGCGCCCGCGTCGGTCAAGACCGCCCCGGGCCTGCCCGTCGAGCTGACCATCGACGTGGTCGACGCGCCCGACGACGCGTCCGACGTGGCCTCCTTCGGTCTCGGCCGGGGCTGGTGGCTCCTCGCCGTCCTGGTGCTCACCGGCCTGGTGGCCGGTCTGCTGTGGGGCTGGGTCTCACGCTGGCGCGTCGCTGTCTGGAGGACCAACTGATGCGTACCGCACACATACTGACGACAGCTCTGCTGGGCGCTGCCGCACTGTTCGGCACGGCGGGCACGGCGGGCGCGGCCGCCGCGGACGATCCGTCGGCGAGTCCGAGCGAGAGCACGGCCGGCCCGACCGAGGCCGGTACCACCTTCCGTACCGCGACCGCGGTCGAGCAGGGCCGGCGGGCCACGGCCGGCGCGTCCACCGGCGACTACCTGTACTGGGTGTTTCCCGCGGACGCGGGGGAGCGGGCCACGGTGAAGGCCAAGGTCACGCTGCCCGAGTCCACCGGTCGGCACGGAGCCTCGACATGGCAGCTCGACGTGTACGACGGTCTGCGCCGTCGCCAGGCCTGTATGTACGGCATGCAGACCCGGGCGGCGGCGAAGGACGCCGCATCGGTCGAGCTGTCCTGCACGCTGCGTACGGTCCGTTCCTGGGCGGAGCCGTGGGCCAACGATCCGCTGCCGGGCAGCTACTACGTACGCCTGACGGTCGTCGATCTTCCTGAGCAGGACCTCGGCCAGCCGGTACGGGCCGAGGTCGAGGCCCAGTCGGCGGACGCCGGAGGCGCGCACGCGGGTGACGGCTCACTCTCCACTCCGCTGGTACCCGGCGCCACGGCCCGGTCGGCGAAGGACGACGACAACGCACCGAAGCAGGCGGCGGCCTTCGCCGAGCCGGACGGCGGCTGGGCCTCCGGCTGGTGGTCCGACCGCTGGATCTGGACCATGGCGGGCGGCCTGCTCGGGGCCCTGGCGGGCATCGCCGGCTACTCCCTCACCCGGGGGTCCGGCCGTCCTGCGCGAGTGCCACCGGGCAGCTGAACAACCGAGCGGCCACGGCGCTTCGCCGTGGCCGCTCCTCCATTGTCATCACCAGCGAACTCGTCCGCCGCGCCGTTCAACGGTGGCCGTCATGCTTCTCGTGGCTCTCGCGGTGGCCCTCGTGGGCATGGCTGTTGCCGGGTGCGCCGCCCATCATGCGCAGCATCGCCATCCCTCCGGTGCGGAAGAACCGCACCAGGAGGGCGGCCGCCAGGAGGAGGAAGGCGATGTTGAGCCAGGTGGTGTAGTTCCAAGTGATGCCCTCCATGGGGACCTTGGCGTCGGCCTGGTCGGGGATGAGGCCGAGGCCACCGAAGGTGAACTCCACGATGTAGCCGGCCATGACCGTGGCGACGTAAAAGGTGCCCAGCAGGAAAAGGGCCATCTTCGCGCCGTAGTACTTCCGGTAGATGTTGAGGAGCAGGTCGGCAAAGACCTCGCGCTGCACAGACATGTCCATCGCAGCATGGCCCTCCATCGCACCCGCGAGCCCGCGTTCGGCCTGCTCGCGGGCCTGGCGCAGGAGTTTGTCGCGCAGGAACAGCCGGAAGAGCACCGCAAGGCACGATGATCATGATGGGGCCGCCGACGAACTCCGCCGCGGTGAACTGCCAGCCCATCAGCAGCGCCAGGATGATGCCGAGTTCGACGACCAAGTTGGTCGACGCGATCTCGAAGGCCATCGCGGCGGTGAAGTTCGCGCCCTTACGGAACAGCGAGCGGGCCAGCGCCACCGCGGCGTAGGAGCACGAGGACGAGTCCGCGCCGAGACCGGCGGCGATGGCCAGAGTGCGAGGGCGGTCATCGCCCAGCAGCGAGACGACGGTGGACTTGCGCACGACCGCCTGGACCACGGCGGACAGGGCGAATCCCAGGATCGGCGCCCAGGTGCCCTGAAGCATTCCTTCGGGAGTGGGACCTTGCTCCCACCGACGCGGGGCACCCTCGAGGTGTCACGCGGGGGTGGGGTTACGGGGGCGCCGCCGCGTGGGCGGCGCCCCGCGGGGACGGTCAGCCGACGCGCAGGGTCAGCGCGGCGGTGTGCAGCTTGCCGCCGGTCCGGAACTGCAGGAACAGCCGCCAGTTTCCGGACGTCGGCAGTTCCGCGTGGAAGGACAGCTCGGGGCCGCCGTGAGCGCCGTTCACCTTCGTCTCGGGGTGAAGGTGCGCGAACGCGGTGTCTCCCTCGCGGAAGGCAGTCAGATGGGCGTAGGTGTCCAGGTAGGGCTGCAGGTCGGTGACGGGCTTGCCGCCCTTGGTGATGGTGACCGTGAGCGGTTGCGCCACGCCGGCCATCAACTCGGCCTTGACGGTGACGGTGTACCCGTCGGCCTCGGTGGAGCCGGCTGCCGCCGGCAACGGGGTCTTCGTCTGAGTGCCAGGGACGGTGAGGGTGCGGCTGAGCACGAAGTCCTTGCCCTTACCGGTCCCGGTGTTCGGAGTGAACGAGGCGAACATGCGCCAGGAACCGCGAGCGAGTGGGGCCAGGTCGGCGGTCCAGGCGCCGTCGGCGGCCATGGTCGGGTGGATGTGCTGGAAGCCTGTCAGGTCCGAGCGGATGGCGTAGAAGTGCATCCGCTTGGTCTGGTCGACCTCGAAATCGGTGACTGGCTTGCCGTCCGGGCCGGTGACGCCGAACCGGTAAGCGGCCTGCTTGCCCGCCGGGAGCGTCGTGTCCCGCGAGGTGAGGCGGTAACCGTCCTTCGCGTCGGCCAGGCCGCTGCCGTCTGCCATGTGGTCCATGCCGGGCATGCCGCTCACCGACGGAGTCACGCTCGCCGAGGAGGAGCCGGACGGTTTGGCGCCGTGGTCCATACCGGGCATCGAGGAGTCGTTGGAGGAACCGCAGGCGGCCAGGGCCAGGGCGGCCAGGGCGGTTGCTGCTCCGGCCGTCGCCAGGGCAGGGCGGCGCACGGCGGAACGGGAAGAACTGAACATCACTGTGGTCTTTCCGGGTGGGCACACCACGCCGGGTGGCGCGCCAATATGAGCAGGACTCGCTGCCGGGCCCGGTCATGGCGGGGTTCCGGCGCGGTCCTGTCACGCTCGCGCGATACACACCTGGAGCAGCAGGCTCCGTCCACCGGTCGGCGGCCCACGCCGCCCCGTCCGGCCGAGGGCCGCAGGCCGACCTGTCAGGGACCACGCCGCCGCGAGGGCGATGACGGTCACCAGGCCGGCCATCGGCAGCGGGGTCCGGTCGCGTGCGGGAGTCGAGGCGCAGAGCGCCCCGTGCGTCACCGACGCGTCCGACGCCTGGGCGGCGCCGGGGTGTGCCATGGCCGTCGTGGCCGCGGACGTCATCGAAGCGACGGCATGGTCTTTATGCATCGGGGCAGGCGCGGACATCGCACCGTGGCAGCCGACTGTGGTGGTGGCCGGGGCGCCGTGCATGAGGAACAGGCCGAGCAGGACCGCGCAGACCGCCGGCAGCAGGGCGATGCCCGGCCCGCGCGGTTGTCCGCTGTCCACCACTGCCGGTTTCCTTCCGACGCTTCATCCCCGCGCGCCCCCGAGGGGCGCGGCCTGCCCCGACGATACCCCGGCCGGGTACCCGGTGAGGCGCCGGGTGCGCCCGGGACACAGCCAGGTGCTCCGTACCTGGCGGCCGTGCGGAACGGCAGCGTCAGGTCACGCCGGACGGGGTCGGGACTGGTACAGCTGCGTGTAGTAGCGGCCGTCGGCCTCCAGCCCGGCGGGGTCGTGGCCGAGGAGGAGCACCTGCTCGATGGCGTTGCGCTGCTCTGCCGGGTCGGAGAACAATCGCTGCGGGTAGGTCTGCGACGGGTCTGTCTCCGTGACCAGGCCGTAGTCGGCCAGGCTCGAGATCACCGGCTGGTACGGGACGGTACGCAGGACGAAAGCGGTTACCCAGACGGGGATGCGCGCACTCTCCAGGAGGGATTCGAAGGTGCGGCGGGAGATGTAGCCAATGCCTCCGGTGACCGTGATCAGTCCGGTGTGTGCGACGGCGCGTCGCAGTTGGGGGCCGGCCGGCCGCTCTTCCAGGTTCTCGGCGTAGGCCTCGTCGAGCAGGCCGACCGCCAGGGCGTAGTCGACGGCGCGGTCGGCCGAGTCGAGTCCGATGACCGGGCTCGCGTCCGCGCGGCGCCTTGAGGCGTAGAACTCCTTGTCGTGCTCGATGAGTTCAGCCGGGGTGAGCGCTGCTGCTTCCGCGCCGGTGTAGTGCGCGTACAGCTCGGCCAGCGTGAGGTCATGATTGAGGAGGGCGGCGTTGATGCCGTACGAGCAGCACAGATCGAGGACTGTGACAGGGTCGCCCGTGCCCGATACCGCGGCCCGGTCGGCACGAGTGCGGCGGAAAATGGCCTGGGCCTGGTGCGGAATCTCGTATTCCAGTGGGGCGAGCCGACGGAAGTAGGCACGGGGATCAGGCTCGTTGTAGATGTCGTCGAACCGGGTCTTGCCCGGTGTGGCGCTGGTCCGGTCTCCGGTCATGGGGGGCACCTCCGCGGGATGGGGACAGGACTACCGCGTATGAACCTCTATCGGACCTGCTCCCTTCGACGGTAGGTCGCACGGCGGGAACCGGCCAGCCGACCGGCCCCCGCCACGGGGGCGGCGGCCGCGCCTGGCCGCAGGCCGCAACCGCTTGCTCTTCAGAACTCGGAGTTGCTGAACCAGAGCGTCAGCAGATCCTCGTCCCCGGAACTCTCGAAGGCATCCGCGCTGCGGTCGAGGCGGCCGTACATGAGCAGCAGCAGATCCGCGGCGGCTCCCTGGACGGTGGCGTCGGCCGATGTGGCTGTCCCGGTGGCCGCGGGGTCGGGGTCGATCCCGAAGCCGTCGGGCCGCAGGCGGACCAGCCAGTCGCCGTCCCTGTCGGTGCACCGGAAGCGAATGGTCTCTCCGTTGCCACGCAGATTGGCCACCTTGGGGGCGAAGGGCGTGGCGAAGGGCAGATTGACCAAGAACTCGTCCACGCCGTCGGCCGCGAGGTCGCGGTCGATCACGGGCCGCAGGCCGACGGCGAGTTCCGCGTCGGCGCGGTGCACCAGAGTTTCGAACAGCATCCGCCGCACCCAGAACCTGGCATGGTGATCGGCGCCCCACACCCACATCGGGGCATGCGGATCGGTGACTGCGAAGGCGCTCGCGGCCTCCGCCGCACTCGCCGTCAGCCAGTCGGCATAGTCGTCCTCGTCCGCCGGCAGCCGCAGTTCCACATCACGGCTCCGCGGTGGTTCCTGGACGAGCTGACGCAGCAGGACGGAGAACCAGCGCTGCACGCTGCCGGTGTGCCTGATCAGGTCGACGAGCGTCCAGCCCGGGCAGCTGGGCACCGGGGTCGCCGACTGTGCGCCCTTGACGACCGCCACGAACCTGGCGGTCTCCGCGGCGACGGCGTTGCGGTGGGCTGCAGGGCTGGAAGCCCAGCGCGAATGATCCGGTATGCCCATGGTGCCGTGCTCTCCCGAAGTCTCCGGCCCGGCGGCCTGACTGGCCGCGGGCACCTCCACGCAGCCTGTCACAGTGCCGTGTCCAGCCTCCAACGCCGCTCTGCCGTGTGCTCCAGGTCGAGCGCTACCAGGGGCAAGGTGCGGACCCGCCCCGTACGGCGGAGCCTGAGAAGGTACGACGTCAGCGCAGCGAAGGCCGGCCGCCGGCCTTCGCGCGAGGGAGGTGAGGTGATGGTGTCCGGCCCGTTCCACGTCCGGCGTGTGTACGATCCGCCGCGCCCCGACGACGGGTGCCGGGTACTGGTGGACCGGCTCTGGCCGCGGGGCGTCTCCAAGGAGCGCGCCGCCGTCGCCGAGTGGCTGAAGGACATCGCGCCCTCGGCCGAGCTGCGGCACTGGTACCACGAAGACCGCAGCCGCTACGAGGAGTTCGCCCGGCGGTATACGCGAGAACTGGCCGACTCCGACCACGCCCCGGCCGTCGACCGGGTTCTCGCTCTGGCCGGCACGCAGGCCGTGACCGTCCTCACCTCGGTCAAGGACATCGAACGCAGCCATGTCCCGGTACCCCTCGCCCACTTGGCGCGACGGTCCGAGCAGTGAGCCCCCAGGCCGGCAGCGTCAGCCTTCGCCGCCGTACCCACAGAATGCGCATCGTCCAGCGTGGGAGCCGCCGTTGTCTCGGGAGGGAGCTCGGGTGGACGAAGCGGCGTTCGGAGCCCCGGGAGAGGGCGGCGAGTCGGGGTGGGCATCCGGGCAGTCGGACGGCCCCACCCTGCAGCGTGGGGAAGCCGCCACGGCAGAGCGCCGGCTCCGCCAGGCCGCCGAAGGAGGTGATGCCGAGGCAGCCGCCAACCTCGGGGTACTGCTGCGGGCCCCGAGAGCTGGATGAGACAAGCCGGCGATGCCGACGCGGCGAACAACCTGGGCAAGCTCCTCGCGGAGCGAGGAAGGAACCTGAGAGAAGCGGAAGCCCGGTTCGAACGAGCCTCCGACGCAGGCATCTCCGTCGCGGCCGAGAACCTCAAGCTGCGCCGCCGCCACCCGATACGTCTCGGGTGGCGCCGCCGCCGTCCGTGAAACCAGAATGGCAGGACACCAGCCTGGCGCGGGCCGCCAGTCGCGAGCATGCCGGAAGTCTCCCGGGCCGTCCGGGACGATGCCGGCACGCCGCCGCCCGGGCGCGAGCGATCAGTGGAGGAGCCATGGCCGGTCAGTTCGAGGCAACGGTCGAGATCGGCCGCCCCGTCGAGGAGGTCTTCGCCTTCCTCGCCGACGGGGAAAACGATCCCAAGTTCAGCCCCAGGGTGCAGGAGATGGCCAAGACGACGGCCGGCCCGACCACGGTGGGCACCGTCTACAGGAGCACGGTCAAGGACGCCGGCATGACGACCAAGCGGGAGTTCCGGATCAGTGAGTTCCAGGCGCCCAACAGGATCCGCTGGACCGAGCTCTCGAAGAACCTCGTGACGGCCACCGAGGGCGGCTACGACCTCGAGTCCACCCCGCAGGGCAACACCCGTCTGCGCGTCTTCAACAGGCTCGAAGGCCATGGCATCGGCAAGCTCATCGCGGGCCTCGCCCTGAGCGCGGCACGCAAGGACGCCGATGCGTTCGCAGGCCGGATCAAGGCGGCTGTCGAGGCATCCTGAGCCGGCCGTCCGCCATCCGCGGCATGCGGCGCCGCGACGACCGGGACGGCCGCCTTCCACCGCGCCACGGCGGTGGACACCTCACTCCGGCGGCACGCCCGCTATGCCCGTGAGAGCCGCAGCGTCAGGATCTGGAAGGGGCGCAGCCGCAGCGCCACCGCGTCCTTCTCGACAGTCACGGACTCGCCCGGCACCGGACGCTCCAGGAGGTCTGTGACCTTGGCGCCGGCCAGCGGGAAGCCGGTGTGCAGCGTTGCCTTCGCCCGGCCGCCGAGGGACTCGTAGAGCCGAACCACCACATCGCCGGACCGGTCGTCGGCCAATTTCACCGCCTCGATCGTCATGGCCGGGTCGTCACTGCTCACCAGCGGCTCGACATCGCGAGCCGCCCCAGCCACGCGCAGCGGCAGGTTGAGGGCGTACCCCTCCATGATCGCGTCCTCCACCGTCGCACCGGGCAGCAGGGCGTAGGTGAAGCGGTGGATGCCCTGGTCGGCCCCGGGGTCCGGGACGCGGGGGGCGCGGACCAGGCTGAGACGGACCGTGGTCGTGGTACCGCCGTCCTCGCGAGTGGTACGGGCGACGTCGTGTCCGTACGTCGAGTCGTTGATCACCGCCACGCCGTAGCCCGGCTCGGCGACATGGACCCAGCGGTGGCCGTACACCTCGAAACGGGCCGCCTCCCAGCTGGTGTTGGTGTGCGTGGGGCGGTGGACATGCCCGAACTGGATCTCCGCGGTGGACCGGTCGGCGCGCACGTCGATCGGGAACGCCGCCTTGAGGATCTTCTCGGCCTCGTGCCAGTCGATCTCCGTCTCCACGTCGATACGGCGGCTGCCGGCCCGGACCGTGATGGTCTGGACGATCCTCGAGCCCTTGCCGAAGGCGCGCTCGACACGGACGGCGCCGAGCAGCGGGCCCGATTCGGTGACGGTGACCGACTCGGCGCCGAGCAGGTCGGTGAAGCGGTTCCGGTAGTGCTTGTCGATGTCCCAGGCGTCCCAGTAGTTGGGCAGGTCGCTGTGGAGCCGGAGAACGTTGCCGGCGGCGGCGAGGACCTCGCGGTCGGCGGCCAGGTCGCGTACGGAGGCGAGGGTGCCGTCCTCGGCGAACTCCACGCGGACCAGGCCGTTGTCCAGTACGCGGCCGGTGACGCTGACGGGCGCCGGCATCGGTACCACCGCCGGGATCGGTGCGCTGCCGGAGGCCGGGACCGCGGCGTACACGGCGACCGCGCCGTCGGACAGCTGCTGACCTGCTGCCGCAGTGCCGGCGGGGACCTGCACCACCTCCGCGCGGTCACGCGGACTGGTGTTGAAGACCCTTGGGGCTCCGTCGCCGAGTGCGGCGACCGCCTCCGCGGTGATCTCCTCGAGCTCCGCCGCCACTCGCGCGTACTCCGCCTCCGCCTCCTGATGGACCCAGGCGATCGACGAACCCGGCAGGATGTCGTGGAACTGGTGCAGCAGCACTGTCTTCCAGAGACGGTCGAGCCTTTCGTACGGATAGGAGTGGCCCGGCACGTGCAGCGCGGCCGTGGCGGACCACAACTCGGCCTCACGCAGGCGGTGTTCGCTGCGCCGGTTGCCCTGCTTCGTGCGGGCCTGGGAGGTGTATGTGGCGCGGTGCAGCTCCAGGTACAGCTCGCCGGACCACACCGGAGCGTCCGGGTACTCGGCCTGCGCCGCGGCGAAGAAGATGTCCGGGTGCTCGACCTTGACCTTGGCCGAACCCTCCAGGTCGGCCAGCCGCCGCGCCCGCTCCATCATTTCGCGGGTCGGGCCGCCACCGCCGTCACCGTGGCCGAACGGAGCCAGCGAGCGCGTGCCGCGTCCCTTGTCCTGGTAGTTGCGGACCGCGTGCGCCATCTCCTGCCCGGAGAATTCCACGTTGTACGTGTCCACCGGCGGGAAGTGCGTGAAGACCCGCGTCCCGTCGATGCCCTCCCACCAGAACGTGTGATGGGGCAGCTTGTTGGTCTGGTTCCAGGAGAGCTTCTGAGTGAGGAACCACTCGTTGCCCGCCAGCTTGGCCAGCTGCGGATAGCAGGCGTTGTAGCCGAAGGAGTCCGGCAGCCACACGCCCTTGGTCTCGATGCCGAACTCGTCGAGGAAGAAGCGCTTGCCATGGACGAGTTGGCGTGCGAGCGCCTCCCCGCCGGGCAGGTTGCCGTCCGCCTCCACCCACATGCCGCCGACCGGTGCCCATTGGCCGTTCTGCACGGCCTCCTGGATACCGGCCCAGACCTGCGGATAGTTGTCGCGCACCCACGCGTACTGCTGCGCCTGCGAGCAGGCGAAGATGAACTCCGGGTACTCCTGCGCCAGCGCCGTCACATTGGAGAAGGTCCGCGAGGTCTTGCGCTTCGTCTCGCGGATCGGCCAGAGCCACGCGCTGTCGATATGGGCATGGCCGACGGCCGACATGGTGTGCGCGCTGGCGTGCGCGGGACGCTCCAGGACCGGCCTGAGCAGCTCCCGTACATCTGCCGCCGTACCGGAGATGTCGTCCAGTGCCAGGGCGTCGAGCGCATGGTCGAGGGCGTGCATGATCTCGTGTCGGCGCGGGTCGTGCTCGCCGAGCTCCAGCATCAGCTCGCGCAGTACCTGCAGGTCGAGGGAGAGGTGCCACACGTCCTCGTCGAGTACGGCGAGATCGGCGCGGGCGAAATTGTAGAGCGGCTTGCGGCCCGCCGTGGCCTTGTCGCCGAGCGGGGTCGGCCCGCGGAAGTCGTTGGCCAGGATGTCCGGGTTGGAGGCGGCCTCTATGAGGTAGTCGATCCGCTCCCCGCCGACTGCGGGGTTGGCGACCGGGACGTACTGGTTCTGCGGGTTGACGGCCTTGAGCGGGCTGCCGTCCGGCGTGTGCACGAGTGCCTCGGCCTGATTGCCGGGCCAGTCGCCGACGAAGCCGAGATCGAAGACGGCCTCGACGCGCCGGCCCGCCCACTCCGCGGGGACCTCGCCCCGCACCTTGAACCAGGTAGTGCCCCAGGGCGGCCCCCATGGCGTCCCCATCGCGAACGGCTTGTACGTCTGGGCCTCGGCCTCGGCGAAGGGCACCGGCTCGTCGGGAACCTCCCACGCCTCGACCTCGAAGGGGAGCGATACGGCGTGGACGGCGGGCTGGATGCGCTGCTGCAGGATGCGCTCGACGCGCTCCTCGATGCGGCGGCGTTCGTCGTGCATGTGCGGACTCCTACCTCAGATACGCGAGAGCGGGGTGGGCGCTGGTGTAGCCGTCGACGAGTCGGCGGGCGACGGTCACGGAGTCGACGAGGGGGTGCAGGGCGAAGGCCTTGACGGCGGTGGTGCGTGAGCCGCTGTCGGCCGCGGCGAGGATCTCGCGCTCGACGGCCTTGACGGCGGTCACCAGTCCGGTGGCGTGGAGCGGCAGGGGAGCCACGGAGACGGGATGGGCGCCGTTCGCATCCACGAAGCACGGGACCTCGATGACCGCGTCCGTATCGAGCACGGAGAGCGTGGTGCGGTTGCGCACGTTGAGGATCAGGGTGGTGCGCTGGTTGTGTGCGATGGCTCGCATCAGGGCGAGGGCGACCTTCTCGTACCCGCCGGACTCCAGGTCACAGGCGTCGCGCTCGCCGGCTCCGGCCGCCTCGCGGTTGTGTGCCATGTACGTCGCTTCGCGCTCTGCGCGGGTGCGGTCCCAGGTCGCCAGCGCTGGGGCGTCCGGCTGTTTCATCTCCTCGTAGAACCGGGCCTGTTGGTCGTGCAGGAAGGCGCCGCGGGTCTGTTTCGCCTCCTGGTAGGCGCGGACCGCCTCGCGGTTGAAGTAGTAGTAGTGCAGGTATTCGTTGGGGATCGCGCCGAGCGACTGGAGCCAGTCGGCGCCGAAGAGTTTGCCCTCCTCGAACGAGCCGAGCAGTGCGGGATCGGCAAGCAACTGGGGGAGTGCGTCCTGGCCTTCGATGTGCAGCCCGCGGAGCCAGCCGAGGTGGTTGAGGCCGATGTAGTCGATCCAGGCGGTGTCGGGATCGGCCCCCAGCGCCCGGGCGACGCGTCGGCCGAGGCCCACCGGCGAGTCGCAGATGCCGATGACCCGGTCGCCGAGGTGGCGGGACATGGCTTCGGTGACCAGGCCGGCCGGATTGGTGAAGTTGATGACCCAGGCATCGGGGGCGAGCCGGGCGATACGACGGGCGATGTCCACCGCCACCGGGACGGTACGCAGGCCGTAGGCGATGCCGCCCGCGCCGACCGTCTCCTGGCCCAGTACACCCTCGGCGAGCGCGATACGCTCATCGGCCGCACGGCCTTCCAGGCCGCCGACCCGGATCGCGGAGAACACGAAGTCGGCGCCGCGCAGCGCCTCGTCGAGGTCGGTGGTGACGGTGACCTCCGGCGCGTCCGGCACACCCGCCGCCTGGTCGGTCAGCACCCGCGCGATCGCGGCCAGCCGGCCGGCGTCCACGTCGTGCAGCGTGACCTCGGTGATCCGGCCATCGGCGTGATCGCCGAGCAGCGCGCCGTACACCAACGGCAGTCTGAAGCCGCCGCCGCCGAGGATCGTGAGCCTCATACCTCAACCACCTTCACTCCTGCCTCGTCGAACGCCGAACTGGTCGCCGGGTCCGCCGGGGCGTTGGTCACCACCGTGTCGAGGGATTCGGGGCCGCAGACCCTGGCCATGCCGGTGCCGGGGAACTTGCCCCCGTCGGCGAGCAGCACCACCGTGTCGGCGGCCGCGATCATCGCCCGCTTGACCGGGACCTCGACCACCGTGGTGTCCATGACCTGGCCGTTGGGACGGATGCCGCTCGTACCGAGGAACAGCCAGTCCGCGTGCAGCTGGCGCAGATTGTCCTCGGTGAGGAAGCCGACCAGGGAGCGGTACTCCCGCCGGAGCATCCCGCCGAGCAGGATCAGCTCGATCCCGGTGTCGTCCGCCAGCTCCTCGTACACCACCAGATTGCTGGTGATCACGGTCAGTCTGCGGCCGTGCAGCTGCCGGGCGAGGCGGTAGGCGGTGGTGCCGATGTCGAGGAGCACGGACTGCCCGTCCTCGACCATGGCGGCCGCCTGGACCGCTATGGCGTCCTTCTCCGGGACCCTGATCTCGGCGACCTCCGCGAAAGGCTGATCGCCTTCCTCGACCGCGGCTCCCCCGTGGACCCGCGTGAGCAGGCCCTCTTCCTCCAGTTTGACCAGGTCGCGCCGGACGGTCGCGGGGCTGACGCCGAGCCGTTCGGACAGGTCGGTCACGGCTGCGGGGCCGCCTGATCGCAGAGCCCGCAGGATGAGTTGATGTCGTCGCTCAGCCAGCACACCGTGAACGCTACTCGTCAATCTCAATCATTTCTATGCGCTTTCGCGCTCAAGTATTGCCAATTCTGAGCGTCGGGCGCACGATCCTGTCCACGCCTTGCAGGTCTTTGACGAGAGGACGCCCGTGGACGAGGAGACCGGAGCCGATGTCCTGCTGACCGGGCTGCTCTTCTACGACCTTGTGCTCACCGGTCTCGGCAAGCCGCCGACACCGGGCGAGGAGATCTGGACCCGCGGGATGGGCTGCGGTCCCGGCGGAATCGCCAACCTCGCCGTGGCAGCGGCCCGGTACGGTCTGGACACCTCACTGGCCACGGTTTTCGGCGACGACTACTACGGCACGCACTGCCGGGAGATCCTCGCCGGGCAGGAGGGCATCGACCTGTCCCTCTCCCGGACGGCAGCGGGCTGGGACACCCCGGTCACGGTCTCCATCGCCCATGACCACGACCGCGCGCTGGTCACCCACGGCCGGGAACCCGTCCACACCCAGGACGAGTTGCTCCACGATCCGCCGCCCGCCCGTACCGCGCTGGTACACATCGGTGCCGAGCATCAGGAGTGGCTGGGCAAAGCCGCGGCCGCCGGCACCCTGATTTTCGCCGACATCGGCTGGGACCCCACCGAGCAGTGGTCCGGCGAGGTGCTCGACCAGCTCTCCCTGTGCCATGCCTTCCTGCCCAACGACACCGAGGCGATGGGCTACACCGGCGCCGACAGTCCGGCCGCCGCACTTGCCAGGCTCGCCGAACTGACACCCGTCGCCGTGATCACACGTGGTCGCGCGGGCGCTGTCGCCGTCGACCAGACGACCGGCGAGCACGCGGAGGTCTCGGCCCACGACATGGCCGCTCTCGACATCGATGTCGTGGACGCGACCGGCGCCGGAGACGTCTTCGGCGCGAGCTTCGTCGCCGCCACGCTCGGCGGCTGGCCGCTCGCCGACCGGCTGCGCTTCTCCTGCCTCGCCGCCGGCCTCTCCGTACAGCGGCACACCGGCGCGCTCGCCGCGCCGGGCTGGTACGGCATCGACCAGTGGTGGCGTACGACGGGCTCGAACGACCCCGGACTGTCCCGCACCTACGGCTTCCTGACCGACCGTATCCCCGCCGACCCCGGCCCTGCCCCGCACCACCCACCCGTCACCCCCCGGTGAACTCCCCTCGCCGAACTCCTCCCGCTCAACCCCCCTCGCCGACCACCCGTCCGAAAACACCGAAAGGCGGTGTGAGCAGTGCACCTCTCCCGAAGAGGGCTGCTGCGCGCAGGCCTGGCCACATCGGCCGTCGCGGCACTCGGCTCCACTGCGGCAGGCTGCGCGGTTCCTCGCGGCTCCAGCGGCCGCGACATGACCCTCTGGTACTGGACCGGAGGACTGAGCGACAAGGTTGTGGCCAAGGCCGGCAGCCGCTTCACGGACGTGGCGCTCAAGCCGGTGCAGATCGGCGGCTACTTCAGGTCGAAGCTGCTGACCACCATGGCGGGCCACGCCTTCGTGCCGGACATCACCGGGCTCAAGGGCGAGGACATGGCCTCCTACCTCCCCAACGCCGATCAGTTCGTGGACCTGCGCACACTCGGCGCCGACCGGCTCAAGGACCAGTACCTGCCGTGGAAATGGGAGCAGGGCATCGCCCCCGACGGACGCATGGTCGGGTTCCCGATCGACACCGGGCCCGTCGTCCACTACTACCGTGCCGATGTCTTCGACAAGGCCGGCCTGCCGACCGAACCTGTTGAGGTCTCCGCGGCGACGGACACCTGGGAGAAGTACTTCACGGCCGGGGAGCAGCTCAAGAAGCGGGTGCCGGGTGCCTTTCTGCTCGTCGACCCCCTCACCGTCTTCTGGAACGCGGTCAACCAGGGCACCAGGCGATTCGTGGACAAGGACCGGCACTTCATCGGCGACCAGAACCATGTGACCGATGCCTGGGACCTGGCGATCGAGGCGCGCCGTCGCGGACTGATCTCGCAGGTCGTCAGCGGTACCCCGGACGGCAACGCGGCCATGGAGCAGGGCCGCCTCCCCAGCCAGCTCAACGCCTCATGGGCGGCCGGTGACCTCAAGCTGGCCGTGCCCAGGACGAAGGGGAAGTGGCGAGTGGCCGCCATGCCGGGCGGGCCCGCCAACAACGGCGGCTCCTTCCTGGCCGTCACCATGGCCTGCCGGGAGCCCGAGCAGGCCTTCGCGATCATCACCTGGCTGCTGAACGCGGACAACCAGACCCGTGGCTTTGTCGACGCCTCGCTCTTCCCGTCCACCCCGGCCTCGTACGCACAGAAGGCCATGCGCGATCCGGACCCGTTCTTCGGCGGGCAGATCACCATCGACGTCTTCGGCCCGGCCGCCGAGAGGATCCCGGTCGCCTTCAACAGCCCGTACGACGTGCCCCTGCAGCAGCCGGTCTCCGACGAGCTCACCAAGGTGCACACCCTGGGCAAGGACCCGGACCGAGCGTGGAAGGACGCCATGAGCAAGTGCCGGCGCATCGCGGAACACCTGGGGGTGAGCTGAGATGACCACCACCATCGAGAGCCGGACAGCCGTCTCCGCCCCCGCGGTCGCTGCCCCCAAGTCCCGTTCCGTACTGGGACACTGGCGGCTGTATCTCGCGATCTCGCCCTTCTACCTGCTGTTCCTCTGCTTCGGCCTGATACCGGTGGGCTTCTCGCTCTATCTGTCGTTCCACCGCTGGGACGGCCTGGGCTCGATGGAGTACGCGGGCCTCTCGCAGTACCGCTATCTCCTCGGCGACACGCAGTTCTGGCACGCCATCGGCAACACCCTGATCATCTGGGCCATAGCGACGCTCCCCATGCTCTTCATCGCGCTGGTGACCGCGGTACTGCTCAACTCCGCGGTGCGCCTCAAGAGCTTCTACCGCTTCGCGTACTTCCTCCCGAACGTCACTTCGGTCGTCGCGATCGCCATCATCTTCGGCTCGGTCTTCAGTACCAACTTCGGCCTGGTCAACGCGGTACTCCAGGGTCTCGGCCTGGACTCGGTGGCCTGGCTGAACACGCCCTGGGGCATCAAGGTCGCCATCGCCTCGCTGATGAGCTGGCAGTGGACCGGCTACAACGCCATCATCTTCCTCGCCGGTCTGCAGACCATCCCGACCGAGCTGTACGAGGCCGCTCGCGTCGACGGCGCCGGGCCCGTGCAGACCTTCTTCCGGGTCACGGTGCCGCTGATGCGTCCGGTCATCCTCTTCACCCTGGTGGTGTCGACGGTCACCGGTCTCCAGAGCTTCTCCGAGCCGCAGGTGCTGCTCCAGACCACCGCCAACACCTCGACCTTCGCGGGCGGTCCGGACAACGCCGGCCAGACGATGGTCCTCTACTTCTTCCAGCAGACCTTCGACAACAACGACTTCGGCTACGGCGCCGCGATCGCCTGGGGCATCTTCCTGATCGTCGCCGTCTTCTCGATCATCAACTGGCGCCTGGTGCAGCGCCGGGAAAAGTAGAGGGAGACTGTCATGAAAGGAATGAAGACCATCAAGGGCGCACGGCCCCGAGGACTCGCCCTGCACCTGGCGCTGATCCTCGGCGTGCTCGTCTCGCTGTTCCCGTTCTACTGGACCGTCGTCATGTCGACGCATTCGACGAGCGAGATCTTCCAGTTCCCGCCGAAGCTGCTGCCGGGCTCGCACTTCGGCGAGAACGTCGGCAATCTCTTCGACAGCGTCGACTTCTTCGGCTCGATGTTCAACTCCCTGATCGTCGCGGGGTCCGTGACGTTCCTGGTGTTGTTCTTCGACTCGCTGGCCGCCTTCGTCTTCGCCAAGTTCCGGTTTCCCGGCCGACGGACACTGTTCGTGATCATGATGGGTATCTTCATGGTGCCCGCTCAGCTCCAGGCCATCCCGCAGTTCGTGATCATGGCCCGGATCGGCTGGATCGGTTCGCTCACCGCCCTCGTCGTGCCGGCCGCTGCCAACGCCTTCGGCATCTTCTGGATGCGCCAGTACATGAGGGGCGCGATCCACGACGAGCTGATGGACGCCTCCCGTCTCGACGGCTGCGGATTTCTGCGCCAGTACTGGCACGTGGCACTGCCGGTCGTCCGCCCCGGCCTCGCCTTCCTCGGCATCTTCACCTTCATGGGCCAGTGGAACGACTACGCCTGGCCGCTGATCGCCCTGGTCAACCCCGGTCATGTGACGCTTCAGGTCGCGCTGTCGCAGCTCAACGGTGTGCACGGCACGACCGATTACGGCATGGTGATGACCGGCGCGCTGCTCGCACTGATCCCGCTGCTGATCGTCTTCGCCATCGGCGCCCGCCAGATGATCGCCGACCTGGCCAAGGGAGCCATCCGCTGATGCTGCTCGTACGCCCGTGGGAATCGCCCGAGATCACCTCCTGGCGACGGCTGCCGATGCACGCCGTGGACCGCCGCCGGGGGAGTGTCAGCCTTGACGGGGAGTGGCGTTTCCAGCTGCTGCCCGCACCTGATGCGCCGCTCTCCGACAGCTGGTCCCGGCTGGAGGTGCCCGGCGCCTGGACCATGCAGGACGCCGGCGCGCCCGACCTGCCGCACTACACCAATGTGACGATGCCGTGGGCGCACTACCCGCCCGCATCACCGGCTGACAACCCCACCGGAGTCCATGAGCGCGAGGTGGACATCCCCGCCGAATGGGCGGGCCGCCGCATTGTGCTCCAGGTCGGCGCGGCGGAGAGCGTGCTGATCGTGGAGATCGACGGGCAGGCCGTCGGCATCGGCAAGGACTCCCATCTGGCTAGCGAGTTCGACCTGACCGAGGTGGTACGGCCGGGACAGCGAAGCATCCTGCGCCTCACCGTGGTCAAGTGGTCCGACGCCACCCATGTCGAGGACCAGGACCAGTGGTGGCACGGCGGCATCACCCGCTCGGTGCTGCTGTACGCCACCGACCCGCTGCACCTCGCCGATGTGACCGTAAGGGCCGGGCAGGACGGCGCGCTGCGCGTCGACTGCCAGGTGCGCGGACCGTCCGAAGGCCCGTTGCCCGAGGGCTGGTCGATCAGCGGTCACCTGGAGGGGTTCGGCGACCTCGTCCAGGACGCCGGGTTCGACGCGGCGAACCGGGCCGCCTACCGGGTCTCGGACTTTCTCGGCGAGGCCCGGCTGAGCGCCACGCTCAGCGGCGTACGCCCGTGGTCGGCCGAGAAACCCGAGCTGTACGGCCTCACCGTGCGGCTGCACCGCGCGGACGGTACGGTCGCCGACACCTCGTACCACCGCATCGGCTTCCGCGACATCGAGATCCGCGGCCGGGACCTGCTGGTCAACGGCGAGCGCGTATTCATCCGCGGCGTCAACCGGCACGACTTCCATCCGCTCACCGGGCGCACCCTCCGCGTGGAAGAGATGCGCGCCGATCTGGAGACGGTCAAGCGCTTCGGGTTCAACGCCGTCCGCACCTCGCACTACCCGGGCGACCCGGCGCTGCTCGACCTTGCCGACGAGCTGGGGCTGTACCTCGTGGACGAGGCGGACATCGAGAGCCACGACCACGCTCATGAGATCGCCGACGACCCGCGCTATCTGTCCGCCTTCGTGGACCGGGTGTCGCGCATGGTGCTGCGCGACAAGAACCATCCCAGCGTCATCATCTGGTCGCTGGGCAACGAGAGCGACTACGGAGCCAACCACGACGCCGCGGCCGGCTGGCTGCGCCGCCACGATCCCACCCGGCCGCTGCAGTACGAGGGTGCCGCGAAGACCGACTGGTCCTCGAAGGACATCGCGAGCGACATCCTCTGCCCGATGTACGCGTCCCTCGACGAGATCGTCGCGCACGCCCGCTCGGGCACCCAGACCAAACCGCTGATCCTGTGCGAGTACTCGCACGCCATGGGCAACAGCAACGGCACGCTCGCCGACCACTGGCAGGCCATCGAGTCCACTCCAGGTCTGCAGGGCGGGTTCATCTGGGAGCTGTGGGACCACGGCATCCTGCAGCGGCGGTCCGACGGCCGGCCCGCGGGACGGGCGGGCGCGGGCGCGTACGCGAACGGTGTGGCCGCCGAGGGCTACCGCTGGGCGTACGGCGGTGACTTCGGCGACACCCCGAACGACGGAGCGTTCTGCGCGGACGGCCTGCTCTTCCCCGACCGCACACCCAAGCCCGCGATGTACGAACACCGTGAACTGGCCGCTCCGGTACGACTGTCATGGCTGTCGGCCGAAGGCTGGGCGCCGGCCGGAGGCGGGGCGCTGAAGGTCCACAACCATCAGCACTTCCGCGATCTGTCCTGGCTGACGGCCGAGTGGCAGCTCTCGGCCGAGAACGCGGGAACCGCCACCTCCCCGGCCACCCTTCCCGCCGTGGCACCCGGCGGCTCCGCCGAGCTCCCGCTGCCGCATGACCTCCTTGCCGCGCTGCCGGAGGGCAGCGGAGAGACGTGGCTGACCCTGCGGGTGACCACAAGGGACGACGAGGTCTGGGCACCGCGCGGTACCGAACTGTGCACCCCGCAGGTACGGCTGAGGGAGCGGGACCCACTCGACGCCACCCCCTCGGCCGGCCCGGTCGAGATCGACGAGGACGGGCTGCTCGTCCATCCCCTGCTCACCGCACCGCCGGTGCTGAGCCTGTGGCGCGCGCCGACCGACAACGATCTCCTGGGCGGCACCGCGGACCACTGGCGCACGCTCGGGCTCGACACCCTCGTACGCAAGCCGGTCTCGGTGACCCGCGACGGCCATCGGGTGTCCGTGCGCTCCGCGTACGACACCGGGGCCGGCACGGTTCTGCACGAGCAGGTCTTCACCCCGGTGCCGGACGGTTTCCTCGTCGAGGAGACGGCTGTCCTCCCGGAGCGACTGTCCGATGTCGCACGGGTCGGATCCGTCTTCGAGACGCTCAGCGGACTCGACCTGATCGAGTGGTACGGGCACGGTCCCTCGGAGTCGTATCCGGACCGCAGTGCGGGCGCGGCCGTTGGGCACCACCGCGCTTCCGTGGACGCGTTGTTCACGCCGTATCTGCGTCCGCAGGAGAGCGGCGGACGGCACGGCGTACGCGGCTTCTCGCTCACGGCATCCGAGGCCGGTCCGGGTCTGGTGGTAAGGCTCGACAGCCCGCGCCAGGTCAGCGTCGTACGCCACCGCGCGCACGATCTCGACGCGGCCCAGCACCATGACGAACTCACCCCGCGCGCCTGCCCGGTGGTCCATATCGACGCCGCTCACCGCGGCCTCGGTACGGCATCCTGCGGGCCGGACACCCTGCCGGCGTATCTGGTCGGGGCGGGGACCTACCGCTGGTCCTGGACGCTCCGCGTGCTGTAGGGACGCGGCGAGGGAGCAGCTGCGCGGACGGCGCGGGGCGAGCCGCCCAGTTCGCGGTGGCACGCCTTGTTGAACGCCTGGAGATCGGGAATGCCGACGGCCGCCGCCACCGCCGGGATGGCGAGCGTCGAGGCCCGCAGCAGATGGCGGGCCCGTTCCAGACGCCGGCGGCGGATATGGGCGATGACGGTGCTGCCGGTCTCGGCGCGGAAGAGCCGGGTGAGGTGGTTGTGCGACACCCCGGCCACCTGCGCGATGTCCGGCACCGTCAGCGGTTCGGCGAGGTGCGCCTCGATATGGGCCATGGCTGCGGCGACCGCGGGCGGAAGTCCGCCGGGCCGCTCGGGCGTGCTCAGCTCCACCACCTGCCAGAGCGCCGCCCACGCGGCGGCGGCCGCCTTCGCCGGTGTGCCGGGCATCGCCGCGACGCCGCGCCGCAGCAGCGTGGACAGCAACGGCGCGTCGGCGCCGGCGTCCTGCATCACCGGCACGGTGCGCGGGTCACCCGATCCGGACAGCGCGAAGTGCGCGTACAGGTGCTCGGATCTGCCGCGGTAGCGGTAGCGCACCTCGGTGTCGGGCGGGACAAGACTCACCCGGCCGGGACGGATGCGATGCACGGTGCCGCCGAGGGTGAGCTCGCCCTCGTATGCGTACAGATGCAGCTGCCACAGCCCGGGCAGCCGGAACACGTCGCACGGTCCGGTGACCCCGTGCACCCCCACCCCGATGTTCGCCACACGGGGTGGCTCGTCCAGCCGGATGGCCACATTTTCCATGGTGAGAAATTACCAGTGGTCGATGATTCCAACCCACGACAGAAGCGAGGTTGCTTCCTACGGTTGCCGTATGTCTACCAGCACCGAGCTACTGACCTCGGTCCAGATGGCGCGGTTTGTCGCGCACGGCTCTCTACGGATGGACGCGGTCGTACCGCGGGAGATGAACGACCGGGCGATCGGCGTCCTGTCGGAGGGAATCCCCGATGTGCCCTACGGCACCCCGGTGGACGAGGCCTTCTCCGAGGGATCGTTCGCGCGCCGGCTCGTCGAACTACCGCCGGTCGCCGGGGCCTTGCGGAGCCTCGTCGGCCCCGCGCCGACCGTCGACCACCACGCCGTACACATCCGCGAGCCGCGCGAGGGAAACGCGCAGCCACTGCACGGCGACGCCATCATCGACGTGCGCCCGGACGCCTTCGACGTGCAGCTCATGTACTACCCGCACGAGGTGACCACCGAGATGGGCGGCACCCTCAGCGTGCCGGGCAGTCATCTGCGCCGTACCAACGAGAGCGACACCGGCCGCTACCAGAATCTGCGCGGCCAGACCCGGCTGACCTGCCCGGCCGGCACCGTGGTGCTGCTGCACCACGGCCTGTGGCACGGCGGGCGCCGCAACGACAGCGACACCCCCCGCCATATGTTCAAGATCCGCTTCAATCCGACCGTGCCACAGGTGCGCCTCTGGGACATCCGCGACCTCGACGATCCGGGCGTCACCACCGAACTGAGCGCCTCTTTCCCGTGGTACGAACACGCCACCGGCAGGCTCGAGATCTACAACCGCGTCCGTCTCTGGCGTGCGCTGACCGGCGACGACACCTTCGACATCGAACACTGGGTGACCCGCGTGACCAACCGCCCGACGCTCGGGAGCAACGCATGAGACAGCAGGTCCTGGTTCTCTATCTCGCCACCTCGGCACTCGACTCGGAGGTGGTCGGCTGGTCCCGCTACGACGGCACCGGCCGCACCCGGCCGACCACCGGGGACGGGGACGAGCCGCCGTACGAGTCCGGGGTTGCCGCGCTGGAGGACGGCTGGCGGCTGTTCCAGGCGTCTCAGCTGATCCCGCCCCAGCCCGGCCACGAGTACGACACCTCGTTTCTCAAGCACGAGTTCTTCTTCGAAAAACTGCAGGACGCGGCCTGACCTTGCCGGGGACTGCCACCGTCCGGTCGCTATGGCTGCGGCCAGCCCGCGCCGGCTGAAAACCGGTGGGCCAGGCCCGGGTAGTCGACGACCAGCCCTTCCGCGTCGAACTCCACTTCGCTGCGGAAGTCGCCCGACGCGAACCGTACGAGCGCACCGCGTTCGGTTCGCGCGAGGTGGGTGTAGGTCTGCTGTGACGCGTGCACGGTCAGGTCCGGCACCGAGACCCAGGCCATCAGGAAATCCTGTCGGCCGGGCGCCAGGTGGAGTCCGTGCCGGAGTACCGGCATGGTGTTGGTGAGCGGGCTCAGGCTCAGGTCGCAGTCGAGCGCGCCGTCGACGTCGGGGATGTGCTTCCCGTTGGCGGTCCACCGGCCGTCATCGTCGTGTCGCAGGCGGAGTTCGTGCGAACCGGTGGCGGTCGCGGCGTGAACCCGCAACTCACGGGTGACGTAGTCGTCCCCTGTTTCGAGGTCGTACGAGATCCAGTACGGATCCGGTCTGGTTCCCACCGCGCGTCCATGGGCCCGTAGGGTCGTGCCGCGGAGTTCGATCCAGGAGGTCTCGTACCCCTGGCTCTCCGTGACTTCCCAGGTGAGGACGTGAGAAGTGACCATGTCCTCACCCTAGCCAGCCGGCGGCGGACTCGCCGGGACCGTGTCCACGACGGGCCGGTCCCTCAGTTTTCCCGGCCTGCTGGTCATCCGGGTCCGCGTACGGACCGCCCCGGGCACCGGAGTGGCGGCGGTGTCCAGGGCGGTCCTTCCGGGCCGCGCAGGCGTCGGCCTGCCCGTCGCGCTCAGGTCAGCGCATCAGAAAATGCTCACTCCGTAGGCGCTCAGCGGCTCGGTGACCGGCTGGAAGAACGTGGTGCCGCCGGAGGAGCAGTCGCCGCTGCCGCCCGAGGTCAGTCCGAGAGCGGTGCTGCCGGAGAACAGCGGGCCGCCGCTGTCGCCGGGCTCTGCGCAGACGTTGGTCTGGATCAGCCCGTAGACGATGTCTCCACCGCCGTAGTTGACGGTCGCGTTGAGGGCGGTGACCGTGCCGCTGTGCAGGCCGGAGGTGCTGCCGCTGCGCTGTACGGACTGACCGACGGAGGCATTGCCGGCAGCCGTGATGTCACGGTAGGAGCCGTTGTAGAGGTAGACCCTGCCGTCGGCGGCCGACGCACTGGAGTGCCGGATGATGCCGTAGTCGTTGGTCGGGAAGCTGGAACCGGCGGTGGAACCCAGCACCGTGGTGTTGGCGGAGTTGGTGTACCAGGTGCTGCCGATATTGGTGCAGTGGCCCGCGGTGAGGGCGTAGTACGTGCTTCCGCTGCGAACATTGAAGCCGAGCGAGCAGCGTCCGCCGCCGGTGTAGATGGCCTGGCCGCCCGCGATCAGCTTGTTGAACCTGCCGGTGGTGCGTTCGATCTCAAGGGCCCCGGCACGCGTGCCCGCAGCTTCCTTGATCTTGGCTATCTCGGCGGCGGAGACGGTGCTGTCCGCCGTGACGACGAGCTTGCCCGTGGCCTTGTCCGTGTACCAGGCGGTGCCGGGTACGTCCGCCTGGAGCACGGCGTCGCTCGCCTGGGCGAGCTGGGCGGCGGTGGCCCGTGCGCCGTCGGCCGATTCGGCAACGGCGGTCGGGGCCGCAAGCGCGGAGACGGTCAGCAGACTGGATACGACGGCGATCAGCCGCGCACGTCTCGCGACGCCGCGGAGGGGGGAGAAGCGCTTGATGTTCACTACATCCTCCGGTGGGGGAATCCAGGGCCTGCTGGGTGGGCGGGCCCGTCAACACGCCGGGCCGGGCCATGACGATTGAGTCACCGTCATGGCCCTGACAACCTGCGCCGGTTGGAATCCTCGACTCCGGATGGGCTTGCGGCAAGATCGCCTTTCGGCCGCTCTACGCGCGTCCAACGGCGGCAAGTGCGGTACGGATGGGTGTGGTTCGGATGCGATCCAAAGTGGTGCGTCCGCCAGGGCCGTACGGGTGGGCCTGCGGGTGCGCTGTGGGCGACGGAGTAAACGGCGGGAACCGTTTGCTGAAGTGCAGTCAGCTGACTCCCGAGTCAGGAGTGACGGAGTGCCGCGCCAGGGGCTTGTGGTGCCCGTACCGGAATGTGCCCCGCCGTTTTTCGCTGCTCAGATATGAAGTGAGCCGAAGGGTGCGTCAGTCGGTGCGCTGTGCCACCCCAATGCGTCCCTGCGCGCTTCGCTCCACCCGGCGCCGAATTGCAGCAGTGGCTCCCGCACACATGACACGCGGGACGCCGGACCGTCCGGTGGACGGCTTCCGCGTGCGCGAACCCGATCCGTGACGGCGAAACGCTCCAGCCGATCGCTGCCTTGCCGTCGGCACCGGCCGACGGCGGCTCGTGCCGCGCTTCGATATGCGCGGATCGCCACCGTTCGCCCGACGAGCCGGCGTGTCCGGTTCTCGTCGGGAGGGTGAGTGCGGGGATTGTGCTGCGCGTACGTGCTGCGAGTACTGGCCTGAGCGCGCGGTGCAGGACCCTTCACCAGGTGCGGGCCTCGCGCAGCAGACGGTCGCGGACCAGGGCAAGGTGCGGGTTGTCCGAGATGCCGGGGCGCTGGACCAGATAGCCGGTGTTGATCGGCGGGTCTTCGGGCGTCAGCAGCGACACCAGCGTGCCGGTGGCGAGCTCGCCCTCGCAGAGATAGCGGGGGAGCACGGTGATCCCGGCCCCGGCGGCGACCGCCGAGAGCACACCGCGCAGATCAGGGACCGTCACGGCGGCCTGACCGGTCAGACGGGTGCCGAAGACATGGCGCCAGTAGCGGCGGGCTATCGGCAGGTCCTCGGCGTATGTCACGAGAGGGACGCCGCGCAGGGCGGCAGAGCCCTCCGTCGCGACCCTGTCCGGGCCGATCCGTACCGCCCACTGCGGTGAGGCGACCAGGACGAACTCCTCGTCCATCAGCGGTACGGCGGTGAGGGAGCGGCCGCGCGGGCGGATGGTGGAGATCACCAGGTCGTAATGGCCGACGCGCAGGCCGTCGAGCAGTTCGTCGGTGAGACCGGTGCCGATCCGAAGCCGTACACCCTGCTCCACCAGGGGCGCCAGAGCGGGCAGCGCGCGTACGCAGAGGAGCTCGGCGGGGCCGGCCAGATGGACCGGACCGGCGGAGGTCTCCTCCCCGATGTGACCGCGGTCGGCAACGGCGGCGAGGGCGTCCAGCGGGGCGGCGATCTGGGCTGCGAGATCGTCGGCGACCGGGGTGGGGGCAACTCCACGCGGCAGCCGCTCGAAGAGTTCACGGCCCAGCTGCCCCTCCAGGGAGCGGATCTGGGTGGTGACGGTCGGCTGGGACAGACCGAGCAGACGAGCGGCCGCGGTGAACGAGCCGGCCCGGTGTACGGCGAGGAAGGTCCGCAGCAGTGTCAGATCGAGCGGCCCAGTGGCCGGCTCCCGTATTCCCGACAATCCATTGGATTCCCTATGGCTCATGGTGGACAGCCTATTGGATCCCAATGATCGGGCGGTCTACGTTCGAGGGCATCAGTGAGATGACGCGCTGCGCAGGGAAGGCAGGCGTCAGCGGATGGAGAGATACGAGATGGCGAAGATCCTGTTTGTGATCACCGGCGTGGACTACTGGACACTGGCCGACGGTACCCGGCACCCGACCGGCTTCTGGGCGGAGGAGGCCGTGGCTCCGTACAAGGTCTTCACCGGGGCGGGTCACGAGGTCGTCGTCGCCACGCCGGGCGGCGTCGTGCCCACCGTGGACAAGGCGAGCCTCGCGCCCGAGGTGAACGGCGGCCAGGAGAACGCCGACGCGATCGCCGCCGATCTCACGTCGATCACCGCTCTGCGGCAGCCGCTCAAGCTGGAGGACGTCGACCTGGCCGACTACGCCGTGGTCTTCTACCCCGGCGGCCACGGCCCGATGGAGGACCTGGCAGTCAACGCCGACTCCGGCAAGCTCCTCACCGCCGCCCTGGACTCCGGCAAGCCCCTCGGTGTGGTCTGCCACGCCCCGGCCGCGCTGCTCGCCGCGAAGCGCGAGGACGGCAGCTCACCGTTCGCCGGCTACCGGCTGACCGGTTTCACCAACGCGGAGGAGACCCAGGCGGGCCTCGCGGACAAGGCGAAGTGGCTGCTGCAGGACCGCCTGGTCGAGATCGGCGTGGACTTCCAGGAGGGCGAGCCGTGGGCCCCGAACCTGGCCGTGGACCGCAATCTGTTCACCGGCCAGAACCCGGCCTCCTCCGCCCCGCTCGCCGCCGAGATCCTCAAGGCGCTGGGCTGACCGCCCCATCGGGGCGTCAGTGTCGGCCGTCCACCCGTACGTCCGCAACAAGGGCCACTCCTTCCGCCGGCTCGCCGAGCGCCCCCATGCCCCGGGCGCTCGAGCGGGTCCGGGCGGGCCGCGAGCGCGGACGTCCCTCCGCGGACAGTCGGCTTTTCGGTGACGTCTGTCACGCCATCGACCGTGCGTGCGGCGGTGGGCGCCGCGGAGTCGACGGATCTTTGGCGCAAACCATTACGTACGCCCGGTAGGACTTGCGTTCGAGGGTGGCCCGCGTGGTGGGATGAGGCGATGCGACCCCCCACACGCATATCAGCGCATTCACGAAATCCGTACGAGGAACTCGCTCAACTGTCAGATCCGGAACCTGACTTCAGCGTCTACGACCCGCTCGACCCCCTTGAACTCGGGCTCACCCCGGACCCGGACGACGACGACTGGACGCCGCCCAACCACCGTGGCAAGAGCCGGCTCTCGGCTCTGCCCGCGGTGGTGAAGCTGGCCGCCGCCGTCCTCATATGCACCGTTTGTCTGCTGCTCGCCGACCGTCTTGCCGAGTTGTACGCCCAGAGCAAGGCGGCGGACAAGCTCCAGAAGTCGCTCGGGCTTGCCACCAGGCCGGACGTCGACATCCACGGCTTCCCGTTCCTCACCCAGCTTCTCGACAAGCGGATCGACCAGGTCGACGTCACCGTCCCCGACGTCTCCGCCGATCGGGTCTCACTGGCCGAAGTGCGGGCCACCGCCAAGGATGTACGCATCGTCGGCGACGCGCCGACCTCGATCAAGGGCGCCGTCATCGGCGGACTGGACGGTGAGGTGCTGCTCTCCTTCGACGACCTCAACCGCGAACTGGGTGCCTCGCAGCTCCGCTTCACCGGCAGTGGCGCCGACGGAGTGCGCGTGAACGGTGAACTCGCTGTCGCCGGGCAGGATCTGCGCGTACGGGCATACGCCCGCATCCAGCGCGACAATGAACGGGCTCTCACCACCACTCTCGACGATATGCAGCTCGACATTCCCGCTGTGGCCACCTACCGGCCGGGCAAGGACCCGGTCCACTCCGGCCTACGGCTGCACCGCGAGGCGGCCGAGCGGATCAGCCGCGAAGGAGCCCGTATGAAGGCGCTGCTGGCAGTGCCCGCGGTGGTCGACCGGCTCGGAGTCTCCAAGAAGCAGATCCGCCAGGCGCTGCGGAGCGAGGAGGAGCTCCACCGCCTCACCAACGCGCCGAAGTTCATCGAGCGTCTGATGAAGGTCAATCTCGTCGATGTCGTCCTCGACCATCCGCAGCTGCTGCGGAAGGCGGGCATCGACCCCGGACTGGTCGAGGCGCTGCTCGCACTCAAGCCCCCGGAGCTCTCCGAGCGGCTCTCCCTCTCGTTCGAACTGCCGGACTCGCTGAAGGAGTTGCGGCTGCAGAACATCACCGTGGAGCGCGATGGCATCAAGGCCCGCGTGAGGGGATCCGGTCTGCGCCTCGGGCAGGGTGCGTCCAGCGGTTCATAACACGTCGATGATGATCCGGCCCTCCGGGATGTGGGCGGGGTGTTCCGTGCAGGGGGCAGCGCAGCGCCTGGGCTGGGCACGCAGAGCCCCCAGACCCCCGTACGGCCTTCGGCCGTGTCCTCAATCGCCGGACGGGCTGAATTTCAGCCCCTCCGGCGTTTGAGGAGCGGGGTCTGGGGCGGAGCCTCAGTTCTGGAAGGCGTCGAGGATACGCTCCGCCGCCAGCGTCGCCGTCAACTCCCCGTCCCGTACCTGCTGTTCGAGGCCCGGAGCGAGCGTGCGCACCTCGGGATGGTTGCGCAACCGGTCCCGCAGTTCGTCGTGGACCATCGTCCAGGCCCAGTCGATCTGCTGGTCGCGGCGCTTGGCCGTGAGCCGGCCGGTCGAGTCCAGCAGCGCCCGGTGCTGATCCAGCCGCTCCCAGACCGTGTCGAGACCGCTGCCCTCCCGGGCACTGCAGGAAAGGACCGGGGGAGTCCATGCCGCGTCGGCGGAGTGCATCAGCCGTAGTGCACCGGCGAGTTCACGCGCGGCGGAGCGGGCATCGCGTTCGTGCGGGCCGTCCGCCTTGTTGACCGCGATCACGTCGGCCAGCTCCAGCACGCCCTTCTTGATGCCCTGGAGCTGATCTCCGGTACGGGCGAGAGAGAGCAGCAGGAACGAGTCCACCATGTTGGCCACGGCGGTCTCCGACTGGCCGACGCCGACGGTCTCCACGAGCACCACGTCGTAGCCCGCGGCCTCCATGACGATCATGGTTTCGCGCGTCGCCTTGGCCACGCCGCCCAGCGTGCCCGAGCTGGGGGAGGGTCGTACGAACGCCGCCGGATCCACCGCGAGCCGCTCCATCCGGGTCTTGTCGCCCAGGATGGAGCCGCCGGTACGCGTCGAGGACGGGTCGACGGCAAGCACCGCGACCCGGTGGCCGAGGCCCGTGAGCATCGTGCCGAGCGCGTCGATGAAGGTGGACTTGCCGACGCCGGGCACGCCGCTGATCCCCACCCGCCGTGCCGTACCGGAGAACGGCAGCAGCTCGGTCAGCAGTTGCTGGGCGAGAGCACGGTGATCGGCACGGGTGGACTCGACGAGAGTGATGGCGCGGGCGATGTACGCCCGCGACCCGTCACGTACGCCCTTGACATAGGTGTCGATGTCGATCGTGGGAGGCATCCGTGGCACAGTCTCACAACTCGTGGCCGAGTGAGGCGGCCAGTGTCTTCACCAGGTCCCTGGCAGCGTCCGGGATCACCGTGCCGGGCGGGAAGACGGCGGCCGCTCCGGCCTCGTGGAGCGTCTGGACGTCCTGGGGCGGAATCACTCCGCCCACGACGATCATGATGTCTTCCCGTCCCTCGGCGGCCAGTTGCTCCCGCAGGGCGGGTACCAGCGTGAGATGCCCGGCGGCCAGCGAGGAGACACCGACGATGTGCACATCCGCCTCGACCGCCTGACGGGCCACCTCTTCCGGCGTCTGGAACAGGGGGCCGACATCCACGTCGAAGCCGAGGTCGGCGAAGGCGGTGGCGATCACCTTCTGGCCGCGGTCGTGACCGTCCTGACCCATCTTGGCGACCAGGATGCGCGGCCGGCGTCCCTCCGCCTCCTCGAACTCCTCGACCAGGGTGCGGGTGGCGTCCACTGCCGGGGAGGTGCCGGCTTCGTTTCGGTACACACCGGAGATCGTACGGATCTGGCCCGAATGCCGTCCGTACACCTTCTCCAGAGCGTCGGAGATCTCGCCGACGGTCGCCATGGCCCGCGCCGCGTTCACCGCCAGCGCGAGCAGATTGCCCTCCAGGCCGCCGCCCTGGCTCGCGCCCGCCTCGGCAGAGGCGGTCAGCGCACGCAGCGCGTCCTGGCAGGCGGCCTCGTCGCGCTCGGCGCGCAGCCGCCGGAGCTTCTCGATCTGCTGTGTGCGCACCGAGGAGTTGTCGACCTTGAGCACGTCGATCTGCTCGTCGGTCTCGACCCGGTACTTGTTCACGCCGATGACGGGCTGCCGTCCGGAGTCGATGCGTGCCTGCGTACGGGCCGCGGCCTCCTCGACGCGCAGCTTGGGGATGCCGGCGTCGATGGCCTGCGCCATGCCGCCGGCCGCCTCGACCTCCTCGATGTGCTGCCAGGCGCGGCGGGCGAGGTCGTACGTCAGCTTCTCGATGTAGGCGCTGCCGCCCCAGGGGTCGATGACCCTGGACGTCCCGGACTCCTGCTGCAGCAGCAACTGGGTGTTGCGGGCGATACGCGCGGAGAAGTCGGTGGGCAGGGCCAGCGCCTCGTCCAGGGCGTTGGTGTGCAGCGACTGCGTGTGTCCCTGGGTGGCGGCCATGGCCTCCACGCAGGTGCGGGTGACGTTGTTGAAGACGTCCTGGGCCGTCAGCGACCAGCCCGAGGTCTGGCAATGGGTGCGCAACGAGAGCGACTTGGCGTTCTGCGGCTCGAACTTCTTCACCAGCTTGGCCCACAGCAGCCGCGCGGCCCGAAGCTTCGCGATCTCCATGAAGAAGTTCATACCGATCGCCCAGAAGAACGACAGCCGCGGCGCGAAGGCATCCACGTCGAGTCCCGCGCCGATACCCGCCCGCAGATACTCCATACCGTCGGCGAGGGTGTACGCCAGCTCCAGGTCGGCCGTGGCTCCGGCCTCCTGGATGTGATAGCCGGAGATGGAGATGGAGTTGTAGCGCGGCATCTTCTGCGAGGTGTAGGCAAAGATGTCCGAGATGATCCGCATCGAGGGCCGGGGCGGATAGATATAGGTGTTGCGGACCATGAACTCTTTGAGGATGTCGTTCTGGATGGTCCCGGCCAGCTTCTCGGGCGGTACGCCCTGTTCCTCGGCGGCCACGATGTACAGCGCGAGAACGGGCAGCACGGCGCCGTTCATCGTCATCGACACGCTCATCCGGTCCAGCGGAATGCCGTCGAAGAGCTGGCGCATGTCGTAGATCGAGTCGATGGCCACACCGGCCATGCCGACATCGCCCGTCACCCGCGGGTGGTCACTGTCGTAGCCGCGGTGGGTCGGCAGGTCGAAGGCGACCGACAGCCCCTTCTGTCCGGCGGCGAGGTTGCGCCGGTAGAAGGCGTTGGACTCCTCGGCGGTGGAGAATCCGGCGTACTGACGGATCGTCCACGGCTGGTTGACGTACATCGTCGGGTACGGGCCGCGCAGATACGGAGCGACACCGGGGTACGTGCCGAGGAAGTCAAGACCGGCCAGGTCTTCCCCGGTGTACAGCGGCTTGACCGGAATACCCTCGGGGGTGTCCCACACCAGGTCGGCGTCGCCCTTGCCGGTGCTTTCCTTGACGGCCGTACGCCACTGGTCCTCGGTGGCCCCGCGCGCGTCGCCGGGCCCGAGCTCGATTCCTGAGAAGTCAGGGATCCCCATCACGCCACTCCGATTTGGTCGAGGACGGAGGTGAGGACGGCGACCGCGTCGCCGCCCGCGACGACGAACTCGTCGACCCCGGCCCGTTCATACGTCTCACGCTGCTCACCCTGACGGCCCGCGAGATACACCCGCAGCGCACCGGCCGACTTGAGCGCTTCGGCCACCGGCCCGGCCTGCTCGGCGTAGAGGGCATCGCTGGAGCAGATGCACGCCACCGCGGCGCCACTGCGGACGAAGGCCTCGGCGGCCGAGGCCGCGTCGACGGACACCGGATCGTGGACCGCTTCGATACCGCCCGCCTGGAAGAGGTTGGCGGCGAACGACGCGCGCGCGGTGTGCGCGGCGGCCGGGCCCAGCGCCGCCAGGAAGACCCGCGGCCGGACGCCGGTGGCGGCGAGGTGCGCGTCCGAGCGGGCGCGCAGCGCTTCGTACGCCTCGTCGCGGCGCACCTTCGGCAGACCGCCGGACGGCGCGGCCGGCGCGGCGTCGCGCTCCACCGGCGCCTGGGCGAGCAGCGGGAACTCGCTGACACCGGTGACCGGTTCGCGCCGCTTGGCCAGGTTCTTCTTACGGCTCTCCCATGTGGTGCCGAGCCGCTCGGAGACCAGACCGCTGCGCAGCGCGGCCTCCTGGCCGCCGGCGCGCTCGATCTCCTGGAACCAGGCCCAGGCCGCCTGCGCGAGTTCGTCGGTGAGCTGCTCCACGTACCAGGAGCCGCCCGCCGGGTCGATGACCCGGCCCACATGCGACTCCTCGAGCAGAATCGTCGAGGTGTTGCGAGCGATCCTGCGGGCGAAGCCGTCCGGCAGTCCGAGTGCGTGGTCGAAGGGCAGTACGGTCACGGCGTCGGCGCCGCCCACGCCCGCGGCGAGCGAGGCGACCGTGGTACGCAGCATGTTCACCCACGGGTCGCGCCGGCTCATCATTACCGGAGAGGTCACCGCGTGCTGGCGCTGTGCCCCGGCGGCGGGATCGGCCCCGCAGGCCTCGGCGACGCGGGCCCACACCCGGCGGGCGGCGCGCAGTTTCGCGATCGTCAGGAACTGGTCGGCGGTGGCCGCGTACCGGAACTCCAGCTGGCCGCAGGCCGCTTCCACGGACAGTCCGGCAGTGGTGAGGTCGCGCAGCAGCGTGACGCCGGTGGCCAGCGAACAGCCCAGCTCCTGGGCGGCCGAGGCGCCGGCCTCGTGGTACGGCAGTGCGTCGACGGTCAGCGCCCGCAGTCCGGGGTACGTGCCATGGCAGAGCCGGCCGAGTTCGGTCGCGGCCGCCGTGAGTTCGGCGATGTCCTCGTACTGCCCGGTGCGCGCGGCATGCCCCAGCGGGTCCGCGCCGAGGTTGCCGAGCGCGGCCTCGGGGGCAACTCCCCGCTCCTCGTACAACCGCAGCAACTCCCGTGCGGCAGCGTCGAATTCGGCTCCGGCATCGAGTACGACGGGAGCCAGGTCGAGATAGACGCCGTCCAGAGCCGCGCCGAGCCCGGAGACCGGCACTCCGGCCGGGCCGACGGCCAGCCACACCGAGCCGACCCCGTTCTCCAGGTCCGCGAGCACGGCTTCGTTCGTACGTACTGGATCGGGCCGGTCATGACGCTGGCGTACGTCCCAGCCGGAGACCGCACCCCCCTGCGGCCTGCCGCCCCGGGTGAAGGGCGCGAAGCCCGGATATCCGGCACTGTCGGCGCCGTTGCGTGCGGTGTACAGCGGACGGGTGGTGAGCCCGTCCTCGAGTGCCGTGGACAGCACGTCCTCGGCCGCCGTGTCCGGGATGTCCTTGCCAGCCTTGCGCAGCACACCGGCCACCAGGCCCTGCCACTGCTCGTGGGTTGCATCCGGGAATTCGGCGGCCAGCGAAAACCCGTCGTCGGGGAGGACCGTCATGCTCAGATGTTAGGTCAAGCCCGCAAAGGTGCAGCAGGGGAAAAGGCTGTGACCTTGCACTCTCCGGCCCGCTCTTGATCCGTTGCGTGCGATGCCCTATCCAGGTCTCCGCCGCGCCGGGCGGTGTCACACTGCTCCAGACCGAGGCCCAAGGGAGCGCCGTATGGCCCGGATCGAGCCCGCCGTCCATCGGATCCACACCGGCAAGCCGCATCCGGGGACTGGGCCAGGTCGCCCGGTCGGCCGCTCCGGAAGGTGTGACCGAATACGTCCGGACGGATGTGCGCGAACCCGAATCGATCCGCGAACCGGCCGAAGCGGTAGAGGGCTTGAGCAGGGGCTCGAACTGATGGAGCCCGGGCTCGTGCCCCTGCGGGGCCGGTTCAGTGGGTGGGGCGACGCGTAGCGGGGAAGGCGTGGCGGCGTGCCGCGGCGACCGTGGCCAGGGCGGCGGCGACCAGGGCCAGGGCAGTCCATGGCAGGGCCCCCGCGCCGGCTCCGGAGCTCTCCAGGACGACGCCGCCCGCCAGTGAACCGGCGGCGATGCCGACGTTGTAGACGGTGGCCTGCAGCGAGGTGGCCACGTCCGCGTTCGCGGGGCCCGAGATGTCGACCAGAGCGGTCTGCAGCAGTGTGGGCGCTCCGCCGAAGGCGGCGCCCCACAGGGCGACCGCGATCAGCAGGACCGCGGGCGCGTCGGCGAACAGGCCCAGGGTGAACATCGCGGCCGCGACCAGGGCCAGGGCACCCAGCAGGGTCGACCGCGGACGGCGGTCGATGAGCATGCCGACGATCCAGATTCCGGCGACCGTGGCGATGCCGAAGACGAACAGCACCAGGCTGGTGCGACCGAACCCCGAGTGCTCGGCGAACGGCGCCATGTAGGTGTACATCACGTGGTGGCCCAGCAGCAGAAGCAGCGTGATGGCCAGCACGGTCGGGATCCCGGGCATGGCGGCTGTGCGGCGCAGCGGTACGCGCTCGGCGGCCGGTTCGCCCGGGAAGTCGGGAACCATCCAGCGCACCCAGGCGACGAGAACCACCCCAAGGCCGGCCAGGGACGCGAAGCCGGCGCGCCAGCCGAAGACGGTGGCCAGAGCGGTGCCTGCGGGGACGCCGAGGGAGAGCGCGACAGTGATACCGGCCAGGACGATCGCGATCGCGCGGCCACGGCGCTCGGCGGGCACCATACGGGCGGCGTAGCCGGCGAGCATCGCCCAGAGCGTGCCGCCCATGGCGCCCGCCAGCAGCCGGGCGGCGAAGGTCAGCCCGTACGAGGAAGAGAAGGCGGTCACCGCGTTGCAGAGCCCGAAACCGACGAGCGCGCCGACGAGCACGGGGCGGCGGGGCAGGCCGCGCAGAGCAGTGGTGAGCGGGATCGCGGAAAGGAACGAGGCGGCCGCGTAACCGGTCACCAGAAACCCGACACGTCCCTCGGACACCCGCAGGCTGCCACTCATCTGCGGCAGCAGCCCGGCCGGGAGCAACTCCGTCATCACGGCGGTGAACGCCGCGGTGAACAGGGCCAGCAGCCCCCACAGCGGCAGCTTCACCACCCGGGTGGTCGGCGATCCGGCGGTCTCTGTCATCGGCGCGGTGGACATGCGACCATGGTGAAACCTTCACATCAATGTGAAGGCAAGGAGAGCCATGAAGATCGGCGAACTGTCCCGGCGCACCGGCATCCCGACCAGGATGCTGCGGTACTACGAGGAGCAGGACCTGCTGCATCCCGAGCGGGCCGACAACGGCTACCGCACATACGACGCGGCGGCAGTCCACCGCGTCCAGCAGATCCGCGGCCTTCTCGATTCCGGGCTGACCACGGAGATCATCCGGAGGATCCTGCCCTTTCTCACCAGGCCGGACGAGATCCATGTCCATCCGGAGTGCCTGACGGCGGAGACCGCCGGGCTGCTACGGGGCGAAGTGGAACGGATTCAGCAGCGCATCGACTGTCTGGCCCGTAACCGCGACGCCATCCTCGCCTACCTGGCCGCAGTCCGGCCGGCCTCCGCGTCCGGGCCCGACAGGGAGCCCGAACGGGACTGACCGGCCGGGTGCAGCGGACCGAAGCCCGCCCTACGGTGGGACTCACAGTCTCCGCGCGGATGACGGGAGCCCTTGATGGCCGGTGAGATCTCCTTCTTCGAACTGGGTGTGGGCGATTCCGAACAGGCCCGCACCTTTTACAGCGGCCTGTTCGGCTGGACCTTCGATCCGGGCACGACCGACGGCGGCGGGTATGCGATCCGTACGCCCAATGTCCCCGGCGGAGTGCACGGCGGCGACTCCGGCGCCCGCCCGTATCTGTTCTTCAGGGTCGACGGCATGAAGGCCGCGCTGGAACGCGTCCGCGAACTGGGCGGCACGGTCGACGACTTCGACGGGGGGAGCGACGAGGAGACGGTCGCCCGGTTCGGCCGATTCAAGCTGTGCCACGACGACCAGGGCTCGCCCTTCGGACTGCACGAGCCGCCGGCCGGTGCCTAGATCTGCCGGGCGGTTGACGCCATGTGCTGGAGTGCAACTGCCGACCTCGTGGTGGGCACCGGCATCGCCGCGATCGGGGTGGCCTGCGTCGCACAGGTGCACCGGGTCCGCGATCTGCCGCTCGCCGCGCTGCCGTTGCTCCTCGGCGCCCACCAGATCATCGAGTCCGTCGTCTGGCGCTCCGGCGGTGGTACGGGCCCGGCGACCGTCACCTGGGCCGTCATCGCGCTGTCTCTGCTGCCGGTATGGGTGCCGCTCGCCGCGCTGCTCGCCGCGCCGCCGCGCGCCCGTCGCACGCTGGTGATCCCGGTTGTCGACGGGCTCGCCACCGCCGCCGTCCTCGCGTACCGTCTCGCCACCCGGCACGTGAGCGCGGACATCCGCGGGCACACCCTCGGCTACGTCCTGGACCTGCCGCACTCGCCGCTGATCATCACGGGACATCTCCTGGCCACCGTCGGATCCCTGCTGCTCGCCGGTGATCCGGTGCTGCGCCTGCTCGGCCTGCTGGCCGCGGCGGGGGCGGTGGCCTGCGCCGTGCTGTGGGGCTGGAGTTCGTCTCCACTTGGTGCGCGCTCGCAGCGGTGGCCTCTGTCGTCGTACTCCGCTGGGCACGGCGGCGTCCAGCCGGCCTGGAACCCGGCTGACTACGACAACATCGCGCCCCGGCGAGCCGGGGAGTGCGCCGTCAGGACCAGATCCGTCTCGACCGTCAGTCCGCCCCCGTCGTACGCGACCGGACAGGCGCGCGGCGTATAACCGGTCGCCGAGCCGGCCAGCACATAGCTGCCCTCCGTCGGCGCGGTCAGCGTGTAGTGACCGTCCTGGTCCGCCGCGGTCAGTCCCGCCTGCTCGCCCCGCCGGTCGATCAGCGTCACGTTCGCCCCGGGGACGGGAGCGCCTTCGGCGTCCCGCACCCGGCCCCGGCAGCGTCGGCAGGTCCTTGATGACCGGTACGAGCAGGGTCTGCATCACCGCGACGGTGATTCCCGCGAACGCGAGGACGGGAACGATGCCGTTGGTTCCGCGCTCCGGTACGTCCAGGTGTGCCCCGGCGGGGTGCTCGGCTGTGGTCTGCGGCATGCGTGCGGCCTCCGGGGCGCGAAGGTGTGGGAGCGCGTCGGAATCGAGTCCGGCGGACAGCGGCGGCCGCCAATTTGCATGCACCTTCAACGAATTCTCACGCCGGGCATACTCCGGCGCAGCTGATTGACCACGTGCCGTTCGGGTACCCGTCGCCGCAGGGGAGCGCTGATGCCCCGTACGAAGCTCCTGCCACAGGACTCCCGCCGAGGAGGACCGCCATGACCGACCGCCGACCCGAAGGTCCCGAAGAGACCGGGACGGACCCGGACACGCAGGTGCCGAAGGACCTGCCCGACCAGCAGGCGCACGACGGCGACGACCCGCTGGATCTACCCCGCCCCGACGCGCCGGACGACGGCACGCCCGATCCCGACCCGGGTCTGCCGGATGTGGACCAGACGGGTGCCGGGCCCCGCGGGTCGCCGCGGAGCGGCTCCGTACATCCCGAGCAGCCGGTCCCGGACGAACCCTCCGGGTGAGGTCCGGTCGGCCTCGCCCTGCTCGCCGGTTCTGCCTGCACGCGTTTCGGTGTCTTCGCCGCGGGCATCGCCTCCGCCGAGGATCCGCGGTACACCGTCGGACCTCGGCCGGCGGCCCAGGAGCAGCGCCCGGCGGTACCCGGCCAATGGGGTTTACGTACTTCCGGCCGGGGGACTCGAAGCGTTCGAGCGGCCAGCGTGCCGCCAGGTGGCCGGCGCGTCCACGGTGCTTCGATGCTGGCGGTCCCGGCCGTGCTGCTGTGCACCGCTCTCGCGGTCGGCCTTGTGCCGGGAGCGGCCGCCGGCGTGGGCCACGCCGTCGACGAAGCGGTGGCGGGAACGGCCACGGTTACGGTGCACTGGTCGGTGGCCGCTGCGGCGCTGGGGCTGCTGTCGTCGGCTCTGGCGGTGGGCCTCGCCGCGTACGCCGTGCGGCGGCCAGGGCACATGACGTCGCACGACTGGACGGAACCTCTGCGCCGTCTGCACTCAGGACACATCGGCGACTACATCGCCTGGCTGCTCGCAGGCATGACTCTCGTGGCGGCCCTGGCTCTCCCCGGAGTCCTCACGGGCTGAACGCCGAGGTTCTCGCGGGCCTCTTTTGGCGTGCGCGTTTCGCAGGCGGAGTCGGGCGCACCCGGCTCTGCCGTACTCCACCGACGGCGCCGAAATGGGCAAGCTGATGGTCGCGGAAGGGCTCGGCGCCACCGTGCTGCCGGACTTCAGCGTCATGGACGACCCGCTGGAACGACGCGGCGCGATCACCCACCGGCCGCTCGCGGACGACAGCCCGCAGGTGCTGCTGGTCATCCAGCGCCGACCGTCGGGCGCGGTGCCGCAGGCCGCACAGGATCTGCACGAGGCCTTTGTGGCGCGGGCCGGTGAGGTGGAGCGCTCGCTGCGGGAACTCCCTTTATGAGTACGGGGGCGTTCCTCTCCGTGTACGCGTCGGCGGTCTCCTCGGCAGCATGATCGCCGCTCGCGGTGTACGAGGTCTGGAGAGCCATGCCGTGCCCGGTCGCCGGGCCGCCGGCGCTCTGCGCGTACAGGCTGATCACCAGATTGCTCTGGGCCTTCACGCTGCCCGGCAGTGGATCGCTGTACCGGGGCTCTCCCGCGGCCAGGGTCACGGACCGTGAGCCGGAGAAGGCCAGCTTCCTGTTGCTTCCCGGAACGAGCCGGGCGCCGTTGTTCTGGACGCCGGCATACGCCGCGCCCAAGGTCAGCGGGCGGTCGCCGAACGCGTTGGAGACCCGGATGCGCAGCCCGCGCCCGCCGCCGCTTGTGTGGACGACGAGTCGGTAGCTGCGGTCGGACACGGCCTCGCCGAGCCGGTCCGCACTCGCCGCTCAGGTGACCACGGGACGCTGCCCGGCCGCTGGCGCGGCGGGGGAAGTGGCGCTTTCCGAGGCGTACAACGAGAGGGCGAGCGCCGGTGCGAGCACACATGCCGTGCGCCGGGCCATCAGCCGAAGTCCCGCAGAGTGAGGGACTTCCCGGGCTGCAGCCTGACGGTGCGCGAGGTGCCACGCCACGACACCGTCGTCGTGTGACCGCCGACGCTGCGGATACGGGCCTGCTCCACCTTGCCGTCCCGCCAGCTCACATCGACGGCGAACCCGCAGCGGGCTCCGATCCCGCTGATCGCGCCGGAGCCGGACCAGGCGGCGGGCAGCGCCGGAAGGAGCTCGATGTGTCCGGGACGCGAGTACACCAGCATTTCGATCACGGCGGACGGAGTGCCGAAGTTCGCATCGATCTGGAAGATTCCGCGCCCCTGCTCGACCTGGTAGATGTCGAAGAGGTTCATGGCGGAGCCGTTGCTGCCACCGGTGGACGGCCGAAGATTGTCGGCGACGAGCTGATAGGCGTTCTCCGCGTGCTTCAGCCGGGCCCAGCACAGGGCCCGCCAGGCGTTCGCCCAGCCGAAGCTCTCCATCCCACGGGCGGTGAGCAGGGCCGTCGTACCGGCGAGCAGCTCCTTGGACACGGAGTCCGGCCGGATACGGTCGCCGGGGAACAGGCCCATCAGCGGGGACAGATGGCGATGCGTGGTCTCGCCGAGGTTGTCGGGCGACATCCACTCCTGGAGCCAGCCGGTCTTCGGGCTGACCCCGGGCAGATACAGCTTGTCCTGCAGGGCCGCGACGGTCTCGCTGTAGCGGGCGTCCCTGCCCAGATCGGCGCACGCCTGCCGGTAGTTGGCGAAGAGTGCCCGGACCAGCTCCTGCGCATAGGTGATGCCCTTGGCGTCGAGCGGACCGTGTTCCGGCGACCAGTCGCTGTCGGCGACGAGAACCTGGCGGGTGGCGCCGGTCGCCAGGTCGGTGACGGTGGTGCTCACCAGCCTGGCCTCCCAGAACTCGCAGGCTCCCTTGAGGAGCGGGTAGATCCTCTTCAGATGGGCGGTGTCCTGGGTGTACTCGTAGTGCTCCCACAGGGAGTTGCACAGCCAGGCGTTACCGGCCGGGTGCCACCACCAGCCAAGACCCCCATGGATGTTGCTCGAGATGGCCACGGTCCAGCCGGAGTTCTTGCCGGAGGAGTTGCGGTAGCGGTTGCGGGGGTCGTTGAACAACTCGCGGGTGAGCTTTGTCCACGACGGCAACTGGGCCAGGCAGTAGTCGGTGAACGTGTCGAAGCAGTGCGAGAGCCCGGTGCGGTCGGCCATTCTGGTGTATGTGGCGCTGACGAGACCCTGGCTGAGGTCGAGGCCGCGGCGGTAGTCCGAGACGGCCGACAGGTCGTGGTCGGGTATGTCGATCGTCAGGTTCGCGAGCTGGGTGAAGCTGCCGAAGTTCTCACGGGCGTACGGGAATTGGCCGTCCTGGTCCAGGGTGCCGTTGAGCCCGCCGGTTCACAGGGTGGCGTCGGTGAGGAAGAGCAGTTCATGCGCGGGGTCGTTGCCGACGAGGGCGCCGAGCCGGCCGTTCCCGATCGGAAGGGCCTGCTCGATCATTCTCTTGTCCGAGGCCGGGGCTCGGTACCACATCTGCGTCGTCGACGCCTTCGGCAGCATCGGCGAGGTGATGGGCCGGGCGGGCGCGGCCGAGGCGGTGAAGGCCGGGAGGCCACCGAGCGCGGTGGCCGTTCCGACCGCGGCGGTCAGCGAGATGAATCCGCGGCGGCTGGGCTGCGCAGGCATACAGGCGTGCTGATCGTCCACGGGGCACTCCACGGTGGTCGGGCAGAACGGGGGAGAGGAGGGGGAGGCGGGCGGCGGCCGGAGCGTCACCGGCCGCTACCGGTCAGGACCGCTTAGGCGCGTCGATCTTGTCGATGTCCGGTGCGTAGCCCGAAGGGCCGCTGTCGAAGGTGACGGTGTTGCTGCCCGCCTTCAAGGAAACGGGGACGCTGATGGCCGCTGCGGCACCCCACCCGCCGCTGGACGGGAAGTCCCAGGTGGCGGCGGGCCTTCCATTGGCGGAGACCTGGATGGACCGGGGGTCGCCGCTGGTGTAGCCGACGTTGAAGAGGTATGTGCCGGCCTTGTCGACCACAACGTCGTTGAAGCGCAGGGCCCCGCCCAGATACAGGCCGCCCACCTTCTTCGCGCCCGAGCACTCGTCGCAGCCGCCGACGGAGGCGTTGCCGCTGAGGGTGTTGGCCGAGTCCTCCGCCTCGTACGCCGTCATGGGCTGCGTCGGCCCGTGCGGGGTGATGGTGAACAGGCGCGATCCATGGGCGGGAAGGGCCTGTGTGATGCTGCTCCTGTGCCGGCCGAGGTTCTCGCGGTTCCACAGATCGCGTACGGAGGCCTGCCCGCTGAAGCCGAAGCTGGACCAGTTCGCCGTCACCGCGGCAGGGGAGTCTGCGAGGTTGAACAGGGCGACCGTGTACGTGCCGTCCGGGTTCTTCGCCCCCCAGACCTGCTGCTCGCCCGCCGTCACCGGACGGGCCGGCGGGGACGCCTGCTGGTCGACCTTGAGCACCTCGCGGTTGGTGAGCAGGGAGATTCCGTAGTCGTCGAGACGCGTGAGGTCGTCGCCGGTGTACAAGGGGGACTTGGAGATGGCCCACAGCGTCATATAGCTCTGCCGCTCGGCCTTGGTCAGCCCGTCCATGGCGCCGTTGCCCACATCGAGGGAGTCCAGGTCGTTGAATCCGCCGGGCCCTGCGTGCCGGGTCCAGGCCGGGGTGTCGCGCCACCGGTCCTCGACTGAGTTGTCCCACGTCACCAGGGTGTTGCAGTAGCACTCGACGTCGGTGTCTATACGCCAGCCGTTGGAGTGCTTCTTCCAGTCGGCCATGTAGTTGATGTCCAGGGACCAGGAGATCTCGAGATGGATGTCCCGTCCGGTGCCGGCCAGCGCCCGCTTCCAGGCCGCGATGTCGGGGCGGTTGTCGTAGTTGTCACCGCTCTTGAAGGACCCGGGCCCGACCCCGTCGACCTTGAGGAAGTCATAACCCCAGTCGGCGAACAACCGCGCCTGTGAGTCGATGTACTGCTGGGCGCACGGCCGGGAGAAGTCGATTTTGTAGGAGCTGTCCCAGCCGTTCGTCGTGCGCAGATCGCTGTACACGATGTCGCCTGTGGTGCAGTCCGCCGCGTTCCAAACCGGGACCTTGCCCTCCCCGTACGCCTCCTTCTCCAGGCCGACGGGAAGGTAGATGCCGGCCTTCAGCCCCTTGGTGTGGATGTGGTCGGCCACCGGCTTCATCCCGCGCGGGAAGCGCTCGGGGTCGGCCTTCTGCCGTCCGTACTGGTCGAACCCGGGCTTCCAGTCCCAGGTCCGCCACCAGCCGGCATCGATGTTGACGTACTCGTAGCCGTACGCCTTGAGCTTTGCGGCCAGGGCGTCCGCCTGCTTGAGGACGTTGGCTTCGGTGAGGTAGCTGTAGCCGCCCGTGGGGTTGAGCCCGGGGTATTTGCTGGACTGCATGCTCCAGCTGCTCCAGCCCATGTACGGCTTCTGGGCAAGGCCGCCTTTCTGAACGGGAGTTGCCCGTGCGGTGGTAGTGGCCCGTGCGGTGGGAGTGGAGTGTGAGCTGGGTGTGGCCTGCGCGGAGACTTCGGTCAGGGAGGCGGCGACAGCGAGGGCAACGGCTCCTGCGGTGAGGGCTGTGGGGGACAGCATGGCGTTCTCCTAACAGGGTTCGGATCCGATGAACGTCTGAATCGCGGCGGCCGCGGCCCCGCGGGCCCATTCGTCGAACGGCAGCGGATGAGTCGTCACCTCGCACTGCGCGGCGGTGCCGAAGGCGGCGCTGGAGAACGCCTCTCGGATCTGCTCGGCGAACAGGTCGTACGCCGCCAGGCCCTCGCCGGAGATGATCACGCGCTCGGGACCGAGGAGATTGACCACGGCCCCGATGGCCCGGCCGATCGCCTCGCCGGCTCGTGCGTACGCGGCGCGGGCGACGGGATTCCCGCCGTGGGCCAACTCCAGGGCCTGTGCCGAGTCGGCCACGTCCTGGCCGGTGTCTTCGCGGATACGGCGCACGATCGCGGAGTCCGACGCGATCGCCTCCACGCAGCCGGTATTGCCGCAGTGGCACAACGGCCCCTGCGGGTCGATGGAGAGATGGCCGATCTCGCCGGCCACGCCGTGCGAGCCGGAGACCACCCGGCCGTTCACGACGAGTCCGCAGCCGATGCCGGCGCCGACGGTGACCAGCGCGAAGTTCGCGCAGCCCACGCCGCCGCCGAACCACTGCTCGGCGATGGTCAGGGCGCGGACATCGTTGTCGACAGTGACCGGAAGGCCCGTTGCCTCCATTGCCACGTCGGCGAGGGCGATGTCGTGCCAGCCGAGGAAGGGTGAGTACCTGACCACGCCGGCGGCGCGGTCCACATCGCCGGAGACGGCGATGCCCAGTCCCTGGACCTGGACTCCGTAGCCCTCGGCCTCGGTCAGCAACTCCTCCGTCAGCGAGGCGATGAGCTCGAGCACGGCGGCCGGTTCGTTTCGGGTGAGCGGCGCGTGCAGGGCGACGCGGATGCGGCAGCACAGGTCCGTCAGCACCGCGATGACCTCGTCCGCCGTCACCTTGACGCCGAGGAACAGGGCTCTGCCGCCGTCGACTCGCACCGGGTTGGCGGGGCGCCCCAGGGCCGGGCGCGCACCGCCGTCCGCCGCATCGGCCGCCTCGACGACGTAGCCCGCCTCCATGAGCGGGCGTACCGCCTTGGTCACCGCGGCCGAGGAGAGCCCGGTACGGCGAGCGAGCTCCACCCTGGTGAGCGGGCCTTGGGACAGCACGGTGGTGAACACCGAGGAGGCGGCCGGGGTGGCCGCCGGGAACGTCTCAACGCGGTACGTCGACGGCATGGCGGGAAACGTAGGTGAGTTAATTTCCTGTGTCAATAAAGGAAACCGAAACCCTGTGAAGTTGTTGGTGGCTTGCCCCTCCACCGTCAAATGGGTGATTGAGGACTGCGGTTGGCAAGGCGATCGACGGCTCCACTCACCTTCGACGCACCGGATCGCCGAGCTCCTTGCCGCGCCCGCGCAGGGGCGGCTGACGGCTGGTCATATCACGCGGCCGCAGTCGTTGCCGTCGGCATTCACAACACGCGTCTCGGCGACCCCATGTCGGGTAAGTTCCCTCTGTGCGCGGGGGGTTGATCGAATGAACCTGCATGCAATCACGGGAGGCGGGGGAGCGCCGTGGGCGGGAGACTGTACGGTCAGGGGGCGCTGCACGAGAGCTTTGTGCCCAGGCTTGTCGGCCTGCATCAGAGTGGCGGGTACCGGGTCGATTTCGCCTATCCCAGGGGTGCGCCACTCGTCCATGTCGTCGGCGGGCGCGGCAGCGGCAAGAGCGCGTTGCTGAAGGCGGTGCACGACGCCTACAACGGGCGGGTTCCGCTGGCCCACGTGGACCTCGCGGCCTCCGGATTCGGTGAGCCGGGTGTCGCCGGGCTCAGTGACGACGAGGTCCCGAACGCCTCACACATCACCCATCTGCTGTATCTGCTGGCGTACAAACTCGGCCTGGACGTACAGCATTTCGGAAAGCCGATGGCGTTCCCGGGGCTCTCACTCGGCCTACTCGTGGTGACCGCCTGGCGGCCGCTGAACAGCGACGAAGCAGATGTCCGGCCGCCCGACCTGCGGCGCGCCGAGGCGGATCTGCGGACCTTCATCATCGCTGAGGACCCGGATGTGAAGCGCCGACGCGAAAGCCTGGGCAGGTGGATCGACATCGTCTCCGAGAACCTGCCGCAGGTGCTGTCCGGCGTGCCGGGGCTCGACGCCATGGCAGGAATCGTCCTGGACACCGCGCGTACCCAGCTCCTCAAGGGCAGGCCGGACCGGGGCGCGCTCGCATGGTGGGGCGGCCGACTGCACCGGTCACAGGGATACCAGGGCGATTCACTGCAGCGGCTGTTCCAGTTCGTACGCGGCTTCCGGCGGCTGGACGACCGGAGGCGTACCGCCGAGGAACACCTTGTCGCAGCCTTCCTCGCCGACATCGACGGGAACTACGGGCGCCTGCGCCGGCTCAACAGGCAGCCCCGGCCGCTGATTCTCCTCGACAACGCGCACACCGACGTCGGCCATACGTTCGTCGGGCTGCTCGCATCCGGCGACGTGGCCGCCGAGGGGGACCCCACGAGGCCGGTCGTCATCGCGACATCCCTCGGCAGAGGGGAGCAGTTCGCGCCGCTGAGCGAGGTCGCCGGGGACGCCGCACCGCAAGGCCGGCCCCTTCTGCTCCGTATCCCCTCCGTCGAACACGGCCACATCGGCGAGATGCTCAGCTCGGTCGACTACCCCGACCATCTGCCGCGGCTCGTCGCCCGCTACAGCGGGGGCCGCGCGGCCAGCGCCCGTACGCTCGCCGACACCGCCATCCGCCGGGTGCGGGAAGCGGGCACCATACGCAGCCGTGAGCTGCTGGACGCCGCCACTCCAGAGCTCCTCGACAAGCTGCTGCCGCAGCCCGCGATGCGCGACCGTCTCGTACTGCTGTCGGCCGCGGTCGACGCCGGCACCCGACGCGGGCTGTGGACCTTCGCCCACCCGGAGGACCACTCCGACGACCTCGTCGCCGCCCGGGTCCGCGAGGCCGACGACTACCGCATCCGCGCCTGCCTGGACGGCGACCGCGCACTCGACCTGCTGCTGCGGCACCGGCTCGCGTCGACCACGTCCCACGAGACGTGGCGGGACACGCATCTGCGCCTGCGCTCGCTCTGCGATCCACGAGGCGATACGTACCTGTACCACACCCTCGCCCTGGGGCGGCTGGACGAAGTCGTGTGCGGGCTCCACCACCGGTTCACCGGCACGTCCCCGGCGCTGTGGCTCGCCGCGCTGAACCTGATCTGCTCCGCACCGCATCCGCGCGAGGGCTACGAACCACCGGACAGCGCCGGCCCGTTCTCCTGCACGGCCTGTGGCAGCGAAGGAGCAGGCCCGCAGCACGACGCGGTCAGCAGCCTCGTCCCCATTCTGTGGCAGCTGTCCGATCCGCTCACCCTGGCGCCGTGCGAGGAGGATCTGACCAGCGTCCGTATCGCGCTGGAGACGCTGTACGGCAACAAAGCCGCGAACGGCCCCTACCGCGAGGCATCCGCCGCCTGGCCGGCCCGCCTGAGGGCCGGCGTGCAAGCCCCCGACTTGCCGATCTCGGAAGGGTCCCCGTCATGACGTCCTTCATCAGGAGACTTCCCGGCGGCCCGCTCACCAAGGCAGCTGTCCTCTTGGCGGTACTGGCGATGCTCGGCGGCGCCGCCTGGACCGCTCTGGCGTTTCTCGGCCCCGACCCGGGCTGCGGGAAAGGCGTCGAGAAACGCGGATCCGAAGGCACGGAGGAGTGCACCGGAGTGACCGACGGCAGTTATGTGTTCGCCCCCAACCTCAAGGAGGTCAGCGCCCGGATCAAGGCCGAGAACGACAACATCAAGGGCGACTACGTCTCCATCGCCGTCATGCTGCCGATGGCGCCCGCCCAGGGCTTCGAGCAGGACAAGACACTCCACGAGGTGCAGGGCGCCTATCTGGCCCAGTACCGGGCCAACCACGAGTCCAACAGCAAGAAACCCGCGATCCGACTGCTGCTCGCCAACCCGGGCCGCAGCCACGCCTACTGGCGGCCCGTGGCCGAGCAGCTCGGCGCCCTCTCCCAGAGCGGAAGCGTGAATCTGCGTGCGGTGATCGGCTTCGACGTCAGCACCACCAGTACGCAGCAGGCCATCGCCTATCTCACCAACGAACGTCATATCCCCGTCGTCGGCGGCCCCATCACCGCCGACGACTCCGGCAACAGCGCGAAGACCCCCAACGCCTACCGAGGGCTGGCCCGCGTCGTCCCCACCACCAGCGATCAGGCCGCCGCGCTGTCCCACTTCAACAAAGGCATCGACCCCCGGAACACCCTGGTTGTCGAGGACATCCGCACCGGCGACAACTACGTCGACGCCCTCAAGCGCGCCTTCGCCGAGCGGACCAAGGGCTCACCGCGCGCCCCCGAGCAGTACCGGGCGCCGGAGGAGTTCCACGAGGAAGGCGCCACGGCCAACGCCTTCGACCAGATGGTCGACACCATCTGCACCTCGTCCGCCAAGGTCGTCTACTTCGCCGGACGGCCCGTACAGCTGCGGCAGTTCATCAACGAACTCGGCAATCGAGGCTGCACCGAGAAGAAGTACAAGGTCATCACCGGATCCGGTGCCTCCACGCTCTCCTCCGACAAGCGCCTCGAATGGAGCGCCTTCCGCAAGGGTGTGACCCTGCAGTACGCCGCGGTCGCCCACCCCGAGGCCTGGACCGGCCCCAGGGCGCCCGCCACAGGAGGATCCCCGGCCGCCTACCGTACGCTCGCCACGCTCTCCACCAGCGCGGCGGTCGGCAACATCGGCCCGGTGGACCTCACCGACTCCCGCACCATCACCTTCTACGACGCCGGCCTCACCGCGATCACCGCCATCCGGATGCGCGACGACGGCGACCCGGTCATCCCCACGCTGGGACGGATCAGCGACTCCTGGCTGCGGCTGCACGGCATGGGCAAGGTCGACGGCGCGAGCGGCTGGATCTGCCTCGACAACTACGGAAACCCGTTCAACAAGGCCGTCTCCGTGGTCGAGCTGGCCCCGGACGTCCCGGGTCGTATCCGCTTCGTCGGCCTCGCCTGGCCGACCGGAAAACCGACACCCAAGGACTGCACGGCACGCAACGACAGCCTCCCGAAGCCGTAGGGCGTGTTTCACGGTGCGCTGCTCGGTCCGGCCGCACGCAGCGACCAGCCGATCCACCAGACCGGGCAAAGCCGGGCGTGTTCCCACAGCATGCCCAGCAACCGTCCATAGCGGAACTGACTCGGGATCAATTCCGTGGCCGAACCGCTGATCGAAGGTGCCGGTCTGGCTACGATGAACCCCTGAATTCACGGTGCGCGACAGGAGGAACACCTGTGCCCGAGATCGATTTACTGCTCGGCCAAGTCGTGCCGGCAGTCGCAGCGGCGGTGGGTGCCTACGGCGTCTCCGTACTGACCAGGGCCGAGGATGAAGCGGCCGGGGCGACGGTGCGGCTGGGGCAGCGGCTGCTCGACCGGATCCTGCACCGCAGCGCCGACGCCGACCCTGTTCGAGCCGCCATCACCAACATGGCGGACGCGGCCCCGGACACACTGGCCTCGCGGCGCACAGAGTTCAGGGATGCGCTGCAGGAGGTACTGAGGGACACCCCGGGGCTTGCCGCTGAACTGTCGGAGCTGCTGCGGGAGCGTCCCGCCGTCCAGGCCGGCGGTGCCCACAGCGTCGCCATCGGCGGAGACAACTCCGGGATCATCTCGACCGGCGAGGGCGCGACGAACACCCTGCACCAGTGAGCGCCGGGCCCGGTCCCCAGGAGCCGGATGCCGCTGCGCATACCCCTGACCAGCCGGGCGGCGACCGGTCGATCAAGGTCGACGGTGGCAACTCTGGAATCGCGAGCACCGGCGACAACGCGGTCAACGTGCTCATCAGCGCCGAAGGGATCTCCGCCGAGGACACGCTGGCCGAGATGGTTGATCGGCTTGTGCAGGCGGTCCGCGCCAGGCGTAGCTCTGTCGAGGATGCGCTGGCCGACAAGGCCTGTCTGCTCAAGCAGAAGGTCAGCGACCGCCTGCAGCGTGAGGAGGAGCAACAGCGGCTACGGGATCCGCGCCCGCTGCCTGTGCACTGGCAACTGGCACCTCCGAAGGCGCCCGGCCGGGACAGCATCCGCAACGCCCCGGCCGAGGCGACGGATGCTCCCCCGCTGGACCTGGCCGGTCAGCTGGATGAGATCGCGGCTGTCTACGAGCGGACAGAGTTCGGCTGGCTGATGGTGCTGGGCGGGGCAGGCTCGGGGAAGAGCATCCTGATCCTCCGTTTCGCACTGGCCCGGCTGAAAGCGCCTACTCCAACCGACAAAGCACCGGTACCGGTGATCTTCAGCTTCGGATCGTGGAACCCCACCACCACCCCACTGCGGGACTGGTTGATCAGTCAGTTGGAGCGGGACCAGCCCTTTCTGGCCGGACCCAGCCCCAACGGGTCGACGTGGGCCGCCGCGCTGGTCGGTGCCGGCTACGTCCTGCCGATCCTGGACGGGTTCGACGAGATCGCCAACGGCCTGCGCGGACCCGCGCTGAGAGCACTCAATGCCGCCACCCTGCCGCTGCTGGTGACCAGTCGCCACGCCGAACTCGAAGCCGCCGTGGAGGCAACCAAGGTTGTTCCCTCCGCCGTCGGTATCGAATTGAGCGACCTCACCCTGGACGACTCCGTCAACTACCTGCTGTGCGCCACCCATACGACCCTCCCCGACGGCACGGACACCACCACCCCGACCGGGTGGCAGTACGTCCTGAGCGAGTTGCGCTGCCATCCCCACACACCAGCCAGCGCGAATCTCGCCGCCGTGCTGACAACGCCCCTGATGGTCACACTTGCCCGCACCGTCTACGAATCCGACCGCAACCCATCGGAGCTGCTGGACATCGAGCTGGGCACCCGAAAAGCCCTTGAAGACCATCTCCTGGACAACTTCATCCCCACCGCCTACGCACGCTTCCTCAGCAACCGACCCGCGGCGGAGCAGCGGCGCTGGGACCCCGAACTCGCCCGGCACTGGCTCGGCTACCTCGCCGCGCACCTGAGAAAGCTCAAGACCCATGACATGGAATGGTGGCGGCTGGGAACCAGCATGAATCTCTCCTCACAGATGCTCGTGGTCGGGGTCACCGTCGGAATTCTGTCCGGGCTCATGATCGGGATCGTGTACGGGGTCACGGTCGGGCTCGTGTACGGGCCTGCGTGGTGGCTCAGGGAGGGAGCCGTTGACATTCCTCTGAACGGGCTCGGGATCGGGCTGACCTTCGGGTTCATACAGGGATTCGCCACGAAGCTCAAGGTCGGCGGCCCGGTATTCGAGCCGTCGCGCATGCACATTCAGATCCGCGGCGGGACCAAGAAGGTGCGGGAGAGCTTCCTCCCCAGAGTTCGGGGCGGGCTCGCGGGTGGCGTCGTATTCGGAGTCGTGTTCGGCCTCGGACTCGCGACCTATTGGGTTCTTCTTGGTTATCCCGGGCTTGCGATCGCGCTGGTATTCGGGAACGGGCTCGTGATCGGGATCGCACTCGGGCTCGCGGTCGGACTTACGCTCGCGCTCATGGCCGGGCTCGAGGCTGTCATCGAGAGAAAAACCTCCGTCAGCCCGTCGGCGCTGTTGAACACCAACCGCACCACCGTGCTCACCCAACTGCTCGCGGTCGGGCTCGTGATCGGGTTCGGGTACGGGATCACGATCGGGCTCGTGAACGGATTCGTAGTCGGGCTCTCGGTCGGGCTCGCGGCCGGGCTTGCGGTCGCGCTCGGGGTCGGCACTTTGACCGCTTGGGGCCGATGGGTGCTCCTGGCCCGCATCTGGCTGCCCCTGACGGGGCGACTGCCGTGGGCAGTGAACGCTTTCCTGGACGACGCCTACCAGCGAGGCGTGCTGCGCCAGGCCGGCGCGGTCTACCAGTTCCGCCATGCGCGGCTCCGGGATCGCCTGGGCGAGGTCTATGAGGAACACCGCAACCAACACCCCGCTTGAACCGCGGTCTGCCGATGTGCAGCGTGTCGGCGCGCTGGGGGGCATGGCTCGCAGCCGCCCGAAGCGGAGTTGGTCTGCTGGCGGGCTACCGGCGCGACTGGCTCTTCGACCGGACCTGCTCATGGAGATCCTGTCCGGCGTGAAAACCCCAGTTTGGGCCGATGACCAGGTCGTTTGCATAGGCAGGTTCAGGCTGCCTGTTGGTATTCGTTGATGAGGGCCGCCGAGGAGTTGGGGGCGGCGGACGCGGGTTCCGCCCCGGGGGTAGGGGCTACCTGGCCGGCTTCCGTGGCCTGGAGGTCGGCAAGTCGGTGGCCAGGCGATAACCGTCCCGACCGGCGCCAGGGACGCCGTCCAGGTGGTAGGCGATGACCCGCACCCGCACCGGATAGCAGCGTAAGCCCGGATCCAACGCCACGGCATTGGCCCTAGCCGATGTGCGCCTCGTAGGCGACACCGGCGACGACCAGGTCCTCCCAGGCCATGCCTACGCTCTTGAAGAGCCGGGGGCGGGAGCCTTCGGTCGTGACCGTGCCGCGGGCGAGGTCCGCGAGGCCGACGAGGGAATCGGCTTCCAGCGCTCCGCAGCCGATGGCCAGAATGACGTCGCCCGCCTCGCGCAGTGCCGCGCCCCGCGCCTCGACGACCACGGTCGAACGGCGCACCGTCTCGTCGTCCACCTCGCGGGCATCAGGTTCGTGGGAGCCGACGGCGACGACGGTCGCGTGCGCGGACAGGGCCGCCCCGTCGAACAGCGGAGTGCGCGCGGTGGTGCAGCAGGCGACCAGATCCGCCTGCGCCACCGCGTCCGCCGTACCCGCCTCCACCACAGGATCCGAATCCCCGTACTGCTGAAGGAAGCCGGCGAGCCGGTCGAGGTCGCGGCCGACCACTGTGATGTGCCGGACCGGGCGGACAGCACGCAGCGCCTCGATATGACTGTGCGCCTGCGGTCCGGTGCCGAAGACGACGAGACGCTCGGCGTCCGGTACGGCGAGGAGATCGGCGGCGGCCGCCGAGACTGCCGCGGTACGGACGGCGGTCAGCGCGACACCGTCGAGAACGGCCAGCGGGCCGAGCGTCGCTGCGTCCAGCAGCAGGTAGTTGCCCTGGATACGAGGCAGCCCGATGGCGGGGTTGGTCGGCGCCACCGTGGCGATCTTGACGCCGGCGTAGCGGCGGGCGTGCGACGGCATCAGCAGCAGCTGCCCATGCTCGACCGGGACCACGGTGCGGGCGGGATCGGCCTCCGGGTCGAGCCCGTCGCGCAGTGCGTCCTGGAGCGCGGCGATCGCCGCTGCCATGGGCAGGGCCGCACGTACCTCGTCGGCTCCGATGACCACGATCGCGTCCTTGCCCATATGCCCTCCAGCCGGAAGCCGATCATCCTCTCGCGAAACGCTACAGGGCACGCAGCGGCCGGGCGGCCCTCGTCCAAGGAGAGCCGTCCGGCCGGCGTCGTACAGGGCGCGCTCAGACGTTGGGCACCTTGAGTCTGTCCCAGCTCGACTTTCCCGGAATGCCGTCGGCGTCGCTCCCCGAGAAGCCCAGCTTGCGCTGCCATGCGGCGTACGACTTGCGGTCCGCCTCCGACCAGTCCGGGCTCGGGCCCACTTCGTACCGCCCGCAGCCCTCGGCCACCAGTCTCTTTCCCATCGCCGTGATGATGGGACTGTGCCGTCCGGCCTGGAAGAACGCGGCGCCCGGGAACGGCTCGAACGTCGCCGGGGGCTTCGGCGCCGGCGGCTTGGTCGGGCCGCCCGGCTTACCGGCCAGACGCGCCTTGATCCGGCCGCGCATCGAGTCCATCGTGAACCCGCGCGGGTCGATCTTCCCCGGCTGCCACTCCTTGTGCCCGATCACCGAGCGGTACGTCCAGCCGTGCGCCCGGCAGATCGCGGCCGCCGCCTTCTCGATGGCCTCCAGCTGGGCCGCAGGCCACGGGTCCGTGCCATTGCCGAGGTTGACGCACTCAAAGCCGTAGAAGTAGCGATTGCCGTCGGTGTTGGCCTCGTTGTCGCCGGGCAGCGCCGTTTCGTTGATCACCGCGCGCAGGACGTCGTCGTCGCCGAGCCCGGCGTGGTTGGCGCGCCCGTTGCCGACCATGTGGATGGTGCCGTCCTTGGCTATCACCCCGTGGCACAGCGGCCCCGGCAGACTCGAGTGGCCGTTGTAGCAGATGTCCACGGAGTTCTGGGTGCCCGAGGTCACGGTGTGATGGATCATCACCCCGTGCATGGGCCCCCACGGACCCTTGTGGTTGCGGTTGTGTGTGCGCCAGCTCCGGTGCTCGACGACCTGAAGCCCTTCGTTGCGAAGGGCCTTGAGCAGTTTGTCGGCGGACAGAGGCGTTGCCATCGTGGTGCTCCTTCCCGGTTGGTACGTCAGTTCTCGGGCTGTCCCTCGTCGTCCTGCCCCGCCGTCTGCGCGCCCGAACCGGCCGCCGCAGCAGTCTCGGCAGCCGCGGCCTCCGCCTCGGCCGAGGCCTCCGCCGCCAGCGCCTCCTCGTCCGCGGCCGGGATCACGGCCGCCAGCGGCCCGAACGTCATCCGCAGATCCGCGACCGAACCTTCGCCCAGCACCCAGGCCAACGGCGCGTAGTGCGCCTGAATCCCGGCCGGGGCCTGCAGCAGCGGTCGGCGCGCCGCATCCGTGGGCCACTCGACATTGCCCGTCGCCGTACGTGCCGGAACGGTCCAGAAGTCACCGGGCCGATACGTCCTGCCCGGCTCGAAGTAGACGAGAACCCCGTCCTCCAGCGGCAGCCAGCCGCCCTCCTCGATCCGGACCGCGCCGTTGCGCAGCTTCGATGCGCCCTGCTTCGTACGGCCGGAGCCGCTCGTGTGCCGGGACGAACCCGACCGGTGGTCCCAGCGCCGCAGGAACGGGTGGAGTCCGGGGCGCCTGCCGACCGAAGGATCCGGCTCGCCGGAGAGCCGCACCCGGCGGCCCGGCAGGTCGACCTCCTCCACCCGCAGCAGCGGCAGCGGCTCACCGCGGCTGGTGTAGGCGGTGTCCACGAACTCGACCAGGTCGCCTACGTTCAGATCGAGCTTGTCGTCACTGCCGAGTGAGGCCAACTCCACCCATGTACCGTCGAGTTCGTCTACAGGGAAGGTCACCGAGCCGTTCTCCCGGGACCATTTGAAGGTCGCGTCCTTCGCCGCGCCGCCCTCGTGGATCTCCACCCGGTACATCTGGTTCTCCTGGCCCCGGTACCGGGCGTCCGGCCTCACCAGGCACGGGTCCTCGTCGGCGTGCTCGGGACGCTCGCTGCGCGCCGCCATCCGAGCGGTCGGCGCCTGCGCCACGGCCCACTTCGCGAACGCCGCGCGGACCTGGTCCTTGGTCGCCCCGTCCTCGAGTTCCAGCTGCGAGCCGGCCAGCGGCAGCACCTGCCAGACGACCTTGAGCCGGGCCGCCGTGTCGGGCATCGCGGAACCCAGCGCCACCTCCCGCAGCAGCGGGTCCTCGGCCGCGGTGACCGAGCGCTCCCACACCTTCAGATAGGCGAGATACGGAAACTGGGTCGGCAGCCGGTCACCGGGGCGCTCCGGGTCCCGGTGGCCGTCCGGCTGGTCCCAGTACGTCCAGGTGGCCGGCGGCTGTGCCTCGGCGGGCGCGTCCGTGTCGCCATCCTCGGCCGCGTGCCCGTCGTCGACGACCGGGACTCCGGGCTGCGGACGTGCCGCATCCAGCAGGATGCCGTCCACGTAGTAACGGCCGCCGCCGATGGACAGATCGTCAAGTTCCCGGCCGCCGCCCACGAAACCCAGCGCGAAGCCGGTGGCGCCGCGCGGGCCGCCGTGCTGCCCGATCAGGTCGGCAGCGGTCGTACGGGCCTGGACCAGCTGGATCGCGGCCTGCTCATTGGCATCCGCGTCCAGCTGTACGCGGCCCTGCTGTGCGATCACCGCCGAGTAGTGCCGGTCCGGCCGGAAGGTGATGCGGGAGATGTCTGCGTGCATGGGAAGGGGTCCCCCTCGGAAGTTCGACAGTCGTCGTTCGGCAGTCGGTGAAAAGTCGTGTCAGGTGACGGGGATGATCCCGGCGTCGGTACCGGCCGGGGTGTACTCGGCGAGCCGGGCCAGCAGGCTGTCCTCGCGCTGCGGCTGGTAGAGATCGTGGAAGGCGCCCATCTCGGAGCCGTCCTCGGCACCGCGCCCGCAGCAGCAACGGCCTGAGGGACAACCCCCAGACCTCCGGGCTTCCGCGCAACCCGCGGCCAACTGCCCGTACGCGGGGGTGCCGTACCGCTCACTGGTGAACAGCGGCCGGACCACCTGCGCGTTCTCACGGCCCACCAGATCCGGCAGGCAGCGGTGGCGGCGCGGAGTGCGCGAGAGGGGCGGCACATACGAAAACCGCATACAGCCGATGCCCCGCCGGACGACCTGCATCCGCCCGGTGAAGATGCTGTTCTCGGCGATCTCCACCGCATGGGTGTGGACCTCGCCGATGACGGTGGTGCGGTGCGCGTGCAGCACGGCGTGCGCATGGCGGCAGTCCGGGGCCGACAACGCCGGCAGCTCGTGTCCTGTGGCGTCCAGAATGCTGTCCCGGATGTGGATGGGCAGCGGATCGTGGTTGACCTCGTCGCCGATCACCTCGATGGTGCCGAGGATGCTCCGCTCGATGGACACGCACGCGGTGGTCCGGTCCAGGACCAGGCTCGGCTCTTCGGGGGAGTGCGGCTCGCACTGAGGCTCCAGCGACCAGCCCGGTACGAGCGTGCAGTGCCGCAGCACCACAGCCCCGACCGGCCCGGTGACATTGAGTCCGCGCCCGGTGATCAGCAGACCGTCCAGCACGATCCGCGGCGCGTCACCCTCGCAGTCCTCCTGCGCACGGATGTTGAGCGCGTCGGGCCGGTTGCTGTACCAGTCGAGCAGCCGGATCACCGGCCGCGTGCCCTCGGCCGCGCGCACTTCCAGACGGTCGCCGGGATCCAGATCGAAGTCCAGCTGCTCCTGGTAGGCGCCGCTGTGCGTGATCTCGATGATGCCGTCGGGTCCGCAGCGCCCCGCCCGCCGGTCGGTGCGCCAGTCGTTGTACGCGTCCATGATCCGCTGATACGTCTGCCCCGGACCGACCTGATACAGCTTCGCCGCCACCGACGTCTCACGGTCGCGCGGGTACTCGCCGCCGCCCGTGTCGTCCCCGAACGCGTAGTGGTAGGTGACCCAGACGCCCTGCCGCGGTGCCGAACGCGAGCCGAAGGCGATGCGGCCCAGCGCCGGGTCGACGGCCACCTGCCCGCGCTTGGGGCGGTAGCGCCAGTCCGTCAGATCCGCCACCACGATGTCCGACAGCGGCACCGGCTCGTCCTGCCCGTCGCGCCAGATCGTGAAGCTCTTGCCGGGCCCGTAGTAGTCCGCGAGCCGGTCGGCGAGCTGCCTGCGCCGGATGTACGCGGGGACGTTGTCGATCGTCGCCATGTGGGTCGCCGACGGCTCCGGCACCGGCTTGGTCACCAGCGGCGAGTCATTGCCCAGAATCGAGAAGGTGTAGAGGTTACGGGCCCGGTCGACGCAGTACGCGGGCGCTCCGGTCACGTGATACGGCTTCAGCCGCCATACGAACAGCCCCACCCCGGCCGGGGAGTAGCCGCCCTGCGTACGCGCCGAACCGGCCCGCCGTACATTCACCGTCTGCGCGACCGTACCGAAGGGACCGCCCGCCAGATCCAGCGCCGCCCCTTCCCGCACGTCGACGAGCCGGCCGCGCTCGAGCCGGCGCGCGTTGACGGCCTCCGTCCCCGATCCGTACAGCTTGACCGGCTGCTGGTGGGAGACGAGCCGGGAGAACTCCACGGCCCGCGAAGGCCACCCGGCGACCTCCTCGGCCAGCTCCTCCAGCAGCGCGAGAGTGCCCTTGCGCCGCCGGTTGGCGACGGTCGCGGCGACATCGCGACGTGGCGCGAGAGCCTCGGCGAGACGGCTGCGCGATTCGGCCCCGTCCTCGCCCTGAAGCCCCTTCGCCTGCACGCGTTCGTAGCCCGGCAGCGGTTTGTAGCCGACCAGATCGCCGAGATACGGCAGCACCCAGGGCGCCGCGGTCTCCACGAACCAGTCCTCGTAGTTCTGCTCGACGCCGTCCCGCACCAGGTCGGCCTGCTCGGCGATCACCGCCAGCAGTGCGCGCAGTGGCTCACCGCCACCGGCGTCCCGCAGACGGTGCCACTGCGGGAGCAACTCCGCGAGCCCGTCCGGTTCCCTGCTCATGCGGTGACCTCCGTGAGAATCAGCGTGTCCGCGACATGCGGTGACAACAGGGCGAGCTGGGCCGGCCGGATGCCTCGGAAGACGCACACCGCCCGTCCCTTCCCGAGCCGCCGGGTATCGGTGATGTCCGGGTTCAGACGCAGCAGTTCGGCGAGCGAAATGCCGTATCCGGCGGCGATCTCGGTGAGCGTCTCGCCGGCCTCGGCGGTGACCCGGTGCACGTCCTCGTCGTACTCGGCGAGCCGGGCCCCGACCGCGGTCCGCGGCTCGGCGAGGGCTTCCGCGAGCCCGGTCAGCCCGTCAGCAGTGACGGACGCCGGCACCCCGGTGAAGACGTCCACGTCGACATGGTCCACACCGGGCACCGAGTGGGCCGTCGCCAGGACGTCGGACAGCAGTGCGGGACGGCCCAACTCACGCCGCCCGCTGCCGAATTCACGCAGCAGTGCCTGCCGCAGCCTCGGCTCGACCACCGTCCAGGTGTGGTCGCGGGCGACCTTCACCTTCGCCGCGAGCAGCAGCAGCACCAGCTCGCGTACATCGACCCGGACCAGCAGCCGCGAGTCTCCGTACTCGGCGAGCGAGGAGCGCAGCGCACGCAGCACCTCGGAGTCGTCGGCAATCGCGATGTCGTCCACTCCAGCGACGGTCACATGCAGCACGCGCCGCCTTCCGTCGAATATCTCGCGTGCCGCTGCCCGGCCGATGCCCGCCCGCGAACGAGCGAAGTCCTCGTAGTCCGTGACGGACACGAGCCGGTCGAGCGCGGAGACCGCGAGCGGGATCGTGCGCCGGGTCAGGCCGGGACCGTCGGCGTCCGCACCGCCCGTGGCGGGCTGCGGATTGGTGACCGCGGTGACGCCCAGCGGCCTGGTGATCGTTTGAGTGATGCGCTCCGCCCGGACGTTGGCTGCCTTTCCGGTGCCGAAGCGGTACCGGGCCCGGACGTTCTCGTGCCCGGTGGGCAGCCGCGCGCCGTGCACACCGTCGCCGAAGACCACCGTGGTACGCCCGTCCCCGGCCGTCCCGGAGACATAGACCCGCTCACGCGGTCCGTGTCCGGCCAGGCTGTCCACCGCATGCCACAACAGCCCGTCCACGCGCACCTCCAGGGTCGGAGTCGCGCCCAGCGGGTTGTCGGCAGGCAGCCATGTCAGCGGCGACTGCCAGAGCGTGAACGTCTGATTGCTCCGGTCGGCGTCGCCGCTGCCGATCGGCTCGTCCCGGCTCTCGCCGTGCGTCGCGGGCACCACATTGCCCTGGATGCGGACCGTGTCACGGCGGTAGCGATAGGCCAGATCCGTGGTGAGCGTCAGCTTCGTATGCACATGGTCGCCGGGCAACTGCGGGTCGAGCTGCTGCTCCACCGAAGCGATCACCGCCAGTTCCGTGCCACGCAGGCCGGCCGTGTTCGGGATGTCGGTGCGCTCGCCCGACACCACCAGATGGCGTCCGGGCCGCAACCCGTCGTACAGCTCGGCCAGTTCGAGCTCATTGCCGTGCACATCCTCGCCCAGCGGCTCGTCGGCCGGGCGCAGCGCCACACCGCCCGCGTGCACGGTGGTGTCACGGATCGCCGAGAGCAGGACGTCGTGCTCGTCGAGCCACGGATCGGCGAGCGTGAGCTCGGTGCCGCGGCCCGTGATGCCGTAGTTGGTGTACGCGGCGGTGCGCACCGAGGTGACCCGGGTGGTCACGAAGGCGAGCTTCCTGTCACCCGGGATCCCGTCCGGATCATCCGCGCCCTTACGGGGGCGCTCGATCGCGACCCAGCTGCCGACGGTGATCCCGTCCTGCACGGAGTCGAGCGGCAGGACACGACGGTTCGCCTGCTCCGGCACGGTCGCAATGCCGACCTCGACATTCGCCGGCTCGGTGCCGACCGTGTACCGCACGGTCACCTCGAACCCGCCGTGGGTGACCTGCTTGTGCTCGCCGGGCGACAGCAGCCAGTTGACCGGTTCGCCGTTGTGCACGGCCACATGCACTCGCCCGTCCTCGGCGGGGCGGGACACGAAGACGGTCCGCTCGGGAAGCCCGGAGAAGAACTGGGCGGTCACACCGGGCTCCTGGGAGTCCGCAGGGCGCCTGGTCAGCCAGCTCAGATCGTGGTCCTGACCCGCACGGGTCTGCAGCGAGACCCGGCCGGGCCCGAGGCCGAACGTGATCCCGCCGGGCAGATTCTCCGACCGCTGCACCGAGTCGCCCGTCTCCGTGTGCTGGAACTCCGCGCGCACCGGCACCCGGCCCGCCGTGTCGTACACGATCCGCATGGTGGTCAGTGCGGAGCCGGTGAGCGGCCAGTCCACCTGCCGGATGACCCGGCCACGCTCGTCCTGTACGGGCTTGAGCGGCGCCGTCGCCCCGAAGGGAGCCGCGGTCACCCGCATCGACTGCAGTTCGCGCAGCAGGGCGGGCACGGCCGGAGCGGCCTGCCGCCACGCCGCGTACATCCCGTCGGCGACCCTCGGATCCAGCGCGGACAGCAGCTGCGCGCCGAGGTCGGAGCCGGGCGCGAAGTACCGGCCCGGATCGTGCGACAGCGCGCGGGCGCCGGACGGCGGCCGTACGACCCGGGTGCGCAGCGTCGGCAGGACGGCGCCGAGCGCCCGCATGGCCGGAGAGTACGCCAAAGCGGCCGATGTGGGAGTCACAGGCTGCGAGGGCTCCAGATCGGCTGCCCGCTCCCTCAGCTCACCGACCACCGCCTCCAACTGCTCGAACCAGGCGGCGACTTCCTCGTACGGAGCGGCGACGGCCTGCGCCTCAGCGAGCCGGTCATGCGGATCGGCAAGCCGCCGGGCGAACTGCGCCGGGGTCTTGATCCCGTCCAGATCGGCGCGCAGCGGCGCCAGCACCTGGGCGTCGAACTCCGCGATGATCATGCTGACTGGACGCGGGTTGGGGTTGTCGGGCGTCGCCTCGCCCTCCTCGACCTCCCGTTCGTCCTCGGTGATCCACTCACGGAGCTCCGCCACCAGCTCGGTCAGCGACGCCGGCGCGGACTGCGGCAGCCCGATGGCCGTCACCTCGTCGTCCCGGTCGATCCGGATACGCGCCACCGGCAGCAACAGCCGCTGCCCTCCCGCCTCTTGGCCCCCGCCGAAGACGAACAGCAGCTTGTCCCCGGTCTGCAGCGAGGTGTCGGTGCCGGAGACGAAGATCTCGGACCGCTTGCGCAGATCGTCGGGCGTGAGCAGGGCAGGCCGGCGCCGACGCACCGCCAGCTCGTTCCACGCCCAGCGGGCGATCAGGTCCTCACTGGTCTCGAAGGCCTGCGACTCCTCGTCGGAGGTGGTGGGCACGCTGTTGCTGCGCGCACCGCGCGGAATCAGCACCGGTACGTCCTCGGCCCGCGGATCCCGGTCCAGCGTGTACGCGAGATGCGTGTCGGCCGCGATACCGGGTCGTGGCCGGTGTCCCACCAGCCGCCCGAGCAGCGCCAGTGAGCGGTGTTCGTTGGCGGTACGCAGATAGCCCTCGTCGGCGATGCGCTCGGAGTGGAAGGTGAGCAGGTCGCCGACGACCGCCCACGAGTCCAGCAGGCCGATCGCCGGATCGTCCGGGGTGCGGACGGTCAGCCCGCGCAGCGCCGGATAGGCGGGGGAGGCGAGACGGTCGAGCATGGCCGCCAGGAACGAGCCGTACTCGCCCACCCGGTAGTTCAGGGCAGTTCGGCCTGGAGGCGTGCTGGGTTTTCCCGGGGGGCGACCCCCGGACCCCCGGTGGGCCTCGGGCGCGTGGCGTTCGTCGTGTCCGGCGCAGCCACAGCCGCAGGCGCCACTCATCGCGCACCTCCGCCGAGCTCGATGGTCAGCCGGCCGTTCTCGGGCCGGTCCGGGTCGTTGTCGCATCGCGCGATCTCCAGCGGGCCGAGCCGCAGCACGCCTGCCTCCAGTGCCGTGTGGTCGAGTGGGTCCTCGTGGAAAAGCCGGCTCAGCCGGGTCACTCGTACGCTCTCCACGCCCTGTACGCCGGCGGCAGCGGCCACCAGACGGCTGAGCCGTACCGGTCCGCCGAAGCTCAGCGCGTCGGGGTGGAAGAAGCCGATCCGTCCGCCGGGCAGCCGCCGGCTGCCCAGCAGCCGGTACAGCTCGGCGAGGATCTGGCCGTGCTGATGGCCGGGCGCGGCGCACACCGTGAGCGCGATGTCCAGCGGCACCGACCTGGCCGGTCCCACGACCAGGTCGTGCCCGATCCGGCGGTAGCTCTCCAGTGCGTACGACACCGAGTCGAGCAGTTCGGGAGAGGGATCACCGGCCCCCAGCGCGTCGACGGCGACATGCGCCTCCTGCACGCTGCCGGTCCAGCGGATCTCGGCGGCCGCGCGCTGCACGCCCGGGAGCTTCGACGCCAGCGCCGCGTAGTCCTCGGCGGTGACGGCGCGCAGCCGAGTGCGCTTCAGGTCGAGCGGCGCCAACTGGCGTACCTGCTCGACGGGTTCGGGCTCGGTGCCGCCGACTGCGGGCAGTGGATTGCGCACCCCCGCCACCGGCATCGGGTCCCCGGCGTCCGACTCCTGCGGATCGCGGCACAGCACCAGATGGTTGATGGCCTCCGCGCCGACGTTGCCCGCCGTGCCGCCGCCGAGGCGGTAGTGCAGCTCCAGCCGGGCGCCGGGGTGCGGGCGCGCGCCGTGCCGTCCGTCGCCGAAGCGCAGCGCGATCCGGCCGTCGTCCTCCAGCTCGCCGACGAAGTGCCGCTCCCGCAGACCGCTGCTCAGCAGATCCCGCTTCGGGGTCCACCGCTCGTCGTCGTCCGTCAAGGTCACCGCGGGCAGCGCGGCCCGCGGGTCCTGTACGAGCGCTGCGGCAGGACCGCGCAGCACCGGCTCGTCCGGGTGCAGCCCGGCCGCGTACTCAGGGCCCCAGGTGTGCGCGATCTCCCAGGCGATGCCCGCGTCGAGTACCGCGCCCGCGCGCGCCCGCGCCGACAGTACGTCGAGCCGCCGCAGCTTCGCGGTCAGCAGCCGCTCACTGCGGTGCAGCAACTCGCGCAGCGCGCGCACCGGGTGGCGGCGCAGCTCAAGACGCTCGAGCACCCGCAGCCCGAACAGCACCGTCAGCTCGGCGATCTCCGGCTCGGTGAGCCCGTCGCAATCGCGGGCGCTGCGCCACAGCTCCACCAGACGCTGCCGGACACGGCCCGGGACGGCCGCCAGTTGCGTGGCCTGCCCGGCCGAGACGTGGTGCGGGTCGGGGAACGGCACGGACTGGACCACGGGGGAGCGCTGCAACACCGGCCGGAAGCGCGCCGGGATGCCCGGGTAGACGACCTGCGCCAGCAGCGTCGCCAGCGCCTCGGCCTGCGCATAGGCGGTGCCGGGCACGACCTTCTCGCGCCGTCGGCCCGCGAGCTCCAGGCCGAGACCGGCGCGTTCGGTCGCGTCCTCGCCGACGACGGTGAACAGCTCCCGTATCTGATCGGCGGTCAGCAGGCGGCCCGAACGGGTCTGATGGAGCCGGGTGTTGATCAGATCGGCCGTCTCGTTTCCCTCGTCGCGGTCCCAGCAGCCGAAGCCCGACGGATCGCAGGACCCGAGGACGGCCGGCGCGGGCGGCACGGTGACCGTCTCGGGCGCAGAGCCGCAGAAGGTCAGCGACCGGCCGTGGTCGACGAGCGCGACATTGCCGCGCGCCGCGCTCACATCCTCGACCGGCTCGCAGTCCGGGCCGCCGCGGGTGGAAAGACAGACCGGGAAGGCGAGCGCATCCTCCTGCGCCCAGCTGACCTCGAGGACGGGCTGGTCCGCCAGCCGGTCCACGGCCGGGGTGACGGAGGTGAGGCGTACGGCCTGGCGGTGGGCCGGGTCGGCGTCGCCAGGCGTACCGGAACGCGCCCCCCGCACCTCCTCGATCAGCAGCAGATCACCGGCCGACAGCCCGAGCGCCCTGACCGTGCACTCCTCGTCCGCCCACTCGTCCCGCAGCGTCGCGGAGACTGCACCCTTGGGCAGCGAACACACCTCGTCGCCCCAGGTCCAGAAGCGGATCGTGTTGTGCTCGGGGCGCAGCACCAGCGGATCGTGGCCGACGACCGGCTCGAACACCTCCACCGATCCGCGCTCGTCCAGCACGGCCAGATCCCGGTCGTCGATGACGGTACCGATCTCGGGCCGGTCGCGCGGCCCCAGCGTGCGGACGTCGACGGCGGCGAAGCGGAAGGTGCCGGGCAGCAGCGTCAGCTCCCGTACCGTCTCGACCGCGACGAAGGCACGCGCGTTGACGCCGTCGTGCATCGGGTAGTCGATGAGCCGCACATGCCGGCGCACGGACACCCGGCGGCGGGCCGTGTCGAGGTACGCCTCCGTCGCGACCGCGTCCTGCTGATAGCTGATCAGATCGCCGGTGTGGGCCAGTAGTTCGACCAGTGTTGTGCCGAGGTCGGCGGCGTTGCGCTCGACCCAGTCCGGGGTGGTCAGCGCCAGCCGGTCCAGGATCAGTCGGCGGATCGACTCGTAGTCGCGCGCCGTGTAGTCGATGACCGGCGCGATCTTGGGGGCGGGCGGGCAGTCCGGCTGCTCGTCCTTGCAGTCGAAGGGGGTGGGGCAATCGGGACGGAAGTCGAACCCCGCGGAGAAGTACCGCTGGTCGAAGCCGGGGAACGGCTCGGTGCCGGGCCTTCCGTACGGATCCGTGTCGACGACCGAGAGCCGGTAGCGGGAGGTGTCCCCGGTGCGGTCGAGCGTGACGAACAGCCGGTCGTCGAGCTCCGGGTCCTCCTCGCGCTCGACGGACACCTCGACGGCCTCGAGGCCGGTGATCCGGCGGCCGCCGTCGATGCGTATGTTCTCCGGGCACAGGCCGTGGGGCGCCTTGCCGAGGAAGGTGACGGTCAGGGTCAGCCCGTCGTCACCGACCTCCACCGCGTCCACGCCACCGAGCTGTGCCGACCGTACCTTTGCGCGCCTGCCGTCGGTGCGGCAGACCAACTCCTCGCTCACCCCGCTCATGCCGGGCCGCTCCCCTCGAAGACCTCGTCGCGCCGGCTGGCGGTGGAGCGCACCACATAGCGCAGATGGACCCGGACCACGTTCTCCTCGCTCACCACGTCCAGGGCTTCCACCTCGATCAGCTCGCCCAGCCAGCGCTGCAGCGAGGCCTGTACCGAGAGCTCCAGCGCGGAGGCCAGCTCGGGGCTGTTGGGCGTGAAGACCAGATCGAGCAGCCCGCAGCCGAAGTCGGGGCGCATCACGCGCTCGCCGGGGCTGGTGAACAGCAACTGCTCGATCAGATCCCGCACATGGTCGTCGTACGCCGCGTGCGCGGTACGTCCCCGCCGGTCGATCCGGAAGGGGAAAGCGATCTCGCTCCTCGTCTGCGTCATCCGACTCATCGCGAAGACACCCCCCGCGTCGTCGCGGCGACGACCGGAGGTCCCTGCGGCTGGAGCGCGGCGCTGAAGCAGAGCGCGGACGTGCTGTCGAGCAGCACGGGCGAGCCGTCGATCAGCACGCTGTCGCGGCCCGGCGTCCAGCGGACCGTGACGCAAGGATGCGGTATGCGGTCGATCGTGTGCCGGCAGCCGCTGACGGTGAAGACATCAGCAGCGGTGGGCACGGGCATGCCGTCGATCCGTACGCCGGACGACAGGGCGGAGGCGGGCACGACCCGGCCGCCGTGCGGGCAGCTGATCGCGGACCCGCCGTTCACGAGATTCCCGGACAACACGTAACTCCCCGTTTCCTTGGTCCTTGTCCTCATCGCTTCTTCGGCACGATCAGCCGGCCCTCGTTGACGTTGACCTGGTCGCCGATCAGCACGATCGAGGCGCCCTTGCCGTTGCCGATGGTCACGCCCTTCTCGTCGATCTGGATGTACGCCCCGCCCTTGGCCTCCAGCAGAATCCCCGTACCGCCGGGCACGTCCGACATCACCAGCTTGTGATCGCCGGGAGTCTGGATCACGACCGGCTGGGAGGCGGGCAGTTCGGCGCGCGCACGGGGCGGCAGCTCGGTCTCATCGCCGTACCAACACCCCGTCCAGATCGGGAAGCTGGGGTCCCCCTGCTCGAACTCCATCCACACGCCCGCACCGATCTGCGGCACGACGTACTGACCGGCCTGGCGCCCGGTGAAGGGGAGGCAGGGCAACGCCCAGGTGGAGGCCTCGTCGCCCAGCACGTCCGGCACCTGGGCCATGATCCTGCCGATCTTGAGCGGATCCCTGTTGTCGATCACCCGCCCCCGGAACTTGCCGAGAAACCGGTTGTTCGGTCCTGCAGCCATGCGAAGTTCTCCTGGTCCTTACGTCTTCACGGACGCACTGTGTCGCTGCGAGCGATCAGGCCCTCGCGGGAGAGCGTGAAGTTCTGCTGGTACGAGCCGGGGCGGAGGTTGTGGGTGACGGACTTGACGTAGTAGTCGCCGTCGTACGTCACGCCGGAACCCCGAACCCCCACCAACTCCCGCGGCCGCAGCACATATCCATGCCGATTGACGTCCAGCGAGCCGGACCCGGAAATCGCATCCGCGGAGGTCGCCGCCCGGGCCAGGGTCTCGGCCTCTGCCTGCCCGAGTTCCTTCTTCGCCGTACCGGAAAGAGTCTTGCGTTTGAGGGCGGGCGAGGCGCGGCGGCCGAGGGGTGGCCGCAGCGGGCTGATATCGGGCTGCGCCAGCAACCGGGTGTCGCGCGTCCTCGGGTCCTGCACTCGCGCCTGCGGCTCTTCGCGGGCGGTCCCGTCGTAGGAGAAGGTCAGCTGGTCGACGGTGGAGTTGTTGTCCATGTTGACGTTGAGCGCATGCTGGCGCTGCCCCAGCCGCCGCTCGGGCCCCCAGAAGGCGGTGGACCGGCCCGGCCGGGGGCCGGGGTCGAGGTAGAAGGTGTAACCGTTCGCCCTGGCCAGCTCATTGAGATATTGCAGATCGGTGCCGGTCTGGTAGTCGACGCGGAGCTGTTCGCGGGGTGGCTGATGGATCTGCTCACGGATGATCCAGGGATCGATGCCGTAGTCGGCGTACCTCCGCAGAATCCGGTCAACTCGCTGGGCCGGGGCCAGATTCGGATAGCGGTCGGTCCGCTCTTCGAGATCCATCAGCAGGGTCAGATCCTCCCCGGTGACGGTCAGCGTGGTCTGCCCCGGCAGATTGCTGGCACCGACCTCCTGCCGCACGATCAGCCCGTCCAGGATCACGGTCGGCGTTCCCTTGACCGAGGTCGTGACGATCACCCGGGTCTTCGGATCGAAAAACCCCTCGGGCAGCAGCCGCTGTGTGATCAGCCCTCTCTTGGTCAGGTCGAAGGCGAGCTGGAACCCGCTCCGTTCCCCGGCGGTCATGGTGATCTGCGCGGACAGCAACGCCTCGGTCACTTCGGCCGGCACGGGACGGGTGAGCTTGGGCCCCATCCGGAGGTTGAGATATACGGGCCCGCTCCCGATGGGCTCATCAGCCATGGAAACCACCCGGCAGTGGAATGTCGGTCTGCTGTCCCGGCTCGTCGGTCAGCTCGCGCGGATCGAGAACGGGATTCGCGTCCGCGATCTGCCACCACTGGCCGGGGTCGCCGAAATAACGCTGCCCGAGCTGGTCCGGGCGCTCGCCGCTGCTGACCGTGTGGGGCGCGGTCTCGTCGGCGTCCGCGCTGAGCGGTGGCAGCAACCGCCGCTTCGTGTAGCGCACTTCGGTGCCGTCGGGCTGCTGGTGAACCCCGATCTCCGCGTCGTGATACCGGCTGGTCCGGGGATACGGATGTGTCCCGGGGATCGCGTCCAGTGCACTCTCGTAAGGATCAATCACGTCCTACAGCCCCCGTCCCAGCCCAAGTTCCGCCAGCCGCCCGCCTCTTGCCGCTCTGGCCAGCCGCTCCTTCTGCGCCAGATGCGCCAGATACAGATCGGCACCCCGATGCCCGGCCGGCAGATCACTCACGCTGAGGACCTTCATGCCGATGCCGAGGCTTGCCCGTATGGGGTTGAGGTTGACGTCGAACGCGGACTCATTGATCGACAGTTCAGTGAGCCGCACGGGCATGACGCGCTTACTCCCCCACGTGAAGAGCGTCAGGGGCATCTCGATCGGGCTGATCTCGATGGTCCCCTTCTTGGTGAGCCGCGCGGCCTCGCGGAGCTGGGCGGTGGTGGGATGCACGAGCATCTCGAGGGTGGCCAGCTCGGGATGGATCCCCTCGGGAGCGGCGACCTCGAACTGATCGGTGGCGTCGATCTCGGCGGTGAACTTCCAGCTCTCCTCGGCGGGCCCCTTGAGCCGGAGAGCCTCGTTACGGTCCCCTCCGCTGCCGCCTCCGCCGGCATCACCACCTCCTCCGGCGGCTTGGGGGGCGAGTGAGCGCTCCAAGGTGTCCGGGTTGAACTGCAGCACGATGATGCGCTGGGGGGTGCCGCGTTCGGGGTCTACGACGACGATGCCGGAGCGGATGGGCTTGGGTATGTCTGCGTAGCGGGTCATGGAGATCCAATCCGGGAGAGCGCTACCAGGGGGCGACTGAGCTCTGCTCGTGAGGGAGATAGAGGGGAGCGAACGCGAGCTCGACGTGCTGCTTGTCGATGATGTCGAGGACGCGGCCACCAAATACGGGAATGGCCGGATGCGCAAGAACTCTGCCCTGGACCAATTTCCTTGTGGTCCAGGCAATCCCATACACGCGCAAGTGACTCAGGCCGGAGTCCGTGATGATGGACCGGCCGTCATCCAGCACCATCCACAGTCCGTTTCCGCCTTGAACAGTGGCAAACGCGTGAGGCGTGTGGATGGGATCGGGCAGCTCGCTCGCCAATGTGAGCGACCACAGGTCATCGATAGTTCCGTCGTGTCGCTGCCATTCCAGGTCGGAGGTCACTGGTTCCAGGAGATCGACCATGGTTGTGTTGGCGATCAGGGAGTCTCCCTCCGGGGCCTTGGCGAGAATGGGGTGGGAAGAGGTGATGCGGGACGTTGTGAGTATGTCGATGCCCACGTAGGCGGCCAACTCGTCCACGTGGTCGGTCGACTCGGCCGAGAATTCGTAGCGGAGACGAAACTCGACGCCCGTCCGATGCAGTTCCTCCTTCACCGAACCCCGGGAGCCGGTTGGCACACGCCACTCGCCGAACCGTGATTCAGGTGTTGCTCCTTGACTGGCAAGGAACGAATGGAGCTGGGGGTCGGCTTCCTCGTCCAGGGTCACCAGATAGCTGGTCTTCATCATCACCTCCCAATGATCTCTTGATAGTCGCCCTGGGCATTTGCCTCCTGCTGGTGCAGGCGGTCCAGGATCGAGGACCACCAGTTGTCGGATGCCTCAAAGGCGAATGAGTCCCGCTCCCTGAGGTAGGCAGCAACATTACTCGTGTACTCACGCAGCTCATCGGCCGAGACCTCACTTCGCATCTTGGCGCGCATTCCGAAGAGGCGGAGGAACTCGATGAAGTCGTCGAGGGTGCTGTTGACGATGTCAGCCTCGGGGCCGTTATTGAAAAATTTGAACAGGCCGACGTATCCATCGTCTGCGTCCCCGACCTGGGACAGGCTCTGAACGTCCGTAGGGGACACTCCGACACGGCTCAGTTCATCGGCCTTGACGGTGATGACATTCTCTTCGCCTTCGAAAGCGTCCACCAGGTCCCGGTGCGCAGGCAATATGATGCTCCCTCGGTCAGTTCGCGTCGCCATGGAGATTGAAACCCTCAAGCAGCACTTGGGCGTTGTGCCGTACGTGGTCCACGGGGTCCGTCTCGGCAAGGTGTTGGACTAGTTCAACCAGCGCCGGCCACGGAAGATAACCGGTCGCCACCACCACTGACTGCCGAACTCCTGGATCAGGGTCGGTTGCAAGCGAGCGAAACGTCTCGACCAATGAATCCACCTCGCGCTCGGGCGCAGTAAGTGTCGCTGCATAGATTGCCGTCAGTCGGTCATCACGGTTCTGCGCACTGTCGATCGTGTCCAGCGCCTCTTGGAAAGCCCATAGATGGCATGACTCTCCTACCAGTTGCGCAGCATCGTCGGATCCTTCGCCCCGGAAGGTGACAAACGGAAGTCCAGTCATTGGGTCCTCGACGTAGTGAATTTCCGCCCGGCCGTCGGAAGTGATCCACTTGTCCACGTACACCTCAGCCTTGCGATTTCCCATGATCCGCAGATCCCAGTCATTCATCTCGGCGATTCTGATGACGCAGGGTTCCGCCTTCGCATGCTTGAGGATCAGCCGGATGTCGAAGTCCGCCTTGGCTCTCCGCCCCCGCTCGTGGTGCTGGAGCACGATGCAATCACTCACAGCCGGGCCTCCAGACGCTGGGCGAGCTCGGTGTAATCCCAGGCGGGAAAGAGAACGGGGAACACATCCAGCATGGTCGTCAGCTGTGTTCGCACAGCTTTGAAGTCCGGTTCGCCGAGAGAGACTTCATCGGTGAACAAGTACTGCCAGCCGAAGGTGCCTTTCGTGAGGGCCAGTTGCTGGATGTACTCGGTGTAGGTGAGGTCCAGACGTACGTACTGCCTGTCCCAGCCTTCGGCTCTGTTGAGGTCCATGTCGTAGTACCAGATCTCCAGCGGGTCGACATGGGGCTGGATCCGGATGGCCGCGAATTGCCCGGTGGCGGCGACCGGGGTGTCGTCGATGACGCGCAGCTGGGCGAACAACTGACGTTCCACATCGGTCGACCCCGACCAGGAGAGATCCGGCGGATGCTTGAGAACTGCCGTGAAGAGATCCGTCACACGGAACTCCCCATGGAATTCGGGAAGTCCGGAGGCAGAGTTGGTGCGCCACCGGTTGCCAATCTCGGTGATCCGGGGGCTGTGGATGCATAGCTCACGGCTCAGGACGACTCCTTGCCAGTCGGGGAGATAGCGGAAGAGAGCCGGCGATTCCTCATAGCAGTCGCCGAGCTCGCCGGTCGCGGACCGGTCCACGCTGAAGTGAGGGCATTCCTCGATCTCCCGCTGCGTCTTGAAGAGTTGCTGCTCGATGTCCGTTGGGCTGCGCATCGCTCCCAGTCTCCACTCGGTGTTGCTGTTCCCCTGTCCATGGCTTACGCGGACTGCCTCTCGCCCCCGACGAGTTGATTACCAGTCATCTGGGCGGTCCCCCTGGGCAGACAACCGATCCAAGATCGCGGGCCACCACGTGTCGGAGTCTCCTCGAAAGCGAATGAGTCGCATGATGTGCTGGGGTCGACGACGATGCCGGAGCGGATGGGCTTGGGTATGTCTGCGTAGCGGGCCATGGGGGTTCCTACTCTGCGTAGTGATCGAGGATGATCCGCGCATCTCGCCGCAGCGATTCGACGGGATCCTGTTGGGAGACATCCGTGAGCAGGGGGACGAACTCCGGCCACCGGGAATACGCGGTGGCCCAGATACCGGCCGAACGAATGCGGGCGTCGCTGTCGAGGATGGATTTCTTGATGCGTTTGAAGAACTTCCTGTCGAATTCCCTCGGCGCCCCCACGCCGGCCCGCAGGACGGCTCGGTACAGATCTTCCCTGCCTTCTGCTCGGTCTACTGCTGTATTGAGTTCCTTGAGTGTCCACGGCTGCAAATTACGTTCGATCGACTCCTGAAGCCGTTGCACGGAATCCTCAGGCGAACCGATGATGACGAAAACGGAGCACCGTGAGCGGCTGTCGACCGCATACTGCAGGACGATACCGGGGGCAACACGCCACATCACATTGCGAACGATCCCTTCGGGAATGTCGAACGAGTCGTCCTCCAGTACCTCCCAATTTCCCTCGGCGCCGAATTGCATGACTTCCTCCTCGCTGCCCCAGTCCTTCAGGATCAGGCGGCGAGAAGTGTATGATTCGGGATTCTCCGGCATTCCGCTTTCCTTGCTTCGGTCACCACTTGAGGCCGTAGACATTGAACAGCCACTCCCGGTCGCCGAACAGCTTGTCCACGCCTTCCACGAGCTCTGCCACTCGCTTGTTCTTGTACTGCTCGGTGGTCAGAACGCCCTCGGCCAGCAGTAGGTCGACGATGGTGTCCCGCATTTTCCGCAGTTCACCCTCCGAGGAGCCACCCTTCTGCCTCTGCTCCGCGATCTCATCATCGGTGATGTCGCTCTTCTTTACATCCCAGTTCTTCTTTCCGTTGTCGTCGACCCCGGTGACCTTCGGCTTCCTGGCCAACCATGCCCTGTTCCTGTGCTCGCTGTTATTGGCCGTCTTGAGCTTTGCCGCCTCCTTGTTCAGGTCGGCGATCAGATCCTGCGGCGTCAGTGGCTTCTTGTTGCGCTTGACCGTCTGGCCGTTTCGAATCTTGGCCATTTTCCGTATCGCGTTTCCGGTGCGTGACAGGAAGCCACGAATCGGGCTGGTGAGTCGGTTCGCGCCGGACTGGGTCAAGGATCCATTGCGGAGTACATCATCGGGCGAGCGCTGCCCCAGCTCGACGAGACGCAGCTCGGCCGGAGCGACGGCCAGCATGTAACCATCCGTACGGAGTCCCTCGGCCAGCGACCTCGTGAGGGCCACCTGGGCCGGGAGCTGGCGTCGCCCGCCGAAGCTCTCCAAGGAATCCTCGTTGTTGAGGATCTTCATGCCTTGGCTGCCGAGGGCGTTACCCATCTCCTGGTCATTAGCCGCCCGGGCCATATTGGAATACGGACCGAAATCTCCCAGGCTGGGCTCATCGGGGTGCCGGTCAACGGTGATCAGTCCCGATTTGTCGCTCTGCGGTCCCTTCGTTCGTGTGAAGTCAAGGGACTGGTTGGCGCCCACGGTGTAGTTGGTCTCGGTCCCCTCCGGGGTGCTCCTCTTCTTGAACTCGACGTCACCTTCCATCTTTTGATAGACGTCAAGCAGGTTGTTCCCGCCCTTGCCCTCCTTCAAGGCCTGCCTGACGTAGTCCATGACGCGCGCGTCAAGGTCCGAGTCCTGCAATTCACGACCTTCTTCGACGGCCGGAAGTCGAGGGTTCAGGACGGCGTCTACGTCGAACGATGTTCCGCCGGCACGGGAGAGCCCGCTGAGTCGGTACCACATCCGCATTCCGGTCAGCAGGCCCCGGAACATTCCATCGCGTACACCCTTGCCGAGTAGTGACGTGAGACGGGGCTTGATCCTCGCCACGATCTTGCGGAGGCGTGCCTCCTTGGACTCTTTGGACTTCTCGTCCTTCTTCTGCTTGTCCTGGTTCTGCTTCTTCTGGTCCTGCTGGTTCCTCTTGTTGGTGCGCAGCTGGTCGCGCTTCTTCTTGAAGACGTTGCGCAGCTTTGACGCGCTGTTCTTCAGCGCCTTGCCCGGCTTGCTCTTCTTTAGCTTCTTGCCCAGCGTCTTCGCCGCGTTGCGGACCTTCGTCAAGGCCGACTTGACGGCCTTCTTCGCCTTGCCCAGGGCGTTGCCCAGCGGAGACTTCGGCTTCTTGGGCTTGGTGGGCTTCGGGCCCTCGATTTCCTTCTTCTTCTTGGGGGTCTGGGGCGTGCTGTCCTTATCCTTCGCCGGACCCTCGCTCTTGTCGGATGTCCTGTCCTTCGACGGACCCGGCGTCGTGTCCTTCGGTTTCGCCGGCGTTGGCGTCGGCTGGGGCTTCGCGGGTGACTTCGGTGTCGCCGTGTCCTTCGGCTTGGGCGGGGCCTTTGGGTTCGGGGAAGGCTTCGTCTTCGGTTTCGGGGCCACCGGCGGCTTGCGCAGGGTCTGGTTCGCGCTGCGCACCGCACCCCGCGCCTTGTTGACCGCGTCGCCCGCCGCCTTCTTCGCCCCCTTGCCCGTCTTCTTCAGGCCCTTCATGATCTTCTCGGCCATCGTCTTGAGACGTCTGCCCACGCCCTTCGTCGCGCCGGCGAGGCGGATCATCAAGAAGTTGGCGATGAAGTCCAGCAGCGCCACGACGCCCGCCGCGACCGCCTCCGCGAACAGGCACGCCGCCGGACCCGCCTTGACCGCCTTCAAGTAGGCCCAGAACTTGCTGAAGGCCGAGAGGATCGAGCTGATGCTCTGCCAGGCCGCCATCAGGCCCTGGACGATCGTGAGGATGGCGCCCGCCGCGGGGACGATCATCGAGACGACCTTTTCGATGACGAGCGACGCGATCATCATCGGCAGCGACGCGATGATCGCGTCCCACGCCATCTTCCCGATCTGCTTGATCGAGACGCAGCCCTTCACCAGAACGTTGATCACGGCCTTGCCCAGGCCGAGGATGCCCTCCACCTTGGTGTCGAACCACCGCTTCACGCCCGTCTTGATGGCGCCCCAGAGGTGATCGCTGATGCCCGCCTTCGCCGAGCTGCCGGCCTTGCTGATCCAGCCGCCCGGGTCCGGCGCGATGTCCGCGATCAGCGCCGCGAACTTGCCCAGCGCCTCGATCGCCGCCTGTGCGAACTTGATCGCGCCGAGAATGACCGCCTGGTAGATCTTGATGACGGCCTTGATGCCCGCCTCAAGCACATCGAGCAGCGCATTAAGTCCCGCCGCAAGCGCGTCGAGCAGCGCGTTCACGGCCTTCTTCAGGCCGTCCGCCAGCGCGTTGACCGCTGCGATCGCCTTGTCGCGCAAACCCTCGATCGCCTTGCGGAACTTGTCCCGCAGTTCGGGGAACGCCGCCAGCAGCACGTCCCCGATCGCGATCAGCGCGTCCGCCAGCACGTTGATCGCCTTGATGGCGAGGTCACGTACGAAGTCGATGGCCTTGTTGGCCCACTCCTTGAACGTGTCGATGATGCCGTTGACGACCTTGCGCGCGGCGTCGAAGACTGCGGTGACCGCGTCGAGGATCGCGTTGAACGCGCTCTTCACCGCGTCGGCGACCCAGCCGAAGAAGCCCCCGGAGGGCTTCTCCTCCTCCTTCTTCTTCTCGGCCTCCTTCTCGGCGTTCTCCCGCTCCGTGTCGATCTGCTGGTTGTCCTTGTCCTTCCTGTCGCCGACCTCCTTGTCCTTGTCGTCGCGGGCCTTGACGATCTCCTTGTTCTTGGACGTGTGTTCCTTCTCGGACTCCTTGTCCGCGTCCTCGATCTTCTGGTCCTGCTCGTTGCGCCAGCCCTCGCGCTCGCGCTGCGCCTCATCGGCGGCCCGGCCGCGCTCGGCCGTCTGCTTCTCCGCGTTCTGGGTGACCTCGCGGTCGATCTCGGTCTGCTTCTCCTGCTTGGCCTGCTGCTCGCCCTGCTGCTGTTCCTTCTCCTTGGCGACCAGATCGCCCTGCGCCTGGCCCGCCGCACCCTGAATCTCCGAGCCGCGCTCCTGCTTGGCGACCGCGCCGACGCCGGGCTTGGGCATGGGCGAGGCAGCCAGATTGCCGCCCTTGCCGCCGGCGCGGCCCACGGCCTTGCCGACCAGCTGCTCCTGGGGCGCGTCGGGGAAGATCCGGTCCTCACCCATCGGCTTGGCCGCGTCCTCACGGCCCGTGCTCTGGATGTCGGTCTGCTTCTCCTTGAGCGCCTTGGCCTGGTCGTCCGTGCGCTTCGGGTCGCTCTCGCCCTCAAGCCTGATCTTGGGGGCGGGGCCCACCGTCTTGTTCTGGAGTTCCGGGTCGACGGTCGGGACCGCGTCGGCCGCGGCGTCGACGTTCTTCGCCTCCTCCGCGGTCAGCTTGTCCGCCACGGGCGCCGGCGGCGGGGGAGTGTTGTCGGTGGGCTTCGCGCCCTCCGCCTTCTCACTGCCCTTGGCCTTCTGCTTCTCGATGCGGTCCTCGGGCCCGAGCTTCTCGACCTTGCCCGTCACCTCGGCGGCAGGCGCGGCCGCCTCCGGGGGGCCCGACTGAGTCTGCGGCGCGCCCGAAGGACGTTCCCGTTTCGGCGGGTTGGCGTCCAGGCGCTGCTGCTCCTCGCCGACCTTCTTGTCCGCGGCGGCGTCCACACCGGGCATTGCGGCCGCCGCCTGGTCCGGCGCCAGCTTGCTGACCGTACTGATCGCGGCCTTCGGATCCTGGCCCGAGACGTCCGGAGGCTCCTCCTGCTTCTCCTCGGGAGCCGCCCCGCCGCCGCCTCCGCCGCAGCTGCCGCCGCCCTCCTCCTTCTCCGCCGCGGGCTCCAGCGGGGCGCAGCCGCCGCCGTCCTTCTCCAGCGACGCCTCCGGAGCAGCCTGGGCACCTTCCGGTGCGGGCGCGCCCATCCTGCCGGGGCTGTCGGTCTGTTCGCCTGCAGGGCTGACCGCCGCCTGTGCCGCGGACGGGGCCGCGCCAGGTCCCGCGGCGGCCGTCGGACCGGCCTGCTCGCCGGCGCCGACCGAGCCACGGGGTGCCGCACCGGGGCCGGTCTCCTTGGGGATCCGGCTCTTGGGCCCGGCCGCTTCCCGCTCGGACTTGGGCGGCTCGGCGTCGCGCCGCGCGGCGGGGGAGGGGTTACGGTCCTCGGCGGTCGCCTTCTGCGTCTGCGCACCAGCAGGCCGCAACGCCGCCGGGCCGGGTGACGTATCCGGCGCCGAAGACGCGGCGGCAGCGCCCTGCGGCTGCCCCTGCTCGCCCCGCTGCTCCTGATGTCCGCGCTCCTTCAGTTCCCGCTGTTCGTCCTGCGTATCCTTGGCGTCCGGCCTCTCCTCGCCGTCACCGGAGTCCTCGTCCTTCGCGGCCCCGTCTTCCTGCTGTTGCGCGGGGTCCTTCTTCTCGGCCTCGGGCTCCTGCTGGTCCTTCTCGGTGGTCTCCGGGTCGGGGCCGACCTCCTGGTCGGTCGGCTTGTCCGGCTGGAGGTCCTTGGTGCTGCGGTCCTGGGCCTGGGCCGCGGGTCCGCCCTCGGGCTGCGGCGCCTCGCCCTCGACCGAACCCACGTCCTCGCCCGGCGCCTTCGCCTCGGGCTCGGCGGACTCCTCGTCCTCCTCGTTGGCTTCGTTCTCCCGCTGCTGCTCGACCCGCTCTGCCTTGGTCGGCGGCGGCGAAGGGAAGGACGGGACGGACGGTTCCGCGGCGCCGGGGGTCATCCGGTCGGCGGTCGGTACGGAGGAAAGGTCCAGGTCGGCGTCGGGCAGATAGTCCTCGGGTTTCAGCTCCGGCCCGCCCTTGGCGGCACCGCCCTTGTCCCGGTTGCCGTCCTGCTCACCGCCGATTTCACTGTCCGCGCCCGCCTCAAGCCCGAGCGGCTTCTCCTCCTCGCGCAGTTCGTCCTCGTCCTCGTCCTTCTCGTGGAGGCCGTGCTCGGACAGCGCGCTGTCCCGCTGCTCCGCCCGCTCGTCCACCTTCTCCGGGCGTACGGGACCGGGCTGCCCCTTCGCCTTCGGGTCGAGGTTCTCCTGCTTCGACCCGTCCGCCGGCTTCTTCGCGTCGTCCTTGCGCTTGCGCTTGTCGGCGCCGGGGGCGTTCGCCTGCTCCGGGTCCTGCTCCTCCCGGTCGCGCTGCTCCTTGCGCTCCTCCTTGGTCTGCTCGGCGCCGTCCGCCTGGCCCTGCGCACGCTCGTCGGCGGCCTCGTCGACCCGCTGACGGTCCTGGCCCTGCTGCTCCTCTTCCTGCCGCTGCTCCTGCGCGGCCTGCTGCCGGGACTGGGCCCGCTCGTCCTCCTGCTCCTTGCGCTGGGCAGCCTCCTGGTCCTCGGCCGCCGCGTCGGAGCGCGCCCTACTCCGGTCGCCGCTGCGCTTCTCGTCCCGTGCCGCGGCGTCCTTCTGCTCCTCGCGCGAGTCCTCGGCCTGCTTGTCCCTCGAACTCCGCCCGCCCTCTTCCTTGCGCTTCCACTGCGTGCGCTCGACACCCAGCAGCTCGAAGAGGTCCGCCTCCGGCTCGGGCACCTCGGCCGGCTGGAGGTCCACGGGCAGGACCTCGGCCTGCTCGGTGAGGTCCAGCAGCCTGTCGTACTCGTTCGAGAGGAGGCGCCCCTCCAGCCGGTCCAGCACCGAGTCCTGCAAGTCCGGTGACATCCGGGCAAGTTGGAGGCGTACGCGGTGGGAGAGGTCCGCCGGGTCGCCGCGCAGCGAACGCAGCACGCCGTTCGCGAGCCGGTCCACCAGCGTCGCCGGATCCAGCTTCTCCATCCGATTGCGGTCGGCGTCGACCGTTGCGTAGCGCAGCCAGCCGGGCGTGGACTGCTCCGGCTCCACCTCGGGGGCCTGCTCACCGTCCCGTACGAGGGCCTGCGCCGCCGACTCCGCCTCACGCTCCATCGCCTGCTGCGGCAGGCTCACCGCACCCAGATCGCGGCCCGCCCGCAGTGCGCCCAGACCGTCCGGGTTCTGCACGGTGTGCAGCAACTCATGGGCCAGCAGCCGCTGTCCGTCCGCCGTGCCCGGCCGGTACGTTCCCTCGCGGAAGAAGATGTCCTGGCCGACCGCGACCGCGTCCGCGCCCAGCAGCTCCGTGAGCGTGCCCGCGTCCCGGTCGGTGTGCAGCCGCACTCGGCTGAAGTCGTGCCCGAGCTGCTCCTCCAGCTCCCGCCGTACACTCAGGTCCAGCGGCTGTCCGGCTCCGCTGACGATGTTCTTCGGCTCCGGCGTGCGGGACTTGGCCCGCTCCTTGCGCTTGCGCCGCCGTTCGGCCTGCGCCGCCTGCGCGTCCTGGGCGTGTGACGTAGTCATTGCGCCTCACCCCGCCCCGAAAGACCCGCGTGCACCGCACGCGCCAGCGCCTCGCCGAGCCGCCCCGGCGATGTGGTGGCCGGCAGCGGCGGCAGCCCGGACAAGGAGTCGAGGGCCTGGCCGCCGTCAGCAGCCAGCGGCACACCCCTCTCCCGTACGAGACGGGCCAGCTCAGCCTCGAAGGCGGCCGACACCCGGTCGGGGTCGAGCCGCTCGAACCCGTCGAGCACCAGCTCGCCGATGTCCACGCGGATCGTGCGCTCCGCAGGGCGCGGTGCCTCGTTCAGACCCATCCGTGGACCTCCGAAGGCGTCAAGGAGCGGTCCAGCTTGAGGTATTCGGTACGCGCCGCCTCCAGCATGTGACGCATCTGGAGCCGGTCGCCCTCCTCCGCGGCGAGGAAGGCGCCCGACAGCGCGATATTGCGGATCGAGCCGCCCGCCACGGTCAGCCGGGCGAGCAGCTCCGGATCGACGCCCTTCATCGGCGCCCGCGCGGGCAGCACCCGCCGCCAGATCTCGGCGCGTTCGCTCTCCCCGGGGAAGGGGAAGTCGACGACGAAGCGGATACGGCGCATAAAGGCTGTGTCCAGGGCCTGCTTCATGTTCGTCGTGAGGATCGCCAGTCCGCGATACGCCTCCATACGCATCAGCAGATAGCTGACCTCGAGGTTGGCGTACCGGTCATGGCTGTCCTTGACCTCGCTGCGCTTGCCGAAGAGGGCGTCCGCCTCGTCGAAGAGCAGCAGCGCGCCGCCGCGCTCGGCCGCGTCGAAGACCTTGCGCAGGTTCTTCTCGGTCTCACCGATGTACTTACTGACCACCTGGGACAGATCGATGATGAACAGATCCAGGCCCAGCTCCTTCGCCATCACCTCGGCGGCGAGCGTCTTGCCGGTACCGGAGCCGCCCGCGAACAGCGCGGTGACGCCGAGGCCGCGGCGCAGCGTCGCGGCGAAGCCCCACTCCTGGTAGACGGTCGCCCGCTGACGCACATGCGCGACGACCTCACGCAGGATCCTCAACTGCCGTTCCGCCAGCACCAGATCGCCCCACGTCGCACGCGGCTCGATCCGCCGGCCGAGCTCGTCCATGCCCATCCGCGCCTCGGTGAGCCCGGCCTTCCAGGCCAGCCCGGTGGCGTCCAGTTCGTCCTCACCGGGCAGATCCCGTACGACGGTCGCGCCGGCGGACCTGATCAGATGCGGCGGCAGCGAGAACTGCTCGACGAGATCCTTCAGGTCCTCCTCGGACACCTCGGGCACGTCCTCGAAGGCGTCCGCCCACACGCCGAGTTGCTCCTCGGTGTCGAGAGCCGGGACGGTGACCCGTTCGCCGCGCGGCCGGGCGGTCTGCCGCGGGTCCGGGCTGGAGACGACGAGCGGTACGGCCGCGCTCTCGATGAACGCGTCCGTGGCCGCGGCCTGTTCGCGTTCCAGGTCGCCGACCTCGACAAGCAACGCGGCGGGCAGCAGGATCGCCTCGCGCTGCCAGAGGCGTGCCAGCCGGTCACGTTCGGCCGGGTCGGTCGGCATGTCGTCGGCGGCCATCGCGTACAGGCCGAGACCGGAACGGCGGGCGGCCGCGGCGGCGATGTCGGTGCGGCTGCGCAGATCGCCGCCGACGAGCTCGACGCGGAGTGGTGCGTAGGGGCCCGCTCCCGCCCAGCCCGCGGCGACCCGGCTCGCCGCGAGATCGTACGAAGCCGGCAGGGACTCCGGCACAGTCGTACGGCGCAACAGCCCGTGCAGCCGGGAGTCCAGATACGGTGAGCCGACCAGGAAGTGCAGAATGCGCTCGTCGAGGCGGAGCCGCGAGGTGGTCAGCCGGGTCTCGTCGTCCAGCTCGACGAGCCGCCAGCGGCGCAGTGGAGCGACGGGCGTCAGGGCGCTCCAGTGCGGGTCGGCGAGCGCGGCAAGGGCGAGCGAGAAGGTGGGATGCGCCCGGTCCGGATCGCCGCTCGCGGCGGCGCAACGGCCGCCGGTGGTGGGGTCCAGCTCCGCGGCGGCGGCGAGCAGGACGATGTCGCGCTCGAAGGGGCTGAGCCCGAAGCAGGCGACGAGCGCGTCCAGGGTGGCGGGGCCGGAGGCGGCGAGTGCGGAGGTGCGGGGTGCGGTGAGCTCGGGCGCGGCGGCGGGCCGCGACTGGTCGGGCGTGGCAGGGGTGGTGTGCGCGCGCCGGTCGTTCCCCGGCGGGACGTCGGTTTCGCGTACGGGTACGGGTACGGGTACGGCCGCGTCCGCTGCGGGGCCCCCGGCCGCTGCACCGGATCCGGCAGATGCGCCGCCCTCCGCCGTCCGGGTCCGGTGCTGCGCGCGCTGTGCATGGGCGTCGATGCGCGCGAGGACGGACCGCACGGCCGCAGCCAGCGCGCGGCCGTCCGCACCGGCGTCCGCCGTGCCCGGACCGGTTCCCTCGTACGTACCCATGCCTTCACCCGCCCCCGTGTCCCGCACCGTGTCTCAGCTCTCCTTGCCGTCTGTACTCGCGCCGGAGTCCTTGCCGGTACGGGAGGCGGGCGCGGCCCGCTTGGCCGCCGGCCTGGAGACGGTGGACTTGGACGCCGCGGCCTTGCTCGCACCGGCCTTGCTCTGGACGTTCTTGGACGGCGCAGTCCTGGAGGGTGCTGTCTTCGACGGTGCCGTCCTGGTCGCGGCCCGCTTCTTCCCGGCGCCCGGTTCAGCGGTTGCCGTCTCCGCCCCGGCGGCCTCGGTCTCGTCCTCGGCACGCGCCGGCTCCTCGGCCGGCGGCGTGGTTCCCGGCGGCACCGGCGCTCCCGGTGCCCCGAACGGCAGCACCCGTACCGTCCGCTGCTCCACCGGCTTCGCCGGGACCGGCTTCTCGCGGCCCTCGATCAGGACCAGCGACGCCTGATACGCCACCGACAGCGTGTACGGAGTCTGGTGGAGCATCCCCCACAGCTTGGACGTCTCGTCGATGTCCATCACCGTCGGCGTGAAGCGCACCTTCTGCACAGACGCCGCAAGGTCGCTGCCCGCCAGGTACGGGCGTTCCGCGGCGAGCTCGATCAACTCCTTTGGCAGGACCGGGATTTCGTGCAGGGTCCGGATCACGCAGCCGATCAGCCGCTGCCCGACCAGCTCCGCCTCCTCCCCGTATGCGCTGATCAGATAGTGCAGATCCAGCGGCGCGGCAGGGCGTTTGAGCAGCGTCCCGTCCGAGGCGCGCGTCGGCAGGTCGGTGTGGCGCATCGAGGGGTTCGGGGTGACCTGGTACAGGAAGACATTGATCGTCGGCTCGGTCGGCGGCTCGGCCGGCGGTTTGCGGGTCTCCACCTTGACCGCGATGTCCATCTCGGGCCCCAGATTGCTCTCGATCAGCAGTGCCAGGGCCTGGGTGACCGTCGCGAGGGCAAGTCCATTGCTCATGACGTCAGTCCCTCTTCTCGCCGCGCGACAGATAGTCGTCCAAGGTCAGTGCGGGCGCGCGCCGTCCGGTGTGGTCGGGGCGGCCGGTGTCGGGGCGGTTCGCGCCGGGTGGCGGTGCCGCGCTCACTTCCAGCCGGCCGATCTGTATGTGTACGACGCGCTCGGCCGGCCGGGGCGCGCGCCGTCCCACTCCGTTCAGCGCGGCGCCACGGGCGGTGGCGGTGTCGGCGCCGCGGGGCCGGGCCGGTGCCGCAACCACCGGAAGAGCGGGGTCCGCGGCGCGCGCCACGGGCCCGGGCAGGTGGCGCGGTGCGTCGGACTCCGCGGGCGCCGCCGCCCGCCGGCCCGAGCGCGGGATGTCGGCAGCGGACGGACGCGTTGCCGGCGACGCGGGCACCGCCGGCCGCAGCAGCGGTTCCGTACGCGGTACGGCCTGGACCGCGGGCCGCTCGGGCTCACCGGGCCGGGCCGCCTCGGTCCGTACGACCGTGTGCCTGTCGGTCCGCACCTCCCGCTCCTGACGGACCGACTCGGCCGGTCCGAAAGCGGGCCCCGGCGCGGACGGGATCAGGGCGGCCGGCGCGTCGGGCTCCGGCGGACCGCTCCGCAGCGCCTCGACCCGCTCGAACGGGCCGGGCAGCCGCGGCCGGACCCGCGCCGTGCCGGCGCCACCACCGGCCACCGGCACCGGCGTGTACCGGGCGAGCAGCCGGTCGAAATAGTCAGGCATCTGCGCACAGCTCCAGGTAGTAACGACGCCGCAGCGGGCTGAGCGCCAGAATCTCCGGCTCGTTCCACCCGTAGGCGGTGGCGAGCAGATGGACATCGAGCATCAAGTCCCGTGCCCAGGTGTCCAGTTCGGTCCACAGATAGGAGGTGATGTCCAGCTCGGCCGGGGTGGCCTCACCGCACTCGGGGCAGACGACGTTCAGCGTCACATCGGCCGCCGGGTCGGCTTCCGCCGCCGTCTCGGCGAGCCGCTGCTGTACGCGCTCCGGCAGGAGAGAGGCCAGCCGCTCCGAAGGGACGGCCTCCCCGCCCCGTACGGCTGAAACCGTGCAGCGCGCCACGAGCAGCCGACGGGCCGCCGCCGGATCCGGCACCGCACCGGCCGCCGCGAGGTCGGCGACGGTGGGCAGTCGGAACTCCACCACCCATTCGTCCTCCTCCACTCGCAGCGGCCCGTCCGGTGTCCGCGTCCGGGCGCCCGGCAATGTCGCGTCGAGGCCGAACTCCATGGCCTCGCCGCACGACGCACACTCGACACGCACCTGCATGCGCTCGCCGAACAGCGCCCGGCGCAACGCGAACAGGTCCGCTTCCCGCTCGCCGACCGGCATCGACAGCAACTCGTCGGTGCCTGCCCCCGGGCGGGCCGCCCGGTGCAGCAGCAGGGACCTCCCGGATTCGTGCTGTGCCAGCCCGGCCTCCCAGGTGGCGAGCAGCTCGGCCGGCCCCGTCGGCGTCATCCCTCACTCCTCCGGTGCATTCCGCCGGGGCTCAGGCCGGATGGGTGAAGGAGGGCTCGACCGGCTCCTCCACCTCGTAGTCCCGCTCCCAGCCTTCGCACTCGAGCTTGACGCTCTGGATGGCGACCGCGTTGGCGTTGGCGTCCAGCTCACCGAGCACCTGGTACTCGCTGACCCAGGCCCGGTAGAGCTTGTGCGAGACGGCGACCTGTCCGGCCTCGTTGAGGACCTGGATGATGATGTCCTTGCGGAAGTCCCGCAGCGAGACCTCCGAGCCGAGCCCGGCGCCGACCTGCCACACCTTGTTGGCCCAGCGGTCGAACTCCGGGTCGTGGGTGACGCCGCGCTCGAGCGTGACGCCCTCGAACTCGGAGCGGCCCGGCGACTTGCGCGGTGAGCTGGGGTCACCGCCGTGGCGGTGCTTGACCACCTCGGTGGTGCGCTTCAGAGGACTGATCTTGCTGATGCCCGCGACCGTTCGACCGTCCCAGAGGACCAGGAACTTGAAATTCTTGTACGGGTCGAAGCGATGGGCGTTTATCTGGAACTCAGCCATCGGTTTCCTTCGTGTTCCTTTTCCTAGGGTTACGAGAGGTCGAACTGCCCGGCGACCTGCTGGATCTTGACGATCACGAACTCCGCGGGCTTGACCGGCGCGATGCCGATCACGACATTGACCACTCCGGCGTCGATATCGGCGTCGGTGGTGGTGTCCTTGTCGCATTTGACGAAGTACGCCTCACGCGGCGTGCCCCCCTTGAACGCCCCCTGCCGGAACAGGTCGTTGAGGTACGCCGAGGCCTTCAGCCGGATCTGCTGCCAGAGCTGCTCGTTGTTGGGCTCGAAGACGACCCACTGCAGACCGCGGTAGAGGCTCTCCTCGACATGCAGCGCGAGCCGGCGCACCGGCACGTACTTCCACTCGCTGTCGAGCGCGTCCGCGCCCTCGAGCGTGCGCGCGCCCCACACCAGCGGACCCACCACGGGGAAGGTGCGCAGGCAGTTCACGCCCAGCGGGTTGAGCAGCCCGTTCTCCCGGTCGGTCAGCTTGACGGTCAGCGACCGGACACCGGCCAGCCGCGCCTCGGTTCCGGCCGGCGCCTTCCACACGCCGCGCTCGCCGTCGATGCGGGCGACGACGCCGGCGATGGCACCCGACGGCGGGAAGGAGCGAAGCCGTCCGGTGAGCGGGTCGGTGAGCTGCAGATGCGGGAAGTACAGGGCCGCGTGGTTGCTGCGTACGGGTTCGAAAGCGCCGATCCCGGCCCGTGCGGCATCCACGCTGCCCCAGGTCGAGGGCGAGTCGACGAGCAGGAAGATCCGCCGCTCCCGGCAGAGCTGCTCGGCCGCCGACAGTACGGTGACCATGTCCTCGGTGGACTCGTACGCCGAAAGCTCGGGCAGAGCCAGCAGGTTGACGTCGTCCACGTCGCGCAGCGCCTGGACGCCAGTCTTGCGGGCCTCGCTGCCGATGAGGTCGCGCGGACCGGGCGGGTCGCCGTCCTTGCCGCCCTCCAGCGGGAAGACGGGCGGGTTGACCGAGGCCTCGAGGCCCAGGTCGTTGGCGCATTCGCCGACGAAGCGGACCACGTCGTCGGGGTCGACGGATCCGGCGACGACCTGGATGCGCCGGCCGAAGGCGGTGACCTCGGCGCCGGCGAAGGCGTGCTTGCCGGGAGCGTCCGGCAGCGCGCGCAGCTTGCGCTCCAGCAGGAGGGCGAGTTCGGTGACATCGCTCGGCGGCTCGTCGTCGTGGTCGGGGTCGTGGAGCGTGAACTCACGTTCCACATCGCCGATCTTGACCTTCAACTCGACGTTCAGATTGGGAAGTTCGGCCGCGAAGGGCTTGGAGACAGTGCCGGAGGGGTCGGGCCGGTCCTCGTCCAGAGCCTTCACGCGGACGAGCGAGGAGCCCGCGTTGACGACGGTCTCCACGAAGCGGCCGTGGCCGGAGTTCATCGACAGACCGGTGAAGGACTCGCGGGCCCCGCCGCGCGCGTCGAGGATCTGGAGATTGAACGTCCTGTCCGGAGTCGGGGTGTCGTGGTCGACGGCCACCCGCAGGCCCGAGCCCCAGACGCCGGGCTCCTTGGCGTGCACCTCCAGCACCGGGCACTCGCTGTGCCCCTCGGTGGAGTTGAGCGTGACACAGGCTTCCTCGCCGGTGCCGGCCTTGGCCACGCGGACGATCACCGCGACCGTGCCGCCGTTGCCGAAGAACTGGTGCACTGCGTAGCTGACAGCGCTCTGTGAGGTGAGTCCGCCGAAGCGACGCTCGAAGTCCGCGAAGCTGGTGATCCGCACGGGTTGGTTGAGCGGACCCCGGCGGGTGTGCCCCACGAACGCGGTCACCGAGGTGGTGACCGAGGCGATGGTACGGATGCTGCTGGGAAGTTCCTCGATGTAAACGCCGGGATAGCCCATGTGCGTCGGCATTCCCCCTCCATTCCCTTCGCGCACCAAGAGATGAGGAGGGGATGTGAAGGACGCGCGTATGTACTGAGCACGCATACGCGCTCTCCACTGCATTCCCCCGTCGCACACCCCGTGCGATATCGGTCTCGCAGGGCCATCGGCATGTGCCTGCGCTTGTGGCTCCTGATGCATGAGTGCCTCTGGGGAGTCTGGTTTGCATCTCAACGGTGGGTCAAGAGACCGATTCGGTCATCCGGCCATCACCGGCTCCGGGGGCAATGAGGGGTGATTTGACGTGCTGAGAGTGATATCGCTGATCGAATATGAAGGGGAATTCACGAGCGCTTCACAGGAAAACTCGATCCACGGTGGGAAACAAGCCGAATGGGCGTGGCATCGGCGCGCCGCCTTGTGTCCTGTTGATGATGAATGGCCGCTTTGTTCCACGGCGGGCCGGGCTGCGACGCGGGCGTCACCGGAAGGAAGTGGCCTACTGGGGCGAGGACTTGGACGCGACGCTGACGGGCACGTCGGGGTTACGGAACCATGTGCCCTGCACTGCCCGCTGAATGAGCATCAGGACAACGCCCAGTGCCAGGGCGCCTATGCCGATGACGGACACGCCGCCGGTCCTGCCGAGCAACGGCAGGTCGATGACGGTGGTTCCGTACGCCGGGTCGGAGTAGACGTGGAAGGCCGCGTAACAGAACAGGCCAAGCAGCATCAGGGCGCCCAGTGCGGGGAGGAGGCCCTTCATGAAGAAGTCGGCGGCGCTGCGGGTGAGGACCTTGCGGAAGTACCACACACAGGCGAAGCCGGTAAGTCCGTAGTAGAACGCGATACCCAGGCCGACCGAGGCGATGGAGTCCTCCAGGACGTTGCCACTGATGGCCGTCAGCCCGGCGTAGAAGGCGATCGACGCTATGCCCATGACGACGGTCGACCAAGTGGGTGTCAGGAAGCGGGGGTGGACGCGGGCGAAGACCGCCGGCAGCGCCTTGTGTGTGGCCATCGAGAAGCTGGTGCGGGCGGTCGGCAGGATCGTGGTCTGCGTGGAGGCGGCGGCCGACGTCAGCACCATCAGGACCAGCATCTTCGCCAGGAACCCGCCGAATCCTTCCGTGCCGAACACTTCGTCGCCGAAGCTGCCCAGAACGTCGCCCGCGTTGTCGGGGTTGGCCAGGCCGATGCCCTTGTCGCCGATCCCGGCGAAGGCCTGCGCCGAGGTGGTCACCAGGATGTAGATGAGGAGCAGCAGAACGGTGGAGATGACGGCGGCGCGGCCGGGGGTGCGTTCGCGGTCGGCGGTCTCCTCGTTGACGGAGACGGCGGTGTCCCAGCCCCAGTAGATGAAGACGGCCAGCAGGACGCCCTGCGTCAGGGAGCTGGCGGAGCCGATCTCGAAGGGGTTGAACCAGGCCGCGTCCACGTGCAGCGATTCCGGCGGCGCGTTGCCGCCGTACACCTTCACCAGTGCCATGACGGAGAGGATGGCGAGAAGCAGGAGCTCGATGCTGAGCAGCCATTTCTGCAGGGCCGCGGAGATCTCGATGCCGATATAGCAGATGGCCGTCATCACGATGATCCAGATGACGCCCGCGAGAGCAGTCCAGCCGCGGCTGTCGGCCAGGCCATCTGCTCCGACCAGCTGGAATCCGTACTGGCCCGCGATCTGCGCCAGGTTCGCCATCACGATGATGTCGGCGATGATGATGCCCCAGCCGCCCATCCACGCGGTATGCGGTCCGAAGGCCCGCGCGGACCAGGTGAAAGTGGTGCCGCAGTCGGGGTCCACGGCGTTCATCGCCTTGTAGGCGTAGGCGATGAAGTACATCGGGATGAATCCCAGGATCACCACGACCGGTGACTGGAGCCCGACGGCGAGGACGACGAAGCCGAGCGTGGCGGCCAGGCTGTACGCGGGGGCGGTGGAGGCGAGGCCGATGGCCACGGAGGAGACGAGACCCAGCGCGCTGCCCTTGAGTCCCTTCTCGCCGACCGCGGACGACTGCGGAAGCGGAGGCCTGGGGGTTCCGCCGGGCGCTGTTTGCATGAGGCGGCCTTTCGCCGTCGGCCACGAGCAGCCCGATGCCGGAGCGTGTACGAGCATGCACCGCTATGTATCCGGGATACACCCATTTGTTCCTGATCGAAAGCCGAAAAGTGTTTCCCTGTGGGGGTTCGGGGACCCGGGAACTCCGCCGGTGTTGACGGCGGACGACGCAACCCGTTGACAGGTGTGCGGCGCAGCGGTATCACGTCCCCAGCCTGATTGAGAGCGCTCTCAAGAATCCTCGCGGCCGATCCCGAAGCATCCGGAATCCCCGCGCTCCCTTCCCGTGGTCCGACAGGACGAGGCAGCCATGAGGTTCTTCCCGCACGCCCATTCCGCTCTGCCGCCACCGCTGAGAGTCCGGTTACGCACCAGAATTCTGGCTGCGCTGGCCGGCATCCTCGCAGTGGTCGCGGCCTCCACGGTCAGCGCAACCGGCTCTCACGCCGCCGTCGCCGCGGCCCCGCCGCCACCCGCCGGCTGGACCGAGGTGTTCCTCGACGACTTCAACGGCTCCGGTGGCCTCGGCGGCAACTGGATCTACCGCACCGGCCATTCCATCCCGGGCGGCCCCGGCAACTGGGGCACCGGCGAGGTCGAGAACAACACCTCCAGCACGGCGAACGTCTTCCAGTCCGGCGGGAATCTGAACATCAGGGCCCTCCGCGACGGCGCCGGCAACTGGACCAGCGGCCGCATCGAGACCGCCCGCGACGACTTCCAGGCACCGGCCGGCGGCGTACTCGCCTTCGAGGGTCGTATGCAGCTGCCCAATGTCACCGGCGGCGCGGCCCTCGGCTACTGGCCCGCGTTCTGGGTGCTCGGCCAGCCGTACCGCGGCAATCTGTGGAACTGGCCGAGCGTCGGCGAGATGGACATCATGGAGAACGTGCAGGGCCTCAACACCGAATGGGGCACCATGCACTGCGGCACCAGCCCCGGCGGCGAGTGCAACGAGAAGGACGGCCGGAGCGCCAACACGCCCGGTGGAAGCCCCAGTCTGCAGACCGGCATGCACACCTACCGCGTCGAGTGGGACAAGAGTAAATCGCCCAACGAGATCCGCTGGTACCTCGACGGCCGGCAGTTCCACGCGGTAAACCAGTCCCAGATTTCCGCCGGTACCTGGGCCGCCGCGTTCAACCACGGCTTCTATACGATCCTCAACCTCGCCATCGGCGGCGAGTTCCCGGCGAAGATGGGCGGCGGCCCCACCGGCTCGACGGCCTCCGGAGGCACTCTGGTCGTCGACTACGTCCGGGTGCTCTCCAAGACCGGCGGCGGCAGCGATCCCGGCGATCCGGCTCCGCCCACCTGCGGTCCGCTGCTCTCCAAGAACAAGCCCGCCACCTCCTCCAGCATCGAGAACGCAAGCCTCGGCCCGCAGTACGCCGTGGACGGCAACACCGGCACCCGCTGGTCGAGCGCCCATGTCGACACCGGATGGCTACAGGTGGACCTCGGCTCCGCACAGCCCGTCTCGAGGGTGCGGCTGAACTGGGAGGCGGCGTACTCCTCGCACTACCAGATCCAGCTGTCCACCAACGGATCGAACTGGACCACACCGGTCGACAGATTCGGTGGCGGCGGAATCGACGACCTTGCCGTGACCGGAACGGCGCGCTACGTCCGTATGAACGGGCTTGCCCGCGGCACGCCTTACGGCCATTCGCTCTGGGAGATGGAGATCTTCGGTGCCTGCCCCGGCGGGGGCGACCCCGGTGACCCGGATCCGCCGGGCACCACCACCTGGGCGCCCGGCGTCGCGTATGGCGTGGGCCAGCAGGTGCTCTACAACGGCATCACATACGCCTGCCGCCAGGCCCACACCTCGATCGTCACATGGGAGCCGCCGAACGTTCCGGCGCTCTGGCTCGCCTCCTGACCCGACTCCTCCGCGCAGCGGGACGGCAGCGGCACCACCCTCCCCGGTGGTGCCGCTGCTCCGTGTTCCGTACGGAGTTCCGCGACGGGGGAGTGAGGGCGGAGCGGGCGGTCAGACCCGTCCGACCGCGCCGTGCGGCTGGAACCAGCCGCCGCTGCTGTCCGGTGGCGCGGGCCGGTGCAGGGGCTGAGGTTCGGGATGGGCCTGCGGCGCCGGGAGGTCGAGCGGGCGCGTACGGGCGTCCGGATCGATCCAGGTCACGGGCGGTGGATCGAGGAACTGCTCCGCGTGGGAGACGTATCCGCGCGGTTGCACCGACGCGGGCAGCGGATCGCGGATAAGCGATTCTGCAGGCAGACCGCAGTCGTGGAGCAGTTCGGCCGTCTCCTGCACGAACATCACGGGACCGCAGAGGTAGACGGTTTCGCCGGGCCACCCGCGGCGCGCGCTCAGATTGCTGTGCAGACGTTCCGCGGCCCTCATCCGGCCCTTGCCGCGCTCCTCGTACCACCAGTACGCGCTCAGATAGGGGTGGGCGCGCAGGATGTCGACGAGAGAGCCGCCGTCGTAGAAGTCGGCCTCGCCGCGGGCGACGACGTCGATACGGATACGAGGCGCCGGCCTGCGGGCGAGTAACTCGTCCAGGACCGCCTTGACCGGGGCCCAGCCCGTGCCGGCGGCGATCAGTGTGACGGCCGGGGTGCCGGACGGCGGGGTCAGCGCGGATCCGGAGGCGGCGCCCAGCCGCAGTGTGTGGCCGGACGTCGTGCCGTCGCACAGGACATTGCTGAGCAGGCCTTCGGCGACCCGGCCGATATGGAACTCGAGCACACCGCCGCGGCCGGGGCGGCCGGCCAGGGAGTAGGGCCGCCACACGCCCGGCAGATCCGGGTGCTCGATCGTGGCGTACTGGCCGGGCAGCCACGGGTAGTGGGCGGAAGGGGCGACGCGGATGACGGCCGTGTGACCGCCGTGCAGGCGGTGAGAGACGACAGTGCCGTCCCACCACGCCGGCTCGTTCGCGCCGAGCGAGCTGTGCGCTCCGCCGGTCATGGCCGCGGCGACGAATCCGTACACCCGCAGCCATGCCTTCTCGGTCCGGTCGTCCCAGGTGTGTGTGCTGTGGTAGCGGATGGCGGCGACGAGGCTCTCGCCCACGGCGGTGTAGTCCTCGTCGGATATCCCGAACTTGCGGTGATCCCGGCCGAGTCGGTGCAGGTGTGCGGGGAGCGCGGGGTGGCCGAGATGCTCCACGACCTGTACCAGCGCGGCGAAAAGCCGCTCGTACTGGTCGTCCATCGCGGCGGGGAACAGGGGGCGCAGCCGCGGATGGTGGGTGAAGAGATGCGCGTAGAAGTAGCGCACCACATGGCCGGCCCGGAGTCTGACTCGTTCCAGGCTTGCTGTGACCACATCGATGTCGTCCATGAAATCCCCCGCGCTCCTGCGATGCACTGGCCTGGCCGCGCAGGGTCCGGGGGCGGCAGGGCGGCGCGTCAGCTGAACGCGCGTGAAAGTGCTGAGCGAGCGCACCGTATCAACTCATGGGCGGTGTCGAGCCGTTGTGGCGCGAATTATGTCTCGACTGGAACATTCCTCTTCCAGCCGGGACGGCGACGGCGGCCGCGTCCTATATGCCCTGCCAGTCGGGCTTGGCGGCATAGGTGGCGCGGAAGTAGTCGGCGAGCTTGAGGCTGGAGGCCGCCGCCTCGTCGACCACGACGGTGGCGTGCGGATGGAGCTGCAGGGCCGAGGCGGGCACCAGTGCCGACAGCGGGCCTTCGACGGCGAGCGCCACGGCCTCGGCCTTCGCCTCACCGGTCGCCAGCAGGACCAGATGACGGGCTTCCAGGATGGTGCCGATGCCCTGGGTGATGACGTGGTGCGGGACCTCGTCGAGGCCACTGAAGAACCGGGCGTTGTCCTGCCGGGTCTGCTGGGTCAGCGTCTTGATCCGGGTGCGGGAGGCGAGTGAGGAGCAGGGCTCGTTGAAGCCGATGTGTCCGTCGGTGCCGATGCCGAGCAACTGGAGGTCGACGCCGCCGGCTTCGGCCAGCGCACGGTCGTAGGCGAGGCAGGCGGCCGCGACGTCCTCGGCGGTCCCGTCGGGGCCCATGAAGGAGGCGTCGGTCAGGCCGAGCGGCTCGACGACCTCACGGAGGACCACCGAGCGGTACGACTCGGGGTGGCCGGAAGGCAGTCCTACGTACTCGTCGAGCTGGCAGATCCGGCCGCGGGAAGCGTCCACCTGCGCGGCGCGCACCTTGGCTGCGAGGGCTTCGTAGATCGGCAGCGGAGTCGAGCCGGTGGCCACGCCCAGGAGCGCGTCGGGTTTGCGTCGCAGCAGTTCGGCCATGGCTTCGGCGATGAGCTCGCCGGCGGCGGCGGAGTCCGGAACGATGACAACTTCCACGGAGATCCCTGTCTCTGAAGGCGCAAGTGGTGTAGACCAATCTACCTGGTGGGCGGCGGTTCTGTCGCGCGCCCGTGCCCATGACGCGCCCGCCCCTGGCGACTGCACACGGCGCGTATGAGCGCGCGGCCTCGAAAGCCGTACCCGGAGTGAAACCTGGCGGAAATCCCCGGTGCGGCGGCGGTTCTACGCTCGGATGAGGAACCGCAGGGGACAGGGGAGGGGTGAGTGCGATGGCCGCTGGTCTCGGACCGCAAGCACCGGACCGGAGCAGGCTGCGCTCCGTGAGCGAAGGCGACGCGCAGCTGCGCCACCATGTGGTGCACGGCTACCGCCGCGCGTACCGGATCGCCGGAGAGGGCCCGGCCGTCCTGCTCATTCACGGCATCGGCGACTCCTCCGCCACCTGGGTCGACCTCATACCGGGACTGGCCCGCAGATACACGGTGATCGCACCCGATCTGCTGGGGCACGGAGCGTCGGACAAACCCCGTGCCGACTACTCGGTGGCGGCCTACGCGAACGGCATGCGCGATCTGCTCGGCGTGCTCGGCATCGACCGGGCCACGCTCGTCGGCCATTCGCTCGGCGGCGGAGTGGCCATGCAGTTCGCGTACCAGTTCCCCGAGCGCACCGAACGACTGGTCCTGGTGAGCGCCGGCGGTGTGGGCGGGGAGGTCAATCCCGTCCTGCGGGCCGTCTCGCTGCCCGGGGTCAACCTCCTCCTCTCCATACTCACCCTGCCCGGTATGCGGCGGGGAACCGGCCTCTTCACGGAACTGATCAGGCGGCTGGACACCGACCTCGGACAGGACGCGCCGGAGCTGCTCAACCTTGTGGACGCGCTGCCCGACGCGACCTCGCGCAGCGCCTTCATCCGCACACTGCGGGCGGTCGTCGACTGGCGAGGCCAGGTGGTGACCATGCTCGACCGCTGCTATCTGACGCAGGGGATGCCGACCATGCTGCTGTGGGGATCGCGCGACGGCGTGGTGCCGATGGAGCACGCGTACGGGGCGCACGACGCGATGCCGGGGAGCCGCCTGGAGATCTTCGAGGGAGCGGGCCACTTTCCCTTCCATGCCGACCCGGCGCGCTTTCTGGCGCTCGTCGAGGACTTCATCGAGACCACGCGGCCGGCCGACTGGAGTACGGAGCGCTGGCGGGAGCTGCTGCGGTCCGGGCGCGAGATCGAGGACGTCCTGCAGTTGGCGAGCGAGCGCAGCGCGACCTGATCGGCACGGACAATGGGCCGGGACAGTCGGCAGGGACAATGGGCCGGTGATCTACCGATACCGCGTACTCGGCACCACTCAGGCGCTCCGCCCGGACGGTACCGAGGCACCGCTCAGCGGGGCCCGACTGCGGGCGCTGCTGGCCGCGCTGGCCGCGGGCGGCGGCCGGACGGTGGCCGCCCAGGAGCTGGTCGCCCAGGTCTGGGGCGAGGGCGAGGAGTGGCCCGCCGACGAGACGGCTGCCCTGCAGGCGCTGGTGGGACGCCTGCGGCGAACCCTCGGCAGGACGGCGGTGGAGTCCGTGCCGGGCGGCTACGGGCTGGCGGCGGATCGGGACGACATCGATCTCTTCCGCTTCGAGCGGCTGGCGTCGCAAGGAACCGCCGCACTCGATGCCGGGGACGCAGCAGCGGCGGCCGGTCTGCTGGACGAGGCGCTTGCGCTCTGGCACGGCCGGGCGCTCACCGATCTGCCCGGCAGGGACAGCGATCCACTGGCCGTGCGCGTGGAGCAGCGCCACACCGAGGCGCGCCGCACCCGGCTCGCGGCCGAGGTGGAGCTGGGCCGGGCGCAAGGAGTGCTCGCCGAGATCACGGCGCTCGCCGCCGCGGCTCCACTGGACGAACCGCTCCAGGCGCTCCGGATCCGGGCCCTGCGTACGGCGGGACGGCAGGCCGAGGCGCTGCAGGCGTACGAGGACATACGGGTGCGCCTCGCCGAGCAGCTCGGAACGGACCCCGGCGTCGAACTGCGCGCTCTGCACACGGAGTTGCTGGCACATGACCCGGAAAAGCCCGTCGCGCGAGGCAACCTGCGCGTCAGGCTCACCTCCTTTGTGGGCCGCGAGGCCGAACTGGCCGACCTCGCGGGGCAGTTGCGCTCCCACCGGCTGGTGACCCTGCTCGGCCCCGGCGGCGCGGGCAAGACCCGGCTGGCCATGGAGGCCGCCGAAGCCGCGGCCGGGACATGGCCCGACGGAGTCTGGATGGCCGAACTCGCACCCGTACGCGACGAAGAGACGGTTCCCGAAGCGGTCCTGACCGCGCTCGGGGCCCGGGAGACCCAAGCGCGCGGACCGGCCGCCGCGGAGGCCGCTACGCGCGACCCGCTGGCCCAGCTGGTCGAGTACTGCGGACGGCGGCGGATGCTGCTCGTCCTGGACAACTGCGAGCATGTGATCGACGCGGCGGCCCGGCTGACGGAGGCGGTGCTCACCGGCTGCCCGGGTGTGCGGGTGCTGGCCACCAGCCGCGAGCCGCTCGGCGTCCCGGGCGAATCCGTACGTGGCGTCGGACCCCTGCCGCAGGACGTGGCGCTGCGGCTGCTCGCCGAGCGCGGCGCGGCCGCCCGGCCCGGATTCCGTACGGACGACGACACGGAGGCGTGCGCCGAGATCTGCCGCAGACTCGACGGACTGCCGCTCGCCGTCGAACTGGCCGCCGCCCGGCTGCGCGCCCTTACGCCGCGTCAGATCGCGGACCGGTTGGACGACCGTTTCCGGCTGCTCAGCAGCGGCAGCCGGACCGTACTGCCCAGGCAGCGGACGCTGCGGGCGGTGGTCGACTGGTCCTGGGGCCTGCTCGATGAGGACGAGCGGATCGTACTGCGCCGTCTTGCCGTCTTCTCCGGCGGCTGTGCACTGGCCCAGGCGGAGGCCGTGTGCGGGGCGGGCGTCCTCGATCCCCTCGACCCCCTCGCCTCTCTTGTCGACAAGTCGCTGGTCGTCGCCGTCCCGGACGGTCCCGGCCGTCCGGACGGCATGCGCTACCGGCTGCTGGAAACCGTCGCCGAGTACGCGGCGGAGCGGCTCGACGAGGCCGGTGAGCGGGCCGAGGCCGAACGACGGCATATGAGCGCCTACCGAGAGCTGGTACGCACCGGCGATCCGCAGCTGCGCGGCCCGCGCCGGGCCGAGTGGCTGGAGCGGCTCGAGACGGAGCACGACAATGTACGGACCGCGCTGCGCACCGCCGTCCGCCAGGCGGAGGAGCAGGAGGCGCTCTGTCTGGTGCTGTCCATGAACTGGTTCTGGCAGCAGCGCGGTCACCAGGCGGACGCCCGCACCTGGTCGTCGGCGGCCGCCGGGCTCGGCGTCGACCCCTTCCGGTCGCCGGTACGGATCGCGGTGCCGCTGCCCGCACGCTGCACCGACACTCCGCCGCCCTGGTCCGAGGAACAGCTGTGGGAGGCGCGGCGCGGGGTGCGGCTGATGGTGCTTGCGAGCACCGCGGACGAGGGCACGGCGCTGAGCGAGCCGCAGACGCAGGCGTATCTGCGCGGAATCGTCGCCGCCTACCGCACGGGACTGCCGCAGATCTGCCGGCAGCCGGGCTCCATGTGGTTCTTCGCCCGGCTGATGACGGGCGAGTTCGACGGGCTTGCCGAGACCATGGACGCCATTGTCGCGAGCTGCGAAGAGCCGGATCGGGCGAGCGACCTGAGCCAGGGCTGGGATCTCGGGTTCGCGCTGCTGCTGCGCGCCAAGCTGCTCGGCTACCGCACCGGCGGACTCGAACAGTGCACGAGCGATGCCGACCGGGCGCTCGCGCTGTTCGAGACCGCGGGCGATCTGTGGGGTATTGCCGAGTCGCTGTCCGCCCGCGGGGAGGCGTTCGAGCGGCGCGGTCTGTACGAGGAGGCCGCCGCGGACTTCGAGCGGGCCATGCGGAGCTCCGCCCGCGTCGGCACGCACGCCCAAGTTCCTGTCTTCAAAGCCCAGTTGGCATCGGTGCGACTACGTACGGCCAAGACCCCGGCGGACAGGGAGCGCGCCGAGCGGCAGCTGCTCGAGGCGGTGGCCGAGTCCGGCGATTTCGTGACGGAGGCACTCAGTACGGCCCGGATGCTGCTGACCCAGTACTACGGCCGCACCGGCCGCACCGGTGCTGCCCGGGAACAACTCGTAGAGGTGGAAGGCAAGTTGACTGCCGACTCGCCGGGACTCTTCGGTGGCATCGTGGCGGGGGTGTACGGCTGGCTGGACTGTATCGACGGAGAGTACGGACGGGCCCGCGGCCGGATCGAGGAGGCGGTGCGGCGGCTGGAAAGCCTGGCGTATCTGTTGGACCCGCAGATGATTGTCGATCAATTCCTGTGTGCCGCTTGGGCGATGGCGCATCTGGGGGCGGCGCGGGACGGGGCACGGCTGCTCGGGGCGTACGACCGGGGCAGTCGGCAGCCCGGCGGTCTCGGGTTCCGGCCGTTCGCCGAGGAGAAGGAGCTCCGGCAGCGGGCCGAGTCCGACCTGCGTGCGGTGCTGCCGGGGGAGACGTACGAGCGCGCGTACGCCGAGGGCGGCGGCCTGTCCGCACGGGAAGCCGCCGCCCTGATCTGACCGACCTCAGCCGTCCGCCCGCGCCTGCGCGTCGGCCAGCCGCTCCTGCGCCTCCGCGAGGTCCTCCTCGGTCGGCGCGTCGTCCTGGGTCAGTCGCAGCCGCCAGTACCCGGCGAAGTCGATGTCGCGCTTGCCGATACCGCGTTCCTCGATCAGATGGCGGCGCAGTGTACGTACCGCGCCGGCCTCGCCGCCGAGCCAGGCGAACACCGACCCCGGCGGGAACCGCCCCGCGCGCACGGCCTCGATGAGCAGCTCGCCGTGACCGGCCCGTGCCGCGGCCCGGTACAGCCAGTGCACGGTCACCTCGCCCTCCGTCTCGAAGCGCTGCTCCTCGGCCGCGTCGGCGACCTCGATGTACGCCACGGCCCTCGCCCCCTGGGGCAGCGCCTCCAACACCGTGCCGATCGCCGGCAGCGCCTCCTCGTCCCCGGCCAGCAGCATCCAGTCGGTGGTGCCGAGCGGTACGGCCTTGGCGAAGTACGCCGACGGGCCGTACATGCCGAGCGTGTCTCCGGGCCCGGCCGACAGCGCCCAGCGTGTCGCGGGCCCTGCGTCGTCGTGCAGGACGAAGTCGATGTCGATCGTGGTGTGCCCCGGGTGGTGGGCGCGGATCGTGTAGCTGCGCATCCAGGGCCGCTCGTCCTCGGGGATCGCGTGGTACGCCTCGTACCACCGCATCACATCGCCGTCGCCGTCCTCCGGCCCCGGCAGGCGCGGGCCGCTCTGGCCCGGCCGGGGGAAGTACAGCTTCACCTGCTGGTCGGGGGCGTCGAGAGAGAAGCCTTCGAGATCGGGGCCGCCGAAGGTGATACGCGCCATGTGCGGGGTCAGCCGGGTGACCTCGGTGACCTGGATGAACCGGACCGGCAGCCGCTGCTCCATTGAATCTCCTGACGGTGTGGGTGGGAGGGGTGTGCTGATCACCGTCACAGAGGGCACCTACATGCGACCGACAGGCCGCCTGCACGGGGCCGCGGGCTCGCCTGCTCGGGGCCGCTGGCGAGCCGTCAGCGGAGCTCGACCAGGCGGGCGAAGACCACGACGTTCCCGTCGTACCCGGTCTTCCTCGCATAGTCGCCGCCGCAGGTGATGACCCGCAGCTCCGGCTCCGGGCCGTCCGCGTACACGCGTGCCGCGGGGAACTCCTTCTTGGCGAACACCTCGACGTCGTACACAGCGAACACCGCCCTACGCCCGTCCTCGCGCGGGATCTCGATACGGCTGCCCCGCTCGAGGGCGCCGAGCTCATAGAAGACGGCCGGTCCCGCCGTGTTGTCGACATGGCCGACGATGACGGACGTACCCCGTTCGCCGGGGCTGACCGACCCCCGGTACCACCCGGCGAGGTTGGTGTTCTCCAGCGGCGGAGGCTCCACCCAGCCGTCTGCGTCGAGGCCGACCTCGGTCAGCGGGGCGTCCACCTTGACGGACGGGACGGTGATCCGTTGCGGCGCGGAGTGGGGCACTGGAGCGGGTGCGGGTGGCAGTGGATCGGCCGTGCCGTGCGGGGCCGCGACGGCGGAGCCGGGTTGGGGCGGGCCGTCGGCGACCTGCGTGGATCCGTTACGCAGGAGGAACAGTGCGAGCAGCAGGACACAGACGACCGTGAACCAGGCGCCGCGCCTGTTGTACGTAGGCATAACCCTTCCCTTGTGCTTTCTCAGGCCATCCGTTGGCGCTCCGCCGCGCCCGACCGTCGGGGGCCCGGCGCGGCGGAGCCGCTCTGTGCCCGTCAGACGCTGTCAGCGGCGCGGTGGCGCAGCAGAAAGACGCCGGCGCCGAGCGCGCCCGCGAGGAGCGCGGAACCGACGGCGATCTGCGCGGGGCTCAGATCGGAGACGCTGCCGCCGGCGCCGCCTTTGACGCCTCCGTCGGGCTTCGCCATCCCGGTACCTCGGTCGGGCTTGGTCGTGTCGTTACCTCGGTCGGGCTTGGCCATCCCGGCACCTGCGTCGCTCCCGGTGCTCAGCTCGGTACTCGCATCGCCGCCCGTTTCCGTCCCGGTACCTGTGTCGTTGCCGGTGCTCAGCTCGGTACTCGCATCGCCGCCCGTTTCCGTCCCGGTACCTGTGTCGTTGCCGGTGCTCAGCTCGGTGCCGGCGTCGGCTCCTGTTTCCGTCCCGGCCCCCGCTTCCGTACCGGTACCAACGTCAGCGCCTGTTCCCGTGCCCGTGCGCGAGCCGGAGGTGATAGTGAGGGGGGCGGTGCCCTTTTCGCCCTTGCAGTCGAAGGTGACGTCGTACTTGGCATCGGGCTTGGCGTCCGCGGCGATCTTCGTCGTGGCGGATTGACCTTCGTTGAGGGTGACGGTCTCGAAGACGCCCGAGGAGGCCGTCACGGTCGGCGCCTCGCACTCGGTGGCGTTGAGCGTCACGGTGTCGCCGGGCGCGACGGTCGCAGGGGTGGCGGTGAAGCCGAACGACGTGGCGCTGTTCCCGTCGTCGTCGTCGTCGGCGGCGACGGCGGCCGGGGCGCCGAGGGCCAGCGCGGCGGTGCCGATCAGTGCGAGGGAGGCGACACGTATCGCACGCATGGTGAATTCTCCGAATTCCCGAGGCGCAGCCACGGATGTATTCCGCGAAACGTAAGAAATGCACCTCGATGGAGAAGACGCTATGAGGGCCCATGGGGGCGCCGCATGTGGCACGGGCTGCCCGGCCCCGGTGTGTCACCACCGTCTGCCGCCGTGGTCGTGTTGGTCGTGCCAGGTCACGCGGTATGGCCGGGCGTCCGGCCGATCTGCCGGGTACGCGACCCCAACGCAACTCCAAAAGAGTGACGGGGTCACTCCGGCGGCCTCTACGGTCGAGAGCCCGCCGGAGCGGCACCCGGTACACCGAGCCGTCGATCGTGACGGGCACGAGCTGCGGCGTGGTGGGTCACCTGTCGGCTTCCGCGGGCGTCACACCTTCCGGTCGCGGGCGTCACACCTTCCGGTAGTCGTACGCCTCCGAGGCCGCCGCTTGGACCGCGTCCAGGTCGCCGCCCGCCGACGCGGTCACCACCGCGGCCACCGCGCCCTCCAGGAACGGCGCGTCCACCAGCCGTGTTCCTTCCGGGAGTTCGTCGCCCTCGGCCAGCAGCGCCTTCACCGTCAGCACGGCGCTGCCCAGGTCGACGAGCACGGCCACCCCCGTACCCTGGTCGACCGAGGCGGCCGCCGCCGCGATCAGCTCCGAGCTGGTGCCCAGGCCGCCTTCCGTAGTGCCGCCCGCCGACGCCACGGGCGCCGTCGTGCCGCCGCCCGCGAGCCCCGTCGCCAGCTCGGCGACAGCCGCGGCCACCTCCCTGCTGTGCGAGACCAGCACGATCCCGACCGGCTTGGCATCACTCATCCCGCCACCTCCGCCAGCGCGGCGATCAGCAGGGCCGAGGAGGTCGCCCCCGGATCCTGGTGCCCGATGCTGCGCTCACCCAGATAGCTGGCCCTGCCCTTGCGCGCCTGCAGTGGCACGGTCGCGAGCGCGCCCTGCTCGGCCGCTTCGCGCGCCGCCGCGAACGACGCGGTGGTGTCGCCGAGGGCCGCGACCGCCGGCTCGAGCGCGTCCAGCATCGTCTTGTCCCCGGCCTTGGCGCCGCCGAGCTGCGCCACCGCCGCCACACCCACGCCCAGCGCCTCGGCGAACTGCCCGGGCGTGACCTCGGCGTCCTCGCCGAGCGCCTTGCCCGTACGCCGCAGCAGCGTCCCGTACAGCGGACCCGATGCGCCGCCCACCGTAGAGATCAACTGCCGTCCCGCCAGGGTGAGTACGGCCCCGGGTGTCTGCGGCGCCTCCTTCTCCAGGACCGCCGTCACCGCCGTGAACCCGCGCTGGAGATTGCTGCCGTGGTCGGCGTCACCGATCGCCGAGTCCAGCTCGGTGAGACGGTCCGCCTCGCGGTCCACGGAGACTGCCGCGGCCGTCAGCCAGCGGCGGAAGAAATCGGCGTCGAGCACATGAACTCCCTGTGGTGAGTCGGGCCTGGACGGGTCAGCGACCCCAGCGGAGCGCGGGGGTCTGCACCGGCGCGTCCCACAGCCGCAGCAGCTCCTCGTCGACCTGGCACAGCGTCACCGAGCAGCCGGCCATGTCGAGCGAGGTCACATAGTTCCCGACGAGGGTACGGGCCACGACCACGCGACGCTCGGTGAGCACGCGCTGCACCTCGGCATTGAAGCCGTACAGCTCGAGCAGCGGCGTCGCCCCCATGCCGTTGACGAGCACCAGCACCGGGCTTGTCGGCGGCAGATCCTCCAGCACCGCATTGACCGCGAAGTCCGCGATCTCCCGCGACGTCATCATGGCGCGCCGCTCACGCCCCGGCTCACCATGAATGCCGATGCCCAACTCCAGCTCGCCCGACGGCAGATCGAAGGTCGGACTGCCCTTGGCGGGTGTGGTGCTGGCGCTCAGCGCGACACCGAAGCTCCGGGAGCTCTCGTTCACCTGGCGGGCGATCGCCTCGACCCGCTCCAGCGGCGCGCCCTCCTCGGCGGCCGCGCCCGCGATCTTCTCGACGAACAGGGTCGCGCCGGTGCCGCGGCGGCCCGCCGTGTAGAGGCTGTCGGTCACCGCCACATCGTCATTGACCAGAACCTTGGCGACACGGACCCCTTCGTCCTCGGCGAGCTCGGCCGCCATGTCGAAATTGAGCACGTCGCCCGTGTAGTTCTTGACGATGAACAGCACCCCCTCGCCGCTGTTCACGGCGGCGGCCGCCCGCGCCATCTGATCGGGAACGGGAGAGGTGAAGACCTCTCCGGGGCAGGCGGCGGCGAGCATTCCGGGCCCGACGAACCCACCATGCAGCGGCTCGTGCCCCGAGCCGCCCCCGGACACCAGCCCCACCTTCCCGGCGACGGGCGCATCGCCCCGTACGATCACCCGGTTCTCCACGTCCACGGACAACTCGGGATGCGCGGCCGCCATGCCACGGAGCGCGTCCGCGACAACGGTCTCCGGCACATTGATGAGCATCCTCATGACTACCTCCAGGTGAGATTGGCAGGTCGGCCGCGGCCAGTGGCTTCGCTGTCGTACTGGGGAACTGTCGGCTCATACCCAGTATCGAGGGAATTCCGTCCCGGGGCACGGACGACGACGCCGGGTCCGCTCGCCGCCGCGCAGTCCGGGGAGAAGCCGCGCAGTCTGGGGAGAGGGAGAGGCACCATCCCGGGCCCCCGCTGCGGCCCCCGAGGGACGGAGACAGCGATGACCACGGTGGCCCCACTGCTGAACGTCCTGCCGCCCGAAGGCCGCGACAGGATGATGGAACTCGCCACGGAATCAGCCTTCCCGGCCGGCGCCCGCATCTTCGAGGAGGGCTCGCGCGCGGATCGCTTCTGGATCATCCGCTCCGGAGCCGTCGAGCTCGACCTGCACGTTCCGGGACGGCGCGCCGTCGTCGTCGAGCAGCTCGGCCCCGGAGATCTGCTGGGCTGGTCCTGGCTCTTCCCTCCGCGCAGCTGGCATCTGGGCGCCGCGGCGGCCACCCCCGTCCGAGCGCTCGAATTCGACGCCGCGAAGGTGCGCGCCCTGTTCGATGAGGAGCCGGAGCTCAGCCAGGCGCTCACGCTCCGTATTGCCGAGGTGATCGCACACCGGCTCCAGTCCGCCCGCAGCCGCCTGCTCGATCTGTACGGACCCGCCGGCGGCGGAAGCCTGCGTCGCTGACATCGGCCGCACCGCGCCGGCCGATGTCAGCTTCAGCTGCGGCCTCCGGGCATCAGTCCAGGAGGCCCGCCGCATGGTCCGGTACGTACGACTGCAGATCCCGCGGTGGTCGCTGGTAGCCCGTGGCGGGCGGACGCGGCGGGAGCTCCAGTTCCGGTGGCGGCACATCGCGGTACGGCACGGTCGACAGCAGGTGCGCGATCATGTTGAGCCGCGCTCTGCGCTTGTCGTCGCTCTCGACGACATTCCACGGCGCCTCCGCGATGTCGGTATGGACGAACATCTCGTCCTTCGCCCGGGAGTACGCCTCCCAGTGGGTGATCGACTCCAGGTCCATGGGTGAAAGCTTCCAGCGCCGCGTGGGGTCTTCCAGCCGACGCCGGAACCGCTGCTCCTGTACGGCGTCGCTCACCGAGAACCAGTACTTGCGCAGCAGGACCCCTTCCTCGACCAGCATCCGCTCGAAGATCGGGCACTGGTGGAGAAAGCGCTGGTGCTCCTCCTTGGTGCAGAAGCCCATGACGTGCTCGACGCCTGCCCGGTTGTACCAACTTCGGTCGAAGAGGACTATTTCCCCCGCGGCGGGAAGGTGCTCGGTGTAGCGCTGGAAGTACCACTGGGTGCGCTCGCGCTCGGTGGGCTTGGGGAGCGCGACGATACGCGCGACCCGAGGATTGAGATGTTCCGTCACCCGCTTGATCGTGCTGCCCTTGCCGGCCGCGTCCCGTCCTTCGAAGACGATGACAAGGCGGGCGCCCTCGGCGCGAACCCACTCCTGAAGTTTCACCAGCTCCGTCTGCAGCCGGTACAGCTCACGTTCGTACAGCGCACGCGGCATTTTCGCGGGCTGCTTCGGCCCCTTCTTGACTGCCATGCAATGACGTTATGGAGGAAACCATGCGCAAGGTCAAGCGTCAGGACCGCACCGTGCTGGACGCCGAGGAACTGAGGGCCCTCGACGCGCACTGGCGGGCCGCGAACTACCTCGCGGTCGGGCAGATCTACCTGATGGGCAATCCGCTGCTGACCGAGGAGCTGCGGCCGGAGCACATCAAGCCACGGCTGCTGGGCCACTGGGGCACCTCACCCGGCCTCAACCTGGTCCACACCCATCTCAACCGGGTCATCAAGGCCCGCGACCTGTCCGCAGTGTGCATCTGGGGTCCGGGCCACGGAGGTCCCGCCGTGCTCGCCAACTCCTGGCTGGAGGGCAGCTACTCGCAGACGTACCCGGACGTGAGCCGGGACAGGGCCGGCATGGAGCGGCTCTTCCGGCAGTTCTCGTTCCCCGGCGGAGTGCCGAGCCATGTCGCACCGGAGACTCCCGGCTCCATCCACGAAGGAGGAGAGCTGGGCTACTCCCTCGCGCACGCCTATGGCGCCGCGCTCGACAATCCCGGCCTGCTGGTCGCCTGCGTGATCGGCGACGGCGAGGCCGAAACCGGACCGCTCGCGGCCTCCTGGCACTCCAACAAGTTCCTCGACCCCGTGGGCGACGGCGCGGTGCTGCCCATCCTCCACCTCAACGGTTACAAGATCGCCAATCCGACGATCCTCGCGCGGCTGCCCGAGGCAGATCTCGCCGAATTGCTGCGCGGATACGGCCATGAGCCACTCCACGTCACCGGCGACGAACCGGACCAGGTGCACCGGGCGATGGCCGCGGCGATGGACGAGGCGCTGGACCGGATCGCCCGTATCCAGCACGACGCCCGCAGCGGTGGAGAGGCCGAACTGCCGCGCTGGCCGGTGATCGTGCTCCGTACGCCGAAGGGGTGGACCGGGCCCGCCGAGGTCGACGGCGTCCCGGTCGAAGGGACCTGGCGCTCCCACCAGGTCCCTCTCGCCGGTGTACGGGAAAACCCCGCGCACCTCGCCCAACTGCAGGCATGGCTGCGTTCGTACCGCCCCGAGGAGCTCTTCGACGAGTCCGGCAGCCCCCGCCCCGAGGTGCTGGCCTGCGTTCCCGAAGGCCATCGTCGGCTGGGCGCCACACCGCACGCCAACGGCGGGCTCCTCGTCAGGGACCTGCCTGTACCACCGCTGGAACACTTCGCCGTCCCCGTCGACAAGCCGGGTGTCACCCTGCACGAACCCACCGGTGTGCTGGGTGGCCTCCTCGCGCAGCTCATGGCGGACACGGCCGAGCGCCGGGACTTCCGCGTCGTGGGACCGGACGAGACTGCCTCCAACCGGCTGCAGGCCCTCTTCGATGTCACCGGCAAGGCCTGGCAGGCACAGACCACCGCCACCGACGAGCACCTTTCGCGGCAGGGCCGGGTGATGGAGGTGCTCTCCGAGCATCTGTGCCAGGGCTGGCTGGAGGGCTATCTCCTCACCGGCCGGCACGGACTGTTCTCCTGCTACGAGGCGTTCGTCCATATCGTCGACTCGATGGTCAACCAGCACATCAAGTGGCTCAAGACCTCCCGGTCCCTGCCCTGGCGTGCCCCTGTCGCCTCTCTCAACTACCTGCTCACGTCGCATGTCTGGCGGCAGGACCACAACGGCTTCTCGCACCAGGACCCCGGCTTCGTCGACCACGTCCTGAACAAGAGCCCCGAAGTCGTACGGGTCTATCTGCCGCCGGACGCCAACACCCTGCTCTCCGTCGCCGACCACGCACTGCGCAGCCGCGACTATGTCAATGTGATCGTCGCCGGGAAGCAGCCGACCTTCGACTGGCTCTCCCTCGACGAGGCCCGCGCCCATTGCGCGCGCGGCGCGGGTGTGTGGGAGTGGGCCGGAACGGAGAACGGAGAAGGCGAACCGGATGTCGTCCTCGGCTGCGCCGGCGACGTACCCACTCAAGAGGTCCTCGCCGCGGCCGGACTGCTGCGCCGCCATCTGCCGCAGCTTGTGGTGCGCGTCGTCAACGTCGTCGACATGGCCAGGCTGATGCCCCAGGGAGAACACCCGCACGGGATGGCGGACTTCGAGTACGACGCCCTGTTCACCCGAAACAAGCCGGTCGTCTTCGCCTATCACGGCTACCCGTGGCTCATCCACCGCCTGGCCTATCGACGGGCCGGCCACCCGAACCTGCACGTCCGCGGCTACAAGGAGATGGGCACGACGACGACGCCCTTCGACATGGTCGTACGCAACGATCTCGACCGGTACCGGCTCGTCATGGATGTCATCGACCGGGTTCCCGGGCTCGGCGTGCGGGCCGTGGCCGTACGGCAGGCAATGGCCGATGTACGCACCCGCCACCACGCCTGGATCCGCAAGCACGGCGTCGACCTGCCGGAGGTCGCCGACTGGACCTGGGCCGGCTGATCAAAGACGCGGCGAGCGTCCCGCAGCCTGCCCGCTGCGGGACGCAGGGCCGCGGCACCGTGCGACCGGCGCACGGTGCGCAGCGCACTAGGGAAGCGGCTGAGCCGGGTCGAAGTGCAGCCTGGCCCGTACCGTCTCGGGCCCCCGGACCCGCGAGGCGAAGGCGACCAGCTCACAGCTGTTCCTGGGGCGGCAGTCGACCGTACGGCCGTCGATGCTCGTGAACGACACCGACACCGCGATTTCCCGGTCCATACGGCCCTGGTCGGTGGTGCCCGGCGGCCGGCTGCCGGGGCGGCAGCCGAAGGTACTGGTCGAGCCGGTGACGCACTCCAGCACGGAGACGTGGTACTGCGGCTCGTATCCTCGACCGGTCACATGCACCACCTGCCCGTGGAGCAAGTCCCGGTTGGGGTCGGCCCACAGGGTGGGCGCCGCCTCAAGAGGACCGTGCGGCCGGAAACTCAGTGGCACCGTCGTCAGCAGCGCGCCCGCGTTGTCGGTCAGCGCCAGCGAGCACGGGTTGGTCCGAGCCACGGTGCGGCAGTCCACGTCGCCGGACTCGGTGCTCAACCGGGCGTAGAGCTTCTTCGGCGAGACGTCGTACGTCCCGTCGGGCAGCACCCGGAACTGCCGTCGGGTGTCGTCGTCGCATGTGGTCACGCTCGCGGAGGGACCGCATTCCTTGACCCACACGTACTGTTTCGGCGGCCCGCCGGTGATGCGGAAGTTGACGATGTCGCCATCGAGCAGTCCCGTCGTCCGGTCCACCGTCAGCGCGGGTCCCACAGGCGCGGACTCGGCCCATCCCGGCTGGGCGCCCATCAGCGAGAGCAACAGTGCGCCGCAGCCCAGGCCTGCGCCCAGGGCCGCCGCGCGTGCTTTCACCGTCCGTCCTATTGCTGTCATTGCCATCATTGCTGTCGGCCTCCCAGCCTCTGCGAGAACAGTGATCACGCGCACCGCGGAGTGACACACGGCTGCCAGGGGCCCCAGGCTCCGTGCGGAGCCAGTTGAGTGACCTGCCAGAACCGGGTGTCGCGGTTCCACTCATGGACCGTCACATGCAGTCGGCCGCCGGGGAGTTCGGTGACCGTGCTCGGCTGGCTGAGCCCGATATTCGCCTCGGGCACCTTGCCCATCGACTGCACGGGTCCCCAGACGTCCCCCGGGCTCTGCTGGGCACGGACCTCCATCGAGCGGCCGGTCGTCGTGGTCGACGCCAAGGCGTCGAGGCTGCCGTCCCGCTCCTTGAAGAGGACGACCCCTCCCATGTACGGGCCGGGGGCCAGGCCGAAGGGCTCCGGCGCGGTCCACTCCAGGTCGTTGACGTCCTGCACGGAGTGGCAGAACTGGCCGTAGGCGGAGAACAGCAGCTCCACCCGGCCGTCGGCGTTCTCGGCCGCGGTGACGTAGTAGCTCTTCGGCCCGACGGTGGCGGCGCTCACCCGCTCCCAGGAGCCGTACGCGGCCCCGGGGCCGGCCTGCTCCCGATGCCAGACGAACGGCAGGCCCCCCGTCGCGGTGGCGTCATGGAACAGCTGGAACTGGTCGACCCGGCCGTCCGCCCGGGAGACCGGGACCAGGCTGCCCGCCACCGGGCTGCTCGCCAGCCCCCGGGCCGCGTCGTCCGTCCTGCACAACGAGGTGGAGACGGAGGCGGCCTGGGCGCCGGATGGTGCCGGCAAACCGCCCGTACACGCGAGGACCAGCGCGATCACACGGGGTACCACGGGCCTTAACGGTCTTCGTTTCATGAGTAACTTCCCCCCACTTCCTCTGCTCGGCCACATGGATCAACACGGGGCAATCCGTGAGGACTGCCCCGTGCATCCTCCGTGGTCGGCAGGCCGACCGGCCAGGGCGCGATTCGGTCACCGAGCGGACCGGAACCCCCGGCGGCGGCCCAGCTCTTGGGGGCGAGCACCTCAGTCGGACCGGGGGACAAGCACCTCAGTCGGACGTCCCGCACCGCAGCTGGTCGCCGGAGGCCGGCGCGCCTTCGACGCTGCTGCGGTCATGGACGACCTTGACGACCGCGGCCGCCTCGGATCCGACGGCGACGTCGAAGACCTGGCCGTGCCCGGTGAGGGGCTCGAGCCGGGCGCCGGGGAGCGCGGCGGCGAGGGTGGGCGCGAAGCGGGCCCAGTACGGGTCGTAGGTGATGACGGTCGGGCCCTGCGGCCGTGGCGCACCAGGCCGACCCGAGCTGCCCTCCACCGCGAACCCATTCGCGCGAAGCGACTGGGCGACCTCGGGATCGGTGACGCGAAGCCGAATGGTGGACGGCGGGAACTCGACCGGGACGTCCTTGGTGGGCTGGATGCGCGAGTCGTTGATGATCGACCGGTCCGCACGCAGGGCCGCCCACAGTGCGGCGGAGCGTTCCTTGTGCCACAGAAGTGTGGAGCCCCACTGCGGCACGCGGTGGTCGAAGTCCGAAATGGGCACGGTCGCGAACTCCGTCTGCTGTGCGTTCAGCCGGCCCACCACCCAGCCCAGGCCGATGAGGTCACTGAGGCCGGTGTCCGCGTCGGTGCGTACGGACTTCAGCAGCGTGCGGGCCGTGCGGGCCGCGGCAGCCGGGTCGGTAAAGGCTCCTCCGTCCCTCAGCCGGGACATCATCTCGATGAGTACGCGCTGCTGGCGGCGGACCCGGCCCAGATCACCCGGCGGGGAGACATGCCGGGCGCGTACGTAGCGCAGGGCGCGTTTGCCATTCAGCTGGTGCGTGCCCGCAGCCAGTTGCAGCCCCGAATTGAGGTCTGTCAGAGGCTGGTCCGTGCACACCCTCGCTCCGCCGAGGCGGTCCACGGTGTCGGCAAAGCCTTTGAAGCCCGTTTCCAGATAGTGATCGATCCGTAGGCCGGTCGCCTGCTCCACGGTCCGTACGGCCAGATCTCCACCGCCGTGCGCAAAGGCGCCATTGATCTTCCCGGAGTGGCGGGGGTGTGCGTGTTCGGCGAATTCCACATAGGAGTCGCGGGGGATGGAGACCACGCTCATCCGCCGTCCGTTCTCGGCAAGGTGCACGAGCATCATCACGTCTGTGCAGTTGCACTCCCGGCCGTTGACGTGCAGGCGGTTCCGGTCCGTGGCGGAAATGCCGGTACGCCGGTCGATTCCGACGACAAGGATGTTGGTGCCGTTGGCCTGCTGCGTGACCTGGGAAGGCCCGCCAGGGCTGTTCGCCGCCCAGATGGAACTACCCGAAGCGAGCGCGGCGACCACAACTGCCGAGACGGCGAAACTGCGCACAGAGGACTCCTACGACAAGGGTATCGGCCAATTCAATGACGAAATCACGAATTCTGGGCCAAGTCGTGCATTTCGCGGCGAGTCCGTATCGAGGTGTCGGACGACGGCCGCCCACGGGTTCGGCGGGCGGCCGTAGCCGGCCGGCAGGTCAGACGGTGATGATGGCCGGGTCGCTCACGCCGGGCTGACCGTTCTCGACGTGTCCGGCGAACCGGCGCAGGAATGTGCCGTCCTTGTCGGACACCACGGTCAGGTCGTACCAGCGCTTACTCGCACGCAGGTCCACCGTGTGCACCACGCGTCCGCCCTTGCGCACGGTGAACGTCTCGCGCTTTCCGCCGTACGCATTGGTGACCTTCAGGTGGCAGTCGACGGTGCCCGCATTGGTCATCGTCAGCTCGATGCAGCCGCCCGGGACATGGCGGGCCGTCACCTCGGGGCCTGCGGTTTTGCCCGGGCCCCTGAAAGTGCGCAGGAAGCCGTTCGGGCCGAACACCGAGAGGTCGTACACATCCTTCGAGTAGGCCGTGTTCCAGGTGTCGGAGATCTTCTTGCCGGCTTCGGCGGTGTAGGTCCACGGTCCGTCGGTGCGGTTCGCCGACGTGACGGAGAAGCACGCTCCCGCCGTTGCGCCGCCGCTGAAGGTGAGCGTGAAGCGCCCGGTCGCCGGCGTCGCGGCCCCGTCCACCAGCGGTGCGTACTGCAGCGGGCGCGCGGGCCTCGAACCCCGCTCCTGCTTGGGCAGGACCGGGTTGGCAGGCGGCTTCGGCACATAGCTGGGGTGCCGCTCGCGGTCCGGCGGCTCGTATCCGTCGGTGTCCGGGAGCGAGGCGGGCGTGGTGTCCTTGAGCCCGAAGTCGAAGGCCGAGGCGAGGTCGCCGCAGACGGCGCGCCGCCACGGCGAGATGTTCGGCTCGCCAACACCGAATCGGCGTTCCATGAACCGGATGATCGAGGTGTGGTCGAAGACCTCCGAGCACACGTAGCCGCCGGTGCTCCAGGGCGATACGACGAGCATGGGCACACGCTGGCCGAGGCCGTAGGGTCCGGCGGCGTAGGTGCTGTTTCCGCCGAACTGGTCGAGCTTGGCGTCCACGGTGGACAGGCCCTGGGCGGCGGAGGCCGGCGGGTAGGGCGGGGTGATGTGGTCGAAGTAGCCGTCGTTCTCGTCGTACGTGATGAACAGCGCGGTCCTGCTCCACACCTCCGGGTTGGACGTGAGCGCGTCCAGCACCTGCGAGATGTACCAGGCGCCGTAGTTGGCGGGCCAGTTGGGGTGCTCGCTGAAGGCCTCGGGCGCGGCGATCCAGGAGATCTGGGGGAGCTTCCCGGCCTTCACATCGGCCTTGAGGATGTCGAAGTAGCCGTCGCCGCTCTTCGCATTGGTGCCGGTGCGCGCCTTGTCGTGGAGCGGATCGCCGGGCTTGGCATTGCGGTACTTGTTGAAGTACAGCAGGGAGTTGTCGCCGTAGTTGCCGCGGTAGGCGTCCTCGATCCAGCCCCAGGAGCCGCCCGCGTCCAGGCCGTCGCCGATGTCCTGGTAGATCTTCCACGAGATCCCGGCCTGCTCCAGCCGCTCGGGGTATGTCGTCCAGTCGTATCCGGCCTCGTCGTTGCCGAGTACGGGCCCGCCGCCCTTGCCGTCGTTGCCGGTGTGCCCGGTCCACATGTAGTAGCGGTTGGGGTCGGTGGCTCCGATGAACGAACAGTGGTACGCGTCGCACACGGTGAACTTGTCCGCGAGCGCGTAGTGGAACGGGATGTCCTCGCGCGTCAGATACGCCATCGTCCCCGCGGACTTGGCGGGAATCCACTGGTCGTACTTGCCCTGGTTCCAGGCCTTGTGGCCACCCTGCCAGTCATGGTTGAGGCCCTCGATGAACTGCATGCCGAGGTCCTCGGCGTCCGGGTGGTAGGGCAGCACGTCCTTGGTGCCGTCCGACTGGTGCCAGACCGACTTGCCGCCGGGCAGCGTGACGGGACGCGGGTCACCGAATCCGCGTACGCCCTTCAGCGCGCCGAAGTAGTGGTCGAACGAACGGTTCTCCTGCATCAGCACGACGATGTGGTCGACGTCCTTGATGGTGCCGGAGCGGCGGCTGGCGGGGATGGCGGCGGCGCGGTCGATGCTGCTCGACAGGGCCGCGAAGCCGGCGGTCGCGCCGGCGATCTGGAGAAAGCGGCGCCGATTGAGTTCAGGCATGAGAGTGGGCACCTCTTGAAGTGAGGAAACAGGAGTGAGCGGAGTTTCCAAGAGGAGCGACTGGAAGGGAAGGGGCGGTGTCGTCCGTGTGAAAGCAGGAGGTACGCGCCGCGAACAGCGCAGCCGGGCCCGCGCTGGGGCCTGCTGAGGTCTGATGGCGCCGTGGCCAGGGAAAGGAGCGGCGCGGGAGCGGGAAGGTCGGCGTACGCAGAGGGATCTACTCGAAGACACTCCTCAACTACCTTGGGCGGCTGGTGACTTGCGCATATCGTCCGTCTTCACACAGGCGGACCACGCCGCCGGGCTCCGTGGTCCGCCGCGAAACGCTGTTGGGCGCGGATGTTCAGTCGACGGAGCGCTCACTGACGTGGCAGCCGAGAGCCGGCGTTCCGGCCCCGCGGAGACACGGCCAGCGAGAAGGAGTGCCCGGCCGGGTCGGCATAGACACGTACGTCGCGCGGGCCGCCGTTGTCCTTGGTGTCCACCGGCCGGGCGCCGAGGCTGATTGCCTCGCGTTCGGCTTCGTCCATGTCGCCGAGGTCCACCAGGATGCGCAGATGCGCCTGCTGGGAGTCCTCGGGCCGCGGCCAGCTGGGTGGCGCGTAACCGTGATCCTTGCGAATCGCCAGATGTACGCCGTTATGACCGATGACTTCCACGAAGTCGGGGTCGCGCCCGATCCGCAGCTCTGCGTGGAACAGGCCGGCGTAGAACTCCGCCAGTTCTGTGGGCTCGGCACAGTCCAGGACGAGGACACTCGTTTTTTCGACCGTCATACGGTGCCGGGTACCCGTCGCCTTCAAGAGCACACAGCGTTCATTTCGGGGGCGTTCAGCGCCGCTCGACGGGGTCCTGCTGTACCGGGACACTCTGCCGCAGTGCTTGGTCCGCGTACTGATGGGCCAGCGCGGCGATGGTTCGGGCTTCGGCGAGAACGTCGCCGCGCTCGCGAACCATCTGGTCGTAGATCGGCGAACCCGGGGTAGGGGAGTGGGAGGACACGCGTCGGGATCTCTTTCCGTGTCGGGCGGTGAACAGACGTGGCGCTCCTGCCCGCAAGGACGCCGATCATGCTGAGTGAACGGTGCAGCAGCCCCTTGATTGCTGAAAGTAATCACACGAATGGCGGGTGTGAATGCTCCGGGCGAGAATGAACGGCCGGGTGACGCTCTTTCGAGCGGGAGCCCGCTCTGATCATCCGCCTTTGCGGCCCGACTCCCGCTGGTGCTTTTCAGTCAAGGAGGGCACTGATGTTGATGCCGGATGCAGGTGTGATCGCCGGCCTGATGGCCCGTTATCGGGCGCAGGAACGCCGCGTTCTTGTCGCCCCGCACGACCCCCGTGCCCGCAGCCGCTTCGAAGACACCGTGTACACGCTGTGCGTGCTGATGGGCAGGCGCACGGCGGCCGAGGCCGTCATCGCGGCGGAACGCTACATCGCGCAGGCACGGCCGGATCAGCGGCCCGGGGATCGACACATCACGCCCCGGCGGTTCTAGGGCGTGTTTGAGAAGTCCCGCCTGCCCCGCGACCCCTGGCACGCACACTCGCGATGTTGTCGGAGTCACCCAACTACGTCCAGTACGAGGGCGATCCTCCGCCTTGCGATTGCACGCACCAGACGCCGCAGGGCCCGCCCTGCGGCGGACGGCGTTACTTCTAAAACACGCCCTCGCCCCTCGCCGGGCTGGCCGCGTCGGCCCAGTCGGGCAATAGTCGAATTGACCGGATGTACGTCAAGGAGGCGGGAGGACCCATGGTGTCGGGAGCCGCCGGGCAGCCACAGCGGGAGGGTGTCGCCGGCAGAGGGCGCCTCAGCGTCGAAGTGAGAGCGGACGCCGACGCCGTCGTACTCGTACTCGCCGGCGAACTCGATCACGACACTGCCGATCCGCTGCGTGAGGCACTCGCGGAAGCCGTGGAGGCCGGAGCCGAGCGGATTGTGGTCGACTGCGCCGACCTGCGGTTCTGCGACTCCACCGGCCTGAATGTGCTGCTGCGTGCGCGGCTCGCCGCGAGCGAAGCGGGTGGCCGCCTGGAGCTCGCCGCGCTGCGCCCGCCGGTGGCGCGCATGTTCGACATCACGGGCGCGCACGCGGTGTTCCGGGTGTACGCCAGTCTCGACGAGGCGCTGGCGGACCAGCGGCCGAAGTAGCGGAGGAGCCGATGGGCGTGAGCCTCCGCGGACAGGGGCAGACCCGCCGTCTGGCGCTGTTCGGGACCAAGGGGGTGGTGAGCCGCTGCCGTGACTTCACCAGGGAAGCGCTGGAGGACTGGGGATGGATCCCCGCCGAGGCGGCGGCGGAGGAGGAGCCGGAGGCGGACGAGGCGGAACTCGTCGAGGACGTGCTGCTCCTCGTCTCCGAGGTGGTCACCAACGCCTGTCTGCACGCCGGCGGCCCGACGGAGCTGGTGCTGATCCACGACGGCGAACGGCTACGGATCGAGGTCGCCGACGCCAGCCCGGAGTCTCCGAGGCCCCGGCCGCCCCAAGACGCCGCGCAGCCCGGCGGCCACGGTCTGATCGTGCTGGAGCGGCTCGCGCGGAGTTGGGGCTGGGCCCCGCGGGGCGACGGCAAGGTCGTCTGGCTCGAGGTCGGCTCTCCCTCAGGCGCCGAGCGGGCTCGTCCTACCCGGAACCGCTAGCGGCTCTGGGCTGCGCATCGTCCAGCAGCGCGGTACGAAGCGTGGAGCATATGCGCGCCAGCAGCCGCGAGACATGCATCTGGGAGAGGCCCAGACGGGCCCCGATCTCGGACTGCGTGAGTTCCTCGCCGAAGCGCAGCGACAGTATGAGACGGTCCCTGTCCCCGAGGCCGGCGATCAGCGGCTTGAGGGATTCCACGGACTCCACGATGTCGAACGCCGGGTCTTCCTCGCCAAGAGTGCGGGTGACCGCGTTGGGAGAACCTTCGTCGTCGTCGAGCGGCCAGTCCAGGGATCGCGCCACGTACCCATTGGCCGCCTGTTCGCCCTCGACCACCTCGGCCTCGGTGATGCCGAGGCGTTCGGCCAGCTCGGGCGCGGTCGGCAGGCGTCCCAGGTGCTGCTCCATGGCGTCCCGAGCCTTGGCCAGGTCGATCCGCAGCTCCTGGAGCCTGCGCGGTACCTGGACGGCCCAGCTGGTGTCCCGGAAGGACCGCTTGATCTCGCCGACAATGGTCGGAAGAGCGAAGCTGGCGAATTCCACTCCCCGGTCCACGTCGAATCGGTTGATCGCCTTGATGAGACCGATCGTCCCGACCTGGACGATGTCCTCCATGGGCTCGGCCCGGTTGCGGAACCGCTGCGCGGCGAATTTCACCAGACTCAGATTGAGCTCGACCAGCGTGTTGCGGACGTATGAGTACTCCGGAGTGCCCTCGTCGAGCGCGTCCAGACGCTTGAACAACGACGTTGACAAAGTCCGTGCGTCCACAGGGCTGACCGACAAGGGATCGGTGATCTCCGGCAGGCCGTCCAGCGCGGTACGGCGCACCTCGTGCCCCGGTGGCGGCGGCGCGGCAGCCGCGGCGATCTGGTCAGTACGAATCCCGCTGGAGGCGGTATGAATCCCGCTGGACAATGAGGCTCCTTCGACGGGGCGGAGGTCGGCGCTGTCGGGCACAGCGGGACCGTCGTACGAGCTTCCTGCCTTAAAGATGCCCACTTCTGATGCTTTGATGTCGATTTACGGGGCACCGGCATGATATGGAGCGGGCGCAGAAAGAGCGGAGAGTGACGTACAGCCGCCGCTTTTCTCTGAAGGGCGGCCCAGGTGTGGTGGGCCAGTGCCGAGACTTGACGCGGCAGGTGCTCGACGAGTGGTTCAGCCTCTCCGGCCAGGCCGGGAACGTCGTAAGAGGCGACGTGCTGCTGCTCGTATCCGAGGTCGTCACCAATTCGTCCCTGCATGGTGGGACCCCGTGCGAGCTGAGGCTCGACCGGTCCCCCGGGCGTCTGTGGGTCCAGGTCAGCGACACCAGTCCAGTACGGCCGCGGCCTCATGGCCCGCATCGCGCGGCCCGGTCCTCGGGGCACGGCCTCTATCTGCTCGAGCGGCTGTCCGCCGGCTGGGGATGGGTGCCGCGCGGAACGGGCAAGGCGGTCTGGTTCGTGGTGGCCGTCCCCGAATGACCGGGCCGTCCCGAGCGAGGGGCCGTCCTGAGGACCGGGCGATGCCTGTTTGACGGGTGATGCCTGCGTCCCGCCCGGGTGTCCGGACCGATACCGCATGCCACAGTGGGAAGAGCCGTTGAGGCCGCCACGCTGCGGGTTCTCGCAGCACGGCGCCGCGAGTCACGACAGCGCGAGGTCAGCGATGGATGTGCCTGCCCACACGCCTGATCCCCATCAGGTCCGGCTGCCCGCAGAGCTGAGCGAGGAAGGGCTGAGGAAACTGCTGGCCGGGCTCACGGCCGTACGGGACGGCGACCTCTCTGCCCGTCTTCCCGACGCCGAAGGGCTGCTCGGCGAGATCGCGACCATCTACAACGGCATGGTGGACCAGCTGTCGGTGGTCACCTCCGAGGTCACCCGGGTCGCCCGGGAGGTCGGCGGACAGGGCCTGCTCGGCGGTCACGCGCAGGAACCGCGAGTGAGCGGCGTGTGGCAGGAGCTCACCACCGGCGTCAACACCATGGCGGACAACCTGACGTCCCAGGTCCGGTCCATCGCCCAGGTCGCTACGGCCGTGGCCCGCGGCGACCTCACCCAGAAGATCAGGGTGGACGCGCGCGGGGAGATCCTGGAGCTCAAGGAGACCATCAACACGATGGTGGACCGGCTGTCCTCGTTCGCCGAGGAGGTCAGCCGGGTCGCCCGCGAGGTGGGAACGGACGGAAAGCTCGGCGGTCAGGCCACCGTCCGAGGAGTGTCGGGCACCTGGAAGGATCTGACCGACAACGTCAACTCCATGGCGACCAATCTCACCAACCAGGTCCGCAACATCGCCCAGGTCACCACGGCCGTCGCCGGTGGCGACCTGACGCGCAAGATCGATGTCGACGCGCGCGGTGAGATCCTGGAACTCAAGACCACGATCAACACCATGGTCGACCAGCTGTCCTCCTTCGCCGCCGAAGTCACACGGGTGGCCCGCGAGGTCGGCAGCGAGGGGCGGCTGGGCGGCCAGGCCGAGGTGGAGGGCGTTTCCGGCACCTGGAAGCGGCTCACCGAGAACGTCAACGAACTGGCCGGCAATCTGACCCGCCAGGTGCGTGCCATCGCCAAAGTGACCAGCGCGGTCGCGGAAGGCGATCTCACCCGGTCCATCACGGTGGAGGCTCCCGGCGAGGTCGGAGATCTCAAGGACAACATCAACGCGATGGTGGAGTCGCTGCGCGCGACGGTTCGGGCCAATGAGGAACAGGACTGGCTCAAGACCCATCTGGCCCGTATATCGAGCCTCATGCAGGGCACCCGAAGCCTCTCCGCGGTCGCCGAGCTGATCATGACGGAGGTGCCCCCGCTCGTCTCCGCCCAGTACGGCGGCTTCTTCCTGGCCGGGGACGAGGGCCGCGGAACAGAGCTGGTCATGATCGCCGCCTACGGCGCGCCCGACGACCCGGCCGCAGAACCGCGCCGTTTCCGGCTGGGACAGTCGCTGGTCGGCCAGGCCGCACGGAGCCGCCACACCATCACTGTGGACGACTTGCCGCCCGGCTACGCGACCATCGTGTCCGGCACCGGCCGCATGGATCCCAGCAACTTGATCGTGCTGCCGATCGTCGTGGAGGAGCAGGTGCTCGGCGTCATCGAACTGGCGGCCCTGCGCCCGCTGACCGCAATCCACCGGGACTTCATCGACCAGTTCATCGAGACGGTCGGCGTGAACGTCAGCTCGCTGATCGCCAATGTGCGTACGGACGAACTCCTGGACCAGTCGCAGCGGCTGACGGCAGAACTCAGCACCCGTTCCCGGGAGTTGCAGGCACGTCAGGAGGAGCTGCAGCGTTCCAACGCCGAACTCCAGGAGAAGGCGGTGCTGCTGGCGGACCGCAACCGGGACATCGAGCGCAAGAACCTGGAGATCGAGCAGGCCCGCCAGGAGCTGGAGGCCCGCGCCCAGCAGCTCTCCCGTACCTCGATGTACAAGTCCGAGTTCCTGGCCAATATGAGCCACGAACTGCGTACGCCGCTGAACAGCCTGCTGATCCTTGCCCAGTTGCTCGCCCAGAACATCGAGGGCAACCTGACGCAGAAACAGGTCGACTACGCCGAGGTGATCCACTCCGCGGGGTCCGACCTGCTCCAGCTGATCAACGACATCCTGGACCTGTCGAAGGTCGAAGCCGGAAAGATGGACATCCACGCCGAGCCTTTCGCGCTGCACCAGCTCCTGGAGTACGTCGAGGCGACTTTCCGCCCGGTGGCGAGCGAACGCGAGCTGGAGTTCCGTGTGATCGCCACGCCGGGGCTCCCCGACGAACTCATCACCGACGAGTCCCGGCTCCGGCAGGTGCTGCGCAATCTCGTCTCCAACGCGCTGAAGTTCACCGAGCAGGGCCGCGTCGAACTCCGCGTCCAGCACGCCGCCGGCGACGAGCTGCCTCCTGCCCTGCACGACCGCGGTCCGATTGTCGCCTTCCGTGTCTCCGACACCGGAATCGGCATCCCGGCCGACCGTCTGCAGAGCGTGTTCGGAGCTTTTCAGCAGGGCGACGGGACCACATCGCGCCGTTACGGCGGCACCGGGCTCGGGCTTTCCATCAGCCGGGAGGTGGCTCAGCTCCTCGGCGGTGCCATCGTCGCGGAGAGCGCTGTGGGCCGGGGCAGCTCCTTCACGCTCTACCTGCCCGCGCGCGCCCCGGCGCTCCAGCAGCAGTCGCACGACGGTACTGAGGAGTCCGCGGAAGGCGTGCCTCGCGGGGGCGAACCAGCCACCGGGCACACGGTGTTGGTGGTGGACGACGACACCCGGAACATCTTCGCGCTGACTCAGGTCCTGGAACGCGAGGGGATGCTGGTGCTTCAGGCGGACAACGGCAGAGCGGGGATCGATCTGCTCATGGCGCACGACGAGGTGGATCTCGTTGTGATGGACGTGATGATGGCCGGTATGGACGGCACCGCCACCATGGCGGCGATCAGGGAAATGCCCCGCTTCGCCGATGTGCCGATCATCGCGGTCACCGCCAAGGCCATGCCGGGGGACCGTGCCAAGGCTCTGGCCGCCGGAGCCAATGACTATGTGGCCAAACCGGTGGACGCGGACGATCTGATGGCGAGAATCCGTATGTGGCTGGCGCGCGACGGCTGAACGGGGACGGGTGGCGCGCTGCCCGGCACCGGCTCGTCAGCGTTCTGGGCAGACGCGGACCGCGATAAGGCTTGTGTCGTCGTCCGTGTCACCCGTGGCGCCGCTCAGCAGCCGGTCGGCCTGTTCCTCGACCTCAAGGGAGCTCAGTTTCTCCGCCGCCCGCAGGAGTGTGGCCAGGCCCTCGTCCAGTCCGTCGTGGCGGCGCTCGATGAGTCCGTCCGTGTACAGCAGCAGTGTGTCGCCCGGGAGTAGTCGGGTGGTCCTCTCCTGGTAGACGAAGGACGGCACGGCCCCCAGCAGGATGTCCCGTGGCGGATCGAGCAGCCGCGCTCTGCCGTCACGTATCAGCAGGAGCGGCAGATGCCCGGCGCTCGCCCAGCACAGGGTCCGGTCGGCCGGGTCGTAGAGTGCACAGACCGCGGTGGCGGTCGGGTGGCCCTGCGTGTTCACTGTGACGTCGTTCAGCCATTCCATCAGCCGTCCAGGGGTGTGCCCGGTGAAGGCCAGTCCCCGCAGCGCGTTCCGCAGGGCGACCATTCCGGTGGCGGCGTCGATACCGTGCCCCGCTATGTCGCCGACCGCCACCAGCACCTTGCCGCTGGGCAGCGGGATGACGTCGTACCAGTCACCGCCCACGCGGTACTCCTGGGCCGCGGGCCGGTAGCGGGCCGTGGCCTGCAGCCCGGGCAGTCGCTGAAGGGCGGGCATCTCGGGGACGATCGCCTGCTGGAGCTGGAGAACCAGCCGGTGCCGGAGGGCTGCCTGCGCCTGTACGGCGGTGAGCTGGTCGAACGTGGCGGTGAGGGCGACCTCCGTGTGGAATCCCGTGGAGACGTCCTGGTAGACGCCGGTGATTCCGGTGATTCCGGTGATTCCGGTGAGGGCGCCCTCACCCATGAGGGGCTCTGCGGCGATGCGTACATGTCGCATTCCGCCGTCGTCACGGATGACGCGGACGACCGCGACCGCGCCCTTCCGCCGCTCGGTCAGCGTCATCAGGAGTTCGGTCAGATCGTCGCGATCCTCCGGGTGCACGCGGAGCCGCAGGGCTGTGAGAGGGATCGGTTCCGACTCCCGGTCGATGCCGAGAATTCCGTACGCCTGGTCACTCCACTTCGACGTGCCCCTGGTGAGATCGTCCTCGAACGGCGCGACGCCCTGCAGCTGGCCCACCGCGCGGGTGGCGGACAACCGCCGGTCGCTGCTGGTGTGCCACAGCACGACGGTGCGTTCGGCGCCGACCGGCAGGACCCGTACGTCGAGAAGAGGCGCGGGGGAGCCCGCGCCGTGCTCCGGTGGCAGCCTGGCCGCGCGCTGAAGGGAGGTGCCGGAGTGCGCGCGCCGGGAGAGCAGCGCGAGATCGGAATGGTGCCGGGGGAGCGCGACTTCGAGGGGCTGCCCCGTCTGGTGTGTCCCGCCGAGAGCTTCGGACGCCGGCCCGTTGAGGTGTTCCACCGACAGATTCGAGGTGGCCGGATCGCGGCGCAAGGTCATCGCGGGATGGGCCAGCGCGTCGACCAGGTCGTCGAGGAGCGGCGACTGGGACGGTTCGGCGTCCGTGGCGTTGAGGACCCTCGCCGCCACTTCGATCACATCGGTGAGCGCCCGCCGGACGCTTTCGTCAAGATCCGCGCGGCCCGGCCAGACGGCGAGAGCCAGCCCTACGGTCGAGCCTCTCAGCCGCAGTGGGAGGAGGGCGCGGGCAGCTTCGGGGCCGGGGCCCGGCAGCGCCACATCCGGCGGGGGCCCGGAGGCCAGCCAGACCGGGGAACCTTCGGTGACCACCTGCTGGAACGGCGCCGGGGCCGCCGGCGGGATCCACTGCCACCGCGTTGCTTCCCCGGCGCTCACCCCGGCGTGTCCGGCGAGGCGGAGACAGTCGGATTCTGTGAGCCGCCACAACCAGAGGCTCTCCACCCCGAGCGGGCTCATGCCGCCCTGCAGCAGGGTGGCCGCGGCCTCGCTGACGGTGTCGTTCGCCTCTGCTGCGGTGGCGACACGGCGTATCCGGCGGGCCTCGGCAACGGCGCCCTCGTCACCGACGGGCGGAGTGGGTGACGTGATGGCGATGGTTCCCGCCGCGCTGTTCACGATGTCCGCGGCGAGATCTTCGGTGCTCAGGCCGGTTGCCTCGGCGAGCAGTACGAGGTGTTCGGCCGCCTCGGCGGGCGATGCCTCCAGCTGGGTCACCAGGATCCCGGTGGCCAGGTCGATCAGGTGCCGTCGCGTGAGTCGCTCGCGGAGAGTGACGTTCTCGGCGGTCAGGCTGACGACCGCTGCGGACAGCTCTTCGTGCCCGCCGCCTGAAGCCGGAGGCTCCTGCGCAGGCATGGTCACGACTACTCCCATTCCGAGCAGACAACGCGAAGTGTTGATCGCGCCCGATCTGGATTCTACGCGGGCATTCCTTGCACGGCAGATGTCCGTGCCCGGCCTTCCCGCTGCTTCCTGCTGCGCCGAAGGTCGCGCCGGTCGGTACCCGGATTGCGGTGGTATACGGCGCGGCACAGGGTAGTGGGGAAAACCTCCGAACAGTTGCGGGCAACAGTCTCAGACAGGAGTTGTCATGCCTCGCGGTTCAAGTCCCAAGCGGGAACGGCAGTACGAACACATCAAGGAGAGCGCTGAGGAGCGCGGCGAGAGCAAGAAGCGCGCGGAGGAGATCGCTGCCAGGACGGTCAACAAGGAACGTGCCCGCTCGGGCGAGTCCAGGACGGCGAGCAAGAGTTCCACGCAGGACATGTCTTCGTCCCGGCGTGGCGGCAAGCCCTCCCACAGCGGATCCGAAGGGCCGACCTACGACCAGCTGTACGCCGAGGCGCAGCGCCGCAATATCCATGGCAGGTCCTCGATGAACAAGGCGGAGCTGAAGCGCTCACTCGGGAGTTGAAGGGCCTCGGGGGTGCGGCGCACGCCCCGACCTCACCGACCGCGGTCGGGCAGGGCCGCGAGCGCGGAGCTCAGTGCGGCCCGGACCGGTTTGGCGGGCGGCGGTCCTTCGACGCTGTCCACGATCTGCTGCGCGATCTCGCGGAGCTTGATGTTCGTGTGCTGGGAGACATTCACCAGCACTTGCCAGGCCTGGTCCGGCGTGCATGAGGCGGTCGCCATGATGACCCCGCGCGCCATGTCGATCACCGGGTGCGTGCTGAGCGCGTGGCGCAGCCCGGCCACCTCCTCCCGCAGTGCCTGCGCTTCGAGTTCCGCGCCGACGACGCGGTACTGCGTCTCGTCCGCGGCCACCCACGCCGCGGCAGAGCTTCTCTCGAGGGCCGATCCGGTGTTGTCCATCCGCGTCATGCTCCTGCTCCCTTTCCGGCTCACCGGGCCGGTTGGCACGCCCTACGCCTCCCTCACGCTGTTGCCCCGAGTACCGGGCAGGACACGTGCCCGCAGGTTTCCTGGCCGAAGTTGAAACTCCGCTGTGCGGCGTTTCGAGTGCCGTGATCGCGGTACTGGATCTGGACGTTCCCTGCGTACGAGGGAGCGGAGGCGCCGGTCCAGTTGGGCTCATCAGCTGCCGGCGCCGACCTGTGCCGTGGTGGCTGATTGTCCCCGCGCGTTGCGGTTTGCGGTATTCCGGGTGCAGTCTGATAGTGACCCAGAAGCGACAAAGGCTCACTCTTCGCACTCGGGGTTCCGCATGCGAATGGGTGAAGCCGTCGCGGTGAGGAGCCACGGTCATGAACGTTCCGGTCGCCTGCCGCTACAGCATCGAAGTGTCGGCATCACCCGAGCGGATCCCGCAGATCCGGCGCATTCTCGCAGCCCACCTTCGGTACTGGAGCCTCGAGCCCCATATCGTGCCCGTCTGTCGTGCCGTCGACGAGCTCGTCGGCAACGTCGTACAGCACGTGCCAGGCGACAAGACGTGTGTCGTGGAGCTGCGTTGGACCGGGAGGCACGTGATCGCGTCCGTGGCCGACAAGGACCGCCGGATGCCCCGGATCCACAGTTCCTCCCCGTCGAAGGGCGGACTGGCCACAGTTGCCGTCCTCAGTGACAGCTGGGGGACATGCGGCACCGCCACGGGCAAGGTCATCTGGTTCAGCAGGCGTGCGAAGGCAGCGCAACGCGTGGCTGCGAAGCCGTCTGCACCGATGCCGCTGTTGCGCGAGTTCAGGCCGCTGTCTTCGAGCTCGCCGGTTGCGAGGAGCGGTGTCCCGGCCGGCAGCGAACCTGCTGTGGCCGCGCGCGTCTGAAGCACAGCTCTGAATGACCGATGCCGCGATGCATGAGGCTCGTAGACGCATGGCTGGTCCCGGCGCGGGTACTCGGCCGCGACCAGCAGTTCGAAACCGGAAGGTGAGTCACATGGGTCTCGGTGGGTGCATCATCCTCATTGCCGCAGGGGCGATTCTCACGTTCGCCACCGACTGGAACGTGCAGGGTGCCAACCTCGACGTGGTCGGCCTGATTCTGATGGTCGTCGGCATCATCGGCGTCGTGACGTTCACCAGCATCGCCAAACGTCGTCGCGTCGTCGTGCCGCCGGCAACCCCGGTGGTCGATGAAGAGCGAGGTCGCCGCTACGAGTGACGGTGCCGGTTTGGCGCGGTGCCCCAGGGGCACCCGCCGGGCCGCTTGCCGCACCACACCCCCTCCAGCACTACGTCCTCTCCCGCACCACACCCTCTCCTGCACCGGAGTCGATTGTGAGTCGTTCCCGTGTCGTTGTCGTCGGAGCCGGTTTCGCCGGTTTCCAGGCCGCTCGCGCGCTGTCCCGGACCGTCCGGGACCGGGCGGAGATCGTCCTGCTCAACCCCACCGACTACTTCCTCTATCTGCCGCTGCTGCCGCAGGTCGCAGCGGGGATCCTGGAACCCCGCCGGGTGACAGTCTCGGTCCCCGATGCCCTGCCGCGGGTACGTCTGGTGCTCGGCGAGGCCACCGGGGTCGACCTGGCGGACCGGCGGGTTCACTACGCCGATCCCGAAGGCGGTTCCGGCGCGCTTGCGTACGACCGCCTCGTACTCGCCGTGGGCAGCGTCAACAAGCTGCTTCCCGTGCCCGGGATCGCCGACCACGCGCACGGCTTCCGCGGTCTGCCGGAGGCGCTGTATCTGCGCGACCACATCACCCGACAGATCGAGATGGCCGCCGGTGCCGCGACCGCCGAGGAGAGCGCCTCCCGCCGCACCTTTGTGGTCGTCGGCGCCGGCTACACCGGCACCGAAGTCGCCGCCCAGGGAAAACTGTTCACGGACGCACTGACACGTAGGCAGCGCACCGGGAAACACCACGGCCGGGCGCGCTGGCTGCTGCTGGACGTCGCGGACCGGGTGCTGCCCGGGCTGGACCGCAGGCTGTCCTCGACGGCCGACCGGGTACTGCGCCGTCGCGGCGTCGAGGTGCGCACCGGGACCTCCGTCAAGGAGGCCACCCAGGCAGGAGTCCTGCTGGACGACGGGGAGTTCATCGACACGAGGACGCTGGTCTGGTGCGTGGGCGTACGTCCCGACCCGCTTGTTTCCGAGGTCGGACTGCCCCTCGAGCGCGGCCGTCTCGTCGTCGACTCCCGGCTGAACGTACCCGGCTATCCCGAGGTCTTCGCATGCGGCGACGCGGCGGCAGTACCCGATCGGACACGGCCGGGGGAGTACACGGCGATGACGGCCCAGCACGCCTCCCGGCAGGGAAAGCTGGCCGGACTCAATATCGCCGCCACTCTCGGCCACGGCGAGCAGCGCAGCTATGAACACCACGATCTGGGCTTCGCCGTGGACCTCGGCGGGATCCAGGCCGCCGCGAATCCGCTGGGCGTCCCGCTGTCGGGACCGATCGCGGGCGCCGTCACCCGCGGCTACCACCTGGCCGCCATGCCGGGGAACCGGGTACGCGTCACCGCCGACTGGCTGCTGGACGCAGTGCTACCGCGCCAGAGCGTCCAGCTGGGCCTCGTCCGCTCCCCGCAGGTTCCTCTGGACAGCGCCTCGCCGGAAGTCCCCCGGCTCGTGGGAGCCCCTCCCAAGGAGCAGTGAGATGTCATACAAGGTGCGGGCGGGCCGGCGCACCGTTGAGGTCCACCGGCCCGACAAGGTCCTCTTTCCCGACGACGGACTCACCAAGGCAGACCTCGTCGACTACTACCGCCGCATCGCGCCGTTCATGCTGCCGCATCTGCGCGGCAGGCCGTTGATGCTGGAACGGCATCCGGACGGCATCGGCGGCCCCGGCTTCATGCAGAAACAGACCCCGGACAACTGTCCGGACTGGGTGCGCAGGGTCGAGGTGGCCAAGGCGGACGGCACTGTGACCCACACGGTGTGCGACAACACCGCGACCCTGATCCATCTGGTCGACCAGGCGTGCATCACCTTCCATCGTTGGCTGTCGCGCGCGAACCGGCCGGAGCAGCCCGACCGGCTGGTCTTCGACCTCGATCCGGCGGAGGACGACTTCGAATCCGCACGCCGGGCGGCGGAGCAGCTCGGTGAGCTGCTGGATCAACTCCAGCTGCCGTCCGTCCTGCTGACCACCGGATCCAAGGGCCTGCACGTCATCGTGCAGCTGGCGCGCGGGGCGGGCTTCGACGAGGCGCGTGAATTCGCCAGGGAGGTTGCGCAGACGCTCGCCGATCGCGACCCGGACCGGCTGACCACCGAGGTACGCAAACAGGCGAGAGGCGGCCGCCTCTATCTGGACGTCCAGCGCAACGGATACGGGCAGACGGCCGTGGCGCCGTTCTCCGTGCGGCCCAAGCCGGGCGCGCTGGTGGCCACCCCCGTCAGCTGGGATCAGTTGAAGGACCCCGAACTCACCGCTCGCCGTTGGACGGTGACCGATGCGCTCGACCAGGCGTGTACCAGACCGTGGGCCGGCGTGAGCGGTGGCGGCCGAGCGATCGGCCCGGCCCGCCGTCGTCTCGCCGCCCTGCGCTGACGGTGCCGAGGCGATTCACCGAGGCGATTCACCGGGCATGACGCGGCACCGCCGAAAATGATGAACGGCGGCCCGAGGGCCGCCGTTCATCATTCGCTTCTCGCCTACCACCTGTACCAACGGGACCTTGTGCCCGTGGGCGTCGTGCTTCGCATCACAAATCCCAGAAGCCAAACGACCAGAACGATGATGGCAATCCACCAGAGCGCCTTCACGGCGAAACCGACACCGAAGAGAAGGAGTGCGAGCAGCAGAACGAGCAGGATGGGAAACATGGTCTGCACCTCCACCTGGCGGGTTCCCATTACCCGTCCGCCTACACGTCGGTTTTAGGCGGTCCGCAATTGGCGCTGACTTGTCTGCCCGTGTTTGGTCGCCAAGGCTCAGGGCAGACGCGTTTCGTGCTTCGGACCGGAGGCACGTCCGTGGGAGTGGCACGGCGCGCCCTGGTGCGGCTGCGTGTGTATCCGTAATTCCCGCGGTGGCAATCATCCGTTCCGTACCGCTGAGGGAGTGGCAGCGCATCATGCGCACACACGCGAGCAGGAAGCATCCGCACGACGACGCCCCCGACACCGCAGCCGACTTCGACCGACTGGCGCACCTGCCCGAGGGGGCCCAACGCGAGGCCGTACGCCAGCAGCTGGTCAATGCCTGGCTGCCCATGGCGCAGCGGATCGCCGGCCGGTTCAGGAACCGCGGGGAGTCCCTCGAAGACCTGTGCCAGGTGGCGGCCCTGGGCCTGGTCAAGGCCGTCGACCGGTACGACCCCGAGCGCGGTACCGCGTTCGCCGGCTTCGCCGTCCCCACCATCACCGGTGAGGTCAAACGGCACTTCCGTGACCACATGTGGACCCTCCATGTGCCACGTCGGGTCCAGGACCAGCGCAATCGGGTCCGTGCGGCCCAGCGCGAGCTCCTCCAGACCGTCTCGGGCCGGGCGCCGACCCTTGCGGAGATCGCCACGCAGGCCGGGCTGACGCCGGAGGAGGCGAGGGCCGGGCTGGAGGCCGTCGACTCCTTCAGCGCCCTGTCCCTGGACGCCGAACTCCCGGGTGGCGAGGGCGGATACACATTGTGCGACGGTCTGGGCGGCCCGGATCCCGCGCTCGATGTCGTCATCGACCGGGAGGCAGTCAAGCCCCGGCTGCGGCGCTTACCGGCGCGGGAACGGAAGATCCTCTACATGCGGTTCTTCCGCGACATGACACAGCGCAGCATTGCCGAGGACCTCGGCATCTCCCAGATGCATGTGTCACGCCTGATCAGCAACTCCTGCGAGCGACTTCGCCGCGAGATCATGCAGGACGCCGCATAAGGAGTGCGATATAAGAGGAAAGCGCCACACGGACATGAGGGAGGCGCCCGGTGATGGAGCAAGGCGGAAACGGTCGTGAGCGCGGTCGGGACGAGACACCGGAGGAACGGGCGGACCGGCTGTGGGCTGAACTGCTGCAGGAATTGCGGGTTGCCCAGACAGGTGTGCAAGTCCTGTTCGGATTCCTGCTCACGGTGGCGTTCCAGGCCCGTTTTGCCGGCCTGTCCGACACCGACCGCGATATCTATACGGTCACCATTCTGCTGGGGGCGGCGACGACCGGAGCTCTCATCGGTCCCGTGTCCATCCACCGGCTCCTCACCGGCCGGCGGCTCAAACCGGAGACAGTCCAATGGGCTTCCCGACTCACGCTTGTCGGACTGTTTCTGCTGCTGTGCACGATGGCGTCGTCGCTGCTGCTGATCCTGCGACTGGTCGTGGACGACTCGCTCGCCCTGTGGATGGTGGCCGGAATGGTCGTCTGGTTCGTCATCTGCTGGGTCGTCCTGCCGCTCTGGGCCCGCGTCACGAACGCGCCCGGGGAGTGACGGCGACGCATCAGTCCACCGGCGCCTCCGTGATGTCCAGAAAGACATGATCCGCCTGTGGCCAGGCCGTTGAGATCAGCCGTTTGATGCGTACGCAGACCAGCTCGACCTCCTCGCTGTCGAAACCGGGAGCCAGATCGACCCTGGCGGCCACGAGCGTCGACTCCAGGCCGAGCCGCACGGTCAGCAGCGCGGCGACATAGCCGGCAGGGGACTCGTTCTTGTCAGCGTTCAGCGCATGGAAGCCCTGGTAGAAGGAGAAGCAGCCACCCATCACGAACATCCCCACGGCGGCGAGCAGCGCCCAGAAATAGCGCTCCTTGCCGTACCGAACGGATGCCGGACATCCGGCGGGCGACGGCTGCGGCGCACCGCGAGAAGAAGGAACGCCTCGTTCATGCTGTCGGCGACCGAGTGCGCGGCCTCTGACAGCAGAGCGGGAGACCCCACGGCGATTCCGGCGACGGCCTTCGCCACCGCGATCACCAGATTCGCGGCGAGCGCGACCAGGACAGTGACGCGGGTCCTTCCGTCGGAATTGTTGCCGTTCATTTCGGTCACCGTGTGCCCGTGGTCATGAACGCCGGTAGGAGTGACGCGAGTCAGCCGTGGGGGAGGTGGGGTGGGTGCCGATCCCTGTGAGCCTGGCGGTACTCTGCGCCCACCGCCAGATGGGTGGCGTGGCAACCGTGGAGGAATTTGTGACAACAATAAACAGATCGTGGCGGCGCGCAGGCGCCTTCGCAGCGGTCGCGACGGCCGGTGTGTTCGGCGTCGGCCTGGCGGCCGGAACCGCTCAGGCGCACACCCCGGAGTGGAAGGTGACCTGCACCGACGTCAGCGTCCACCTCACCGCCTACAGCTCCAAGGACGACAACACCGTGACCGTCACGGTGGACGGCAAGGACCTGCTGCCCACTGAGACGTTCAGGGGGAGCTTCGACAAGAAGCTCGAGCTCCCCAAGCATGACAAGGAGCTCTCCGTTCGCCTCGTGGTGAAGGCGGGCGACAACGACAAGTTCTCGCGCGACCTGACCGAGACGGCGCCGGTGTGCGAGAACAACACCCCCAGTCCGACCCCGTCGGAGACCCCGAGTTCCACTCCCTCGCCGAGTGAGACTCCGAGTGAGACGCCGAGCGACACGCCGAGCACCGCCACCAGCTCTGCTGAGGTGCCCCCGGCTTCGGCCAAGCCGAGCTCCCCCTCGGGCGACCTGGCCGAGACGGGCTCCTCCAGCTCCACGCCGCTGATCGGCGGCGCGGCCGCTCTGGTCATCGTCGCGGGCGGCGGCATCATGTGGGCCGCGCGGAAGCGTCGTAGCGCGCAGCACTGACGCCGGCACGGAAGACGCGAGGCGGGTGGGCCGTCGGGGACGGCCCACCCGCCTTGTTGCGTTCTGCGGCTTTGTCTCGTAGTCAGGCCGCGGCGGGCGTGTAGTGAGCCGCCTCGTCTCCCTCGACGACCCGGCTGAGCCCGCCGTCGACACCGACCGGGACATCGCCCGCGACCGTCACCCGGTGCAGCAGCCGAGGCAGATCGCCGTAGTCGTCGGGCGCGTAGTGCTGGGTGCTGCGGTTGTCGAAGAGGACCAGATCACCCGGGGCCCAGGTCCAGCGGACGACATTCTCCGGGCGGGTCACGTACGACTGCAGGATCCGCAGGATGTCGCGTGACTCGGACGGCGAAAGGCCCACCAGACTCTGTGCGAAGCCGCCGATGAACAGACCGCGCTCGCCCGACTCCGGGTGGACGCGGACCACGGGGTGCTCGGTGCGATACCTCGTGGAGACGAACCGCCTGCGGTGCTCGGCCGCCTTCTCCGACTTCGGCTCGGCGTAGTCGTACGCGTTGGTGTGGACGGCCCACAGCCGGTCCGCCAGCTCGCGCAGCGCGTCCGGCAGATCCTGGTAGGCGGCGACCGAGTTCGCGATCAGGGTGTTGCCACCGTACGGCGGGACCACCAGGCTGCGCAGCGTGGACGCCTTCGGCGGCGTGCGCAGGAACGTGACGTCCGTGTGCCACTGGTTCGCGCGGATGCCCTCGTCACCGTCCACCGGGAGGATGTGCGGCTGGCCCTCCACGGAAGGCACGGTGGGGTGCGCGGTCGTGAGCTCGCCGAAGAGCGAGGCGAAGCGTATCTGCGCGGCGTCGTCGAGCTGTTGGCCGCGGAAGAAGAGCGCCTTGTGCTCCACGAGCGCCGCGCTGATCTCGGTGACGATGGCGGGGTCGAGGTCGGTGGAGAGGTCGACGCCGAGGATCTCGGCGCCGATGCGGCCGCCGATCCGGCGGATGTCGAAACCGGTGCTGGTCATGCGGGTGCTGCCTTTCTCTGGGCGGTGAGTGAACGGGGTCATTGGGTAAGTGCAGGCCGGCCTGCGGGCCGCTCCAGGCCGTAGTGGTCGCGCAGGGTGCGACCGCTGTACTCCGTACGGAACAGGCCGCGCGCCTGCAGCAGCGGCACCACCTGGTCGACGAAGTCCTCCAGTCCGCCGGGCAGATACGGCGGCATGATGTTGAATCCGTCCGCCGCGCCCTCGGTGAACCACTGCTCGAGCTGGTCCGCGATCTGCTCGGGCGTACCGGCGAAGACCCGGTGGCCGCGGCCGCCGCCGAGCCGGGCGATCAGCTGCCGGATGGTGAGCTGCTCGCGCCGGGCGAGATCCGCCACCAGCGTGAAGCGGGACTTGTTGCCGTTGATGTCCTGCTCCTCGGGGAGCTCGGGCAGCGGACCGTCGAGCGGCAGACCGCTCAGATCCGTGCCGAGCATCCCGGAGAGCTGCTGCAGCCCGTACTCCGGGACCTGCAGGCCCGTCAGTTCGTCCTCCAGCGCCAGGGCCTCGGCCTCGGTGGCGCCGATGATGGGGCAGATCCCCGGGAGGATCTTCAACTGGTCGGGCGTACGGCCGTACTTCGCGAGCCGTGACTTGAGGTCCTTGTAGAAGGTCTGGCCGTCGGCGAGGGTCTGCTGGGCGGTGAACACCGCCTCCGCGTACCGGGCGGCGAACTCCTTGCCGTCCTCCGAGGAGCCGGCCTGCACCAGCAGTGGATGGCCCTGCGGCGAACGCTGTACGTTGAGCGGCCCGTCGACGCGGAAATGCTTGCCGCGGTGCTCGATCGGCCGTACCGCGCCGTCCTCCGTGTAGACCCCGCGTTCGCGGTCGATGACCGTCGCGTCGTCGCGCCAGCTGTCCCACAGCTCCTTGGTCACGTCGAGGAACTCGGCGGCGCGCTCGTAGCGCAGCGCGTGCTCCAGATGCTCCTCGCGACCGAAGTTCCTGGCCTCGGCCTCATTCCCGGAGGTGACGATGTTCCAGCCGGCGCGCCCGCCGCTGAGGTGGTCGAGCGAGGCGAACTTCCGTGCCACGTGGAAGGGCTCGTTGAACGTGGTGGAGACGGTGGCGACAAGACCGATGTGCTCGGTGGCAACGGCCAGTGCGGACAGCAGCGTGAGCGGCTCGAAACCGCCGACCGCGTTGTAGCGGGCATTGCCCCACAGGGCGACGCCGTCCGCGAGGAACAGCGAGTCGAGTCTGCCGCGCTCGGCGGTACGGGCCAGCTCCTGGAAGTACGAGAGATCGGTGATCCGGTCGGGCTGGGTGCGCGGATGGCGCCAGGCGGCGTCGTGGTGGCCGGCGTTCATGAGGAACGCGTTGAGATGGAACTGGCGTGGGGTGTCGGCGGACATGGGCGGATCCTCAGTTTCCGGTCGGGGTGCGCCAGGACGTGAAGCGACGTTCAAGAGCCACGAGGAGCTGGTTGAAGGCCACGCCGATGGCGGAGATGGTGATGATCCCGGCGTACATCTCGGGGATCGCGAAGTTGAACTGTGAGGCGTTGACGAGATAGCCGAGCCCGGCCTTGGCACCCACCATCTCGGCGGCGACGAGGACCAGGATGGCGACCGCGCCGGCCAGCCGGATGCCGGTGAAGACGGTCGGCACGGAGGCGGGCAGGATCACTTTCTGGAAGATCCTCGGAGCGGGCAGGTCCATCGACCTGGCCAGCCTGAGCAGGGTCGGATCGACGCTGCTCACGGCGCTGATGGTGTTCAGCAGGATCGGCCAGGTGCAGGCGTACAGCACGATGGAGATCTTCGAGGTCTCGCCGATGCCCAGTAGCAGGACGAAGACCGGCAGCAGGGCGAGCGCGGCGGTGTTGCGGAAGACCTCGAGGAGCGGCCCGAGGAGATCCGCGAGCGGCCGGTACCAGCCGATCAGCAGGCCGAGCGGTACGGCGATGACGACGGCGAGACCGAAGCCGGTGAACGAGCGCTGGAGGCTGGCCTGAGTGTGTTCGGCGAGCTGGCCGTCCAGGAGCAGCTGCCACCAGGCGACGGCGACCTCCGAGAACGGCGGCAGGAACGTCCGGTCGACGAGTCCGAGCCGGGGCGCCGCCTCCCACACCGCGAGCAGCACGGCGATGGCGACGGTCCGGGTGACCACAGTCAGCAGGATCCGGCCGGCGCGGCGGACCGGGGCGGGCAGTGCGCGGGTGCGGACTGGTGGGGCGAGTGCGGGGTCGGTGCGCTGCGCCGCGCCGTTCACATCGACGGCTGTCGCGAGCGCCTTCTCGGTGGCGATGCTCATAGCGTTGCGGCCTCCCTCTCCTCTTGCTGGGCCCGGCTGACCTCGTCGCGCAGCAGGTTCCAGATCTGATGGCGGTGGTGCGCGAACTCGGGGCTGGAGCGCGGATCGGTGTCGGCGCCGCGGTCGCCGAGGCCGATCGGGACCACCTCCTTGACCCGGCCGGGACGGGAGGTGAGGACGGCGACCCGCTGCCCGAGATGGACCGCCTCGTCGATGCCGTGCGTGATGAAGACGATCGTCTTGCCGGTGCGCTGCCAGATACGCAGCAGCTCGTCCTGCAGGGACTCGCGGGTCTGCGCGTCGAGTGCGGCGAACGGCTCGTCCATGAGCAGCACATCGGGGTCGTAGGCGAGGCTCCTGGCGATGGCCACGCGCTGGCGCATGCCACCGGAGAGCTCGTGCGGATGCCGGTCCTCGAAGCCGTTGAGACCGACGAGCGCCAGATACTCCCTGGCGCGCTCGGCCCGCTCACGGCGGGGCACCCGGGTGGCTTCCAGGCCGAACTCCACATTGCCCTGCGCGGTGCGCCAGGGCAGCAGGGCGTACTGCTGGAAGACGATGCCCCGGTCCAGACCCGGTCCGGTGACGGGCTCGCCGTCCAGCAGGATCTGACCGCTGGTGGGTTCGGAGAGTCCGCCGAGGAGGTCGAGCAGGGTGGATTTTCCGCAGCCGCTCGGGCCGACGACGACCACGAACTCACCGGCGGCGATATCGAGATCGATCCCGTCCAGCGCGGTGACGTGCTGCTGTTTTCCGCGTACGGGGAAGGTCTTGCCCACCCCTCGGAAGCTGATCTTGGCGGTCACGGGATCAACTCGCCTTCTTGGCACGGTTGTTGAACTCGTTGGTGTAGAGGTCGGGGACGCTGACCCGGCCGGACTTGAGGTCGCCGCGCTCGGTGAGCCAGTCGGCCCAGACCGACAGCTCCTTCTCCTCGATCCGACCGCCCGGCGCCGAGACGCCATAGGAACGCCAGTACTTGAGGGCGGCGGCGCTCTCGTTGCGCTTGCGCTTGGCGACGATCTCGGTCATGCGCGCGACGACCTCGTCGCGCTGCGTGGTCCGGGCCCAGTCCAGGGCTTTGCCCACTCCGGTGACAAAGGTCCGTGCGGTCTCCGGGTTCTGCTTGATGAAGCGCTCGGTCAGGACGTACGTACCGGCGCTGAAAGCCCCGCGCAGGTCGTAGTCGCTGAAGAGCTTGCGTACGCCTCCGTCCTCCAGCGCCTTGTCGCGCAGAATGCCGCCGAGTACGGCCACATCGATCTGGCGCTGGCGCAGGGACTGTTCGGTGTTGACGGGTGGGATGACGATCCGCTCGACCTGCTCGGCCTCGGCCCGGCTCAGCCCGTTCTTCTTGAGGTAGATGTCGAGCATCGCCTCGTGGTGGGCGCCGAGGGTGTTCATGCCGACCTTCTTGCCGATGAGGTCGCGGGCCGTACGTATGGCGCTCTTCTCGGTCACGTAGAAGCCGTTGTACGCGTACTTGTCGGAGCCGTAGTAGCTGATGACGGCCTTGATGGGGGCCTTGCGGGCGGCGAGCTTGACCACGGCTCCGTTGAAGGCGCCGCCGAAGTCGGTCTGGCCGGACGCGGCGGACTGGATGTCCTGCGGACCGCTGATGGTGTTGCCCACCCACTCGAGCTTCAGGTCCTCCAAGTAGCCGAGGGAAGCGGCGAGTTCGGGCGGGCTGACCTGGCCGACCGAACCCTGGTAGCGGAGCGTGGTGGTGTTCCGCGTGCCGCTGCCGACCGCCGTGCCGCAGCCGGCCGCCGCCAGCGCGGAGATGCCGGTGAGGACGAGGAAGTTACGTCTGGTTGTGGTGTGCACGTCGGATTCCTTCAGTGGCTGCGGGAGGCGGAGGTCGCCGCACCGTGGGCTGGGGACTGGGCGGGGGAGAGGATTCGGGAGGGGAGCGACTGGATGAACTCGTCGACGACGTCGAAGAGCCGGAGTTCGGCCTCGGGGCTCAACTGCGCCCCGCCTTCGGGCAGCCGCTCGACATGGCTGTCGAGGAGGAAGGAGCCGCCGACGACATGCCGGGCCCCGAGCGCCGAAAGAACCGGGCGCAGGGCGTAGTCGATGGTGAGTACGTGTGCCAGGCTGCCGCCCGTGGCCAGCGGCAGAACCGTCTTTCCGGCCAGGCCGGACTGCGGCAGCAGATCGAGGAAGGCCTTGAGCAGTCCGGTGTAGGAGGCCTTGTAGACGGGTGTGGCCACTATCAGACCGTCCGCCGCGGCGACCTGCTCGGCCGCCGCACGCAGGGCGGGCGAGTCGGACCGGCCGGCCAGCAGTTCGGCCGCGGGCAGCTCACGCACCTTCAGATGGCCCGCGTCAAAGCCGGTGACGGACAGTCGCTGGACCGCGTGCTCGACCAGCAATTCGGTGCGCGAGTTCACGGACGGGCTACCGGAAACAGCCAGGATGGAGGTCATCAGTCATTCCGTTTCGGGGTACGCGAAGATGCCTGAAACATCGCGCTGAAAAGGCGCGCGACAGGTTCAGGAAAAGGGTTGAAGAGAATCGGAAGGCTCTTTTAAGGGCCTTGCCGTGAGAATTGCTGCCTCGGCGGGGCGGAGGTGCTCAGCCTGGCCGGAACCCTCTGGAGAGAGGGGTCGACGCCGGAAGAGAAGTCAGCTGTGCGTGTTTCAGCGGCCGGCGGCACAGAGTGCGCTGGCGTGCCGTCGAAGATCGACGTGCAGGCGCGATACGAGAATGTCAGCTTGACTCACACCGGAGAGAATGACAGCGACTTCCGGTCACGTCAATGTCCACCGGAAATCGTCTCGCATGGTGAATTGTTACAGCTTTCTTTCGTGAATGTGGCTCGCGCGGAGCGACCGGCGCGGGCCGGTGAGACGGAGAACGGCCGGCGCCCGGGCCCCCTGGCCCAGTGGAATGATCACTTGATCTCCCGGGCGCCAATGGTCGTGCCATTGCCTGTGCTCCCCGACTGTTCTTCCCCTCGTTCCCACCGCCCCCTGGTGTGTCTGTCCGAGCGCCGCGATGCTGTCCGCCGACAGCATTACGCGCGCTCAACCAGCTCGATTCCAGGAGTAGTTGTGGGCCTTGGCAGAGTAAGACGGTCCGTCGTGCTGTTCGCGACGGTGTCCGCACTGACGGCCGGGGCGACATCCCCGGCCGTCGCCGATTCCACCCCCGACCCCCGTCCCCGAGACTCCGCCGAAGTGCTGCGGCCCGTCGCGCCGCCGCCCGCGAGCGGTCCGGCCGGACGGCCGAGATCCGTCGCGGACGGCGACGGCATCGAGACCGCGCGCAGCTCCCGGCCGATCGCTCCGGGCATCAGCCTCACCTCGTACGACCGGCTCGAATCGGACAAGTGGCTGCGCGTCGACGCGCTCTCCGTCGACCTCGACGGCAGCGGCGTACAGGCCGACTACCTCTCCTCCGGGAAGGTCGCCGACCGCCGTGCCGTCTCCGAACTCGCCGCACAGCATGACCCCGGCAAGGGGCGGCGCACGGTCGCCGCGATCAACGCGGACTTCTTCGACATCAACCAGACCGGTGCACCGCAGGGCCCCGGCATCAAGGACGGCAAGGTCACCCACTCGCCGGCCACCGGCACCAACCGGGCCGTCGGCATCGGGCCGGAGAACGCCGGACGTGTCCTGCAGCTGTACTTCGACGGCACTCTCACGCTGCCGTCCGGTGCGCACCCCCTGACCGCGTACAACGCCGCGAACGTCCCGGCCGGCGGGATCGGCGCGTACACCGCCGCCTGGGGAACCGCCGACCGCGCGCTGACCGTCGACGCCGCGACTCCCGTCGCCGAAGCGGTCGTACGGGACGGCAAGGTCGTCGCCGTCAGCGGTCGGCCCGGCACCGGGCCGATCGCCGCGGACACCACTGTCCTGGTCGGCCGGGAGGCCGGAGCCGGGCTTCTGGCGGCGCTGCGCCCGGGCGACGCCGTGTCCCTGGAGTACCGGCCGCGTACCGACAGCGGGCCTGTCCCGCGTACCGCCGTCGGCGGCCGCGAACTCCTCGTCGTCGACGGCGTACCGCTGAACCACGAGGGCGAAGGCAACAACACCGCCGCTCCCCGTACCGCCGTCGGATTCTCCAAGAACGGCCGCGCGATGCAGGTCGTCACGGTCGACGGCCGACAGGCCGACAGCGGCGGAGTCACCCTCACCGAACTCGGCCTGATGATGAAGAAGGCCGGCGCGCACAGTGCGCTCAACCTCGACGGCGGCGGCTCCTCGACACTCGTCGCCCGCGAACCCGGCAGCGACGCCCTCCAGGTGGAGAACAGCCCCTCCGACGGCAGCGAGCGCACCGTCCCCAACGGCCTCGCGCTCACCGCGCCCGACGGCAGCGGTCGGTTGCGCGGCTTCTGGGTCGAGACCCGCACGCCCGCCGCGAGCGCCCCCACCGCCGACCCGGTCAAGGGCGGCCACCCGGAGCGGGTGTTCCCCGGCCTGACCCGCCGGCTCACCGCCGCCGGTTACGACGAGACATACGGACCGGCCGCCGGAGCACCACACTGGCGGGCCGTCCAGCCCTTGGTGGGCCGGGTCGACGACCACGGGACGTTCCGGGCGCGGCACAGCGGCACGACCGAGGTACGCGCGGAACGTGCGGGTGCCCATGGCAGCACCGAGCTGACCGTGCTCGACGACCTGGCGAGAATCGAGCCGACCACCAAGCGGGTCGGCCTCGCGGACGCGAGCGCCACCGGCACCTTCGGTATCCTCGGGCTGGACGCCCAGGGCAACAGCGCGCCCGTCGAACCGGCCGATGTGCAACTCGGCTACGACCACACGCTCTTCGACATCCGCGACGACGGCCGGGGCTCGTTCACCGTCACGTCCCGCACGGGCAGCGGGGCCGGACAGATCATGGCGACGGCCGCGGGCGTCACCACCGTGTTCGCCGTCAGCGTCGGCCTCGCCGAGCAGCCGGTCTCCGGCTTCGACGACGCCGCGTCCTGGACCTTCAGCCAGGCCCGCGCGAGTGGCTCGGTCGCGGCGACACCCGAAGGACAGAGTGGGACGGGCCTGGAGCTCACCTACGACTTCACGCAGTCGACCGCGACCAGGGCCGCGTACGCCAACCCGCCGCGGCATATCGCCGTTCCGGGCCAGCCGCAGTCCTTCACGCTCTGGATCAAGGGCGACGGGAAGGGCGCCTGGCCGACACTGCACCTCAAGGACGCGGCCGGCTCCGACCAGTTGCTGCGCGGACCGTACGTCACCTGGACGGGCTGGCGGCAGGTGACCTTCGCCGTGCCGCCGGGGGCCGCGATGCCGCTGTCGGTGCACCGCTTCTATCTGGCCGAGACCGCGGCCGCCAAGCAGTACACCGGGAAGATCGTGATCGACGGCCTGACCGCGCAGGTGCCACCGACGGTCGTGCTGCCTCAACAGCCGCGTACGGCCGACCCGTTGATCGACCCGGCCGCCGAGACCGAGGGCAGGGACTGGCAGTTCGCGGTCATGTCCGACGCGCAGTTCGTCGCCCGCGACCCCGACAGCGCGATCGTGGCGCAGGCACGCCGGACCCTGCGCGAGATCAAGGCCGCGCGGCCCGACTTCCTCATCGTCAACGGCGACCTCGTCGACGAGGGCTCTCCGGCGGATCTGGCCTTCGCGCGCCGCGTCCTGACCGAGGAACTGGGGGACGAGCTGCCCTGGTACTACGTGCCGGGCAACCATGAGGTGATGGGCGGCAAGATCGACAACTTCATCGCCGAATTCGGGCCCGCGCACCGCACGTTCGACCATCGCGGTACCCGGTTCCTGACCCTCGACACCTCGAGCCTGAGCCTGCGGGGCGGCGGCTTCGACCAGATCAAGGCGGTGCGCGCACAGCTCGAAGCGGCGTCGAAGGACGCGAGCATCTCGTCGGTGATGCTCGTCGAGCACGTCCCGCCGCGGGACCCGACCGCGCAGAAGGGCAGCCGGCTCGGCGACCGCAAGGAGGCGGCGCTGATCGAGCAGTGGCTCGCGGAGTTCCGCCGTACGACCGGAAAGGGGGCGGGGCTCGTAGGCAGCCATGTCGGCGTCTTCCACGCCGAGCACGTGGACGGCGTGCCGTATCTGATCAACGGCAACTCGGGCAAGGCCCCGGCGGGCCCGGCGGACGAGGGCGGCTTCACAGGCTGGTCGCTGGTCGGCGTCGACAAGGTGTCGCGCGGAGAGCAGCTGGCGGGGCGGCTTCGCCCGTGGGAGGGCCGCCCGGACTGGGTCTCGGTCCAGACCCGGGCGCATGTCGACGGCCTGACCCTGGACGCGCCCGCAGTGCTGAAGCCCGGCCACGCCGCGGACGCCCGGGCGACGGTCACGCAGGGTGCGCGGCGGGTCCCGGTGGCGTTCCCGCTGAGCGCGGACTGGACGGGCTCGCCGAACCTGTACATCGGCGCGCCTGAGGACGCTCGCCACCGCCATGCGGCGGCGTTCGACCCGGTTACGGGCCGGCTCACCGCGCTTCGGCCGGGGACGGTCACGCTGGCGGTGACGGTGGGCGGCGTCACGGAACGTACAGCGATCCGCATCGCGGCGGAGGGGGTGGCATCGCGCCGGGCGGCGTAGGCCCGTCGTGGCCGGGGAGCGGCCCTGCGTCCCGCGTCCCGCGTCCTGCGTCCTGCGTCCGGCGCCCCGCGAGCCGGGCGTGGGAGAGGCGGCCGTTCTCCGGGCCGTGCTGGCCGAGCAGGAGTAGGGCACCACCACACCGGTCGTCCCGAGGATCGAGAGCCCGCCTAGGATGCCCACCCGCGGATTCCAGGTGGAGTGGGCGATCTATTCGCCATCGTCCACCGAGAGCGTGATCTCCGCGTCCCCCGCGCTCGGCCGCGACCCGCCCGATGTGCTGGCACATCGTCCGGCGGCACGGGATTGACCGCAGGCTCGCCGGCATCGAGATTCCCGAGGGACACGACACCGACGCCGGCACATCCCGTCTCTACCGCCCAGTTGCGTCCCCGCAGTCCGTCGCCGCCTCGGCGAGTGCGCGTACCAGTGGGGTCGCGCGGTCCGTGCGCCAGATCAGGGCCCACTGGACGGGCGGGGCATCGTGGAGGGGTAGGTAGACGACGTCGGTCTGCGCGTTGTAGCGCCGCCCCTCGTCGGGGACTGTGCAGACCGCGTCGCCTGCCGCGACGAGGGCAAGGATCTCGTAGAAGGTGGCGACGGCCGGGCCGCGGCGGACGAGGCGTCCGGCCGGTGTGCGGGCCGGCAGGACGGCGGTCTCCCAGTAGGCGGGAATGGGGCCGTTCAGGCGCGGCACGATGTGGTCGCCGAGCACCTCCAGGCTCACCGACTCCTGCCGGGCGACGGCGCGCTGTGGTTCACCGAGACCGCCGCCGACCGCATCGGCCGCCTCACCACCGACGGAACGGTCACGGGGTACCCGCTGCCGCGCACCGGCGCGTTCCCCTCCGCGATCGCCGCGGCCGGGGACGCGATGTGGTTCACGATGAACCAGGCCAACGCCGTCGGCCGCATCGGCATGGACGGCCGCATCACGGTCCACGAGCTGCCCACCGAGGCGGCCGCACCGGTCGGAATCGCCGCGGGCCCGGACGGAAGCGTCGGGTTCACCGAGATCGCGGCCGGTCAGATCGGTCGGAGAGCGCCCGACGGCCGGATCACCGAGTACCCGCTGCCCGACCGCGGCTGCGGCTGCAGTGGACCCCGTCGTCCGTACTCCCGGAGTCCAAGGGGCGTCTCGTCTTCCGCCCGGTGGCCGACCGTGAGGACCTCCTCGCCCTGATGGCCCCGGTCATGGAGGGCACCCTCGACGCCCACGGCCAGGCGCACCTGGCATCCGGACTGAGCCCGCGCGAGGCGGCGGAACGGCACTACGACGGAGAGTTCGCCAGGTTCAAGAGCCCGCACGAGTGGTGGCGCATCGCCGAACTCACCGACGGTGGCGGTCCGGTGGGCTGACTCCCGCAGATCGGGCAGGGCGTGGCCTGGAAGTCCTTCTCGCAGCGCAGGCACCGGCCGTGCTTCACGGTGTCGGCGTCCGGCTGGACCACCGTGTCGGCACTTCCGCACCGTGCGCAGTGCACCTCGTTCTCGTCCACGTTCCTCCTCAACCACCGGTAGGCAGAGGGGCATGGAACCAGGTGCCGGCGGATTCCGCTTGCACGCTTCCCCCCGGCCCGACCCATGCGGCCAGCAAGGGATTGGGGCGGCCCGCTCGGGCGTACGATCCCCGCACCATGAACGAAGGTGTGCCGGGATGCATCGAGTGGAGCGCTCCGACAAGCTGCCGTGGTGATCTGATCACCAGCGTCGCGAGATGGATCTTGAACTTCGGCGGAACGGTCTCACGTGGCCTCTGACAGTCCCCGCCGGGCCGCGGAGGCGACGTGGTTGCGCGTCACCCGGGTGACCTCGTCCCAGAACGGCTTGGCGGTCAGGTACGTGCCGAGCGCGGACAGGAAGCCGAGGGAGACGTCCACGCTGAGCCGCCCCTGTTTGGCCCAGTAGACGTCGCTCAGGTCCAGTAGCAGGGCGAACTCGTCAGTGATCAACGCGGTTCCGGCGCCGTAGGCAGCGGCGATGACGGGGTGGCCGACGGCGCGTTCGTCGCCGCGTACGGCGATTAGGCCGATACCGGCGAGCGTGGCGATGCCGAAGTTGTAGTGGTGCAGATGCTCGCCGCCCGCGGAGATGTTCCCCCAGGGCAGCCAGCCTCCGCGGATGCCGTGGGTGACCAGCCGGACCGTGCCCCAGGTGGTACCGAAGGCAACCCAGGTCACGATCAGCGATCGCTTCGTGGGGGTGAGATGCCGGTCGGCCGACTCCCGCCACCGCTCAACGAGCCGCGGCCTGGTCTGGGCGTGCTGCCGCGAGGTGTCGGATTTCATGGAGTGGACTCCAAACTTCGGCCCGCTTGTGCCCGCGGTCTTCTACGTCGTACGCCAGTCCGCTCACGTGGACCTATCACTTGTGGAAGGAGCTGGCGTGGCCGACGGCGTTCATGCAACTGGTGCAGTGGTCGTCGCAGTCGTACACCGCATCTGCTGTGGTGATCGCCTTGCTGTTCATCACTCGGCCGGACAAGGCACTGCCGTCGCGGTCGAGGACGTGCAAGAGCAGTCCCCCGTCGGCCTTCGTCGCCAGGTGTTCGGCGCGCATGTTGTACATCGGCCACCTCCTACTCGAACGCAGTAGTGGTCAAGCCCATGAGACGGCACGATCGCCCGAACCGGCGACCTAAGCCTGCCATCCGGGTGAACGACTGCCGGTGCTGAGAAGCCGTCGACGGTGCGCGAGGCCCTGGGGCCCCGCCTGCTCGTCCAAGGCAGCGAGAGGGTCAACGCTCGGCAGCAGCGAACGATGCTCAAGTACGTGCTCGGCTGCCTCCGGGTGTCGGATGCTGAGTCCTGAGGCGGTGAAGGTGGCCGAGGCCCGCTCGGTGAGGTGGTGCACCCCGATGCACTTGGCTGCCCGGCCGCTGGCGGCCGGGCTTGCAGGGCACGGTCAGCAGCTGGCGGACCGACGGGGTCTGATGATGTGCCGGATTCGGTTGCGGATCCCGCCTGGATGAAGTCCATCGCGTATGCGGGATCCGCAGCCGGGGACCTGGCGGGCTCGCTCGCCGGATGGTTCTGATCCGCTGCCGAGGCGTGTGCCGTCTTCGCGGCGTGGTCTCTCAGCGGGCGCTGCCGATGTTGCGGTCGGCGTCGGAGCCCTTGAGCATGAGGGTGGTTTCTTCGATGCGGTTGAAGCGGCCGTCGGGGGCGAGGTCGGCGAAGACGTAGACCTCCATGGTGACGGTGGTGCCGTCGGTCTTGGTGATGTGGCAGGTGTGCCGGTCGGCGTACTTGTCGCTGTCGTACAGCTCTTCGTGGACCTCGACCTTGCCGCCGGCGACGATGCCGCGCAGGTGGTTGATGTGGTCGAGGAACTCGGTGCGGTCGGCCCACTCGCCGTCCGTGCGCTGCCGGTAGTCGGGGGTGAAGTGGCGGTCGGCGGCTTCCTCCAGGGTGATGTCGTGGTTGAAGAGCAGGTCGTTGAGGGCGGCTTCGATACCGGTGCGGTTCATCTGGATTCCCTGGGAGTGCGAGGCGGTCCGGGAGGGCCGGTCGGGTGGGGCTGTGATCGGTGTTTGCCGGTGATGTTCGGCTTTTTCAGGGGGTGGTGGTGAGGGTGTCGTCGAGCCAGTCGTAGATCCGGGCCAGGGACAGGCGCATGGCGCCGGGGTGGCAGTGGGCGTCGGCGCCTTCCTCGGCGGTGAACACCATGAGGGTCTTGGGGCAGGTCAGGTGGTTGTAGAGCTGCTCGGGCTGGCCCTTGAAGAACTCGTCCTCGGCGGCGTCGCAGACGAGGGTGGGGCACTGGATCTGTTCGGCGATGCCGTCTTGGAGGGTGTAGTCGAGGTAGGAGGCGCTGAAGGCCCGGGGCTTTGTCGAACCGGGTCTCGGCAAGGCGGGACTGCCCGGTGGCGGGATCGCGCAGCGCGTCCAAGAGCTGCCGCAGCAGGCTCTCAGAGAAGGGGGTGCCGCGGAGATCGAGGTGGCCACGAGGGTCCAGGTAGCCGAGGTAACGATCCCGATCGGCGTCCCTGAGGTGAGCCAGGCACTCGGGGTACGGCTCTACCTGACGGCCGCGGCACCCAACTGGGTCGCCGTGCCACGCGCCGGTTGCGCAGTGCGGCCAGGACGGCGGGTCAGACGAGGAAGGCGGTGTACCGGTGGGCGTCATGTCCGCTGGGACGCCTCTGTCCGAGGACTGGTTGCCGCGGGCGGTCTGCCCCAATCAATCCGGTCCTCTCGCGCTTCACCCGTGCCGCCGCACACCCCGCCTACCAGGCCATGCTGGAGATCGGCCGCGCCCAGCGCACCGTGTTCGTCGCCCGCAACCTGCGCGACCGCGCACTCCAGCGGGAGATTGAGGAAGGGCGCGTGCGGTACGCCGCTCAGACCGGTGCGCCTGGCTCGGGCGGCATACGCCCGCGGTGAGCTGCCGCGCGAGCGCGACAGGGTGCAGCAGCCCCGCTGCGCAAGGGCCTCAGGGGCGTCGTCGCTCCGCAGCCGCGCGTGGGGCCTCCGGGGACAGGTCCGGCTCTCGCGCCCGCCGACCGGCCCGCCGACAGGCGTGCCGCCCCCGGTGGGCACACCGCACCGCACGGCGAGCGGACCTCACCGCCGCTCGCCGTGCGCGAAGCCCCCGCAACCGGCAGCCTTGGTCGTGAGCATTGCGGCCGGAGGAGGTGGTTTCCTTGCCGGATCCGCTTGCCACCGGGCCCACCCCGCCGGACAGCGCAAGCGAGGGTTCCCACCCCCTCCTGTCCCTGGCCCTGGCCGGGATGATGGACGACGTCCACGCCCACTCCGGCGCCGTGTACTTGCTGTCGCCCGATGAGCAGGTGCTCGAGATGGCCGTCATGGCCGGACTGCCCCGGGCCTTCGCCGCGCCCTGGGAGCGGATCTCGCTCAGCTCACCCATCCCTGTCGCCGACGCCCTGCGCGAACGGCGGCTGATCTGGGTCTCCGGCGAGGAGGAAATGGCGAGCCGCTATCAACGGATCGCGGTGGTCCTGCCGTATCCGTTCGCCCTCGCCGCCCTGCCCATCGCGACCGACGACACCGCGTACGGAGCGGTGTTCGTCACCTGGCCAGGCTCCCATCCGTCGGCCATCTCCGACGACGAACGCGGCCGTCTCACCGCTGCCTGCGACCGCCTCGCCCTGCGGCTGCGCCGGGCCGCGGAGGCAGGCCGCCCCCTCGTCCCCGAGCCCGACTTCCTCGGACCGACCGCCATGGCGGGTACGACCGGCGCGGTCGAGGCCGTACACATGCTGGCGCGGATTCCGGACGGGATGTGCTCGCTGGATGTGGACGGTCGCGTCACCTACGCCAACCCCGCCGCCGGCGAGCTGGTCGGTGCGCCGGTGAGCGAGCTGCTGGGAGGCCAGCTGTGGTCCGCGCTGCCCTGGCTGAACGATCCGGTGTACGAGGACCGCTACCGGGCGGCCCTGATCAGTCAGCACGCCACCTCGTTCGTCGCGCTGCGCCCGCCCCAGGACTGGCTGATGTTCCGGCTCCACCCCAGCCGGAACGGGATCAGCGTGCGCATCACCCCGGCCCGCGGAACGGTCCGGGAAATGCCCTCCGACGTTCCGTCCGAGCACCCCGCACGGCTGGTCGCCATTTCCCACATCCTCAACCTGGCCAGTGCGCTGACGGAGGCCGTGGGCGTGTCCGACGTGATCGAGCTGGTGGCCGACGAGATCATGCCGGCTGTCGGCAGCCGGTCGCTGGTCATGCTCGCGTCCGAGTCGGGCCGGCTGCGCGTCCTGGGACACCGCGGCTACGAGGACGCGTCGATCGTGGAGCAGTTCGACGGCATGCCCCTGGTCGCCCAGACCCCCGGTGCCCATGCGCTCTCGAGCGGAGTGCCGTCCTTCTTCGAGACACGTGCGCAGCTGGAGCGCATTTATCCCGCCCGCTTCGTCACTCCGGACGGCATGGCTGCCTGGGCCTATCTGCCGCTGATCGCCTCCGGACGCCCCGTCGGCACCTGCGTCCTCGGCTACTCGCAGCCGCACCACTTCTCCAGCGACGAGCGCGCCGTGCTCACCAGCCTCAGCGGTCTCATCGCCCAGGCCCTGGAGCGGGCTCGGCTCTACGACGCCAAGAACCGGCTGGCCCACGGACTCCAGTCAGCACTGCTCCCGAACTCGCTGCCGAAGCTGCCCGGTCTGGAGGTCGCCGCACGGTATCTGCCCGGCACCCAGGGCATGGACATCGGCGGCGACTTCTACGACCTGATGCGCACCCGCGACGCGGCGGCCGCCGTCATCGGCGATGTGCAGGGCCACAATGTCACCGCCGCAGGATTGATGGGCCAGGTCCGCACGGCGGTCCGCGCCTACACGGCGGTAGGCCAGCCGCCCGGCCGGGTCATGGAATCCACCAACCGGTTGCTGATCGACCTCGAAGGAGACCTGCTGGCCAGCTGCGTATATCTGCATCTGGACCTGTTGCGCCACCGTGCCCTGCTGGCCCGTGCCGGACACCCCCAGCCGCTGCTCCGCGATCCGGAGGGCCGCGTCCACATCCTGGACCTGGCCGGCGGCCCGCTGCTCGGTGTCGATCCGTCGGCCGGCTACCCGACCACATTGGTGTCGATGCTCCCGGGAACCCTGCTGGTCCTGTACACGGACGGACTGATCGAGGTCCCAGGGGTCGACATGGACGAGGCGCTGGCGGATCTGGCGGAGGAACTGGGACACGCCACCGACCAGCCGCTGGAAGCCGTGGCCGACCGTCTCATCGCCAAGGCGACGGGCAACCGTGAGCGCGGCGACGACACGGCGCTGTTGCTGCTCCGTCCCGAGCGCTGAGCAGGACCGCTGCCGGCCGCGCTCGAGCCGTCTGATACGAAGGCCGGGCGATTGATACGAAGGCCGGGCGATCACGCCCGACCATGCACGCCGAGCACCGGGAGCACCATGACCGCCGCACGCCCGAGCATCCTCTATGTCACGGATCTCGGCTATGAGGCGAAGCGTCGCCGCTACTGCGACGAGGACATCCGCCTCTCCGGGCGCCTGCGCGAGGACTTCGACGTCGCTCTGTGCCATCCGCTGGACGCGGCGCGTCTGATGGGCTCCTTCGACGGCGTCCTCGTACGCAACAGCGGTCCCGTGCTGCACTACCAGGGGGAGTACGACGCCTTCCGTGCCCTCGCCCGCAAGACCGGCGCCCGTCTCTACAATCCGCCGACGGGCCGCGCGGACATGGCGGGCAAGCAGTATCTGGTGGAGCTGAGCGCGGCCGGGTATCCGGTGATACCGACCGTGGACCGCGGTGAGGACCTCGGACGGCTGCCGCAGGCCGTGGAGTACGTCGTCAAACCGAAGATCGGGGCGGACTCGATCGGGATGGAGTTTCTCCACCCCGGCCGCCTCACCGAGGTCATGCACGGCGACGTCCTGGTGCAGCCGAGGATTCCGTTCCGCTACGAGGTGTCGTTCTACTTCGTCGACCGGGACTTCCAGTACGCCCTGTACGCCCCGCGCCCGGAGCGCCGCTGGGAGCTGGAGCGGTACGAACCGGGCCCGGCGGACCTGGAGTTCGCCCAGCGGTTCATCGACTGGAACACCCTGGACCACGGCATCCAGCGCGTCGACGCCTGCCGGGCTCCGGACGGTGAGTTGCTGCTGGTCGAGCTGGAGGATCTCAATCCGTATCTTTCGCTGGACCTTGTGGAGGAGGCCGTCCGCGAGGCCTTCGTCGCCCGGATGAAGGCCTCGCTGCGCGATCTGCTCGGCTGAGCTCAGGCGCCGAGGCCGCGCCCGGGTCCGATGCCCCGCCCAAGTCCGAGGTCGCGTCCGAGTCCGAGTCCGAGTTCGCGCTCGCCGAGCGGTGCGAAGAACCGAGCCACGTCCGCGTCCGTCACCTGCGCAAGATCCGCGGGCGACCAGCGCGGGCTGCGGTCCTTGTCGATGACCTGCGCCCGGACGCCTTCCACCAGGTCGGGCGAGGAGAAGGCCGCGCACGAGACGCGGTACTCCTGGTCCAGGACCGGCTCCAGCGCACCGAGTTCACGGGCTCGGCGCAGCGCGGCGAGAGTCACCTTGAGGGAGGTGGGCGATCTGCTGAGGATCGTTTCGGCTGTCTCCTTCGCCGCCGGATCGCCCCGGCCGAGCAGCCGGTCGAGGATCTCCTCCACGGAGTCGGCGGCGTAGCAGTCGTCGATCCACTCGCGGTGCCTGGCCAGTTCACCCTCGGGGGCGGGCCCGGCACACCGCCTCACGGCCTCGGTCACGTCCGACTCGGCGAGCGACGCGGTGAGTTCCGCCAGCCGCTGCGACGGTACGAAGTGATCGGCGAGCCCGCACAGCAGTGCATCGGCCGCGCCCACCGCCGTGCCGGTGAGCGCCAGATGCGTGCCGAGCTCGCCGGGCGCCTGCGCCAGCAGATGCGTACCGCCCACATCCGGTACGAAGCCGATGCCTGTCTCCGGCATGGCGACCTTCGACCGCTCGGTGACGATTCGTACGTCGCCGTGCGCGGACACGCCGACACCGCCACCCATCACGATGCCGTCCATGACGGCGACATACGGCTTGGAGTAGCGGGCTATCCGGGCATTGAGGCGGTACTCGTCCCGCCAGAAGTCCAGCGACGCGCTGCCGCCCGCCAGCGCGTCCGCGCGGACGGCGCGGATGTCGCCCCCCGCGCAGAGCCCACGCTCACCGGCTCCGGTGATGACCACGACCTCGACGGCAGGGTCCTGTTCCCATGTGGCCAGCGCCGTATCGACGGTGCGGACCATGGCGTGGCTGAGGGCGTTGAGGGCGCGGGGACGGTTGAGGGTGATGTACCCCGCGTGACCCTCGGTGCGCAGCAGTACGGAGTCGTCGGGGACCATCGGGTTCCTTCCGGGGTGTGGATCTTCTCCCTCCATCCTCGCTCACCCCGGCGACGGCCCGGGCTCGAGGGGCATGGGCGGACGAGGGGGCCGCGCCGCCCGCCTTCTGCTCGCACTCTTCCCGCCAGTCCGACCAGTCGGTACGTTCTGGGGAGCCGGGTACCGGCAGGCCGCAAGACTGGCCCGAGGCGACGGAGGATCCCATGTCAGAGCGCGATGCCCAGATCGACGGCCACTGCGACGAACGGTTCCGGGCCGTCCGGGCCGCCTTCGAGGAGAACTTCCGCGAACGCGGCGAACTGGGCGCGGCCGTGAGTGTTCTGATCGACGGGGAGCCCGTGGTCGACCTGTGGGGCGGCTGGGCCGACTCCGCGCGCAGCGTTCCGTGGGGGTGCGACACCCTCGTCAATGTGTGGTCGACGACCAAGGGTCCTACGGCGCTGTGCGCCCATCTGCTGGCCGACCGGGGGCAGCTCGATCTGGACGCTCCGGTCGTCACCTACTGGCCGGAATTCGCCGCAGCCGGCAAGGAGGCCGTTCTCGTCCGCCATCTGCTCTCGCACCGCGCGGGCCTGGCCGGACTGCGCGAACCGCACACGGTCGCCGAGCTCTACGACTGGGAGCTGACCACGTCGCGGCTGGCGGCCGCCGAGCCCTGGTGGGAGCCGGGCACGCAGTCCGGGTACCACGCCATGACCTACGGCTTCCTGGTCGGCGAGGTCATCAGGCGCATCACCGGACAGCTGCCGGGAGAGTTCCTGCTCCAGGAGGTCACCGGACCGCTCGGCATCGACTTCACCATCGGGCTGCCGGAGAAGGAGGCCGGGCGCGCCGCCGAGCTGGTGCATCCGCCGGCCGCGTCGAGCAGCGAACAGGCCGCCGTCTTCGCCCAGTTGCAGCCCGTCGCGCTGGCGGCCCTGGTCAACCCCATCGTCGGAGCCGCCGACGCCAACACCCCCGAGTGGCGCGCCGCCGAGATCCCCGCGGCCAACGGCCACGGAACGGCCCGTGCGGTCGCGTCCCTGTACGGAATCTTTGCCGGGCGAGGAGAGTTCGGGGGCCGGCGCCTGCTGTCGCCCGAGGCCGCCGAGCGCGTCCGCGAAGGCCAGGGCCGCTGTCGGGACCTGGTGCTGGGTGCGGGCTTCGAGCACGAGACGGAGGTGGGGCTGGGCCTCTGGCTGAGCGGTGAGAACGGTTCGTACGGCCCCAACCCCCGGGGGTTCGGCCACGACGGCTTCGGCGGCTCCTGCGGACTCGCCGACCCGGAGGCGGGCATCAGCCTGGGATACGTGATGAACCGCATGGGCCCCAACATCGCCGACGACCCGCGCAAGATGGCGTTGATCGACGCCCTGTACAAGTCGGTGGAGCTGCCTGGCTAGTCGCTCCCCCTCTCCGTGGTCCGGCCCTTCCGGATTCTTGCAACACGTTCTACTGTGTGCGCCGCGCCCGGGGACGGACCGCGAGACTCCTGGAGGGGCTGTGCACCTCGAATACACGCCTGAGCAGCAGCAGTTGCGCGCCGAACTGCGCACCTACTTCACCGACCTGGTGCCGGACAACGTCCACGCCCGATACGCCGACCCCGGCGCGCAGAAGCGCTTCTACCGCGAGACGATCCGCCGCCTCGGCACGGACGGCTGGCTCGGTGTCGGCTGGCCCAAGGAGTACGGGGGCCGCGGCCTCAGCCCCATGGAACAGTTCGTCTTCTTCGACGAGGCCGCCCAGGCAGGCGTACCGCTGCCGCTGATGGCGCTGAACACCGTCGGCCCGACGATCATGCAGTTCGGCACGGACGAGCAGAAGGCGTACTTCCTGCCGAAGATCCTCTCCGGGGAGATCGACTTCGCGATCGGGTACAGCGAACCCGACGCGGGCACCGACCTCGCGGCTCTCAAGACCCGCGCGGTACGCGAGGGCGACGAGGACACCGGCCACTACACGGTCAACGGCCAGAAGATCTGGACCACCAACGGCGACACCGCCGACTGGGTCTGGCTCGCCGTGCGCACCGACCCCGACGCACCGCCCCACAAGGGCATCACCATGCTGCTGGTCCCGACCTCCGACCCCGGCTACTCCTGCACCATCATCAACACGCTCGCCTCGCACGACACCACCGCCAGCTACTACGAGAACATCCGGGTGCCCGCCTCCCGCCGTGTCGGCCAGGAGAACAAGGGCTGGAGTCTGATCACCAACCAGCTCAACCACGAACGCGTCACCCTCGCCGCCCACGGCACCATGGCCATCCGCGCGCTCCACGACGTCCAGCGCTGGGCCGCCGAGACCAAGCTCGCCGACGGCCGCCGCGTCATCGACCTCGGCTGGGTGCGCAAGCGGCTCGCGCAGACCCACACCAAGCTCGACGCAATGAAGCTGCTCAACTGGCAGATGGTGGGCGCCGTCGAGCAAGGCAGCCTCACCCCGCAGGACGCATCCGCCGTCAAGGTGTACGGCTCCGAGGCACGCCGTGACGCGTACGCCTGGCTGATGGAGGTCGTCGGCGCGGCAGGCGCCCTCAAGGAGGGCTCGGCCGGGGCGGTCCTGCACGGCGAGCTGGAGCGCGGCTACCGCTCAGCCGTGATCTTCACCTTCGGCGGCGGCAACAACGAGATCCAGCGCGAGATCATCTCGTGGATCGGACTGGGGATGCCGCGGGTACGACGCTGATGCCGTGTGGCGAAGAATTATAGTTGGCACAAAAGAGGGATAGTTGGCATCAAGATCAACACTCTGGAGCGCTGGCTGAGCCGGCACGCGATAGGTGGAACCTGGCCAGGCATGTTGGAACTACTAGAGACGTGTCGCAGTCCGGACAAGGTCGGCGACGGCTCTGGACCGGCTGTGCGGTGGCCAGGCGATCACGGTGGTGACTGTCGGCGCGTCCAGCACGGGCACTGCCGCGAGGTCACCATGCAGTTGGGCTCGGCACGACTCCGGTGAGACCGCGCAGGCACGGCCGAGCGCGACGAGCTGCAACAGCTGCGCGTGGTCTCGGACCTGCGGGCCGGGGCCGGGCGGGTAGGTGCCGTCGGGGTCGGGCCAGCGTGGCAGGGGCAGGCCCGGCAGCCCGGTGATGTCGGCCATGTGCACATGGGCCCGGATGGTGAGCGAGTGCCCAGCCGGCAGGACCACAACCTGGCCTTCCGTGCTGAGTTCTTCGGTGTCGAACCCGGACGTCGAGTCGAACGGACGGTGCAGTAGCGCCACGTCGGCCCGGCCCTCGCGCAGGAGTCGTTCCTGCTCGGCCGGCCCGCACAGGATGACCTCGACCGGGACCGCCCCGGGTTCGGCGGCGTACGCGTCGAGCAGTTTCGCCAGCAGCTCTCTGGACGCGCTGGCCTTCGTGACCAGGACCAGGCCAGGACGGCCGGTGGTGGCAAGCGCAGCGCGGCGGGTCCGGCGTTCAGCAGCGTCGACCGCATCGAGGGCCGCGCGGCCCTCGGCCAGCAGCACCGAACCGGCCTCGGTCAGTGCGACAGTGCGGCTGGTCCGATCCAGCAGCGCTGCCCCGAGCCTGCGTTCGAGCTGCTGGATCGCCCGTGACAAAGGCGGCTGCGCGATGCCGAGCCGCCGCGCGGCGCGCCCGAAGTGCAACTCCTCAGCGACCGCGACGAAGTAGCGCAGTTCCCGGGTCTCCATACGACCACGCTACCCCGGATCAATACCCGGACGGTATCGTCGCCCACCCGATCGGTCTTGGACCCCAGCCGGAGTCCGAGGACAGCATGGTCCCCATGAGTGAACGAACGATTGCGCTGGTCACCGGCGCGAACAAGGGAATCGGCTACGAGATCGCCGCGGGCCTTGGCGCCCTCGGCTGGAGCGTCGGAGTCGGCGCACGCGACGATCAGCACCGTAAGGCCGCGGTGGAAAGACTGCGCGCGGCCGGCGTCGACGCGTTCGGCGTACCACTGGACGTGACCGATGACGCGAGCGCGACCGCCGCCGCACGGCTGATCGAGAAACAGGCGGGGCGTCTCGACGTGCTCGTCAACAACGCCGGCATCGCCGGCGGTATACCGCAGGAGCCCACCCGGGTCGATCCCGCCACCATCCGGACGGTCGTGGAGACCAACGTGATCGGCGTCATCCGTGTCACCAACGCGATGATGCCGCTGCTGCGCCGCTCTGCTGCACCGCGGATCGTGAACATGTCCAGCAGTGTCGGCTCCCTCACCCGGCAGTCAGGAACCGCTGCCGAGCAGACGGCGGGTCCGGTGGCCGTGGCGTACTCGCCGTCCAAGACGTTCCTGAACGCAGTCACCCTCCAGTACGCCCGGGAGCTGAGCGGCACGAACATCCTGATCAACGCCGGCTGCCCCGGCTACGTCGCGACCGACCTCAACGGCTTCCGCGGCGTGCGCACCCCCAAACAGGGCGCGGCGATCGCCATCAAACTCGCGACCTTGCCCGACGACGGCCCGACCGGCCAGTTCTTCGACGACGCCGGCATAGTGCCCTGGTGATGCGCACGGCGGTCATCACCCACCAGGTGAGGCGGCTTCGCCCGAGTCGGGGACAAACCGTGTCGTTGAAGGCTCTGCTTTGGCAGCGCCGATCCGAAGATCCTTGCCGTGATCACAAGCGTCAGCTAGGACTGACAGCTCGACGGTCTGGCGGACACGCGCCGGATCTTCTCCGTCCGCGGTTCCGCCCAGCGCCGACTGTTTGACAGCCATCATGGGGAATCAGTCACAGCGGCCTGCCCTTCCCCGACAGGACACCGGATCGGACAGTCCGCCCAGATCAGACCACCGGGACCGGGAAGGTCGGGTACTCCACCCCGGATACATGCTGGACGACGCGGATGACCTGGCAGGAGTAGCCGAACTCGTTGTCGTACCAGAGGTAGAGGATCGCGTCGTCGCCCTCGACCTTGGTGGCGCCGGCGTCGATGATCGAGGCGTGGCGCGAGCCGATGAAGTCGCTCGAGACCGCGTCAGGGGCGCTGATGAAGTCGATCTGGCGCTTGAGCGGCGAGGTCAGCGACACGTTGCGGAGGTGGTCGAGGACCTCCTCGCGGGTGGTCTCGCGCGCGAGGCGCAGGTTGAGGATCGCGATCGAGACGTTCGGCACCGGGACGCGGATCGAGCTGCCGGTGATCCTTGCCTTGAGGTCGGGCAGCGCCTTGGCGACGGCGGAGGCGGCACCCGTCTCGGTGATGACCATGTTGAGCGGCGCCGAGCGGCCGCGGCGGTCGGCCGCGTGGTAGTTGTCCAGCAGGTTCTGGTCGTTGGTGAACGAGTGGACGGTCTCCACGTGGCCGCGCAGGACGCCGTACTCGTCGGCCATCGCCTTCAGCGGCGGGACGATCGCGTTGGTGGTGCAGGACGCGCAGGACAGGATCTGCTCGTCCGGCTTGATCATGTCGTGATTGACGCCGTGCACGATGTTGGGGACGTCGCCCTTCCCCGGCGCGGTCAGGACGACCTTGTCGACGCCGGGGCGGAGGTGCTTCGACAGGCCCTCGCGGTCGCGCCACTTGCCGGTGTTGTCGATGAGGATGGCGTCCTTGATGCCGTACGCCGTGTAGTCGACCTCAGACGGGTCGTTGGCGTAGATCACCCTGATCTCGTTGCCGTTGGCGATGATCGTGCTGTTCGCCTCGTCGACGGTGATCGTGCCCTGGAACTGACCGTGGATGGAGTCGCGGCGCAGCAGCGAGGCGCGCTTCACGATGTCCTGGTCGCCGCCCTGGCGGACGACGATGGCACGCAGTCGCAGGCCGTTGCCGGAGCCGGCCTTCTCGATGAGCAGGCGGGCGACGAGGCGACCGATGCGGCCGAACCCGTAGAGGACGACGTCGCGCGGCTCGCGGCGCTCGATCTTGTTGGTACCCGTGGCGCCGGCGACGGCCCCGGCGGTGAACTCCTCCACCGAGAGACCGCGGTCGTCGGCCTTGTACGTCGCGGCGAGCATGCCGATGTCGATCTGGGAAGGGCCGAGATCGAGCGTGGTGAGGGCCTGCAGGAAGGGCAGCGTCTCGGTGACCGAGAGTTCTCCACCGGCGATCTGCCGGGCGAATCGGTGGGTCTTGAGGATGCTGACCACCGACTTGTTCACCAAGGAGCGGCTGTGAAGCAGGACCGTGACGTCCCGCTCCCTGTGCAGCTTCCCGATGATGGGGATCATCGACTCCGCGATCTCCTCGCGGTTCTTCCAGTTGGTGAACGAGTCGTCATTGACAGTCACAGGTTTATCTTTCGAGCTAGGCGGTGCTCATATGCTAACCCCCCGCCATTTTGATCATTCAACCGGTGCCACCTGAGCGGGATGCCGGGATCGGGCCGCCACACCGGGACCCGCTCGACGGGGGCGCGGGGATGCGGCGCGGACCGGCCGGTGCCCAGCGATGACGGCCTGTCAGCCAAGGGCACGGTCGAGGTTGAACGCGGCGCTGATCAGTGAGAGGTGGGTGAACGCCTGGGGGAAGTTGCCGAGTTGTTCGCCGGTCAGTCCGATTTCCTCGGCGTACAGGCCGACGTGGTTGGCGTAGGTGAGCATCTTCTCGAAGGCCAGCCGGGCCTCCTCCAGCCGTCCGGCGCGGGCGAGCGCCTCGACGTACCAGAAGGAGCAGATCGAGAATGTGCCCTCGGCCCCCCGGAGGCCGTCCGGGCTGGCTTCCGGGTCGTAGCGGTAGACCAGTGAGTCGGACACCAGGTCCGCGGTGAGCGCGTCCAGGGTCGCGAGCCATTTGGGGTCGGTGGGTGCGATGAATTTGGCCATCGGCATCATCAGCACAGAGGCATCGAGTACGTGGTCGTCGAGGTGCTGAACGAACGCCCCTCGTTCGGGGGACCAGCCGCGTTGCATGATCTGCCGGTAGATCGCATCACGGGTCTGCCGCCACCGGCGGTGGTCCGCGGGCAGGCCGCGGCGGTTCGCCATCCGGATGGCTCGTTCTATCGCCACCCAGGACATCAGCCGCGAATACAGATAGTTCCTGCGGCCCCCGCGTGTTTCCCACACGCCGTCGTCGGGTTGGTCCCAGTGGGCGCAGAGCCAGTCCACCAGAACCCCGAGCTCCTCCCACCGATCGCTGCTGATGGGCTGTCCCCACTTGTCGTACAGATATACGGAGTCGATCAGTGCTCCGTAGATGTCCAGCTGGAGCTGGCCGGTGGCGGCATTTCCCACCCGTACCGGGGCGGACCCCAGGTAGCCCTCGAGGTGGGGCAGCTCACGCTCGGGCAGCTCGCCGCGCCCGTCGATTCCGTACATGATCTGCAGCGGTCCCGCGGGTCCGCTGCCACGCATGATGCCCCGCTCGGACAGGAAGCCCATGAACGCCTCGGCCTCTCCGGTGAAGCCCAGCCTGAGCATGGCGTAGACACAGAAGGCGGCGTCACGGACCCATACGAACCGGTAGTCCCAATTGCGCTCGCCGCCGATCAGCTCGGGCAGGCTGGTCGTCGGGGCAGCCACGATCGCACCCGTCGGCGCGTAGGTGAGCAGCTTCAGCACGAGCGCGGAGCGGTGCACCATCTCCCGCCAGCGTCCGTGGTAGCGCGAGCCGGCCAGCCAGTTGCGCCAGAACCTGACCGTTGTCTCGAACTGGTCCTCCGCCTCGGCCTGGGGACAGGCTCGCGGGATGACGTCGTCACTGATCTGGTCGAGGGCGAACACCGCGGACTCGCCTTCGAGGAGCTTGAAGTGCGACCACACGTCCAGGCCGTCGCACTCCAGTGGCGTGGTGGCGGTGAGCGCCAACGACAGGTTCTCGGACCGGAACAGTGCGTCGTTGCCCTGCAGTTGCGCGGAATGCGGTTCGGCCCCGTAGCCGAAGCGGGGAGCCACCCGCGCTGTGAACGGGAGCGTTCCCCGAACGCAGATCACCCGCCGGATCAGCCGGTGCCGGGCCACCGAGCCGGAGTCGTCGGTGACCGGCATGAAGTCCTGGATCTCAGCCACCCCGTCGGAGGCGAAGAACCGCGTGATAAGAACGTTTGTGTCGGGAAAGTAGAACTGCCGGGTTCTCGTCGGCACCTCGGCGGCCAGCTCGAACGATCCGCCCCGGTTCGCATCCAGAATGGAGGCGAACACGCTCGGTGAGTCAAAGCGCGGGCAGCAATACCAATCGATGGTGCCGTTGGTGCCCACGAGCGCCGCACTGTGAAGATCGCCGATAAGGCCGTGCTCGGCGATCGGCAGGTAGGGCGAGAGGCCCACTTGTCCGAATCCGGCATCCGCCATATCGGCCTCCCTACGACCGCAGGGGCGCATAGTGCCTACACGTGATGGTAGATCTCCACGGCTGCGGATGCCATCGCAGCCCAGTAGCGCTCCACCATCACATCACCGAGTCTGACCTGGCATGACGCCGGTCAGGACCGGGCCTGCAGCAGGGATCGCCCCAAACAGTAGCCCGCAAGATCGCGGCGACGCTCAAGGACCTCAACGCGACCCGTTTCGATCTGACGTACGGGATGAACGGGATGATGGACTTCTGACGCCCCGGCGTCAGATCCTCGCGGTTGCACAGCAGGCGTCGTCTGCACGTCAGCACTCCGGGCAGATGACATGTATCTCAAGGAGTCGCACATGAGTGAAGCCGACGACCTGAGCGAAGCCGACCCGGGGCTCTTCGGACCCCATTCCGTCACCTGGCAGATGCACGGCGACCCGATGATGTGGGTCGCCGGGGTGCGCGCCTTGTACCTCCAGGCGCTGCACCCCCGTGCCGTACGCGGAGTCATGCAGAATTCCGACTTCCGCAAGGACGCCTGGGGCAGGCTCATGCGTACGGCCAACTTCGTCGGCACCATCACCTACGGCACCGCCGCGGCCGCCGAGCGGGCGGGCGCCCGGGTCCGCCGCATCCACACCCGCCTCAAGGCGACCGATCCCGCGACGGGCGAGCGCTACGGCGTCGACGAGCCGGAGCTGCTGCTGTGGGTGCACTGCGCCGAGGTCGGCTCCTACCTCGATGTCGCACGCCGCTCCGGTCTCCCGATCAGCGACGCACAGGCCGACCGTTACCTTGCCGAACAACGTGAAGGCGCACGCCTGGTCGGCCTCGACCCGGCCGACGTGCCCGCCTCCACCGCCCAGCTCGCGAAGTACTTCGACGTGGTCCGCCCCGAGCTCGCCGCCGGACCCGAGGCGCACGACGTGGACGACTTTCTCCAGCGGCCACCCATCAACGCCCTCCTCGTCCCGGCGCGCGAACTGCTGTGGCGGCGTGTGGCCGCACTCGCGTACAACGCGCTGCCCCCTTACGCCCATCAGCTCTACGGCAGACCCGCCCCCGCCGCTGAGCGCGTCACGCATCAGCTCAGCGCCACCGGCAACCTGTTGCGCTGCATTCCCTCCCGTCTCCGCTGGCAACTGCCGCCAGGTCACATCTTGAAAGCGATGGCGCGACTCGGCCCCGGCGCGCGCCCGGCCCCGTACAAACTCCGCAGACAGGAGGCCATACTGGACGGGCCGGGGAGGGCGCAGGGAAGCGACGGGGGCGATAGCACGCGATGGCGGAATCCAGGCTGATCCAAGGCCGGTACCGGCTGCTCGATGTCATCGGGCGCGGTGGCATGGGCGAGGTGTGGCGGGCCCGCGACGAATCGCTCGGGCGGCGTGTCGCGGTCAAATGCCTCAAGCCGATGGGACCCCAGCACGACCAGTCCTTCACCCGGGTCCTGCGGGAGCGCTTCCGCCGCGAGGCGCGGGTGGCCGCCGCGCTCCAGCACCGCGGGGTGACCGTGGTCCATGACTTCGGCGAGTACGAGGGGGTGCTGTACCTGGTCATGGAGCTGCTGGAGGGGAGCAACCTCAGCCAGCTGCTCGAGGAGAACAAACAGCATCCGCTGCCGGTGCCCGACGTCGTCGACATCGCCGAGCAGGTCGCCGACGCCCTCGCCTACACCCATGAACAGGGCATCGTCCACCGCGACCTGAAGCCCGCCAACATCATGCGGCTCACCGACGGCACGGTGAAGATCTGCGACTTCGGCATCGCCCGCCTCGGCGCGGACATCGGCTTCACCTCCCGGCTCACCGGCACCGGCATCGCCATGGGAACCCCGCATTACATGTCGCCCGAGCAGATCAGCGGCGACCATGTCGACCACCGCAGCGACCTCTACTCGCTGGGCTGTGTGCTGTACGAGATCGCCACCGGTGTCCCGCCCTTCGACCACGACGACGCCTGGGCGGTGCTCGTCGGGCACCGCGACACGCCACCGGAACCGCTCCGCACCCACCGGGCCGAGATCCCGGAGTTCTTCCAGCAAATCGTCCTCGACCTGCTCGCCAAGACACCCGAAGAGCGGCCCACCGACGCCAAGGACGTCCGCCGCCGGTTCGGCGCCTCCCCGCACCAGGGCAGGCCGCACCAGGGCCACGCGCACACCGAAGAGCCCTTGCAGCGCCCCGAGCAGCCGCCATCCCGCGAGCCGCGGCTCCCGTCCTGGACCCGCGGTATGACCACCGGCCACAAGGCGAACGGCACCGCGACCGTGCGGCCCGATCTGCCCGACCACACCGCCGGCCTGACCGGTGAGTGGACCACGTACACCGATCCGCGCGGCGGCCCCGCGCTGCCGGTCCAGGCCCGGCCCGAGCGGCCCACCCCGCCGCCGGAGCTGCTCGCCGTCCTCGCCAGCCGGCACAACGCGGGCCTCAGCCTCGGCCGGCTGAGCCGCTGGGAGGAGGCCGGCGAGGTGCATCGATCGGTCGCCGTCGAGCGCGAGCACCTGCTGGGCCCCGACCACCCGGACACCCTCGCCAGCCGGTACGAGGTCGGTTTCACGCTGAGCAGGACCGGTCGTGCCGCGGACGCGCTGCGGGAGTTCGGCCGGGTCGCGGACGGACGCGAGCGGACCATGGGCGCCGACCATCCCGAGACCCTCGCCGCCCGACAGGAGATGGCGTACGTCCTCGGCCAGCTCGGGCGGCACTTCGAGGCCCATCAGGTCTACGCGGCGGTCCTCGACTCCCGCGAGCGCACCATCGGCCATGAGCATCCCGACACGCTGCGCTGCAGGCACAACCTCGCCTTCAACCTCAGCAGGCTGGGACGGCTGGAGGACTCGTACCGGATGGCGTACGACGTCGCCGCCGCCCGCGGCCGCGTGCTCGGCGCGGGCCACCCCGACACCCTGGTAACGAGATATGAAGTCGCCTATGCGCTCGGCCAGTTGGGCCGCTGGACGGAGGCGCTGCAGACCTACCGCGAGGTGGCCGTCGCGCGCGCCCAGGCGCTGGGAGCCGATCACCCCGACACGCTCGCCGCCCGTTACGAGGTCGGCATCAGCCTCGGACGGCTCGGCCGCAGCGCGGAGGCCCTGGAGCTCTACCGCGACCTCGTCGACGACCGCACCCGCGTGCACGGTCCCGCCGATCCCGAAACCCTGCGCGCCCGCCACGGTCTGGGTGTGAACCTCGGCCGGCTCGCCCGCTGGGAAGAGGCCCTCACCGAGTCGCGCGACGTGTGCGCGCTGCGGGAACGGATCCTGGGCGCCGACCACCCCGACACCCTCATCAGCCGCCGCGAAGTCGCCGTGGGGCTCGGCTGGCTGGGACGCTGGGCGGACGCCCTCGCTGTCTATGGACAGGTGGCCGAGGCCCGGCAGCGGGTGCTGGGAATGAACCATCCCGACGCGCTGGCCAGCCGCAACGACGAAGCCCACTGCCTGGAGCAGCTCGGTCGCCACGCCGAGGCGGTCGACCTGTACCGGCGGGTGGCGGCCCTGCGGCAGCAGCGCGGCGCGCAGGGGGTCTGACCGCTGCGGGCGATCAGCCGTTAGGGTCCGGCCATGCCCGCACACACCTCGTACGACGCAGTGATCGTCGGAGGCGGCCACAACGGCCTGGTCGCCGCCGCCTACCTCGCCCGTGCCGGACGCTCCGTCCTCATCCTGGAGCGCCGCGGAAACACCGGGGGAGCGGCCGTCTCCACCCGGCCCTTCGCCGGGGTCGACGCCCGGCTCTCCCGCTACTCGTACCTGGTCTCGCTGCTGCCGGACAAGATCGTGCGCGAGCTGGGTCTGAACTTCGCCGTACGCAAACGCACCGTCTCCTCCTACACGCCGAAGGGCGGCGCCGGCCTGCTCGTGGGCGGGGACCGTACACGGGAGTCGTTCGCCGCACTCACCGGCGGCGACAGCGAGTACGCGGCCTGGCAGGAGTTCTACGGGATGACCGGCAAGGTCGCCGAACGGGTCTTCCCGATCCTCACCGAGCCGCTGCCCACGCGTCAGGCGCTGCGCGCGCACATCGACGACGAGACTGCCTGGCGGACGCTCTTCGAGGAGCCCATCGGCGTCGCGATCGAGAAGCGGTTCGCCGACGATCTCGTCCGGGGTGTGGTGCTGACCGACGCCCTGATCGGCACCTTCGCCGACGCCCATGACCCCTCGCTGCTCCAGAACCGCTGCTTCCTCTACCACGTGATCGGCGGCGGGACGGGGGACTGGGACGTGCCGGTGGGCGGCATGGGCGCGCTGACCGACGCGCTGGCGGGCGCGGCCACGGCGGCCGGCGCGGAGATCGCCACCCTGCACGAGGTGTCCCGTATCGAGACCGACGGCGAACGGGCCGAGATCACCTTCCGCTCCCAGGACGCCGAGGGCACCGTCGCGGCCCGGCAGGTCCTGGTGAACGCCTCGCCGCAGGAGCTTGCCTCGCTGCTCGGCGATGAGCCGCCCGCCGCCGCAGAGGGCGCCCAGCTCAAGGTCAATATGCTGCTGCGCCGGCTGCCGCGGCTGCGGGACCGCTCCGTCGACCCGCGCGAGGCGTTCTCCGGGACCTTCCATGTCTCCGAGGGCTACGGCCAGTTGGCGACCGCGTACCGGGAGGCCGCGGACGGCCGGCTGCCGGGCGCGCCGCCGTCCGAGATCTACTGCCACTCACTGACCGACCCGTCGATCCTCGGCCCTGAGCTCGCGGCCGAGGGCTACCAGACTCTGACCCTCTTCGGGCTGCACACCCCTGCCCGGCTCTTCGCGGCGGACAACGACGGGACGCGTGACCAGCTGCTGACGGCCACCCTCGCCGAGCTCGACGCCTATCTGGAGGAGCCGATCGCCGACTGCCTCGCGCTCGACGAGAACGGCGAGCCCTGTATCGAGGCGAAGACCCCGCTCGACCTCGAACGGGAACTGCGGCTGCCCGGCGGTCATATCTTCCACCGCGACCTCGCCTTCCCGTACGCCACCGAGTCCACCGGGCGCTGGGGGGTCGAGACGGCGCACGCCAATGTGCTGCTGTGCGGGGCGGGCGCCGTCCGCGGCGGCGGGGTCAGCGGTGTGCCGGGACACAACGCCGCGATGGCGGCACTGGGCCGGTGACATCGTTCTGATGGTTCGTCAGTCCCGGGACACCGTCCAGCCGTTCGCCTCGATCAGGGCGGCGTCCGCGGGTCTGCCCTCGTTGAAGACCGGGCGTCCGCGGTCCTCGACGCGGATCGAGTCCACATAGACGCCGCGGCCGACATAGAGCTGGTCGGTCGCATACCGCCAGCGCAGCCGCACCTTGGAACCGCGCCAGGCCGACAGGTCCGCGGTCAGCCAGTGCCAGACACGACCGGACCAGCCGGATACCGAGCCCGTCGGGTGCGGCTGCGGCTCGGCCCCCTTGTGTACGGTCGTGAACGGCACCGGCCGCCAGGTCGCTCCTTGGTCCGCCGACGCCTCCAGGAACAGCGCGTCCGAGCCCGGCTCGGTGTCCCACCACAGCGAACACCGAAGCCGCGCCCGCTCCGAAGCGAGGGCGAGCGGGGGCAGGGTCAGCGTGGCGGCGGTGGAGCCCGCCATGCCCGAGAACCAGGCGGTGCGGCCGTGCTCCGGGCGGACGGCGACCGCACGGGCCATGTTGTTGGCGGCGGCGACCCGCGGGGCGCTGCCCGAGCGCCAACCACGCACCGGGTGCACGGAGTTGCCCAGCACGATCAGGAACGAGTCGGTGCTCGGGTCGAGGACCAGACTGGTGCCCGTGAAGCCGGTGTGGCCCGCGGTGCGTGGCGTGGCCATCGCTCCCATGTACCAGTGCTGGTAGAGCTCGAAGCCGAGGCCGTGCTCGTCGCCGGGGAAGGCGGTGTTGAAGTCGGTGAACATCAGCTCCACCGACGACGCGCACAGAATGCGGGAGCGTCCGTAGACACCGCCGTTGAGGAGGGTGCGGGCGAGGATCGCGAGGTCCCAGGCGCAGGAGAAGACTCCGGCATGGCCCGCGACGCCGCCGAAGCTGTATGCGTTCTCGTCGTGCACCTCGCCCCAGACCAGACCGCGGTCGAGCCCCGACCAGGGCAGCCGGGCGTCCTCGGTGGCGGCGATCCTCGGTTTCCATGAGGCGGGCGGGTTGTATCGCGTGCGCTGCATCCCGAGTGGAGCGGTGATCTCGTTTCGGAGCAGTACATCCAGAGTGTGACCGGTGATCTCCTCGAGGATCAGCTGCAGCGAGATCAGATTGAGGTCGGAGTAGAGGTACTTGGTGCCGGGCGGACTGGCCGGCGCCTCGTTCCACAGCAGCCGGAGTTTCCCTTCCCGGGTCGGCTCCTTGTACAGCGGAATCCAGGCGCGGAATCCGGACGTGTGCGTCAGCAGCTGGCGCACGGTGATGTCCTGCTTGCCCGCGCCCGCGAAATCCGGGAGGTAGGAGGCGACTTTGGCCTCAAGGCCGAGCGTGCCCCGCTCGATCTGCTGCACGGTGAGGATCGAGGTGAACAGCTTCGAGACGGACGCCAGATCGAAGACGGTGTCCTCGGCCATCGAGATCTGCCGGTCCGCCGGGAACTCCACGGCCGTGTCGGTCTTCTCGTCGTAGGCCGAGTAGCGCACCGCCTTGCCGATCGGCTCGTGCAGCGCCACCGTGCCGCCGCGCCCCGCGAGCAGTACGGCACCCGCGTACCAGGGGTACTTGGGGGAGGGGCCGAGGAACTTCTTCGCGTCGGTGACGAGTTGGTCCAGTCGGCCGGGGAGCAGCCCGGCCCGCTCGGCGGAACCGCGCCGCAGCGTCGGCCGCGCCGAACCGTGACCGGAGCGCGAGCCGCCACCGGGGCCGGAGCCCGAGCCGCCACCCGGGCCCGACGCCCCCGCCGCCTCAGCGAAAGGAATCGGCGCCAGCGCGAGCGCCCCGCCCAGCGCCAGAGCCCCGCTGCCCAGCCTCCGCCGGCTGATCCCTCTGCCCGCTGCGTCCTCTGTCATACGGAACCCTCTCCTGAAAGTATCTTTCGGGATCTCGATCAGCAGTGAAACTTTCTTGCGAGGTCCTGGTGCTGTCAACCACCTCAAAGAATCTGACACAGCATCAGAAAATCTCTTCCTTCGTCTGCCGGTCTGCGGCATCCTGCCGCCCATGGAGACGGAGCTGAGCAAGAGACTGGGGATCGAGCACGCCATCTTCGGCTTCACGCCATTCCCCGCGGTGGCCGCCGCCATCACCCGGGCGGGCGGTTTCGGCGTGCTCGGCGCGGTCCGCTACACCGCGCCCGACGATCTCAAACGCGACCTCGACTGGCTGCACGAGCACACCGACGGCAAGCCCTACGGCCTCGATGTCGTCATGCCCGCCAAAAAGGTCGAGGGTGTGAGCGAGGCCGACGTCGAGGCGATGATCCCCGAAGGGCACCGGCAGTTCGTCAGAGACACCCTCGCCAAGCACGGCGTCCCCGAACTCCCCGAGGGTGAGGCCTCCGGCTGGCGCATCACCGGCTGGATGGAGCAGGTCGCCCGCAATCAGCTCGACGTCGCCTTCGACTATCCGATCAAGCTGCTCGCCAACGCGCTCGGCTCACCGCCCGCCGATGTCGTACAGCGCGCCCACGACCGGGGCGTCCTGGTCGCGGCCCTCGCCGGGAGCGCCAGGCACGCCAGGCACCACGCCGATGCGGGTATCGACATCGTCGTCGCGCAGGGCTACGAAGCGGGCGGACACACCGGCGAAATCGCCTCCATGGTGCTCGTCCCCGAGGTCGTCGAGGCCGTGAATCCCCTTCCCGTACTGGCCGCCGGCGGCATCGGCAGCGGCGAACAGATCGCCGCCGGACTCGCACTCGGCGCGCAGGGCGCCTGGCTCGGCTCGCTCTGGCTCACCACCACGGAGGCGGACCTGCACTCCCGCGCGCTGACCGCCAAACTCCTCGCGGCGGGCTCCGGCGACACCGTCCGCTCCCGCGCCCTGACCGGCAAACCCGCCCGCCAGCTGCGCACCGAGTGGACCGATGCCTGGGACGACCCGAGCGGTCCCGGCACCCTTCCCATGCCGTTGCAGGGGCTGCTCGTCGCCGACGCCGTCTCCCGTATCCAGAAGTACGAAGTGGCCCCGCTGCTCGGCACACCTGTGGGCCAGATCGTCGGCCGGATGAACTCCGAGCGCACCGTCCAGCAGGTCTTCGACGAGCTGACCAGCGGCTTCGAGCGCGCCGTCGACCGCATCAACCGCATCGCCGGAAGGAGCCAGTCATGACCGAACGGGCAGGGGGGTCCCCCCGGACGGAGTCTGGGGGAGGGTTCTGGGCCCTGGCCGCCGCGGACCCGGAGCGTACGATCCTGATCGCACCGGACGGCGAGGCATGGACCGCCGGCCGGCTGCACGCCGCCGTCAACCAGCTCGTCCACGGACTGCGCGCGGCCGGACTGCAGAAGGGCGACGCCTTCGCCATCGTCCTGCCCAACGGCGTGGAGCTCTTCACCGCGTATCTCGCCGCATCCGAGGCCGGTCTGTATCTGGTGCCCGTCAACCACCATCTCGTCGGACCCGAGATCGCCTGGATCGTCTCCGACTCCGGCGCCAAGGTGCTCATCGCGCACGAGCGGTTCGCGGCCGCCGCGACGGCCGCCGCCGACGAGGCGAAGCTGCCCGCGAGCCACCGCTACGCCGTGGGCGGCGTCGTCGGCGGCATCAGTGGCATCGGCGGCTTCCGCCCGTACGCCGAACTCCTCGACGGACAGCCCGAGTCCGTGCCCGAGGACCGAGCGCTCGGCTGGGTCATGAACTACACCTCCGGCACCACCGGCAGGCCGCGCGGTATCCGTCGGCCACTGTCGGGAAAGCTCCCCGAGGAGACGCATCTCGGCGGCTTCCTCGGGATCTTCGGCATCAAGCCGTTCGACGACAATGTGCACCTCGTCTGTTCGCCGCTCTACCACACCGCCGTACTCCAGTTCGCGGGCGCCGCCCTGCACATCGGCCATCAGCTCGTACTGATGGACAAGTGGACGCCCGAGGAGATGCTGCGCCTCATCGACGCCCACCGGTGCACCCACACCCACATGGTCCCGACGCAGTTCCACCGGCTGCTCGCGCTGCCCGACGCGGTGAAGGAGCGCTATGACGTGAGCTCCATGCGGCACGCCATCCATGGCGCTGCCCCCTGCCCCGACCACGTCAAGCGGGCGATGATCGACTGGTGGGGCAACTGCGTCGAGGAGTACTACGCGGCCAGCGAGGGCGGCGGCGCGTTCGCGACCGCCGAGGACTGGCTGAAGAAGCCCGGCACCGTCGGCAAGGCCTGGCCCATCAGCGAACTCGCCGTCTTCGACGACGACGGCAACAGGCTCCCGCCCGGCGAACTGGGCACCGTCTACATGAAGATGAGCACCGGGGGCTTCAGCTACCACAAGGACGAGGCCAAGACGCGGAAGAACCGTATCGGCGACTTCTTCACCGTCGGGGATCTCGGGATCCTCGACGAGGACGGCTATCTCTTTCTCCGCGACCGCAAGATCGACATGATCATCTCGGGCGGTGTCAACATCTATCCGGCCGAGATCGAGGCCGCGCTGCTCACCCATCCCGCCGTCGCCGACGCGGCCGCCTTCGGTATCCCGCACGCCGACTGGGGCGAGGAGGTCAAGGCGGTCGTCGAGGCCGCCGACGGCCGGCAGCCCGGCGACGCACTGGCGGCCGACATCCTCGCCCACTGTGAGCGGCAACTGGCGGCCTACAAGCGTCCCAAGACGGTGGACTTCATCGAGGCCATGCCGCGCGACCCGAACGGCAAGCTCTACAAACGACGCCTGCGCGCCCCGTACTGGGAGGGCCACGATCGGGGCATATGAGGCGGAGGGAGGGCAGCAACCACCTCAAGGTCGTGCTGGGCCGGCCGGGTCACGGTGCTCCCGGCGGGACACATCCGGCGCCTTCCGCCTTCGTGTTCCTCGCCGTGAGCCCGCAGCCCGGCCCGTCGAATCAGTCGGTCACCTGCGCTCGCGCGCCCACACCACCCGCAGCTCCGGCGAGCCCAGGATGTCCCGCTCGCAGAACCGCGATGTCACCCAGCGCTCGCCCGAGAACAGCTCGGTCTGATCGCTGTAGTAGGGGGAGGCGGGGTTCGACGACTGGGAGTACGTCAGCAGGGTGCGGGCCACCGGGCAGCGCCCGCCGTCCCAGCCGACCGTCTGGACATGGCTCGAACCGGTCACCACTTCGGTGTAGCCACCGCCCGCCGGATTCCACACCGGCTCGACCTTGTTCCAGACGCCGAGACCTTCCGTACCGCCCGGCACCGGGATCCGCTTCCCGTTCCGTACGACGAACTGGTGCTCACCCAGCGGCGCGTCCAGCGGAATACCGGCCGTACGCAGCTCGGCGACCGCCGCTGTCAGGGCCTGCGCGAAGCCGGGCGCTGCGGTGTTGAGCGTGTTCGGCGTACGCACCGGATCCGCCGCCGAGAACGGCACCTTCCACAACTGCGCCGTCGGCACCCTCGCCGTGAGCCCCCGCCAGAACCGGTCGAAGAGCAGCGCGCCCCGGCTGCCGGTGTTCATGGTCCGGTCCCACGCCGCCAGCACATCGCAGGCCTGGGCGAGATCGGCACCCTTGCCGGGCAGCGCCACGCACGCCTTCGCCGTGTCGGCCGCGGCCAGATCTCCGGCGGGCGCACGGTTCGCGAACTGCTGCTTCTGCAGGTCGGAGACGGTCAGTCGACCCTTGTCCGCCATCGCCGCCACATCCTCGATGCCGCCGCGGGTGCGCAGCGAACGGGGCGTGCCGATGGAGCCGAAGACCCGCTCGTAACCGGTCAGCGGGTGGTCGGCATTGGCCAGCCAGGCGCTGTCGTTGGAGTTTTCCGCATACGGCGCGTACTTCAGCGTCGGCATCTTCGACGGACCGAAGATGCCCGGCTGCACAGCGTCCTTGTCGGCGCCGAGCGCGCAGTCGCCGCGCGAGCCGTCCAGTACGGCAACCCCCGACGCCGGATAGGTCACTTTGCCGAGCGGTGTGGAGCAGCGCTGCGCCAGCTCATCGGTGATCCGGGGCAGCACCTGCGACTGCGAGAAGAGCGTGTGTCCCTTCGAGTCGGCGGCGATCGTGTTCACCCACGGCAGACCCTGGGTGCGCTTCAGCGCCTTCACCATGTCGTCCGTGGAGCGCGCCTTGCCGAAGGCCAGGGCGGTGTCGGAGCCGCGCAGATTGGTGGCGTTGGGGTCGTTGAGCGCGTACGCGGTCGTGGCGGACCAGGGCAGCGGCAGCGTCGGACCGAGCGAGGTGACGACCGGTCCGTACCGCGTCCACCACTGCGTACGGGTCACGGGTGCGCCGTCCTTGACCGGGACGCTCACGGTCCGCTTCGTCATCCGCTCGGGCTTCCCGTCCACCAGATACGCGGTCGGATCGGCCGGATCCAGCGTCAGCTGATGCAGATTCAGCGTGACACCGGTCGCGACAGTATGGCTCCAGGCGACCTTGTCGTTGAAGCCGATGTTGACCACGGCGGTGCCGAGCAGCGAGCTGCCGGAGACATTCAGCTCACCGGGGATGGTCTGCTGCGACTGCCAGAAGCGGCGGCCGCCCTGCCACGGGTAGTGCGGATTGCCGATCAGCAGTCCTCGACCGTTGGCGGTTGTACTGCCGCTGAACGCGACGGCGTTGGAGCCCATGTCGGCGTTCCCGGCGGCGAACAGCTCCCGCGCGGCCTTGGCCGTCCCGGCGGCGTCGGGTGCGCCGACCGGGGTCGTACCGGGCGGCTGCGCCGCGGTGATGCCGTCGATGCCGCGCCCCTGCCCGCCGAGTACCGATACGGCGAAGCCGCGCCGGGCCACGTCGAGCGTGGTCACCGGCCGGACCCAGTCGGCGTTCCTGCAGGCCGGATCGGTGATGCGATTCTGCTTCAGCCAGGCGTTGTAACCGGCCGCCCAGCCCCGCATCAGTTCCTTGACCTGTCTGCCGGCACCGGCCGGAGCCGGAGTGGCGAGCAGCTTCTCGACGGTGCCCGCGTCCCGTACACCGCGGAAGTAGAGATCGCTGGAGAGGTTCTTCGTCGCCGAGGAGAGCGAGCCGTCCGGGGCCCCGTCCGGGCCGAAGTGGCGCGAGCGCTCGCCTCGTACGGTGAGGAAGCCGTCGGCGAGTACGCACACCTGGTCGGCGGCCTGCGCCCAGCCGCTGCCGAAGCCAAGACTCGCGTAGTCCCTGGCGACAATGTGTGGAATGCCGTGCTCGGTGTAGCGGATGACGGCGGACAGACCGCCGCCGGAAGGATGCCGGCCGGGCCGGTCACGGGAATCGGCGGCCGCGGTCGGCGGCAGCGCGGCGGCTGCGGTCACCAGGGCTGTGCAGGTGAGTGCGAGCCGTCTCAGGCGGGTGCGGAAGAGCAACGTGCCTCCCAACGTGACTGCGGTGAAAGCTGGTTGGTCCATGCAGTCAGCCGGGGCAGGCGGTGTCAACATCCCGTTCGGTATCCAACACTTGACCGGCCGGTCGCCGCCGCCCAGGATCGCGCCATGACAGCTGTACGCAGCAACACAGTCGACGCCGGTGTGCGAAGCAGCGCACGGCGCACCCCCGACCGCACCGCCGTGCGCTACGCGGACCGGACCTGGAGCTATGCCGAACTCGACGCCGCCGTCACCACGGCGGCGGCCGTCCTGACCGGCCATGGCCTGCGACCGGGGGAGCGGGTCGCCTCCTACGGCCACAACTCCGACGCGTATCTCATCGGCTTCCTCGGCTGCGCCCGTGCGGGGCTCGTTCATGTCCCGGTCAACCAGAACCTCACCGGCGACGACCTCGCGTACATCATCGAGCAGTCGGGCAGCGCTCTCGTCCTCGCCGACCCCGACCTCGCGCCGCGGCTGCCGGCCGGACTGCCCGTCAGGCCGCTGCGCGACACGGACGACTCGCTGCTGACCGAGCTGCGTACGCCCCGCAGTTTCACACCCGAGCGCGAGCCGGGGACCGAGGACCTGGTCCAGCTGCTCTACACCTCCGGCACCACCGCCCTGCCCAAGGGCGCGATGATGACCCACCGGGCGCTCGTCCACGAGTACGTCAGCGCCGTTGCCGCCCTCGATCTGCGGGAGACCGACCGGCCCGTCCACTCGCTGCCGCTCTATCACTCCGCCCAGATGCATGTCTTTTTGCTGCCGTACCTCGCGGTCGGCGCGGAGAACACCATCCTGGACGCGCCCGACGCGACGCGGATCTTCGACCTCGTCGAAGCAGGCCGTGCCGACAGTCTCTTCGCACCGCCCACCGTATGGATCGGCCTGTCGAACCACCCGGAGTTCGCCACCCGCGACCTCGGCGCCCTGCGCAAGGCGTACTACGGCGCGTCGATCATGCCTGTGCCCGTGCTCGAGAGGCTCCGCGAGCGGCTGCCCGGTCTCGGCTTCTACAACTGCTTCGGGCAGAGCGAGATCGGCCCGCTCGCCACCGTTCTCGGCCCGGACGAGCACGAGGGCCGGATGGACTCCTGCGGACGGACCGTCCTTTTCGTCGAGGCGAAGGTCGTCGACGAGAGCGGCAAGGAGGTCGCCGACGGCACGGCCGGTGAGATCGTCTACCGCTCCCCGCAGCTCTGTGAGGGCTACTGGGACAAGCCGGAGGAGACCGAAGAGGCCTTCCGTGACGGCTGGTTCCACTCCGGTGACCTCGCGGTCCGGGACGCCGAGGGGTACTTCACGGTCGTCGACCGGGTGAAGGACGTCATCAACTCCGGGGGAGTACTGGTCGCTTCGCGACAGGTCGAGGACGTCCTCTACACCCATCCCGCCGTCGCGGAGACCGCGGTCATCGGCCTGCCCGACGAACGCTGGATCGAGGCCGTCACCGCCGTTGTCGTCGCGCGCGGTGAGGTGACGGAAGCCGAACTCATCGACCACGCACGTGAGAAGCTCGCCCACTTCAAGGCCCCGAAGAAGGTCCTGTTCGTGGACGAGCTGCCGCGCAACGCGAGCGGAAAGATCCTCAAGCGCGAGCTGAGGGACCGCTTCAATTCGTCCTGAGATCCACGATCCGCTTGATCTTGCCGACCGAACGCTCCAGCGTCCCGGGGTCGACCACCTCGACGTCGACCGACACTCCGATGCCGTCCTTCACGGCCGCCGCGACCGCCCGCGCGGCGGCCGCACGCTGCTCGGACGTCGCCTCCGGCCGCGACTCGGCCCGTACGGTCAGCGCGTCGAGACGGCCCTCGCGGGTCAGCCGCAGTTGGAAATGCGGGGCGACATGCGGCGTACGCAGCACGATCTCCTCGATCTGGGTCGGGAAGAGGTTCACTCCGCGCAGGATCACCATGTCGTCGCTGCGCCCGGTCACCTTCTCCATCCGCCGGAAGACCCGGGCCGTACCCGGCAGCAGCCGCGTCAGGTCCCGCGTCCGGTACCGGATCACCGGCATGGCCTCCTTGGTGAGCGAGGTGAAGACCAGCTCACCGGAGTCTCCGTCCGGCAGCACCTCACCGGTGAAGGGATCGACGACCTCCGGGTAGAAATGGTCCTCCCAGATGTGCAGCCCGTCCTTGGTCTCCACGCACTCCTGCGCCACGCCCGGCCCCATCACCTCCGACAGGCCGTATATGTCGACGGCGTCGATAGCGAACCGCTCCTCGATCTCGCGCCGCATCTCCTCCGTCCACGGCTCCGCGCCGAAGATCCCGACCTTGAGAGAGGTGGTACGCGGATCGACGCCCTGCCGCTGGAACTCGTCGAGGATCGTGAGCATGTACGAAGGGGTGACCATGATGATCTCGGGCCGGAAGTCCTGGATCAGCTGCACCTGGCGCGAGGTCATGCCGCCGGAGGCCGGGATGACCGTGCAGCCGAGGCGTTCGGCGCCGTAGTGCGCGCCTAGGCCGCCGGTGAACAGCCCGTATCCGTACGCCACATGGACCTTGTGGCCGGGCCGGCCACCTGCGGCGCGGATCGAACGGGCCACCACGTCCGCCCAGGTGTCCAGATCGCGCTCGGTGTACCCGACGACCGTCGGACGGCCCGTCGTCCCGCTGGAGGCATGGATCCGCCGCACCTCGGACTGCTCCACCGCGAACATCCCGAACGGATAGTTGTCCCGCAGATCGGTCTTGGCGGTGAACGGGAAGCGGGACAGATCGGCGAGCGTGCGGCAGTCCTCGGGACGAAGCCCCGCCTTGTCGAAGGCCGACCGGTAGAAGCCGACGTTTTCGTACGCATGGCGCAAGGTCGCCCGCAGCCGCTCGAGCTGCAGCGCCTCGAGCTCCTCGCGACTGAGCCGCTCCGCCGCATCCAGCAGGTCCGTCATTCGGATACTCCCGTCCCAAACCGGACGACCGATCATTCGGTCGTGCTGTTCCGGGATCAGTAATCCAGCCCGTCCCGTCTCCTCGCAAGGGGTTGATTCCCAGAAATCTCGGGCCCCGCACGATGCGCTCCGGGTGTAGGCCCATCGCTGGGGCGTTGATCCAGGTCGTCGTTCAGCCGGGTGGCGGCCACTTCCCCCGGCTCGACGATCCGGACTGGTGCGTACGGACGGTTGTCGGCTTCCTGTCGCGGTGAGCCGCTGGTGAGGGGGAAGATGCCGGGGTAGTAGTTGAAACCCGCAAACAACCGCCGAGAAGGAGACCATGATGCCTCAGCCCGAGGGCGCCGAGCTCGACGCCGTACTCGCCCGCAGGGAGAAGCTGCGGCAGCGCTATCTGCGCCCGATCACCGACCGGCCCCCGACCACCGCCCGCGGCATCCACCACGTGGCCTTCATCTGTCGCGACGTCGAGAAGACCATCCGCTTCTACCAGGAGTTCCTGGGCTTCCCGCTGGTCGAGATCGTGGAGAACCGCGACTACCGCGGCTCCACCCATTTCTTCTTCGACATCGGCCACGGCAATCTGCTGGGCTTCTTCGACTTCCCCGGCCACGCACACCCGCCCCTCAAGGAGACCATCGGCGGGGTGCAGCATCTCGCCCTGTCGGTGAGCGCGGCGCAGTACGACGCGGCCCGCGAGGCGATGGACGGGGCGGGCATCGAGTATCTCGGCCCCGACCGCGGGGTCGAGGACAGCCTGTACATCCGCGACCCCAACGGCGTGCCGCTGGAGCTGTTCCGGGAGCAGCTCGGCGTCTTCAACGGCGAGCGCATCCTCGGCCCGGCCGACGACGAGAGCTGACGCCGAGGGCCGGCTCGGATCAGGACCCGTACGGAGCGGTCCGGAGGCGGGCGATGCGATGTCCGCCCGTGGCGGGCTGCGGTCGCTTGTCAGGGCGCGATGTTGTGGTTCAAGCGGAACAGGTTGCCCGGGTCGTAGCGCCGTTTGATCGCCGTCAGACGGTCGTAGTTCTGCCGGTAGTTGGTCCGGACGCGGTCCTGGTCGTCGTGGTCCATGAAGTTCACGTAGCCGCCCTCCGCGGAGTACGGCTGGAGCGCCGTGAAGAAGCCGCGTACCCAGTCCTTCTGCACCTCGCAGTCTTCGCGGGTGGTGAGGGTCGGGCTGAGCGCGGTTGAGAAGTCGACGTCCCGGTAGGAGAACGCGGTCTCCTCGGGTCCGATCCTGTGGCAGGCGCCGTCGATGGGGAACACCACCGTCGCGCTCTGGATGGAGGGGGTCGTGGCGCCGTGCTCGACGTATGCGTCGATGGCCCCGTCCGGCAGGCCCCGGCTGAAGGTGCCCTTCCAGTAGTGGAAGAGACCCGCGGGCACCAGTTCGTCGAAGAGGGTGTTGATCACTGGGTAGGGCATGCGCCCCACGTGCTGCCCCACCACCGGTCCGAGCCCGGCGAGACGGGCACGGACCTGGTCGTCCTGGTCTTCCGGCCCGGTCCAGCAGGTGATCACCCCGCAGAGCGGCCGCCCGTGCCAGCGCTCGGGCAGGAACGGGAGCGGCGGGCCCAGCCCGACGACGAGCAAGGCGCCGAGCTCCTCGTCGGAGTCGGCGATCAGCTCCCGGTACCGGCGGATCACGTCGCCGTCGAGCGGATAGAACGTCGGCCCGCCGAGGATGTCGGCCACGGGGTGCAGCCGGTACGCGAAGGACGTGACGACTCCGAAGTTTCCGCCGCCACCGCGCACCGCCCACATCAGGTCGGCGTTGTGCTCCTCCGTGCAGGTCAGGAAGGATCCGTCGGCCGTGATCACGTCGACCGAGATCAGGTTGTCGCAGGCCAGGCCACAGCGGCGGGCCAGATAGCCCATGCCCCCGCCCGTGGTCAGACCGCCGACGCCGGTGGTGGAGACGATCCCGCCCGTGGTGGCCAGACCGAAGGCGTGGGTGGCGTGGTTGACGTCGGCCCAGGTGCAGCCGCCCTCGGCCCTTGCCGTACGTGCCTCGGCATCGACTCGAGTACCGCGCATCCGTCCCAGGTCGAGTACGACACCGTCGTCGCAGGTCCCGTAGCCGGGGACGCTGTGGCTGCCGCCGCGAACCGCAAGCGGCAGCCGCTGCTCGCGAGCGAAGTCGACGGTGGCGATGACATCGCCCGCGTCGACGGCCCTGACGATGATCGCCGGCCGCTTGTCGTGCATGGCGTTGTAGACCTTGCGGGCGTCGTCATAGCCGGGGTCGCCGGGTTCGACGATGTCGCCGTGCACGGCTCCGCGCAGCCGCTCCAACAGCTGCACGTCCAGTGCTGATGTGTGGGTGGTCATGATCGCCACCGGCTTTCCGCGACTTCGGGGAAACGGGTACAGGACCGTTGTAGGCACGCGGTCGGGCGGTACTCATCGTCGGAACCGCTCATTTCGCCGGAGCGGGCATGGGCAGAACAGCCCATACGTACCCGGAGCGGGTACGCGGGATCACGCGAGGCCGTGCGTGTATGCGTACGCCGTGGCCGCGGCCCGTGAGGACACGTCGAGCTTGGCGAAGATGTTGTTGAGGTGCCGGGCGACGGTGTGCTCGCTGATCAACAGTTCTGCGGCGACGGAGCGGTTCGTCCCGCCCGCGGCGACCAGCCGCAGCACCTGGATCTCCCGCTCGGTGAGCTCGCCCGGCTGCCGGTGGTACACGCTGCTGAGCAGGGCCGCCGCCCGACGCGCGTCCGGCGTGGCGCCCAGCCGTTCGAAGGCTGCCCGTGCGGCCCGCAGCTCCAGCCGGGCACTCTCGTCGTCGCCCGCGGCCCGGTCGGCGGCGGCCAGGGTCATCCGGACCTGAGCCGCCTCGTACGGGACGCCCAGTTCCAGCCACAGCGACAGCGACCGGCGCAGAAGGGGAAGCGCACGTTCGAGGTCACGGTCGGCGAATGCCACCGCACCGCCCGCCGCCGCGGCGATCGCATGCAGCATGGTGGTCGTGGACTGGCGCCGCTGCTGCCACTCGCGCGCGATGGACTCCAGTTCGTCCGCCGCCGCACGGGCCTGGTCGAACTGTCTGAGGGCGAGCGAGACCTCGACCTGGCCCGCGAGCAGCCGGCAGCGCCCGAGACGGTCGGGCCGCCCATTGCCACCGTCCTCGTCCGCCAGCGCCAGCCGCAGGGCTGCGGCGGAGGAGTCGGCCTTGCCCTGGGCCAGGCGCAGCAGCGCGAGGCCCGGCTGCGGGTCACGGCCGAGCTCGTGCGCGCGGGCGTACGATGCCTCGGCCGCGGCCAGGTCGCCGCGCCGACGATGGATACCTCCGGCCAGGTAGAACGCCTCCGCAGCCGTCCGGCCCTCGTAGGGCAGCAGCTCTCTGCAGGTCAGGGCGGCCTCGGTTTCGGCCTGGGGCCAGTCACCGCACAGCTCGAGCACCTCCACCCGGTGCACCCGGCACAGACCCCGGAAGTTGTTCTCCTCGGGCATCGACGCACACCAGGCCATTGCCGCGTCGGTCCACTCGACGGCCCGTTCCAGGTCGGCGGAGTACATGCACTGCTGAAGGCCCAGGCAGTAGATCCACCCGGTGAACAACGAGCTGAGCTCGCCCGCCATGGTCGAGCACATGGCGTCATCGAGCAGTGCGAGCCCGTCGGCGATCCGTCCCTGCGCCAGCAGCACGCCCGCCTGCGCCTGGGTGCTCATGGCGAGGAGATCCGGGCTGCCGCAGCGCTGCGCGATACCGCCCATGCGGCGGGCACAGGCCATGGCCTCGTCGAACGCGCCACGCTGCTTTGCCTCCTCCGACTCGACCCAGGCGAGATAGCAGTGCTCGACGCACTCGGGCTCGCCTCTGAGGTGCTGCCGCGCCCGGCTCAGCCAGCCCGCGGCCGCGGCTGTTCGCCCCGCCAGCTGATACTCGTAGAAGAGCATCCATGCGGTGAATCCGGCCTGCCGTGCGGTGCCCGCCGCCACGTAGCCGGAGTAGGCCTTGATCCTGGCTGCGATCGATTCCTCGACGCGGCTGGTCCACCAGGCGGCGTCGGCGAGTACGGCGAGATCGTCGGGGGCCATGCGGCCGGGGTCGAGGTCGCGCAGGGCGCCATACACGTCGGCCCACGCCTCGCGGGCGGCGGCGTCCCTCGCCTGCTTGATCGCTCGATCGGTACCGGTGATCTGCTCAGCCACGCGGCGGCTCCCTTCCCGCTCTCCGCGAGCCGGACCGCCCCCTCACCAGAATAGGAGCGAGCGGCTCCGGTGGGCGCGGCAGATATGCCGCATCGATTGAGGGCCCCGGCTTCGGCACGCCGGGGCACCTTTGCGCGCGCCTGCTCCGGCAGCCGGCCCCGCCTCGTACGATCAACGCCGATGCATCGATCCGAGAAGGGGAGCGCGTGCAACTGAGTATGTCCATAAGGTGTTTGATGGCCGCGGGTGCCGCCATGACCGTGCTGCTCACGGGAGCGGGCACGGCCTCCGCCGCCCCGGCCGCGCCTCAGCCGTCGGCCTCGGTCCCTGCGGCCGCTGCAGGTTCCAACTCGTACGCAGGCCTGCACACGATCGCTGATCTCTCCGCGCAGCGGCTCACCACCGCCGATCTGGTCGCCGCGGCCAAATACGGCACAGGCAGCCCCATCGACGACCCGGCCCGGGAGAAGCAGGTCCTCGACGGCGTGGCGCAGCAGGCCCGCGATCTCGGTGCCGACCCCGAGGCGACGGTACGGATCTTCCGTGACCAGATCGAGGCCAACAAGCTTGTCCAACGAGCCCTGTTCCACCGCTGGGACGCGGATTCTTCGCGGGCCCCGACGGAACGGCCCGACCTCGCGGAGGTACGCAAGGAGATCAACCGCATCAATGCCGCTCTCGTCCGGAGCATCGCCGATTCCGCCTCGGCCCGGCCGGCTCCGTACTGCGACGGCCAGCTGATCGCCTCGGCAGCACACGTACGGCACGAGCGGCAGCTCGACGCGCTCCATTCGATCGCGCTGGCCCGCTCACTGCGTTCCGTCTGCGGCGACTGACCCTGGGTTCGCGCGTCCGGCAGCCCCGGGCGAGCGACGGCGGGCCGGAAGGTCATTGCGCGGCCGACTCCACCGCCACCGTCCGGGCCCAGCGGTAGTCCGCCTTGCCGCTCGGCGAACGCTGTATCTCCGGTGCGATCACCAGCTGCCGCGGGATCTTGTAGCCGGCGAGCCGGGTGCGGCAGTGCGACTGGATGTCGTCCAGCGTCGGTGTGAGCGCGCCGTCGCGGACCTGCACCACGGCCGCCACATGGTTGCCCCACCTGGTGTCCGGCACCCCGGCGACCAACGCGTCGTACACGTCCGGATGCGACTTGAGCGCCTGCTCGACCTCCTCCGGATACACCTTCTCGCCACCGGTGTTGATGCACTGCGAGCCGCGGCCGAGAACGGTGACGACGCCCTCCTCGTCGACCGTCGCCATGTCGCCGAGCAGCACCCACCGCTCGTTGCCGCGCTGGAAGAAGGTCTCGGCGGTCTTCTCCGGGTCGTTGTAGTAGCCGAGCGGGACGTGTCCGCGCTGGGCGACGCGGCCCGGCTCGCCCGGCTTCACCGGTTCGTACGTGGCCGGGTCGACCACCGCCGTACGGGCGTTGACCCGCAGTCTGAAGCCCTTCTCCGGTCCTGAGTCGTCGGTTGCGGTGCCGTTGAAGCCGGACTCCGACGAGCCGAAGTTGTTCAGCAGCATCACATGCGGCACCAGCGCGGTGAACTGCGCACGCACCGTATCGGACATGATCGCCCCGGAGCTCGAGACGCTGAACACCGAGGAGCAGTCGGTGCCCTTGAGCGGCCCGGACAGCGCGTCGATCAACGGCCGCAGCATCGCGTCGCCGACCAGCGACACGCTGGTGACCTTCTCCTTCTCGATCGTGCGGAGCACTTCTTCCGGCACGAACTTGCGGTGGATGACGATCCGTTGGCCGAAGTTGAAGGCGATGAACGCGGTGAGGGTGGAAGTGCCGTGCATCAGCGGCGGAGTGGGGAAGAAGGTGATGCCGTCGCCGCCCGCGGCCACCCGCTCGGCGAGCTCCTCGGGTGCGCCAACCGGCTCGCCCGTCGGTGCGCCGCCGCCGAGCCCGGCGAAGAACAGGTCCTCCTGGCGCCACATCACGCCCTTGGGCATACCGGTGGTGCCGCCGGTGTAGATGATGAACTGGTCGTCGGCGGAGCGTGCCCCAAAGCCGCGCTCGGGTGAGGCGGCAGCCTCGGCCTCCGTGAAGGCGACGGCGGACAGCCGCGGCGCGTCGTCCGGCGGCGTACCCACGCGCACCAGATGCCTCAGTTTCCGCGTCTGCGGGAACGTGGCCGCGACCCGTTCGGTGAACTCCGCGTCGAAGACGAGCGCGGCGAGATCGGCGTCGCGGTAGAGGTAGACCAACTCCTCCTCCACATACCGGTAGTTGACGTTGACCGGCACGATCCGTGCCTTGAGGCAGCCGAGCACGGTCTGCAGATACTCGATGCCGTTGTAGAGATGCAGGCCGAGATGCTCGCCGGGCTCGATGCCCGCATCGATCAGATGGTGTGCGACGCGATTGGCCGCCGCGTCGAGTTCCGCGTAGCTGAGCCTGCGCTCGGCGCCCGTACCGGGATGGTCGATGTACACGAGCGCCTCGCGGTCCGGCACCACATCGACGACCGATTCGAACAGGTCGGCAAGGTTGTACTCCACCGTTCCTCCTGACCCCCGGCGACACCCGGCGAACTTCGGCTCGGCGGTCATTAGAGCGCCGGTCGGCACAACTGGGAAGGGGTGCCGCAGAAGAAATCTGACTGTCTGTCAGAAAACTATTGAACTGGGCCCCGGCCTACTGCAACCTGTTCTAGGTCTTGAGACGGGAGGTCTGCACATGGGACAACACGGTGGTACCGAACACGGTGGTACCGAACACCTCACCGTGCAGCGCGAAGGCGCCACGCTGGTGCTCACCTTGAACAGGCCCGAGGCGAAGAACGCGCTCTCGATGCCGATGCTGGTCGGGCTGCACGACGGCTGGCTGGAGGCGGACGAGGACGACGCGATCCGCTCCATCGTGCTGACGGGTGCGGGCGGCTCCTTCTGCGCCGGCATGGATCTGAAGGCCCTCGCGGGCAAGGGGATGGAAGGAGAGCACTACCGGGACCGGATGAACGCCGACCCGGATCTGCACTGGAAGGCGATGCTGCGCCACCACCGTCCCCGTAAACCGGTGATCGCCGCCGTCGAGGGGTACTGCGTCGCCGGCGGCACCGAGATCCTTCAGGGCACCGACATCCGGGTCGCGGGCGAGAGCGCCACCTTCGGTCTCTTCGAGGTCAAGCGGGGCCTCTTCCCGATCGGTGGCTCGACCGTACGGCTTCAGCGCCAGATCCCACGGACACACGCCCTGGAAATGCTGCTCACCGGCCGCCCGTACAGCGCGCAAGAAGCGCAGCGGATCGGGCTCATCGGCCATGTCGTCCCCGACGGCACGGCGCTGGAGAAGGCCCTCGCCATCGCCGAGCAGATCAACGCCTGCGGACCGCTCGCCGTCGAGGCCGTGAAGGCGTCGGTCTACGAGACCGCCGAGCTGACCGAGACCGAGGGCCTGGCCGCCGAGCTGAAACGCGGCTGGCCGATTTTCGACACCGCCGACGCCAAGGAAGGCTCCCGCGCCTTCGCCGAGAAGCGCCCGCCGGTCTTCCGGCGCGCCTGACCGAGGGAGATGCCAGATGCCCGAGCTCCTCAGTGCACCGCTGGTCGTCGAGTTCCCGTTCACCCGCTCCCTCGGCCCCGTACAGAGCGCCTTCCTCACCGGACTGCGCGAGCGCACCGTACTCGGCGTGCGGACCAGTGACGGCAAGGTCCTCGTACCACCCGTCGAGTACGACCCCGCCACCGCCGAGGAGATCCGCGATCTGGTCGAGGTCGGCGCCACCGGAACCGTCACCACCTGGGCCTGGAACCCCAGCCCGCGCCGCGGCCAACCGCTGATGACGCCCTTCGCCTGGGTGCTGGTGAAGCTCGACGGCGCCGACACCTCGCTCCTCCATGTCCTCGACGCACCGGGCCCCGACGACATGCGCAGCGGAATGCGCGTCCGTATCCGCTGGGCCGAGGAGCGCACCGGAGCCATCACCGACATCGCCTGCTTCGAGCCGGCCGACAGCGAGCCGGCCGCTCACGTCACCGGGCACAGCGGCGTGTTCGACGACGCGGTCACCGCCATCGTGACTCCCGCCCGGCTCGACTACACCTACTCGCCGGGCCGCGCCCAGTCCGGCTACATCAACGCCCTCGCGGGACGCAGGACCGTCGGCGAGCGCTGCCCGTCCTGCCGGAAGGTGTACGTCCCGCCCCGTGGCGCCTGCCCCACCTGCGGCGTCGCCACCACCGAGCAGGTCGAGGTCGGGCCGAGCGGCACCGTCACCACCTACTGCATCGTCAACATCAAGGCTGCGCATACGGCGAATCTCGACATCGAAGTGCCGTACGTCTACGCGCACATCGCCCTCGACGGCGCCGACCTCGCCCTGCACGGACGCATCGGCGGCATCCCGTACGACCAGGTGCGCATGGGCCTGCGCGTCGAACCGGTGTGGACGTCAAGCAGCCGCCACCCCGACCACTACCGGCCCACCGGCGAGCCGGACGCCGACTACGACCAGTACAAGGAGCTGCTCTGATGCGATACGCCAGGGACGTGGCCATCGTCGCCTTCGCGCAGACGGACACGCTGCGGCGCACCGACGAGCTCTCCGAGGTCGAGATGGTGATGCCGGTGCTGCACGACGTGCTGCGGCAGACCGGACTGCAGACCAGCGACATCGGCTTCACCTGCTCCGGCTCCACCGACTATCTCGCCGGCCGGGCCTTCTCCTTCACCATGGCCCTCGACGGCGTCGGCGCCTGGCCGCCGATCTCGGAGTCCCATGTGGAGATGGACGGCGCCTGGGCGCTCTACGAGGCCTGGGTGAAGATCCTCACCGGCGAGGCGGACACCGCCCTCGTCTACGCCTACGGCAAGTCCTCACCGGGCGAGGTGCGCGATGTACTGACCCGCCAGCTCGACCCGTACTACGTCGCGCCGCTCTGGCCCGACTCGATCGCGCTCGCCGCACTCCAGGCACAGGCGCTGATCGACGCCGGCGCGGCGGACGAGCCCGCGCTCGCCGCCGTCGCGGCCCGCAGCCGCACCGACGCCTCGGACAACCCGCACGCTCAACTGAAGGGTCCGGTTCCGTCGGGCGAGTACCTCGTCCGGCCGTTGCGGACCGGGGACTGCCCGCCCATCGGCGACGGCGCGGCCGCGGTGATCCTCGCGGCCGGGGACCGGGCCCGCGGGCTGTGCGAGCGCCCCGCCTGGATCCGCGGCATGGACCACCGCATCGAGCCGCACAGCCTCGGCGTACGCGACCTCACCGACTCGCCGTCCACCCGCATCGCCGCCGAACACGCCGGAGCCTTCGAACGGCCGGTGGACACCGCCGAGCTGCATGCCCCCTTCAGCTCCCAGGAAGTCGTCCTGCGCCGCACCCTCAAGCTCAACGACAGCGTGAGGGTCAACCCGTCCGGCGGAGCGCTCGCCGCCAACCCGGTCATGGCCGCGGGCCTCATCCGCCTCGGCGAGGCCGCCGCCGGTATTCACCGCGGCGAGTCCGACCGGGCGCTCGCCCACGCCACCTCCGGCCCCTGCCTCCAGCAGAACCTGGTCGCCGTACTCGAGGGAGAGTCATGAGCAAGGCTGCGACATCCAAAGAGTGCGTGGCCGTCGTCGGTATCGGTCAGACCAAGCACGTCGCCGCCCGCCGGGACGTCTCCATCGCCGGTCTCGTACGCGAAGCGGCCCGGCAGGCCCTGGATGACGCCCAGCTGACCTGGGCGGACATCGACGCCGTCGTCATCGGCAAGGCCCCCGACTTCTTCGAGGGCCTGATGATGCCGGAGCTCTATCTCGCCGATGCGCTCGGTGCGGTCGGCAAGCCCATGCTGCGCGTCCACACCGCGGGCTCGGTCGGCGGCTCCACCGCGCTCGTCGCGTCCAACCTGGTGGCCTCCCGCGTGCACAGCACCGTGCTCACCCTCGCCTTCGAGAAGCAGTCCGAGTCCAACGCCATGTGGGGCCTGTCCCTGCCGATCCCCTTCCAGCAGCCGCTGCTGGCGGGCGCGGGCGGCTTCTTCGCCCCGCACGTACGGGCGTACATGCGCCGCACCGGTGCCCCCGACACGGTCGGCTCCCTCGTCGCGTACAAGGACCGCCGCAACGCCCTGAAGAATCCGTACGCCCATCTCCATGAGCACGACATCACGCTGGAGAAGGTCCAGGCGTCCCCGATGCTCTGGGACCCGATCCGCTACTCCGAGACCTGCCCGTCCTCCGACGGCGCGTGCGCGATGATCCTCACCGATCGCGCGGGCGCGGCCCGTTCACCGCGGCCGCCCGCGTGGATGCACGGCGGCGCGATGCGCAGCGAACCCACGATGTTCGCGGGCAAGGACTTCGTGTCGCCGCAGGCCGGCAAGGACTGCGCGGCCGATGTCTACCGGCAGGCAGGGATCGCCGACCCGCGCCGTGAGATCGACGCCGTCGAGATGTACGTCCCCTTCTCCTGGTACGAGCCGATGTGGCTGGAGAACCTGGGCTTCGCCGCTGAGGGCGAGGGCTGGAAACTCACCGAGTCCGGCGTCACCGAACTCGATGGCGATCTGCCCGTCAACCCGTCGGGCGGGGTGCTGTCCACCAACCCCATCGGTGCCTCCGGCATGATCCGTTTCGCCGAGGCAGCCCTCCAGGTGCGCGGCCGGGCCGGCGAGCACCAGGTCGAGGGAGCCCGTAAAGCACTGGGACACGCCTACGGCGGCGGAGCACAGTTCTTCTCCATGTGGCTGGTCGGCGCCGAACCGCCCACGACATGACCGTCCCCCTGCGGCGGCGCGTCACGTCGGACAGGCCGCGGTCCTTCTTCCGTGGCCTGTCCGTGACCGGAGACGGTCGCTAGTCTGAGGCCCGGACGACGAACCGGGAGGAGCACGGACGTGGCCGAGAGCATGACCACCACGCAGATGTTTTCGGGCTGGGACAAGCCCGAACTCGACCTCAGCAATGCCGACTGGCAGTCGAGCAGCCAGGGAACGGGGGACGTCCAGATCGCCTTCGTCGAGGGATTCATTGCCATGCGCAACGGTGGCCGGCCGGAGAGCCCGTCGCTGATCTTCAGCCCGGCCGAGTGGCGCGCCTTCGTCATCAACGCCCGCGACGGGGAGTTCGACCTCACGTGACGGTCATGTGACCGTCTGAGCCGCCCTCTCCGTCCTCTTTGCGCGGGCGTCGACGACGGCGTACGGCAGACCGGGCAGCAACAGCACAAGCGTGCCCCACAGAGGCAGGTCGAACAGCGGCTCGTCGCCGGCCAGCCGGTCGGTGATCACCATGACCGGCAGGCCGACCACGAAGGCGAGCAGCCAGCCCTTGCGTATGCCGAGGCTGCCGCGGCGCAGCTCCCAGGCGACGGTGACCGCCGCGACGGCGGCGTAGAAGGCGATACGGCTGGGGAGCACGGGCAGCACCGTGCTCCACCGGAGCAGGTGCCCGAGCAGCAGCACCACGCCGAGAACGAAGGAAACCGTCGCGGCCATCCGCAGCAGCCGGTACGGCAGCGGGCGGTGGGCCCGGGCCCGGGACGCGGCGAACGCCGTGATGTCCTGGCCGACGACGTCCTTCGGGGTGCGCCCGGCCGCCTCGGCGTCCGCGAGTTCCTTGGCGAGATTTTTGAGCAACTCCCGTACGGAGGCCTCGTCGAGGCCCCGGTACTCCCAGTTGCTGCGGCACACCGCCAGCACATCGTCGTTCGTCATTCCGCGATTCCCCCCGTGGTCCGGTGTCGAGCATCCCGACGATACTTGTGCGGTCCGTACTGCTTCAGTGCGGCGCTGCTGTTTCGCCATGACCGCGCGGGCCGCTCGGCCGGGACTGCCCAGGCCCGCCGACGGGTTCGGCGCCGCAGCTCGCGACATGCGCACCGGGATTTGAACATGATGAGGGAGTTTCCCGTATCTCTCTGCGCGCACCGGAAACCGGGGTGCGCAGCTTTCCCGCGAGGAATCCGTTCCGAGACTGTGAGGGATCAGCCCATGAATGAGCCCGTCAATCCTCCTCTCCAAGCTCTCCCGGACGGTGAGGCCGAACTCCGCCTGGTGGTCCGTCTGCAGTGGGAGGACGTTGCGGCGCTGGGGCAGGAGGCCGGCCGGCTGGCTGCTCAGATGCAACGTCCGGTGAGTCTCGACGAGGCTGCCAGCCATCGGCTGCGTACGCGGTCGGCAACCCACGCGCGACCCGCACCGGAGCGGACTCAGCACGGTGCACCCTCCTCGGTGTCGTCCCTCACGGCTCGCACACCCGGTGAGCACGCCCGGCAGGCCATAGAGAAGATCAACGGGTCTGTCGCCACCGGGCTCGGCCCCACCCAGACCTCGGCCTGACGGGCCGGCGGAGTACTCCGCACAACCGCGTTTTGCAAGGCCGGTCCGCGCACGGCCTCGCGGGCGTACTCTGAGGTGCCTCGAGGACGTACGTCCGGCAGCCCCCTTGCCGCGCCGGACGCACGCCCCGGCCGTGGGGGTGCACCATGACGCGACGCGCCGGCAGAAACAGGCGTCGGCTCTTCGAGCGCGAAGCCGAACTGGCCGCTGTTGACGAAGCATTGAGCGAGCTGGTCGGCCTCCATCCGGACGACGCGGAACTTCCCGAGCGCCCGCGTGGCGCACTGCTCGCCTTTGCGGGCCACGCGGGCCTCGGTAAGACGACCCTCCTGACCGAGGTCCGCCGCCGCGCTGCCGCAAAGGGCTGCACCGTGCTCTCCGCGCGCGGCGGCGACCAGGAACAGCGCGTCGCCTTCCATGTCGCACGCCAGCTCATCCAGCCGCAGCTCGCCGGCTCCTCCGACACCGCACTCCGACTGCGGCTGGGGAGTTGGTACGCCATCGTCGGCCCCGCACTCGGCCTGTGCACCGCGGAGGCGGGCGCCCCGCCCGACCCGCAGGGTCTGCGCGACGGCCTCGACTGGGTCCTCACGCATCTCGCCGTTCAGCGCGCCCCGCTCGTCCTCGTCCTCGACGACGCACACTGGGCCGACCCGGAGTCGCTGAGCTGGCTCGCCGCCTTCGCGCCGCGCGCCGAAGAACTGCCGATGCTGCTCGTCGTCGCCTACCGACCCGAGGAACTCCCCGACCACGCCCAGCAGTTCCGCGGACTCCCCGGCCGGGCCGGACACCGTCCCATCGACCTCGAACCCCTCACGGCACCGGCCGTCGGCCGGCTCGTACGTGACCGGCTCGGCGCCCACGCCGACGACGCGTTCTGCCGCGAATGCTGGGCCGTCACCGCGGGCAACCCCTTTGAAGCCGTCGAACTCACGGCCAAAGTCCACGACGGGGGACTCGAACCCAACGAGGCCGGCGCCCACCTCCTGCGCGACCTCGCCGCCGCCGTCAAAGGCAGCGGACTCGTCACCCGCCTGGAGCGCCTCGGCACCTCCACCGTGCGTCTCGCCTGGGCCGGCGCCGTACTCGGCACCGAAATCCCGCCCGCCCTCGCCGCCGCCGTCGCGGGCCTCGGCAGCGAAACGGCCGCCGACGCCGCCGACCGGCTGCGCGACGCCCGCATCCTCACCGGCTCCGACACCCTCGAATTCGTCCACCCTCTGATCGCCACCGCCGTCTACCGCGCCATCCCCGATGCCGTGCGTGTCGCCCTGCACGGCCAGGCCGCCTGGTCCGTCGTCGACGCCGGACTCGGCTCCACCGCAGCAGCCCGGCACCTCATGGAGACCCACCCCGAAGGCGACCCCTGGGTCGTCCACCATCTGCGCCGGGCCGCCCGCGAGACCCTGCGCGCCGGAGCCCCCGACGCCGCCCGCCGCCATCTCGCCCGCGCCCTGCGCGAACCCCCGCCCTTCGAGGACCGGGCCGCCGTCCTGTACGAACTCGGCTGCGCCTCCCTGCTCACCGAACCCGCCACCACCGTCAACCATCTGCGAGCGGCCCTCGAAGAGCCCATCGCCGACCCCGCCCTGCGCCAGGGCATCGTCTACCGCCTCTCCCAGGTCCTCGCCCACAGCGACCGTCTCGGCGAAGCCTCCGACACCCTGGCCCGCGAAGCCCGCCTCACCACCGACCCGCGCGCCCGGCTGCGTATGCAGGCAGAGAAGTTCATGTGGGACGCCTTCCGCGCCGACGAGCCCGACTCGCCCGCCCGCTCCAGGCGGCTGGCCCGCCTCGCCGACCGGCTCACCGGACGAGACCTCACCGAGCGCTACATCATCGGCCTCCGCGGCTGGGACGCCATGCTGCGCGCCGAACCCGCCTCCGTCGCCCTCCGCCACGCCGAACGCGCCCTCGACGGCGGACTGGGCTGGGCCGCCGAGGACCGCGGCTTCGAAGTTCCCGTCCTGGTCGCCCTCACCTTTCTCTACGCCGACCGCCCGGGCCGTGCCGAGGAGTTGTTCGCGGTCGGCACCGCGGAGTTCGAACGCCAGGGCTGGCGCGGCGCGCACCTCTCGTTTGCGTACACCCTCCTCGCCTACATCCGCTTCCGGCGCGGACGTTTGGCGGAGGCGGAGGACTTCGTACGGGCCGGGCTGCGGCTCGCCGAACGGGTTGGTCCCCGTACACCCGTCGAGTGGTATGCGCTCGGCACGCTCGTCGAGATCCTGCTCGCCCGAGGACGTACCGACGAGGCCGTACGGGTCGCACAGGACCACGGCTTCGGCGAACCCTTTCCCGCGGCTGTGACCTTCCCCGACTCCCAGACCGTGTACGGCGAACTGCTGCTCGCCTGCGGCCGCCCGAAGGAGGCGGCCGTGGAACTCGCCGCGGCCGGCCGACGGCTCGACCCGCGTGGAATGCGCAACCCCGCCTGGTGCCCCTGGCAGCTCCACCTCGCCCTCGCGGAGGCGCACGACGCTCCGGAACGTGCCCAGGAGACCGCCCTCGAAGCGGTGGACCGCGCCCGCAGGTTCGCCACGGCCTCGGCGATCGGCCAGGCGCTGCGCGTCGCCGCCGAAGTCTCCGGCGGCACCGAACGCACCGCCCTCCTCGAAGAGGCCGTGTTCCGGCTGGAGCGCTCACCCGCCGCGTATGAACTGGCCCGCGCCCTCGTCGACCTCGGTACGCACCTGCGCCGTACCGGTCGTCCGCAGGAAGCCGCCGAGCACCTCTACCGGGGTCTCGATGCGGCCGGGCAGTGTGGCGCGGACGGGCTCGCGGACACGGCCCGTGACGAACTCGCCGCCGCCGGGTTGCGGCCGCGGCAGCTGCGTGCCATCGAGACCGACGCCCTCACCGCCCGCGAACGGACCGCGGCCGTGCTGACGGTCAAGGGACGCGACACCGCCGCCGTGGCGGCCACCCTCCACGTTGACGAGCAGGCCGTGACCAGGTTGCTCTCCGCCGTCTACCGCAAGGTGGGCACCGATGCGGCGGGCCTGGCGGAGGCCCTCGGCGACACTCTCGCCGACACCCTGGACGGCTCTCGTGCACGGTGACAGACGGCGTCCAAGAGGCACCGGGCCCCGGCTCGGCCGGGCCCGCCCGGACACGTACCATGGCGGTATGTCCTTCCTCCGCCGCCGCAGCGCCGCCACCCCCGCGGGCCCGGACTTCGATGTCCTGGCCATGGACCCGGGGGACTGGCCCGGCAATCTCGGCGCCGGGCTTCTTCCCGCTCCCGACGGCACCTGCCAGGGCGTCTTCCTGCGGTACGACCTGTTCGGCGGGCGCGGCCCCGCGATGATCATCGGCAATCTGCCGGAGGGCTCGCCGGCCCGCGACATCGAAGAGGGCGAGATCCCCTTCGAGGTGGCGCAGCTGCTGCTCGCGCTGGAGAACGACGAGCCCGTCGATGTGGTGGACGTCGAGGACATGCCGGTGATGCAGGGCGACAACCTGCTGATCGTGCGGCGTCTCAAGCTCTCCGAAAGCCGTATCTCCTGCGTCCAGTTCGACCGCAGCGACAATGTCCTGGTCACCATCGCCAGCTGGGACCGGCCGATCACGGACGATCTGTACGCACTGCTCAAGCCACTGCCCGCGGAGCTGTTCCAGCAGGGCTGAGAACCCCAGGCCGCCCCCGGTCCGGCGGCACGGCCCGCCGCGATCGTCCGCACGATGGGCCGCAACGGCCGGTGCTGTGTTCTGACGGTGCCGTGTTCTGGCCATGCTGTGTTCCGACCCCGCTCTGTGCTGTACGCGCTACGTCCTGACGGCAGGCATCCGGGCGAACAGCGTCAGGGCACGGGCCGCCGAAGTGCCCGGTCCGGAGGGGCCGTTCAGCCGCCACGGAACGGCATGTCCGGCCCGCAGATCCTCCTCGCGATAGCGCCTGCAGCAGCGGTGCCAGGTCAGGATCCCGGACATCCAGTTCTCCAGCTCGTGGACATAGCCGTCCAGGATCTCCCGGGTCTCGTCGTCCAGGCCGCGGTCGTCGTAGAGCTGGGGCAGCTCGTGCGCGGCGACGTGCTGGAACTGCCGCATCCGCGAGTTCATCAGATCGGCGACGATCGACACTCCCGTCGGGTAGTCGACGCCGAAGAAGTTCTGCACGACCAGGACCGCGTTGTGCACCTCGCCCTCGTACTCGATCTCCTTCTGGTAAGAGAAGAGATCGTTGACGAGCGTGGCCTGGTCCATGGCGGCGTTCTCCAGCGAGCGGACGGGACCGCTGAGATAGATCTCCTCGGGCACCCGTTCGCCGTGCCGGATCCGGCACAGCCTCGTCGTCATCTCGGCGCCGAAGGTGTGACGTCGCATCTCGATGTAGTCCACCGGATCCGGGATGCGGTGCTGTGCCTGATTGGCCAGCTCCCACAGCCAGGACGCCGTCATGATCTCCACAGACGCGCGGAAGGTGCGGCGGTCCTTCGCCGACATCGGGCCCGCCGTGCGCTGCCACAGATCGTCCAGACCGCGTTCCATCGCGCTGGAGGGCTCCGGTGCCGGTGAGCCGTCCACCGGCATGAACAACGACAGCCGCTCGTTGGCGGCCCGCGCACCGGCCAGATCGCGGGAGCGTCCGTACCCCGCGGGGAAGAGATCGTCCCCGTACGTGCCCCAGGTCAGCCACGCCGACGACAGATCGAGCTCTTCGGGCGTCGCTTCCGGGTGGATCCCCGCCGCGCAGAGCGGGAAGTCGAAGCCCGCCACCTTCCGCTCGTCCCAGACGTGCGAACCGGGCAGCCCCGGCTGAGCCTCCAGCATGCCCATCCGACGGGCCCACTCGACCGTCCGGACCCGTGAGCCCTCCAGATGAGGACTGAGCGTCGTCTTGAACGGCATAAGGAATTCCGGCAGTTGGGACGGCCCCACCCGCTGGTGCGGCAGATGGGTGAGGCTGCGCCACCGGGCGGCCTCCGCGCGCGGAGTGAGCCGGATGGAAGCCGCGGCCATCCCGAAGGCGCCCCCCGGGAGCCCTGGGCCGGTGTGTGCGTCCTCGTTCATATAGCGGCTGGAGCGCATGTGCCACTCATGGCCGCCGGACTGCCAGTCCTGCAGACCCTTCACATAGGCCAGCACAGCGGCGGTCCCCGCCGGATCGAGGCCCTTCTCGGCGCAGAGCGGCCCCAGTTCGGTGAAGAAGGTGTTCTCGAACTGCTGCAGCCGTGAGGTCAGCAGATCATTGACCGCCCCGGCCGCCTCCTGGGTCGTACAGCCCAGAAAGGTCTCCAGTACCAGTACGCCATTGCTGTTCTCGCCCTCGGCCTCGACCTCGCGCTGGTACGAGAAGAGGTCGTTGCGCAGATGCACACCGTCCGAGAAGGCGTCCCGCAGGACCCGCAGCGGCCGGGAGTCCGCGACGGACTCCGGGACCTCGGCCCGCGCCACGTACTCCACTAGACATGCCGACCAGGGAGCGCCACCCACCTTGCGGCGCATCTCGATGTACTCGACGGGGTTGGCGATGCGCCCCTCGTTGATGTTGGACAGTTCCCAGAGGGATTCGTTCAGCAGATTCTCGGTGGCCTCGGCGAACCGGACCCGCCAGCCGTCGGACATGCTGGGCACGGTCCGCGCCCACAGATCGGCGAGACCCGCCTCGACCGGGTTGGTGGGTTCGGGCGTACCCGCCGAAAGATCCATCGGCATGAAGGCCGGCAGCCGGTCCAGATATGCCTTCCCACCGTCGCGGTCCTGGCTGCGCTTGAAGATCTCCAGGAAGTGGTCGTCGAAGAAGAAGACCCACACATACCAGTCGGTCACCAGGGAGAGCGCGTCGGCGTCGCAGTCGGGATGGGTGTACGAGCACAGCAGGGCGTAGTCGTGCCCGTCGAGGTCGCTCTCCTCCCAGATGCCGGAACCCTCCAGCATCGTCATCCGATGCGCCCACTCCTTGGTGTGCCGTCGTGCCGCCTCGAGATGCGGATTGAGCCGCGCCGGGTACGGAACGTAGAAGTCCGGCAGTACGAAGGGCTGTGCCATGTGCGCCAGGGCCTTTCGGTGAGCATCCGCGCGCGAGAGCGCGGCCCGGAGGTGGACGGCCCAGCCCTACCCGTCGCCCGTACGGCCCACGCTCCACGGCAATTAGTCACACAAGCCCGCAGAAGAGAGGACGGTGCGCCACCGGACCCCACGAACGGTGGCGCACCGCGGCTACTTCAGTACGCGCACGTCGGACGCCTTCACAAAGGCGACCCGGTGCCCGAACTGGATCTCGTAGTACGCCTCCGTGCCGCGCACCACCCGGTGCCCGGCGGTGTCGAACGTCGTCGCGTACAGGTACTCGCCCAAAGTCCGGTCACCGACCACGTACCGCTGGCCGGTGAGAAGCTTGTACGGCAGCGGGGAGATCGGCTGCACGGGCACATCGGTGGGGTACGCCGTCGGCTCCGGATAGGCCCGTCCGTACACCGGAATCTCCGCCACGCCCTCCTTCGGCGTGAGCACCCAGCCCCGGGCGCCGACCGCCGTCGGCTGCTTGCGCGGGTTGTGGAACCAGGCCTGCTGGCCCAGGTACCAGATCGCCGTCCAGTCGCCCTGGCGCCCGGCGACCGCGTACTGCTGGCCGGTCGAGGCACGGGCGCCGGTGTCATTGACGTCGATCGTGGAGTCCTGTCCGTCCGGACGCAGACCGATGTCCTTGACGAGCGGGGCGTCCTCGGCGGGCGCGATGTGCAGCCGGACCGCGCCCGACCCGTGCGGCACACACGCCTGTCCGGCCTTCACGCAGCCCGTGTACACCGGCTGGTTGCTCAGGTAGTCGGGGCGGATGGTCACCACACCACTCGCCGGTCCGGCGGTCCGCCTGAAGGGGTTGCCGAGCAGCTGGAAGTAGTGGGACCAGTCCCAGTACGGGCCCGGGTCGGTGTGCATCCCACGGATGGTCGCGGCGGTCGTGCCCGGCACATTGTCGTGGCCGAGGATGTGCCGGCGGTCCAGCGGGATGTCGTACCGCTTCGACAGATACCTCACCAGCCGGGCGGATGAGCGGTACATCGCCTCCGTGTACCAGGCGTCCGGCGAAACCAGGAAGCCCTCGTGCTCCAGGCCCACCGACTTGGCGTTCACGTACCAGTTGCCGGCGTGCCAGGCCACGTCCTTGAGCGGCACGTGCTGGGCGACGTGCCCGTCCGAGGAGCGCAGGGTGTACTGCCAGGAGACATACGTCGGGTCCTGCACCAGCTTCAGAGTGGTGTCCCAGGAGCCCTCGGTGTCATGGATGACGATGTACTTCACCGACTGGGACGCGGGCCGGTCCGCCAGGTCGTGGTTGCCGTAGTCGCCGTCGCCGAACTCCTCGTACGGCGCGGGGATCCACTCGCAGGCCACCGTCCGAGGGCACTCGGTCTTCTTCGCGTCAGCCGTGCGCAGCCCGAGCCGGGCCGCCTGCGCAGGGTCGGGCGCCGTGGCCGGGTCGGCCGCGAGCGCGACCCGCTGCCCGCTGTCGGTGACGCGCGTCTGGCCCGTGCGGATCACGTCGAAGACATCGTTGGCGTACGTCGTGGCGGTCGCAGTGTCGTCCGCGCCGGAGAACCGCGCCACCGCGCCGAACCAGTCGGCAGGGTTCCCGCTCAACGGCAGGCCCAGCTTCTTCTGCGCGTCGGCGAGCAGAGCCGCACCGCCGCGCACATTGGCGGCCGGACTGTCGCGCAGCTGCTCGGCGGAGATCCCGGAGAGCTCGACCGCACGGTCCAAGGTCCGCAGCCGGGCCGGGAGTTCGGACGCCTTGGGCAGAGCGGCCTCGGTGACCGTCCGGGCCGGACGCGCGTCGTCGCCGCGCGCGTCCTCAGTGCCGTGCGAATGGTGCGGCGCCTCGGCGAGCGCCGTCCTGGCGTCGGTCAGATGCATCGGACCGTAACCGCCGGTGACACTCGCCGCACCGCCGTGCGTATCCCAGCGGGACTGCAGATAGGAAACTCCCAGCAGCACGCTCTGCGGCACACCGTACTGGGCGGCCGCCGCGGCGAAGTCGTGCTGCAGCGCGCCGGACGAGGGCCGCTCCGCCGTGGCGGACGGTCCGGCCGAGACCAGTGGCAGCAGCAGGGCGGCGGAGGCCACCGCGCCCCCTGCCCTCAGCATGCGGCGACGGGCGCCTCTCGGTCGTGCGGGGGCGGATCCTTGCAAGGCAGCCTCCAGGGACGGATGGTGCGCGACGGGCCTGCGGGCTCGGACCCGACTACAGGGGTATCGGCTCCCGGACGATCCGTCAATCATGCTCAGCCGCAAGGATTTCGCACGTCAGCGCGGGTGCCGCGGAGTTTCGCGGTGAGGGGTCGCGGGCCTGCGGGGCGTCAGTGGCCTGGACCAATATCCGTATACGGAAGGAGAGTTCGACCATCCCGGCGTGGGGGTTACGAGAGCCGCCGCGCGCTCGCCCGTCGGGCAGACACCTGACGATTGCCACACCGTCCGGCCACGTTCCACAACCACCCGAGCAGCACAGTGCGCTACGCACCCAGTGTGTCGGCACTGGGCGCGTAGCGCACTTCCCCCTTGTGGTGGCCGGTCAGCGGGTGCCGACCGCAGCGCGCACAGCCCGCCGTGCCAGCGCGCAGTCATCGTGCAGCCGCCGCAGCAGCAGCCGCTGTTCCTCACCGGCCGACAGTCCACCGGGCGGCACATGACCGGCACCCGCAGGTGCCGCTTCGCGCATCGTCCGCTGCACAGCCGTCTCGTAGGTACGGATCTCCCGTGTCAGCACCAGCATCAGATTCACCAGGAACGCGTCCCGCGCAGCCGTTCCCGCCTGCTGTGCCAGCTGACTGATCTGCCGACGCGCTACCGGTGCATCACCCAGCACCGACCACAGCGTCGCCAGGTCGTAGCCGGGCAGATACCAGCCGGCGTGCTCCCAGTCGACCAGCACGGGACCCGCAGGCGACAGCAGGATGTTGGAGAGCAGCGCATCGCCGTGACAGAACTGCCCCATCCCCTGCCGTCCGCCCGCGTGCGCGAGACCGTGCAGGAGTTTCTGCAGATCGCCGAGGTCACGGTCGGTGAACAGGCCCAGCTCGTGATAGCGCGAGATCCGGGGCGCGTAGTCGAGCGGGGCGTCGAACATCCCGGCCGGCGGCCGCCAGGCGTTGAGGCGGGCGATCGCGCCGAGGGCGGCCCGTACATCGGCACGGGGCGGAGCCTCGGCCGGGTGCCGTGCAAGGGCCGCCGCCCGGCCCGGCATCCGCTCGATCACCAGTGTGCAGTTGTCGGGATCCGCGGCGATCAGCCGCGGGGCCCGCACCGGTGGGCGGTGCCGGACGAAGGCGCGATAGGCAGCTATTTCGTAACGGAACCGCTCGGCCCAGACGGGCGAGTGGTCCAGTAAGCATTTGGCAACGGCCGTGGTGCGTCCTGTGGTTCCGACGAGCAGTACGGAACGTCCGCTCCGGCGCAGCACCTGAACCGGATTGAACTCCGGGCAGATCCGGTGCACCGCCGCGATCGCCATCCGCAGCTGCGCGCCCTGAGGGCCGGACAAGTCGATTCTCCCGCTGAGGGGTTGGCTGACCATCCCCGCCGGCCGTTGAACCCGACCGGCGTGAGTGGGGTCGAGATACGGTCCGGTGCCGGCCGGGACAGCGGAGGAGCGCTGCGGCCGGGGCGGAGCGGACACGGAGGACGATGCTGTGTACATGCGGGTTACAGATCCCTTCGCGTGCCGACAAGTTGCGTACGCGGCCCCGCCCCGGCAACCGATCGGCACCCTGGGGAATGCGTCCGGCTGCCGGGCCGAGGTGGCGCGTTCCTACGTGACACCCGGTCGCGGGTGGCACACCATCTGGCGCACCCTGGCGAACCCTGGCGAATAGTCGCCAGGCATCTGACAGGGGGTTACTGTCAACTCAGCCGAGAACCTGGGGGCTTGACGTGACCGGAGAACCCAACACCCGCCTCTACGACTTGTTCGGCCTGGCCGGCTGGTCGAAGGGGGAGCTCGCGAGACTCGTGAACCGGCAGGCGGCGGCCATGGGCCACCCTCAGCTGGCGACCGACACCTCGCGCGTGCGGCGTTGGATCGACATGGGGGAGTCCCCGCGCGATCCCGTGCCGAGAGTGCTGGCAGCTCTGTTCACCGAGCGACTCGGTCGTGTCGTGACCATCGAGGACCTCGGGTTCGTACGGATCGGGCGAGCGGGTAGACGGCGGGACGTCCAGGGAGCTGACAACCCTGACGGCCTTCCGTGGGCGCCGGAACGGACGGCGGCGGTCCTCACCGAATTCACGGGAATGGACCTCATGCTCAACCGACGCGGCCTGGTGGGCGCGGGCGCCGCGCTCGCCGCAGGCTCCGCACTCAGCAGCGCCATGCACGACTGGCTGCACACCGACCCCGCACTCGCTCAGGACGCACCCCGTATCGACAGTCCCCTGCACGCCGACCCCGCTGGGTTCGACCGCTATGAGGCCGCCCCCATCGGGTCGCAGGAGATCGAGGCACTGGAGCGTTCCGTCGAAGTGTTCCGTGCCTGGGACGCCGCCCGTGGCGGCGGGCTCCAGCGCAAGGCCGTTGTGGGACAGCTCAACGAAGTGGGCGGCATGCTCGCCTACCGACACCCCGACCATCTCCAGCGGCGCCTGTGGGGCGTTGCCGCCAACCTTGCCGTACTCGCCGGCTGGATGTCCCACGACGTCGGCCTCGAACCCACCGCCCAGAAGTACTTCGTCATCGCCGCCCACGCGGCACGCGAGGGCGGCGACCGCCCGCGCGCCGGCGAAGCGCTCTCCAGGGCCGCCCGCCAGATGGTCCACCTGGGCCGTCCTGACGACGCCCTGGACCTGATGAAGCTCGCCAAGTCCGGCTCCGGGGAACAGACCCTGCCGCGCACCCAGGCGATGCTGCACACCATCGAAGCCTGGGCTCAGGCCTCCATGGGCCGCGGTCAGGCCATGCGCCGCACCCTCGGCGAGGCGGAGGACCTGTTCGTATCCGACAAGGGCGATGTACCGCCCCCCAGTTGGATGCAGATGTTCGACGAGGCGGATCTGCACGGCATGGAGGCACTGGCGTACCGCACCCTCGCCGAGCACGATCCGACTGCGGCGAACACCGCGCAGAACCACGCCAAACAGGCGCTGGAGCTGCGCGAGGGCGGCCGCCAGCGCTCAAAGATCTTCGACTACATCTCGTTGGCGTCGGCGTGCTTCATCGCCGACGACCCCGAACAGGCCGACCGTTACGCCAGGTTGGCGCTCGTCTCGATGGGGGAGACCTCCTCGCACCGGACGTGGGACAGGCTGCGGGAGATGTACCGGCTGACAGGGCACTACGCGGGCTACCCGAGGATCCAGGACCTGCGCGAGGAAATCCAGCTGGCCCTGCCCAACAGCCCCTCGAAGAGGTCGAGGAGCGTCGAGATCTAGAGAACGACTTCCAGCGAACCACCATAGATCCAGCAGCCTGGGTCGGTTCAGGCGATCCAAGCGATCCAGGCGCGCCCAACCACCAGGAAGCAGTTCCGCCGAGCGCCGGAAGGCGCGTTCTACGCGCCGATCCTCGCGACCATCACACAGGCGTCGTGCTCGCGGTCGTTCTCACCGAACTCCTCGACGACCGTCCGTACGCACCCCTGTGCGTCACGGGCCCCGCTGAACCGCGGTGCCAGCGCGAGCAGCCGGTCCGTGTCGCCCTCCTCGGCAGCGCTCGTGCGCGTCAGCCCGTCGGTGTGCAGGATCAGCAGATCGCCGGGGAGCAGCTGCACCTCGGCCTGCTCGTACGTGGCGGCGGACGTCGCTCCGAGCAGCACCCCGTCGGGCGGCGTCAGCGCACGCCCCGTCCCGTTGCGGAACAGCAGCGGGGCGGGGTGTCCTGCCTGCGCCCAGGTGAGGGTCCGTCCGGCCGGGTTGTAGCGGCAGCACACCGCACTGCCCAGGGCGGGCTGGACCGATGTCTCCAGCAGGTGATTGAGATGCGCCATCAGCGGCCCGGGCCGGATCCCGGCCACGGCCATTCCGCGCAGGGCGCCGAGCAGCATCGCCGTCGTCGAGGTCGCGGTCACGCCGTGCCCGGTGAGGTCGCCGACGCTCAACAGCGAATCGCCGCCCGGCAGTTGGAGCGCGTCGTACCAGTCGCCGCCGATCAGCGCGCTGTTCGTGGACGGCAGATAGTGCGCGGAGACGTCCAGCGCGATGGGTCCGTCGAGCGGGAACTGCAGGGAACCGCGCCAGGGCGGAAGCACAGCTTCCTGCAGTTCGACCGCGAGCCGGCGCTCGGTCTGTACGAAGTGCTGCCGACGCTGCAGCGAGTCACGGGTCTCACTCACCGCGCGCTGGCTGCGGCGCAGCTCGCTCACGTCCCGGAGCACGGCCCACATGGAGGCGGTGGAGCCGTCGGCGTCCAGTACGGGCTCGCCCATCATGTGCACCGTACGGACCCGCCCGTCGGCCCGGACCATGCGGAACTCGCCGTCGATGGGCCGGCCGTCGACGAGGCAGTCCGTCACCAGCGCGGTCAGCAGCGCCTGGTCCTCCGCGAACACGATGGCCGGCAGTTCGTCCAGGGACATGGGGCCGCTCTCCGGGGAGCGGCCGAGGATCTGGTAGAGCTCGTCGGACCAGTTGACCTCGTCGGTCAGGAGATTCCACTCGGCGCTGCCGACGCGGCTGAGCAGCGAACCGGTGCGCTGGGCGTGGTCCGCCTCGTATTCGGCGAGCTCGTCCTCGAAGGCGTCGACGGCTTCCTCCGGCAGCCCTTCCTTGAGCTGTCCCAGGTGGGTGCCGAGATCGTCGAGATGGTGCACCGCCAGGTCGCACAGGGCCCGCTGCCACCGCCCCTGCGGGTCGCCATCGTCCACCACGGCGTCCCGTCGCACGGCGTCCACGTCGCCACGCAGCCGGCGCGTCTGAGAGATCAGCGCGTCGACGGTGCCGCGCTCGGGCGGCTGCGGGGCGGGACGGTCCGCGAACACATGGGACGGCATGTCGTACTCCGATACAGGCGCGGCCACTGCCAGGTCCGAATGAGTGGACCTGTTACGACTGTTGCACAGGGAGCGAGGGCCCGTAAGGGATTTGGCAACACTCGATACGGTGGTGCCTCTGTCATATGTCACGGGCCGTCCGATTGCCCCGGGCCGCCGCGCACACCGTTGTATCACCGTTGTATCCCGGCCCGAGCAAGGCTGGAGCCTGTTGTGCAACGCTGCGACCTGAGAGGTGAGTGCGATGGTCAAGGCTCCGCAGATCAGAGTCCGCAAACCGGTGCGGAGCAAGCCCGCCCGCGATCTCGACCTGCGGACCCCGTCGGGGAGAGTGCTTCCGTTCTGAGGGGCGCCTGTACGGAGCAAAATCAGGTACGTGCGAGCGCGGCAGCGCCGAAGGAGACGTCGAACCGGTCGCACCAGATGCTGACGCTGGTGTACTGCTTCAGATCCAGATCGGCGGGCAGGGCGTAGTTCTGGTCCCCCTTGTTTCCCTTGAGCTTGCCCAGGCTGACGTACTTCCCGTCGTCGAAGACGCGCCAGCCGGCGGTGCCGTCCTTCACCGCGGCATCGGTGATCCACACCCGCAGATCGGGGCCGTTGCTCGTATCGAGGTTCTCCAGCCTGAGCGTGCGCGTCCCATCGGCCAGCTGCAGTACCTTCACCGAGCCACGCGTACGGTGCTCATGGCTGATCAGCTCGCCGGAGGCCAGTGTCCGCGGCGTCGCAGGCGCCGGGGCCTTGGTCACTCCGGCCGTGGGCTCGGCCGGGTCCGCCGGGCCCAGGGTGCCGGACGCCGTGGGGATCGGGTCCTTCACGGTCTCGTCCACCCACAGTTTCCACGGCTGGAACCAGTACAGCCCCACACCGGCCACTGCCAGACCGACGACCAGCGCTGCCACACCCCACGGTCTGCCGAGCCACTTCCGTATGCGCCCCACTGTCGTCTCCTGTCATCGCCGGTCCTGACCGGGCCCGCCCAGGGCCCCCGCCTCAATTCAACGTCAGGACGAGCCGGCCGGAAGGGCTGAGCACGATGACGAAAGTCTTACGTCGTCCGGACCGGGCTCGGTGCGGCATCGCTCTGCGTGACCAGGACCGCTGAGGGATGATCAGGCGCAGACCGTACGAGGGGGAGACTTCGATGACCGTTGCCCTGCGCGTGCCCGCCACGTCATCCGCACCCGCCATGCTCATACGCCCATGGCACGAAGAGGACTTGGCGGCACTGCTCGAGGCATACCGCGATCCCGCCCTGCGGAGGTTCACCAGGGTGCCGGTGGAGAGTCACGATGACGCCCTGCGGTGGCTGGACGTCCGACAGCGGGGCTGGGACGCGGGGGACCATCTCGGCTTCGCCGTGCTCGAGGAACGGGACGACGGCGACAGTGGCGAAGGCAGACTCGTGGCCAATGTGGCGGTCAAACGACCCGATCGCGCCGAGTCGTCCGGCGAAGTCGGCTACTGGACCGTGGCCGAAGCCCGGGGCCGCGGTGTGGCCCCGCGCGCCCTCGAGGCGGTCACGGTCTGGGCCTTCGACACCTTCGCCGACGACGGGCTCCAGCACCTGGAACTGCTCCATCAGGTGGACAACGCCGCCTCCTGCCGCGTCGCCGAGAAATGTGGATACGTCTACCAGTCGACGCTGCCGCCATACCCCCCGTTCCCCCTCGACGGCCATCTGCACATCCGGATCGCGCAGTAAGCATGTCCCCGGCGCACACAGCACCGCGTCCGCCGGCTCGCGGAAGAGCATCAGGCGGACTCACCCTCACCGCCATCGTCGTGGGCACGTGCACCTTGGTCGGAGCACATGATCAGACGAAGGCGGTTCGTCGGGCCGGTATGGGCGCAAAAGCGGAGATCGAGCGGGTGCGTGCGAAGCCCTGCACCGGCCCGAACAGGTCACCGCGTCCACCGACCTCCCCAGCGGCAGCGGATCACCGCACTCCCGGCAGTGCCGCCCAGGCTACGAAGTCCGGCGGGCGGCTCAGCACGTTCAAGGGATCAATCGGGGCATTCCGGAGCATTCGACCCTAGGGTGGGCGGTTGTGAACGGCCACCAGCGAGTGCGGGACGACGAGGGGAGCGCGGCCCGACTCCTCGCGCTGTCGGACGGCGTGTTCGCCATCGCGATGACCCTGCTGGCGCTGGACATCACGCTGCCCGCCGGGCTGGACCCCGCCGGTTTCGAGCACGCGCTGGGGCATGTGATGCCCAACGTGTGGGCGTACGCCCTCAGCTTTCTGGTCATCTCGGCGTTCTGGCGGGGCCACCACCAGATCTTCCGGTACACGCGGGAAGTGGATGGGACGGTCATCAGGCTCGGGCTGCTGAGCCTGGGGCTGGTCGCTCTGATGCCCTTCCCCACCACCCTGCTGGCCGAGTACGGGGACCTGTCGCAGTCGGTGGCCGTCTACTCCGGCGCCGTCGCGGCCATGGGGGCCACACAGCTCGCGCTGACCGTCGCAGTGTGGAAGCGCCCGTGGCTGGGCAGCGCGGCGCTGCCCGATCCCGTCGCGCGCAACGATGTGGCCGATATGGCGGCGACGGTGCTGGTCTTCGCCGTCGCCGTGCCGCTCGCCTTCGTCTCGCCGGCGGGCGCGAAGCTGTGGTGGCTGGTGCTGATCCCGGTCAAGTCGGTGACGGGCAGGCGGGGCAAGCGCCTGCGCGCGGCCGCCCAGCAGTTCGGCGCCCGGTAGGACTCCGTCAGGTCGGCGTGGGGCTGGGGCACCTGCCTCCGCGCCGTTGAGGCACCCAGGGACTGTGTGAAGCGCCGTTCGGGGTAACGGCGGGTGTCGCGGAGAGTGGCCGGGAGGCGCGGGTCGTACGTTCGGCCGGCATGACGAACGTATCGAGTGATCGAGCATCCGGCCCCACCCGCCGCACCGCTCTTGCAGGGCTCGCCGGTGGGGCCGGGACCGTGCTTGCCGCTGGGTGCACCTCGTCGGGCGCGTCGCCCGCGAACGCGGGCACTCCAAGTCGCCCGGCGTCGGCCTCCGCCCCGGCGGGCGGTCCCACGCCCGGGGTGATGACGCTCTTCAAGGACCCGGCCCTCAACTTCAACGGGCTCCTCGCGCTCGGCGCGTCCGGTTACGGCGCCGGTGAGGTGGGCGAGGTGCTCACCGCCGTGAACGCGATCAACAAGGCCGGCCTCTCCGCGCAGACGTACACCGAGACCTTCAAGAAACTCGGCGATCAGCTGATGGAGGCGCCCCAGGGCAGCAAGCCCGGGACGGAGACCACACGCTTCCGCGCGTTGCGGGCCGCGCAGTACTACGGCCAGGCACTGTTCTTCGTCCTCGGCTCCGACGACCCCGGCAGCGAGGAGCAGCTGTACAAAGCCGGGCGCGGCGCCTGGGACAAGTTCTGCGAGCTGTGCGACCCGGCACCAGTGACGGCGAACGTCCCGTACGGGAAGACCCCGCTGCCTGTGTGGCTCTTCCGGCCGGACGACTCCGGCGGGCGGCGCCCCACCGTGATCCTCACGAACGGCAGCGACGGACAGAACGTCGACATGTGGACCTACGGCGTCGCGGCCGCTCTGGAGCGCGGCTGGAACGCACTCGTGTACGACGGGCCCGGCCAGGGGCAGTTGCTCTTCGTCGACCAGGTGGTCTTCACGCCGCGCTGGGAGACCGTGGTCACGCCGCTCGTCGACTGGCTGGCCGCCCGCTCGGACGTGGACACGGGCAGGATCGCCCTGACCGGGCTGAGCATGGCCGGGGATCTGGCCCCCCGGGCCGCGGCCTTCGAGAACAGGATCGCCGCTCTGGTGGCGATGCCCGGCGTGCTGGCGCCCTGGCTGGGCTTTCCTCCGGAGCTCCGCAAGATCCTCACCCCGGACAAGGAGGAGACCAACAGCATCTGGAACAAGGAGGTCGTCCCCGAGCTGCCTCCGTCCGCGGCCGCGACGATGAAGAAGCGCATCGAGCCCTTCTCCGTGCCGGCGATGCTCGACGCCCGTAAGGGCAAGATGTTCACCGACTTCTACACCCCCGCCAAACTCATCGAGTCGCTGGACATCACGAACGTCGTGGCCCGCATCAAGATGCCCACGCTTGTCCTCGACTACGACTACGAGCAGTTCTATCCCGGCCAGCCGCGCCAGATGTTCGACAAGCTGACGGCTCCCAAGGACTACGTGAAGCTCACCACGGCCACCGGCGCGCAGCTGCACTGTTCCCCGATGGCCCCGCAGCAGCACTGCGAGGTCGTCTTCGACTGGCTGCAGGAGAAGCTGTCAGGCAGCTGACCTCTGCGGCATGACATCCATCGCCTCACACGGTGATGACGACCTTTGCGCGCGCGTGTTGCACTTCGAGGTACCGGATGGCCTCGGGTACCTGGCTCAACGGGTATGTCCGGTCGATGACCGGGGTGACCTTTCCCGACTCGGCGAGCTCCCTCAGCGCCGCCAGATTCTCCTTGCCCGGCGACTCCGTGAGTGCGAGCAGCCGATGGCGGACGAAGGGTGACAGCGCCTGCCCCCTGATGAGGAGACCCATCGGCCCGACAGGACTGCCGCCGCCGGACACGCCTCCGCCGGACATGACGAGCGTCCCCGCGGGCGTCAGCGCGCGTCTGCATTCGGTCAGTGAACGGTTCCCCACCAGGTCGAACACGACGTCGTACCGCCGTCCGTTCCGGGCGAAGTCCTCCTGTGTGTAGTCGATGACGTGGTCCGCACCGAGCGACCGGACCAGGTCCACGTTTCTGGTGCTGCACACGCCGGTCACTTCCGTGCCGAACGACTTGGCGATCTGTACGGCGAACGTACCCACGCCTCCTGACGCGCCGTTGACCAGGACGTGCTGTCCCGGTTGTACTCGCCCGACGTCGCGCAGGCCCATGAGGGCGGTGTTGCCCGCCAGCGGCATCGCAGCCGCCTGCTCGAAGGTCAGGTTGGCCGGTTTCGGCTCCACCATCTCGTCCGGGGCGCACACGTACTCGGCAAATGCTCCGTCGGCGTTGCCGAGGTCGCCGTACACCTCATCACCAGGACGGAACCGTGTCACGTCTGCGCCGACCGCTTCCACCCGGCCCGCGAAGTCCCTGCCTCGTATCTGTCTCTTGGGTCCGCCGAACCCGAACACGGAGGGGAGCATCAGTCGCGCGATGTACGGGTCGCCGCGCATGACGTGCCAGTCGCGCGCGTTGACCGCCGCCGCGTGGACCCGTACGAGAACCTCTCTGGCGGCGGGCACCGGCTTGTCGGCCTCCCCGAGTTCCAAGACGTCAGGTGAGCCGTACCGGTCCTGGACGATTGCCTTCATCGGGTTCTCCGTAACGAACGAGTTCGGTGCGGAAGGGCCGGCCGGCCGGAAAGCTCCGCACTACTCGCGACCGTAGACGAACGCCCTCGGCGCGGGCATCGGGGACCATCCCTAGGTGACGCACGGATCTCCCGCGGCCGACAGCCGCGGAACCGCCTCACGGCAATCGAGGCGAAGTCGCCCGGGCGCCGCCGAACGCGCGGGCCGGGGCCATTGTCAGTGGTGGGCGGCACTATGAGAGCCATGACGACTTCACCTGCCGCTCAGGCCGCTGCCGCCACTCTCGCCGACGCCGCCGCGTACACAGAGGCGGTTGGGACCGCCACCAAGGCCGCCGCCGCCTACTACGCGACAGGCGAGAGCACCCTGGACGACGACGCGTACGACCGTCTGGTGCGCGGCATCGCCGCCTACGAAGAGACTCATCCCGACGAGATATCGGCGGCCTCGCCGACCGGGAAGGTCGCCGGCGGAGCGGCGGTCGGGGATGTGCCGCACACGGTGCCGATGCTGTCGCTGGACAACGTCTTCTCCGCCGAACAGCTGCTGTCCTGGACCGCCTCGGTGGAGCGCCGGATCGGCCGGCCGGTCGAGCAGTGGAGTGTCGAGGCCAAGCTGGACGGCCTCGCGATAGCCGCCCGCTATGAGAACGGCCGGCTCGCCCGGCTGATCACCCGCGGCGACGGGAGCGCGGGAGAGGACGTCTCGCACGCGATCGGCACCATCATCGGCCTGCCCGACCGGCTCGCCGAGCCGGTCACGCTCGAGGTGCGCGGCGAAGTCCTCATGACCACCGAGCAGTTCGAGCATGCCAATACGGTACGCACGGAGCACGGCGGAGCCCCGTTCGCCAATCCGCGCAACGGCGCGGCCGGCACACTGCGCGCCAAGGACCGCCAATACACAGTGGAGATGACGTTCTTCGGCTACGGCGTGCTGCCCCTGCCGACCTCCGACGCGGACCTCGCCGAGCGGATGGGGGAGTGGCCGCACAGCGAGCTCATGACCTACGTCGCGGACCTCGGCGTGCACACCGCCGAGACCACCGCCGTCGCGCCCCGCACACTGAAGACGGTCGACGAGGTCCAGGCGCGCATCGACGAGATCGCCGCACTCCGCCCGGAGCTGCCGTTCGGTATCGATGGCATCGTCATCAAGGCGGACCGCGCCGCCGACCAGGCAGCGGCAGGCTCCGGCTCCCGGGCGCCGCGGTGGGCCATCGCGTACAAGCTGCCGGCGGTGGAGAAGGTCACCACCCTGCTCGGCGTCGAGTGGAATGTGGGGCGCACCGGGGTCATCGCGCCACGCGCCGTACTGCGGCCGGTGGAGATCGACGGATCGACCGTCAGCTACGCCACCCTTCACAACCCCGCCGACATCACCCGCCGCGGCCTGCGCATCGGCGACCAGGTGATGGTCTACAAGGCGGGCGACATCATCCCCCGCATCGAGGCGCCCGTCGCCCATCTGCGCACGGGTGACGAGCAGCCGATCGTCTTCCCCGAGGTGTGCCCGCAGTGCGGCTCCGACATCGACACCTCCGAGCAGCGCTGGCGGTGTGTGCGGGGCCGCAACTGCCGTCTGGTGGCCTCCGTCTCGTACGCCGCAGGACGCGACCAGCTCGATATCGAGGGCCTCGGCGCCACCCGCGTCGTCCAGCTCGTCGAGGCGGGTCTCGTCGCCGACTTCGCCGATCTGTTCACGCTGACCCGCGGTCAGCTGCTGGACCTGGACCGGATGGGGGAGACCAGCACCGACAATCTCCTGGCGGCCATCGACGGAGCGAGGACGCGACCGCTGTCGCGGGTGTTCTGCGCGCTCGGCGTACGCGGCACGGGCCGCTCCATGTCCCGCCGTATCTCCCGCCACTTCGCGACCATGGAACACATACGAGCCGCCGACGCCGAAGCCCTGCAGCAGGTCGAGGGCATCGGCGTGGAGAAGGCCAAGGTGGTTGTGGCCGAGCTTGCCGAACTGGCTCCGCTCATCGACCGCCTCACTGCCGCGGGTGTCAATATGACCGAACCCGGCGCGACTCCGCCTGCCGACGCCGCCGACGCCTCCGATACCGAAGGCGGGGAAGCCGGCGGTCAGGCCGCGCCCGCCGCGGACGCGGGCCCGCTGGACGGTATGACCGTCGTGGTCACCGGCGCCATGACCGGAGCCCTGGAGAAGCTCTCCCGCAACCAGATGAACGAACTCATCGAGCGGGCCGGCGGCAAGTGCTCCTCCAGCGTCTCCAAGCGCACCTCACTCCTCGTGGCCGGTGAGAACGCCGGATCCAAGCGGGAGAAGGCCGGGCAGCTGGGCACCCGGATCGTCGCTCCGGACGAGTTCGCCGACCTGGTGGCCGACTTCCTCGACGAGACCGGCTGACCGGCCGGCGGTATGGAGGACTCAGCCGCGGCGCCCGACCGCGTCGCGGCTGAGAAAGGCCGGCCGCGCCCGTTTCTCCGGCTTGTCGATCTCGGGCCCGAGCACAAAACCCGCCCGGACCATCCGCTCGATGGCCTTCTCGTTGCGGGCGTCCGGCTCGACGACAATCCGCCGGTGCTCGGGGTCGGCCAGCGCGTGGCCGATGAGCATGTTGAGGAGGCCGCCGGTGAAGCCGCGCTCCGTGCCGCCGTCGGCGGGCTCACCCCGCTCCTCGACTCCATTAGGTTAGGCTGACCTAACTTGATGGAGGGATGTTCGGGAGACAATCCCGGGCCTGTGGGGAGGAGTACGTGGTGGGTCATGGCTGGGAGGGCGTCGTCCTCAAGTTGATGCGCGGCAAGGACTTCGAGTTCACCGTGACCGGGGCAGAGGAGATCACTGAGCATTTCCGACGGGTGCACTTCACCGACGGCGGAATGCTCGCACTGACCGGCGTGCACCCCACCATGTGGGTCCGCGTCTGGTTCGACAACGGCGGCAAGCCGCATCAGCGCGCGTACACCCTGGTGGATCCCGACCCCGCCGCCGGGACCTTCAGCCTGGAGTTCGCCCTGCACGACGGTTGCGCGAGCGGCTGGGCGCGCAAGGCCCAGCCGGGCGACACGATCGAAGCGACACTCCAGGGCACTGGCTTCGCCACGCCCGACCCACGGCCGACGCGTCTCCTCGTCGTCGGCGACCCGGCCTCGCTCCCCGCGATCAACTCCCTGCTCGACGCGCTTCCGCAGGTGCCCGCGACGATCTGGTTCGAGACGACGCACGAATCGGACCACAACCTGCCGCTACGGCTGGACCCCGCCCACCACGAACTGCTCAGGATCCCCCGCCGCGACGCCGGCGCCCACCTGGTCGAGGAGGTGAAGACCGCTCTGCCGGGCCTGCTCCATGACACGGCCGACGCTTACGTCTGGATCGCCTGCGACACAACGACAACCCGGGCCCTCACCACGTATGTACGCAAGGACCTGGGCCTGCCGAAGGACCGTGTCAATGCCCTCGGATACTGGCGCACCGCCTGAGTGCCGGCTCAGCAGCGGCCGCTGGGAGCCGTCACCTTCCCCTGCGTGATCCGGCTGCGGTCGATGAGGAGTAAGGCTCAGCCCAGGACCAGGAGGCCGACATCGGCGGACGGGTCAGCCGAGACGGAACCGTTGGTGCCCCTTGTTCTCTTCGGTCGGCGGCCGAAGTCTCATCCGCGCTCGCGGAGGTACACCTCCAGCTCGGCGGCCCCGGTCAGCATCGCCCGCCCGCGGGCGGACAGTCGGCCGCGCCAGTCGCACAGTGCGGCCTCCAGCGGTTCCAGCCCGCCGGCCGCCCGCACCTGGGCGATCAGCGGGGCGATCTGCTCCAGCAAGTAGCCGCCCCGCCTGAGCTGGTGGGCCAGCCGGGCGTCCCGTACGTCGGCCTCGTCGTAGACGCGGTACCCGGTCAGCGGGTCGCGGCGCGGGCGCACCAGCCCGGCGCGCTCCCATTTGCGCAGCGTCGCGGGCCGGATTCCGAGCTCCCCTGCCAGCGGCCCGATGAACGTGCCGCCGGGCCCGGACACCGCCGCGTCGGGTTCGGACGCCGTGGTGGGCGCCAGGTCGCGGAGAGCGTTCTCCACGGCCTGGAGTGTCCGCCGGTCGTCGAGTAGTTGGGCGTGGCTCTCGTCGATGAGGCGGAACGCCTCATCGACCGCGCCCTGGTTCACGGCCCGCATGATCGACGTCGCCGTCTGGTGGCTGTGGCCGGGCACCAGGGCGAGGAACGCGCCCAGAGCCCGCGCGTGCAGCGAGGTATAGGTGCGGTAGCCGTGGGGTGTGCGATCGGCGGCCGGAAGGATGCCGGCCTCCTCGTAGTTCCTGATCGCCTGCGTGGACAGACCGTGCCCGCGCGCCAGATCAACCGGCCTGAGTCGCTCGCTGTTTTGAAGGTTTCGTCCCACGGGCCTGACGATATCGCGGAAAAGTCTCAACCGAAGGTTCAGCGATACCGTTGAAGGCATGGCTACTGACATCAAGGACACCGCCCATGCCGTCGAGGCCGCCGCCGTCATGAGGCTGCTCCCGGCCCGGCCTCGGCTGCTCGCCCTGGGCGAGCCCACCCACGGCGAGGACGCTCTGCTCGATCTGCGCAACGAGCTCTTCCGGCAGCTTGTCGAGCAGGAGGGCTACCGGACGATCGCGATCGAGAGCGACTGCATGATGGGCCTGGTCGTGGACGACTACGTCACCTCGGGCACGGGCACTCTCGACGAGGTCATGGAGCAGGGAATCAGCCACGGCTGGGGCACCTCCGCGGCCAACCGCGAGCTCGTGCGCTGGATGCGCGCCTACAACGGCCGCGCCGACAGGGACGGCCGGCCCGCGTCCGAGCGGCTCCGCTTCGCCGGTTTCGACGGCCCGCTGGAGATCACCCACGCCGCGAGCCCCCGGCAGGCCCTCACCGCACTCCACGACTACCTCGCGTCGGCCCGGGTGGACGCGGACCTGCTCCCCTGCACCGCGGACACACTCGACCGCCTGCTCGGCGCCGACGACCGGTGGACCAATCCCGCCGCGATGATGGACCCGTCCCAGTCCACGGGGCAGTCGGCCGAAGCCGGCCAACTGCGGCTGCTCGCCGACGATCTGGTGGCACTGCTCGACCAGCAGACGCCGCACCTGCTCGTGACGACCTCGCGGGACGACTGGGACCGGGCGCGCCTGTACGGGCGCACCGCGACCGGCCTGCTGCGCTACCACCACTGGATGGCCGACACCTCACCGGTCCGCATGACCCGGCTGGTGGGCGTCCGGGACCAGATGATGGCCCACAACCTCCTCGCCGTCGCCGAACGGGGCCCGGCACTGGTCCACGCCCAGAACGCCCATCTCCAACGGGCCAAGAGCTCGATGCGGATGGGCGGGATGCCGCTGGAGTGGTGGTGCGCCGGTGCACTGGTGAGCGCCCAGCTCGGCGAGGAATACGCCTTCGTGGCCACGGCCCTCGGCACGATCCGGCACCAGGGAGTGGACACGCCGCCGCCGGACACCGTCGAAGGACTCCTGTACGCGCTCCCGGAGGACCGCTGCGTCGTCGACGCCCCGCGGCTGGCCACCGTCTTCGGCGATACGCGGCCCGCGCCCCGCGTATCCCCCTGGTTCGGCTACGCCCCGCTTGACCCGGCCCACCTGGCGGACAGCGACGGCATCGTGTTCGTCAAGGACGTCCCGCAGAGCTAGGGCCACCATCAGCAGTCCGGCCAGTCGGGGCGCCTCGGAGGCGCGGGCGGCGTTCCGGCCGTCAACGGCGAATACGACCGCTAAGGGCCGGGCGCCCCCGGGTGCCGGCAGGCTGGTGACCTCCGCGATGGCCTCCGGTGACGGCTTGAAGTACCGCTTCACGTTTCCGGCTTGCGTGCCTCGACTCGGCCATGAGCATCAGCAGGCTCGCTCCGGCCTTCCCGAGGTGGGTCAGGCCGGAGTGCCTCCACTCGTGCGGCTCCCAGCCGGTGCCCTGCCCGGCTGACGCGATGTGCCGGTCCAGCAGCTCGCGGGCCTGCCCGTACGACAGCCGGGCCGGCCCGGTGTCCGGGCACACATCGAGCGGCGAGACGACCTTGCCGGGGCCAGGGCGGCGGTGGGTGACGAACACCGGGCCGCGGCGGCGAGCCGGGCGCTCTCGGCCGGCCCGCCGCCGCGAGGCCCCAGCGGCTGCTACCGCGCGACCGGCAAGGTCACGCTGCTGACCCCGGTCCGTACCGTCATCCGGGTCCCGGCCGGGTAGCGGAGCGTGTAGTCGTAGTCCGTCGAGATCAGCACCACACCCAGCCGGTGCCCCTTCTTGAAGACGTAGTCCTGCGGCTGCATTCCCCACTCCAGCCGGTACTCGCGTCCCTCCACCACCTTGTCCTGGTGTGCGATGGAGTCGCGGTTGCGGGCGTCCAGCCAGCCGCGCGACACGATCTTGAAATCGGCGGTCTCGGTACGGTGCTTCGTCCGGTACGCGCAGCCCGTGTCGCCAGGGATCCCCTCGCCGTAACAGACCTCCTGCGACGTGTCCGTGAGCGTCCCGGCCGTAGCGCGGGTGTCGGTGCCGTAGTCGACGAGCAGCGCCGTCACATAGGGCGATGTGCCGTCCAGCGAGGCGCGCACTGACACCTCGGGCACCCCGTTGACCCGCACATCCCTCACCAGTGGGCCGGTGGCGTACGCGAGACGGTTCGCGTTCTTCCCGTCCGGATCGGTGACGAGTTGCTCCGCCGTGACCGTACGACCCGCGTCCGACAACGACTGCTTCACCGGCCAACTCGGCAGCGGCGACAGGCCGTCCGCGTTCAGCCGCAGCGTCACATCACGCGTGCCGCGCGCCGGCCAGTCGGACTGTTGGCGCCAGCTGAAGTCCGCCTGCTCGACGTCGACCGGCGGCGCGTCCAGCGCACCGTTGTCCAGGCCGTAGAGCCAGTGGTCGAACCACTGGTGCATCTGGCTCAGCCACTCCTCCATCCGCAGCGGCATCGGATTGATGTGACCCCCTTGGTGCAGCCACAACTTGCGTGGCACATGGTTCTTCTTCAGCGCCTCCCACAGCTGCCCGGCGTTCTTGGTCTTCACATTCCAGTCGTTGAGGCCGTGCACGACGAAGACCCCGGCTTTGATCCTCCCGATGTCCTTGAGGTAGTCACGCTCTTGCCAGAACGGGCTCCAGTCACCGGTCACCCGGTCCTGTTCCGCCGTCAGCCGGTCCAGGACCGGCTTGCAGATTTCGCGGTCGGCGCGGCTGTACACGTACTTGGCGAGTACATCGGTGTCCTCTCCCTGGTAGCCGCCCGGCGCCAAGACGCCGCCGTTGGCCCGGTAGTAGTCGTACCAGGAGGAGATCCCGGAGATCGGCACGATCGCCTTCAAACCCTCAACGCCGGTGGTCGCCACGGCCGTTGGCAGCGTGCCGTTGTACGAGATGCCCATCATCGCCGCATTGCCCGTCGACCAGGCCGCGCCGACCGGCTGTCCATTCAGGTCCCAGCCCTTCGCGCGGCCGTTCAGCCAGTCGACGGCAGCTTTCGCGCCGAGCGTCTCGTTGCGCCCGCCGGAGGTCGGGCAGCCGGTCGAGCCGCCGGTGCCGACGCTGTCGAGCTGCGCGACCGCGTAGCCGCGCGGCAGGAAGTAGTTGTCGTAGTACCCGCCCCAGGGCACCGAGGGCCCGGTCAGCGCCGGCCGGTTCGGGTACGGCCGGAGCGCTGCGGCGACCGGCAGCCCGTCCTCGTCGAGATCGACGCCGTGATTGGGTACGTCGTTGCCGCCCGCCCAGTACGGGCTCGCCTCGATGATCGTGGCGACCTTGAGCCACGCATCGGTCTCCTTGGGCCGCAGGATCCGCATCCGGACGGTGTCGCGCCTGCCGTCACCGTCGCTGTCCGTCGCCGTCTCGATGTCCACCTGCTGTAACACCGCGTCGGCGCGGGAGAAGACGGGCTGCGTCCGGTTGTCGACGATCCTCAGCGCCGGGTCGTCCGCCTGCGCGACGGGGGCGGGCAGCGCCGCCAGCAACGAGGCGGCGATGGCCGTGACGCCCAGCCTCCGTACCGTACGGACAACAGTGGGTCTCGCCATCGTGCCTCCAGGGCCCGGGAAGTGACGATCACGCGGGAAGCGCGCGCACATTCCACCGCGTGCGCGCGCCCGGCGCCAGACCCCCTCCCGTCACGCGCGGCCCGCGTGTCGCGCGGCCCGCGCGGTCCTGGGTTCCAGGTCGCAGGCGGCCTCGTGGGTCATCGCGGAGACTCCTCCTCCTGGGGGCCGTGCGCGTGGTGCGAGGCGGAGCCGCCGGTGAGGGTGGTGCTGACGTTGCCCTCCTCGCCCGGCTCGACGACCAGGAACTGGCCCATCATGCCCTGGTCTTCATGGCGCAGGACATGGCAGTGGTACATGTACGGCGTCTTGTCGTCGGTGAGGGTGTCGAACCGGACCGCGAGCTTGATCGTGCCCGTGACCGGCAGGAACGCGGTGTCCTTGGGGCCCCGCATATGGGCGGGCGGTTCCCGGCCGTTCACCTCGAGTACGTTGAACGTGGCGCCGTGCAGATGGAAGGCGTGCAGCCAGCCGTCACCGCGCTCGATCTCCCAGATCTCGGTGGCTCCGGCAGCCACCACTTCGTCGACCCGGTTCATGTCCATGGTCTTGCCGTTGATCTGGATACCGACGAACGTGAACTTCCTCTTCTTGGCGGAGCCAGGGACCTCGATCGCCGCCGGCGCACCCGCGATCTGCGTGGGCAGCGGGGGGGAGTCCTTCAGGGTGGCGGCGGCGCGTAGCGCGATGATGTCGAAGGTGTCGTCTCCGCCCACGAAGCGCCTGTCGGGGAAGCCGATGCCCAGATCCGGCTTGAAGCTGTGCAGCACGGCCTCCTCACCGGGCTTGAACTCGACGACGATCTCGGCCCGTTCGCCGGGGGCGAGCCGCAGTCGGGTGAGCGCCTGCGGGCGTTTGAGTACGCCGTTGTCGGTGGCGACGAGATGGAAGCTCCGGTCGCCGGGGAAACCGAGCTGGTAGATCCGCGCATTGGAGCCGTTGAGCAGCCGGAGGCGTACGCGGCGTGTGGTGACCTCGAAGTACGGATCGTAGGTGCCGTTGACCAGGATGGTGTCGCCGAGCACGCCCATGTTGTCGACGGCGGCGATGTCGTCGCTGAGGCTGGTCTCGCTGAAGTCGAGTGATCCGTCGTCGTGGAAGTTCTTGTCCTGGATCACCAGGGGTATGTCGTCGATTCCGTACGCGGACGGGAGGCCGTTACGGTCCGACTCCTCGTCGTCGAGGATGATCATCCCGGCGACGCCGCGGTACACGTGCGAGCCGGTGGAGCCGTGCGGGTGCGGGTGGTACCAGAGGGTGGAGGCAGGCTGCCGCACGGTCCACCGAGGCCGCCAGGTCGCGCCGGCGTTGATCGTCTGGTGCGGGCCGCCGTCCGTCGAGGCGGGCAGATGCATGCCGTGCCAATGCAGGGTGGTGGGCTCGGGCAGGTTGTTGCGTACGTTCATGGTCACCTTGTCGCCGCGGCGGGCGCGCAAGGTGGGGGCGAGGTAACTGCCGTTCGCTCCCCAGGTGTCGGTCTTCTTCCCGGGGAGGAGTTCGGTGCGGCCGGGGGCGAGTGTGAGGTCGTACCGCTTGCTCCCGTCGCCGGACGGGGACGGGTCGAGGAGCGGGGGGATCTTCAGCCGGCGTGTGAAGTCGAGCGTGCCGGCATTGCTGAGTTCGTGTCTGTTGTACGCCACAAGCCAGTTGGTGGCCCAGCCCGCGCCGGCCAGCAGTGCCGCACCCCCCACGCTCAGCAACAGGCGACGACGACCGAATCGTGCAGCGGACATGGTGAGCATTCCCCCGTATCGAATGGACAGCGTGGTGTGAGCTGGTCGGTGGAGCTCATGGGCATGCCGGTGGAGCCGGGGCGGCTTACGTGCCGCCCGCCATGGCGATCAGGAGTCTGCACCAGGCCGGTCGGGGCGTCCTCGTGCGCCGCCTGCTGCTCGGCGCTCACTGCTGGGCAGCGGGCACGAGCCCGGGGGCGACCTTGAAGGAGATGTTCTCCATGAGCGGTTTGGACTTGGTGTTGTGGAAGGCGGCGATACGCCACCGGCCGTCTGCCTCACGGACCATGGTGTATGTCTGGACCTTGCTGAGCTTCTTCGGCTGCTTGCCCCTGTAGGTGTCGCCGCGGCCGGTGACCACGGCGGTGTCGGGCCCGAAGAAGCGGATGTCCAGGATCTCGTCGGCGAGCCTGGTGCCCTTGACGAAGCCGGAGAACAGGGTGCGGTGGCTTTCGGTGATGTCGCTGCGGCCCCGGTAGTGGGTGCCGAGGTACGTGGTGTAGGTCGCGTCGGCGGTGAACAGCTCGCCGTAGGCGTCGGCGTCGTGCAGGCGCCAGGCCTCGACGAGGGCGGCGATGACGGTGGAGATCGCGTGCTGGTCGTTGGTGGTGTCCATCAGATACTCCAGGTGGTTGCGCTCCGCTGAAGATTGCGCGACTGCAATATATGCACGAATGCATATGTGCGCAACGGGGTTCCCTGAACATGGGTGAAATCTGCAGGTGGGCGGCGTGACCGGGGCGCCGCGAACCCTGGTGGTGACAGGGTGAGGCTCACGCCCGGCGGCCGATTACCGTGGTGGCATGACCACGAACAGCCGACCGGGCGACTGTCTGCGGGCCCGGCGCGACCTCGTGCGGCCTCAGGACATCCACGCGGCCGCCGCAGGCGCGAGCCCGGCCGAAGTCCAGCCGCAGGACGACGCGCGCGTTCTCCTGGACCCGGCGGGCCACCCCTTCCGCCTGTTCATCCAGGGGTGACCGGAATGGGCAGCCGGGCAGTCAGAGAGGTCGTACTGATCAGGCGGGCAACCGCCCGGGACGCGAAGCGGCTTACGCGGCTGGTGCGTAACTCCCGTGCGTACGAGGGTCCGTACGCGCCGATGATCGCCGGATACCGGGTGGGACCCGACTACATCGAGACCCATCGGGTATTCCTCGCCGTCGGCGATGACGAGAGAGTGCTCGGCTTCTACGCCCTCGTACTGTCCCCGTCGGAACTCGACCTGATGTTCGTCGCCGATGCCGCACAGGGACTGGGTATCGGCAGGCAGCTGATCGAGCACATGGTCGGCGAAGCGCGCAGCGCCGGGCTCTCCAGTGTCCGTATCGTCTCGCATCCGCCGGCGGAGGGCTTCTATCGCAGTGTGGGAGCGAACCGGATCGGCACGGTGAGCGCGAATCCACCCGCGGTGATGTGGGACCGGCCTGAAATGGTCCTGCCGATCTCCTGACCGCCGCCTGCGGGAACTGCAGTCCGCGGCACGCCCGGTGGGGTCACGCGCACGGCTGGCCGTACACGGCCGCTGCCCCTTTCGGCTGTGAGCCGGGTGGGTGGAAGGGACTTGAATCCGCCAAGGACTTCTGACGTATGAACTGCCGGTCTCCGGGCGCGGCACGTACCGGCAGGCCCCGGCCGCGCCTGAGTGACCATCAGCCCTCGTTCGACCGACCGACTTTCGTTCTTTCAGGTGATCACGGCCTGTCACTGCATCTGATGGAGGCGGGGCTGGCCACGATGCCAGCATGATCAACGGGATGTGCCATGTCGCGCTGCAGCGCCGCGCCTCAGTTCTGCTGCCCCTGGCGGCGGCCCTGCTCGCCGCACAGCCTGCGGCCGAGGCCGCTGCCGACGCCGCTGCTGTTGACGCCGGCGGGTACCCGTCCTCGGTGGCCGAGCGGCGCGTGTCGGTGTATCTGGACAGCATCCGTGACCGGCCGGAGGAGCTGGCTTCGTTCTTCCGTGCACTGCCCAAGGGCGGCGATCTGCACAGCCATCTGTCCGGTGCGGCATCGACCGAGCTGCTGATGGACCTGGCCGTGGCGGATGGTCTGTGCATCGAGATCGTCACTCAGCGGGCTCTGCCCCCGCCGTGCCCGGCAAACAGTCGGCCCGCCGCCGAGATGGGTACCGATGCGGGATTCCGGCAGCAGGTCCTGCGCGCCTGGTCGATGCAGGACTTCACGCCGGGCGAGGAGTCCGGGCACGACCATTTCTTCGCCACCTTCGGCAAGTTCGGCGAGGCGACCTGGCGGCATCCCGGGAAGCTGCTGGCCGAGGTGTCGAACACGGTGGCCAAGCAGAACCAGTTCTACCAAGAGCTGATGATCACTCCGAACAGTCAGGGCGCCAGGGAGCTCGCCGACCGGGTCGGCTACGACGCAAACCTGTCGCGGCTGCACGAGAAGCTGCTGGCCGACGCCGCCATGGACCGGGTCGTGCGGCAGGCGCAGACCGAAGCCGACCAGGGCCTCGCGGAGTTCCGCGCCACCGCCCACTGCGACAGTGCGAAGCCGGATCCGGGCTGCGCGGTGCCGTTCCGGTTCATCTCCCAGGTCTCGCGGAACAGCGCTCCCGAGCGGGTTTTCACGCAGATGGTGCTGGCCATGGAACTGGCCGAACGCGACCCGCGGTTCGCCGCCGTGAACCTGGTGCAGCCGGAGGACGGGGCCGTATCGCTGCGGGACTACAGCCTGCACATGCGCATGCTCGGCCATCTGCACCGTGTCTATCCCCGGGCGCACATCACCCTGCACGCAGGTGAACTGGCGCCCGGTCTGGTCAAGCCCGAAGACCTGCGCTTCCATATCGCCGAGGCGGTGAACGTCGCCCATGCGGAGCGCATCGGCCACGGTGTGGACGTACGGCACGAGGACAGGGCCGACGAACTGCTGCAGACGATGGCAGCCCGTCGTGTCGCCGTGGAGGTCCCGCTCAGCAGCAACGACCAGATCCTCGGGGTCTCGGGTCCCGAACATCCCTTCCCGCTCTACCGGCAGCGCGGCGTCCCGGTCGTGCTGGCTACGGATGACGCGGGCGTCTCCCGGATCACCATCAGCGACGAGTACCTGCGCGCGGCCCGCTCGTACGACCTGTCCTACCGGGAACTGAAGGACCTGGCGCGCGCCTCGCTCGACTACGCGTTCCTGCCGGGCCGCAGTCTGTGGCGCACGACGGACCGCTACCGCCCCGTGCGCGAGTGCGTCGCGGATCGTCCCGGGCTGCGCGCACCGGGACCGGGGTGTGCGGCGTTCCTCGCGGCGAACGCGAAGGCAGCGGTGGAATGGCGGCAGGAGGCGGCGTTCAAGGCCTTCGAGCGCCGGATTCTCGCGCCCGTCCGCAACTAAGCATTCCCGCCGGGCTTGGCAGCCACATTGACGCTGGAGTGTTTGATGCGCACTTTCCTACCGGTCTTCACCATTGCGTTGGCTGCGGCAGCACTGATGGCATTGTCGGGGTGTGACGGCACCCCGGTCGAGACGAGCGCCGTACCCGCCCGCGCCCCTACGCCGTCGGCCAAGGAGTTTTCCGGTCAGGTCGATGTAGGCGGCGGTCGCAAAATCTATCTGCACTGCAAGGGAAGCGGAAGCCCCACGGTCATTCTGGAATCCGGGTTCCACGACTCGTCGGACACCTGGAACATGACCGATACACGGCCGCCCGTACCGAAGTCCCCGGCGGTCTTCCCCGGTGTCGCAATGTTCACCCGTGTTTGTGAATACGACCGGCCCGGAACCATCCGGTACACGGAGCCCCCCACTCTCACCGCCCGCAGCACGCCCGTGACCGGGGCGCGCTCCTTGACCGGCATGGTCAGTGATCTCAACAAGCTGCTGACAGCGGCGAAAGTCCCCGGCCCGTACCTGCTCGTCGGTCACTCCTTCGGAGGAATGGTCACGCGGTTGTACGCCCAGATCCATCCGAAGCAGACAGCCGGACTTGTTTTCGTCGATGCCTTCGGAACGAACATGAAGCCGTTCTTTGGCAAGGACTGGACTGCCTACCTGGAGTTGCTCAACCATCCAGGTACAGCCTTCGACGCAAAACGTGGCTTCGAGACCATTGACGTCGACGGCGCAATTGAAGCAGTTACCGGAGCGCAGCCGATGCCGGATGTACCCCTCGCGGTTCTCAGCAAGGCGAAGCCCTTCGCCGTTCCGCCCCGCACCCCGAAGTCTCTCCTGACAAGTCTTGAGCGGGCCTGGCCGAAAGTTCAGCAGACTCTGGTGGATCTGGGGCCGCAGACCCCTCATTTCCTGGCCACGGGAAGCGATCACTATGTGCAGATGCATGATCCTGACCTGACGATCAGCGCGATCAGGCTTGTCGTCGGCCGAGTCAAGGCCGGGTCGTAGCGCCGGGACCGGTCGATGACCTGAAGGTCGTGTTGTCGTCGGGGGGTTCCTCACTGCTGGGCCGGTCAGTGGCTACTGCTCGCCGCACATTGGTCCATGTCACGTGCCTTGTGGCCCGGTGCGTACTCCGCTGCCAGCGCGGGCGTCAGCGAGCCGCCGGAGAAGGCGCAGGCCAGGGCTGACCATGCGCTCGGCGCGAAGGGCCAGCGGACCGTGAGGTTGGCGTTGGCGGCGACCAGGTCGGCGCCGTCCCGGGAGGCGGAGAGTGTCGTGACCGCGGTGTCGGAGTAGCGGAGGGGGTTGCCGATCCGGGAGCCCGTCGCGCGGTCCCAGAGGCGGACGGTGCCGTCCTCTCCGCTCGACGCCAGCAGGCTGTTTGCGGCCCAGGCCAGCGCCGTGACGGTGTCGTCGTGGCCGGGCAGTGTCCCGTTACGGCGGCCGTCGGCGGTGTCCCAGAGGCGTATCGATCGGTCGTCGCTGCCACTGGCCAGGGTGCGGCCGTCCGGGGAGAAGGCGAGCGCGGACACGAACAGGGTGTGGCCGGTGAGCGTGCGCGGCGTATCGGTCACCCGTCCGTTCGGCCAGTGCAGGATCCGTGGCTCGGCGTTCTTGCCGATGCCGACGGCCACTTCACGGTGCGGACCGACCGCCAGAGCGGTTACTTCTCCGCCGGTCACGCCCTTGGCCAGGTGCTCCCGGCCATCCGGGGCCCGTAGTAGCACCCGGCCGTCCTTCCACGCGACAACCGCTGTGCCGTCAGGGGCGGTTCGGACCGCGGCGAGCTCCGCCTCGCGGGGAGCCAGGACCCGCGCGCGGGTGCCGCGAGCCAGGTCGACGCCGTGCAGTGCGCCGTCGTCGGTGGCGGCCAGCAGCGTCGAGGCGGACGTCCAGGCCAGGTCGGTCACCCCGCCGCCGCCGAGGCGGATCTCGTGGCTGTTGCCGGAGAGCCGGACGACGCCCACGCCGTCCCCGGTGGCGAGGGTGCCGTCGGGTCCGTGGGCGAGCGCGGTGACCGTGAGGTCCGAGATCCGCTGAGGCGTGGCGGCCGGTGAGCGGCGGTCGGACAGATCCCATACGACGAGCCGCCTGGCCCGGGTGAAGCTCATGAGCAGACGCCCGTCCGTGGCGAGCGCGACGACCGGGTCGGCCGGTGGCCCGATGAGTACTTCGCCCTTCGGCTGAGGTGCCGCGCCGGAGGACCATACGCGGATACGGCCGGACGCGTCGCCCGTGTACACGGTCCGCGAACCCGGATCGCTGGCCACAGCGGTGGTGTTCGGAGCCGGCGCGGTGCCGGGCGGCCGGGTCGGCGGTCCCGGCCAGCTGCTCAGCCGGGCGCCGTCGACGGCGGTGAGTTCGCCGTCACCGGCGCGCGCGGCGATGCCGGGCCGGCCCTTCTCGGGCGGAGCCTGCAGCACCTGGTCGGTGCCGGGCACCGCGGCGGCGCCAGGTGCGGTGGGGATCTCCACGACGTGCCCGTTCCCGGTGATCACTGCCGCCGCCCGTCCAGGCCTGTGCACGGCGATCCCGGCGAGTTCCCGCGACACCTTGACCGGCGCCAGTCCGTCGAGCGCCGAGGCGGCTGCCGACGGCCGGGGCAGGCGCCACCGTGACACCACCCCGTCCGTGCCCGCAGCGAGGACCACTCCGGTCCGCTCGTCGACCGCCATCCCGGCGATCCGGGTCGGAACGGCCGTACGCACCACAAGCGCCGCGGCGTCGGGGCCCTTGGTGCGCTGTACGACCACACCACCTCTGACGTCCCCGGACACCAGCAGACCGTCTTCCGTCAGCGCCACCGCCGAGACGGCGTCGGTGTTCCGGCCTTCCAGTAACCGTTGCTGACGACCAGTCACCGCGTCCAGCAGCCGGATCGTCCCGTCGGGGCAGCCGAGTACGACCGTGCCGTCCGTGCCCGGGGCTTCCGCGGCCGGCGCGGTGGTGACAACGTTCGGCGCCACGGTGCCACAGCGTGGTTCGTAGAGGGCCAGCGGGCCGCCGGTCCCGGCGAGGATGTCCACCAGCGCCGCCCGCGTGGCGGGCGCGTCATGTGTCCGTACGGCCCCCAGCGCGAGCAGCGCTGCGACGTCCCGGCGTTCCTCCGCGGCCGAGCGGGCCTGCGCGGCCAGCTGCAGCGCCTCGGCCTCCGTCTTCGCCTCCTCCGTACGCATCTGCTGCCAATAGGTGAACGCGCTCAGCAGTAGCGCGAGCACCAGGCCGACGGCGGTGACCAGCAGGCGCCTGCGCAGCCTGCGGGCGCGCCGGCGCGTCGCATGGACGCGCTCCTCGGCGAGCCGGGAGGCATCGACGAACCGGCGCTCCTGCTCATTGAGCGACCACTGCTCCTCGTCGAGACCGTCGAGCAGGCGCAGTTGGCCGACCGGCAGAAGGAAACCCGCGTCCTCGCTCTGCTCCTGCCAGCGCGCGGTCTGCGCGGCGACCTCGTCCTGGAGCTCTTTGGCCCTCGGATCCTTCGTCAGCCACGCCCGCAGCTGCTGCCAGGCCTCCAGCAGCACCTCGTGGGCGACCTCGACGGTCGGCTCGCTGCCGCCGCGAGGCATGCCGACACTCAGCAGCCGGGCTTCGACGAATGGGCGAACGACCTCCAGAATGCCGCGCTCGTCGTCGACTTCGGTGATCAGATCCCGGGCGAGGACCGTACGCCGGGTCGGACGCTCTCCGGAGCCCACATAGGCGAGCCGGAGCAACATCCGCCGGGCGGTGGCGCGTTGAGGTGCTTCGAGTCGCTCCCAGGTGCGCTGGGCGCTCTCGTTCAGCGCCGCCGCGATGCCGCCGATCTCCTGATAGCCGGCGAGGGTCAGCTCGTCCGTGGCGCGGCGCTTCCAGAGCCGCTCCAGCGCGTACGCGATCAGCGGCAGGCTGCCGGCCCCGGCCCCGGCGTCCGCCACGATACGTTCGACGAGCTGCTCCTCAATACGCAGACCCACCTGTTCGGCCGGTCTGCGTACGGCTTCGCGCAGGCTGTCACCGGCGAGCGGCAGGAGCCAGAACTGGTGGGCGGCGACGAGGGTGGCCAGCTCCGAGCTGTCCTCCAGCCGGTGGTACAGATCGGTGCGGATGGCGATCACGACATGAACCGCGCCCGCTTCCGCGTCGCACACGGAGAGCACGGCGCGCACCAGGAAGTCCCGGTCGGCCTGCGGAAGTTCGGGAGCGAGCAGCGCCTCGAACTGGTCGATCAGCCAGACGACCCGGCCGCCGGTGCGGTGGGCAAGCCGCGCCGAGAGCCGCCCGAAGAGCGCGGGATCCGCCCGGAGTCCAGCCGCGGTCGGCAGTACGACTCCGTTCTCTTCACGCTCCGGGGGCCCGTACGCGGTCCGCAGCGTGGCACACATCTGCTCCGCCAGGAGCGGGGTCGGTCCCAGCCGGAGTACGGACCAGTTGCCCGGCAGGGTGCCGGTGCGGAGCGCGTTGGCAACACCAGCGGCGAGCAGTGAGGACTTCCCGCTGCCGGAAGAGCCGACGACGGCGCTGACCGGGGTCCGTACGAGCAGCGAGAGCACCTGTCCGGTCTCTCGCTCGCGCCCGTGGAAGAAGTCTTCCCACCCCTCCTCGAAGGCATCGAGGCCGGGATACGGACGGCGGTCGCCGTCCCTTCGGACGGCCCGCTCCCGCTGGACGATGTACTGGAAGAGAGGGCCGACGTGGACCTTGTTGACGTCGCGGCCCGCAGCGTCGCCGCCGTGGGCGGTGATGGTCACCTCGCCGTGGTCGAACGCGACCGGTCCGGTGTCCTGGAACCCACCGGGCGGCGGATCGGTCATGCCGGGTTCACCTGGTAGGTGCGGGAGTCCAGGAAGGTGCTGTCACTGTGGTCGGAGATGAGTACCCCGTCGAGCTTGCAGGAGCCTGCCTTTTTGGTGATGACAGGGACGCGGAAGACCGATTCGCCGTTCACGTAGAAGACCTTCTCCTGCGTGGCTTCGGTGCCGACACCGCAGTCGCCGGCGGCCGTCATGCGCAGCATGCCCGCGAACGGGTCGGGGCTGTCGATTTTGATCCTTACCGAAGTGGTGCCGGGATACCGCAGCGGGCGCCTCGCATCGGCCCAAGAGATGCTGACCGGCTGCCTGCCGACGGCGAAGTCGCCGATGACCGGTCCGGCGGCGGCCCAGGTCGCGTCGCCCTGCTGGGTGGCGGTGACGCGGCAGCGGCCGGTGTTGGCGTCCTTGAGGGTGACAGTGGGCTTGCCGTCGCGGGTGCCGAGGACGCAGCTCCCTCTGTCCTCGCTGGAGGCGAAGGCGTAGCTCACCGGCAGGCCCGAAGTGGCGCAGCCCCGAAGGACGGTGGTGCGGTTCGGGTACGTGTGGTCCGTGCCCGGGGACGGGAACACCAGGGTCTGGGCCCGCCGGCCGCCCTCCGTGCCGCTGGGTTCGGGCAGGCCGCAGCGCTTGGGCCCGCTCGGGCGACTGGGGCCACTGTGGCCGGATGTGGTTGAGCCGGAGCCGGATGTGCCGCCTGGTCTGCTGGAGGGGCCGGAAGTCGCCGATCCGGAGGCGGAGTTGCCGCCGCCGGTGGGTGTTCCGGGGCCGCCCGACGCTCTGGTGGAGGCGGGGCCGGTGGCTCCCGGGGTTCCCGTACTCCCTGTGGTCCCGGTCGTCGTTCCGGTAGTCCCCGTACTGCTGCCGGAGTTGGTACTCCCGGTTGTTGCCGTCGCACCGGCCGACGTGGTGGCGCCGCCGGACCAGGTCTCGAGCGGACGCTCGTCGACTCCCGTACTGTCGGCGTCCGACCGGCCTTTCGACCCGGGCTTCCCGCACCCGGCGAGCAGCACGCAGACCGCAGCCGCCGTGGCGGCCGCCCGTAGTAACGCACGCACGGCCTCAGCTGCCTTCCGACGAGGAATCGGGTGCAGGGGTGTGCGGCCCGCGCACCGACAGGTCCCGTCCGGCGGCCATGTTTCCGCCGCGGATGTCGATCTTGGCACCGCCGGCCGCAACCGGCCCCGACTGCTCGACGCGGAGGTCGTACGATCCGCCGTCAGGCTTGTCCTCCACCGTGCGGACCAGCGCCGCCAGCCGCTGCGCGAACTCGGGGTCCGTGTCGAGGAGTTCCTGCAGATGATCCTCGACCGCACCACGCCGGTTGGCGTTGTCGGGCTGCTCCTCCAGCCGCCGTAGTGCGCCCTCGGCCTGCGGTTCGCTCCGGAAGCGGTCCGTCACCGCGTCCCACAGTCCGCGCAGACGATCGGCGGCGAGTGTGTCGATGACACTGCCGGCGACACCGGCCAGATGACTCGCGTAACTGGCGATCAGCGCCACGACAGCGCTCGCAGCGATCGGCTCCATCCCGTTCCCCCGTTTTGCCGCTCGGCACCGGGCGGTACCGACGTGATGACAGCTGGTCACGACCAGTGTCACGAGTCGCGCAGGCCACAGTCACAAAAAGTGAGGGAACTCCTCTGGCTCTACGCTTTTCGCTGCATCCGGCGGACGCCGTTCGGCGCATGTGCCTACGGCGGTCACTGTCGGGTGAGCCACTCGCTGTACCACGCGAGGGTGGCGTCCAGTGCCTCGGTGAGCGGTGTGTGGTGCACGCCGAAGGTCTCCTCGAAGGCCGACGAGTCCACGATCTGGGGCTCGGTGTGCTGATAGAACATCTCGGCGTACTCGGCCATGAACGCCTCGTCGAAGGGGCCGAAGGGGCGGGCCTCGTCGAGGATCATTGCACTCAAGGGCCGCTCGACGCGCTCTTCGATCATGGCGTGGATCTGGCGGGTCGTGAGGGCGGGCGCGGTGGGCAGGTGCCAGACGCGGCCGTCGCCTTCCGGGCGTTCGCCCAGCGTGGCCAGGCCCGCGGCGACGTCATCGATGTACGTGTAGCTGTGCGGCAGATCGATGTCGCCCAGGCCCAGGATCTCGCCGCTGGTCAGCGCTCCGGGGAAGACGGCGCCGCCGAGGGTGGAGTTGACCACGCCGGGGCCCACGAAGTCGGCGGAGCGGCCCAGGACCACACGGGCGCGGCCGGCGCGGTGGGCGGCGAGGTACTTCTCGTCGAGGTCGGCGCGCATACGGCCCTTGCGGGTCGTCGCCTTCCACGGAGTGTCCTCGGTCATCACCGCGCCGCCGGTCTCGCCGTACGGGTAGAGGGTGTCGAGCACGACCAGCCGCGCGCCGCCGGCTTCCACCGCGCCCAGGACAGCTTCCTGGATGCGGGGCATCACCTCGACCTGCAGGTGATAGCCGACGTTGACGCAGTGGTAGACGACGGCGGCACCGGCGACGGCGGCCCTGGCTCCTTCGGCGGTGCTGACATCGGCGGCGTACCGCTCCACACCCGTGACCGCCGGTCCGTCGGCCTTGCGGTCGACGAGGCGAACCGCGTGACCGCGGCGCGCCAGCTCCTGGGCGAGCGCGGTGCCCGCAGGCCCTGAGCCGAGTACTGCGTGGAGGTCGTGTTCAGCAGCAGACATGGCGTTTTCCGTCTCTTCTGTGAGTTATTGTCACTCGCTACAGTTAGAGACTGTAACTCTAATGACGGCCTCTAGCAAGGGGATGTGTCGAGGCAGCCGGAAGGCTTGCGTCGTCACTGGTGAGAGACGAGCCGCTCGTGGCCGGCGGCGGCCGGAGCCTGAGGGGCCGCTACGGCGGGCAGACGTGCGCCGGCGGGCGTGCGCGGAAATCGCGGAAGGCGAGGCAGCGCGGCGTCCGGTCGTGCCGCGCCGCGGCCTGTGGCGCACTGCCGGCCGGGGGGCGGGCGGGGGGTGTGGGGGGGGGGCCGGGCGGGGGGGGCCGGCCCCCCATTACCCCCCGGCCGC
>NZ_JBIAQG010000004.1:342526-559005 GCF_042888805.1 Streptomyces sp. NPDC002730
GTGCGGGGGGGGGGGGGGGGGGGGGGGGGGGGGGGGGGGGGGGGGGGGGGGGGGGGGCGCGGGGGGGGGGGGGGGGGGGGGGGGGGGCCCCCCCCCCCGGCCCCCCCCCCCCCGCCCGCGGCGCGGATCGTCCCGGGCTGTGCGAACCGGCCCCGACTGTGCGGGGTTTTGGTTGTGGTGAGGGCCCGTCGGTTGGTCGACGGGCCCTCATTTCCAGCCGGGCGTCGTAACGCCACGTGAGGCGCTCGGCGAGCTTCTGGTGAGTGAACTGATCCTGGGGCTCTGCGTGCGCGCGGGCGACAGGGATTCGAGGGCAGGGGTGGTGGCGACCTGCCGTTGAGGGCCGCGGCCGGGTCCAGCGCCGGACAACAGGCGCCGCGGTCCCGGGAGTGCGGGCCGGACCGTCTCCCGAGAGCCCGGGCCGGCGGCTGGGGCCAGGGTTGGGACTATTCGGCGTCCGGGCCCTGCGCTCGCACCTGCTGAACGTGTTCGAGGGAGTCGCGCAGGTCGCTCAGCCACGTGTCCGCGTTGCGCTGCACCAGGCGGACGCACCAGGCGAGGGCTTCGCTGCGGCTTCGGGCGACGCCGCCGGCGATCAGGGTGTCGAGCGTCTGGCGCTCGGGCTGGCGCAGTCGCGTCATCACCGGCGCGGAGACCGTGGTGTACATGGCGCGCTTGCCGCCGCACTCCACGCCCCACGAGACCTTGCGGCCGAACCGGTGCTCGGCCTCGCGCGCGACCCCGATGCGTTCATCGCGGGTGCGTTCCCGGAACTCCGAGATGCGCCCGTCCAGGGAAGCCTCGCGTTCCACCTCGGATACCTCCGCGGCGAGGTCGGGCTCCGGGATCCGGCCGATGACCGTGATCTCCTCGCGGTCCACCGTGACGTCCAGGAGTTCGGCGAAGAGTCCTTCCGGCAGCCGCCCGGCGAACCAACCGCGCAGCGCCTGTTCCTGCTCGTTGGTAATCATGTAATTCAGATTACGCCGCTGACTCCTGGAGGGAAGAGGGTCAGCCCACGGCGTAACGCAGGTCCCGCCTTCGGTGTCCAGCGGCGGCAGGCCAACAGCTCGCGCGTCGCCGGAGCCCGGCCTAGAGTTGCGTATATCAGAGCAGAACGGCAGATATCCCCTGCCCGCGTCTCTGGGAGGGCATATGACCCGTATCTCGCTGACGGTGGACGGCACGGTGTACGAGGACGAGGTGGAGCCCCGCCTTCTGCTTGTTCACTACCTGCGCGACCGTCTGGGCCTCACCGGTACCCCCGTTGGATGCGACACCTCCAACTGCGGGGCCTGCACCGTCGCCCTGGACGGTGACAGCGTCAAGAGCTGCTCGGTACTTGCCGTGCAGGCCGATGGCTGCGACGTGACGACCATTCAAGGGCTCGCTTCCGAGGCCGAATGGGATCCGCTGCAGACGGCGTTCCATCAGCAGCACGCCCTGCAGTGCGGCTACTGCACGCCTGGCATGATCATGGCCGCGCGGGACCTGCTCAAGGAGAACCCCGACCCGACCCCGGAAGAGATCCGGCACGGTCTTGAGGGCAATCTCTGCCGGTGTACCGGCTACCAGAACATCGTGCGCGCCGTTCTCGCGGCGGCGGCCGAGGAGCGCCGCCGCCGCGCTCCCGCGCCCGAAGCCGTAACAGAAGCCGCTCCGGCCACACCAGCAGTCCCGGCCACGGCCGGGCGGGAGGCGCCGGTATGACCGACCAGCTAGCTGCCCCCGAAGTCGGTCGCTCCCGTATCCGCAAGGAGGACGCCCGGCTCGTCACCGGCCGGACCACGTGGACCGACAACATTGCCGTCACGGGCCTGCTGCACATGACGTTCCTGCGCAGCCCCATGGCGCACGCGAAGATCGACCGTGTCGATGTGTCGCCGGCGCTGCAGCGGCCAGGAGTGATCGCCGCCTTCAGCGGCCGGGACCTGGACGAGCTCGGCTCGATGCCCTGTGTGTGGCCGGTGACGGAGGACATCGTCATGCCCGACCACCCCCCGGTGGCCGTCGACGAGGTCCGGCACGCCGGCGACCCGGTGGCCGTCGTGATCGCGCGCGACCGGTACGCGGCGGCCGATGCGCTGGAGGCCGTGGAAGTCGACTACACGCCGCTGCCTCCCGTGCTCGACCTGGAGGCCGCGCTGGCCGACGGCGCCCCACTCGTCCACGCCGACAAGGGCACCAACCGCTGCTACACCTGGCCGCTCGCCACCGGTGACTACGAAGCGGAGAAGGCCCGGGCCGACCTCGTTGTCCACCGTCGCTACACCCAGCAGCGCCTCATCCCGAACGCGATGGAGCCGAGGGCCGTGGTCGCCACCCCGCCCACCGCGTCCAACGAATACACCCTGTACTCATCGACCCAGGTTCCGCACATCGCGCGGGTGACGCTGTCGATGGTGACCGGAATCCCCGAGCACAGACTGCGGGTGATCGCCCCGGACGTCGGCGGAGGCTTCGGCTCCAAGCTCCAGGTGTACGGCGAGGAGGCAGTCGCGCTCGCCGTGGCCAAGCGGCTCGGCCGACCGGTGAAATGGACCGAATCCCGGTCGGAGGGCTACCTGGCCACCCATCACGGCCGCGGCCAGATCCAGGACGTCGAGATCGCGGCGACCCGGGACGGCAAGGTGCTCGGCCTGCGCGTCGATCTGCTCGTCGACATGGGCGCCTATCTGATGCTGATCACCCCCGGCACGCCACTCCTCGGCGCGTTCATGTACCCGGGGATCTACAAGATGAACGCGTACACCTTCAACTGCACCGGCGTCTTCACCACCAAGACACCCACGGACGCCTATCGCGGCGCCGGGCGTCCGGAGGCGACGTTCGCGATCGAGCGGACCATGGACGAACTGGCCGCGGAACTCGGCGTCGACCCGATGGAGCTGCGCCGCCGTAACTGGATCGGCCACGACGAGTTCCCGTACACCTCGATCTCGGGGCTCACCTACGACAGCGGCAACTACGAAGCGGCCACCGACCGGGCGATGGCACTCTTCGGCTACGACGACCTGCGGGCCGAGCAGCGCGAGCGGAACGAACGGAACGACCCGGTGCGGCTCGGCATCGGCATCTCGACGTACACCGAGATGTGCGGACTGGCGCCGAGCCGGATTCTGCGCGATCTGCGCTACGTCGCCGGCGGCTGGGAGGCGGCAACCATCCGCATGCTGCCCACCGGCAAGGTCGAGGTGACCACCGGCACCAGCCCGCACGGGCAGGGTCACGCCACCTGCTGGAGCCAGATCGCGGCCGACGTGCTCGGCGTGCCCTTCGACGACATCGAGGTGGTGCACGGCGACACCAAGGCAGTGCCCCAGGGCATGGATACGTACGGCTCCCGCTCGCTGGTGGTGGGCGGCGTCGCCGTCCACGAGGCCGCGAAGAAGGTGGTGGCCAAGGCCCGTAAGGTCGCCGCGCACCTGCTGGAAGCGAACGAGGCCGACCTGGAGTTCTCCGGCGGAACCTTCTCGGTGAAGGGATCGCCCGAGGCGACGAAGACCATCCAGGAGGTGGCCTTCGCGACGTTCTCGTCCCACGACCTGCCCGACGGCATGGAGCCGACAATCAACGCCGAGCACCTGGTCGATCCGGAAACCTTCTCGTTCCCGTTCGGCACCCACCTGTGCGCGATCGAGGTCGACACCGAGACCGGCCGTGCCCGGATCCGCAGTTACGTCTGCGTCGACGACGTCGGCAAGGTCATCAACCCCATGATCGTCCAGGGGCAGATCCACGGTGGAGTGGCGCAGGGAATCGCCCAGGCGCTGTTCGAGGAGGCGGTGTACGACACCGAGGGCAATCTGGTCTCCGGCACCATGGCGGACTATCTGGTGCCCTCCGCACCGGACCTGCCCGACTTCGTCACCGACCGCACCGAGACCCCGGCGACCTCCAACGCACTCGGCGTCAAAGGCGTCGGCGAGACCGGGACGATCGCGTCCACACCGGCCGTGGTCAACGCGGTCGTGGACGCACTGCGGCCGATGGGCGTGCGCGACGTTGCCATGCCGTGCACACCGCAGCGGATCTGGCAGGCCGTCACGGCGGCCCGGGCCGAGGAGGGAACAGCATGATTCCCGCGGCATTCGACTACGCACGCCCGCAGACGATCGACGAAGCGGTACGCACCCTGGCGGACGGCGGCGAGGAGGCGAAGGTCCTGGCCGGCGGCCAGAGCCTGATCCCCATCCTGCGGCTGCGGCTCGCCTTCCCCGAACTGCTCGTCGACGTCGGCCGGATCCCTGAACTGCGCGGTGTCCGCGAAGACGCCGACACTCTCGTGATCGGGGCCATGACGACCCACCACGACGTCATCCACGACCCGCTGGTGCGCCGTCACGCGGGCCTGCTGGCCGCGGCGACCGAGACGGTCGCCGATCCCTCCGTACGCCATCGCGGCACACTCGGCGGCTCGCTCTCCCACGCCGATCCGGCAGGGGACCTCCCGGCGGTACTGCTCGCACTCGACGGCGAGGTGACCGCCATGGGGCCACAGGGCCGGCGCACCATCCCGGCACGCGACTTCTTCACCGACTACCTGCAGACGGCGCTGCACCCGGACGAGCTGCTGGTCGAGGTCCGGGTGCCGAAGAGCGACAACTGGGGCTTCCACTACGAGAAGTTCAACCTGTCCGCGCAGGCCTGGGCGGTCGTCGGCGTGGCAGCGATGGTGCGGCGCGACGACGGCCACCTCGTCGAGTCCCGGGTCGGCCTGACCAACATGGGCGCGACGCCCCTGCGGGCGAGGGCCACCGAAGAGGCGCTCGCCGGAGCGGACGCCGACCCGGCAGCGGTGGCGCAGGCCGCCGAAGCGGCAGCGGAAGGCACCCGCCCGGCCTCCGACCTGTCGGCTTCGTCCGAGTACCGCGAACACCTCGCACGGGTGCTCACCCGGCGCGCGGTGCTGGCTGCGGCCGGGATGGAGTGAGCGTGTGACGGACGGGCCGGACGAGTTGCGGGCGAGAGTGGAGAAGACCGGCTATCTCCTCGACGACGGTCTCGCCATCGCCTGCTTCCTGGCCCTGAAGCTGCACCGGCCGATCCTCTGCGAGGGCGACGCGGGCACCGGCAAGACCGCGCTCGCCTCCGCTCTCGCCCAGGTCCTGGACGCACCCCTGATCCGACTCCAGTGCTACGAGGGCATCGACGCCTCACAGGCCTTGTACGACTGGGACTTTCCGCGCCAGCTACTGCATCTGCGGGCCGCCGAAGCGGCCGGGGTCACCGATGCGGACCAGCTGGAGAGCGAGCTGTACAGCAGACGGTTCCTCATCGCACGTCCGCTTCTGCAGGCGCTGGAGACGCAGCCTTCGGTACTGCTGGTCGACGAAGTCGACCGGGCCGACGACGAGTTCGAGGCGTTTCTGCTGGAACTGCTCTCCGAGTACACCGTCACCGTCCCGGAGCTGGGCACCCTGCGGGCCTCGTCGCCGCCCGTGGTCGTACTCACCTCCAACCGCACCCGGGAGGTCCACGACGCGCTGAAACGGCGCTGCCTCTACCACTGGTTCGACCACCCCGGCTTCGAACGCGAACTCGCGATCGTCCGCAGGCGACAGCCCCAGGTGACCGAACGGCTCGCCGCGCAAGTGACCGCCGTCGTACAGACGCTGCGCAGCCAAGACCTGCTCAAGCCGCCCGGAGTGGCCGAGACCATCGACTGGGCCGAGGCCCTCGACGCACTCGGCGCGACGGAACTCGACGCGGAACTGGCCGTCGCCACGCTCGGGTCGGTGCTCAAATACCGCGAGGACGCGGAACGGGCCCGTTCACTGGACCTGTCCGCGATCCTCGCGGCGCGAGGAGCGTGAACACCATGCCCGCAGCACCGGCGGTGGACGCCACCGCGGTCGTCGTCGGATTCGCACGGGCATTGCGCGCGGCCGGAGTCGCCACAGGACCGGACCGCGTGCAGACCTTCCTGGGCGCGCTCGAACTCCTCGGGTCCGAGCTGCGTTCCGACGTCTACTGGGCGGGTCGGCTCACCCTCTGCGGCAGTCAGGACGACCTGGAGCGGTACGACCGCGTCTTCGCCGCGTTCTTCGCGCAGCAGCCGCAACCCGGTGACCGGGCGCGCGTCCCGGAGCCCACGCCACTGCTTCGCCTGGTGGCCGCGGATGCTGCCATGTCTCCCGACAGGGAGGAGGACGGCGCGGCGCTGCCGGCGGCCGCCTTGGCCAGCTCGGCGGAGGTCCTGCGCCACCGCGACATGGCCGAGCTGTCCGCGGCCGAGCGGGCACAACTGCGGCGGCTGCTCGCGGCGTTCTCGCTGAGCGGTGAGCCGCGCCGTACCCCACGTCTGCGTCCGGCCCGGCGCGGCGGCGTCGATCCCAGGCGCACCGTCCGTGAGCTGCTGCGCCGTGGCGGGGAACCGGCCCGGCTGCGTCACCGTGCCCCCGCCACCAAGCCGCGCCCCATTGTGCTGCTGCTGGACGTGAGCGGCTCGATGGCCCCGTACGCGGACGCGCTGCTGCGCTTCGCGCACGCCGCCACGCACGGGCCGCAGTCCCGTACCCAGGCCGAGGTGTTCACCATCGGCACCCGGCTGACCAGGGTGACGCGGGAAATGGCCCATCGCGATCCGGACGCGGCGCTGACCGCTGTCGGATCGGCGGTGCCCGACTGGAGCGGAGGCACTCGGCTCGGCGAGATGCTCCGCGCCTTCCTCGACCGGTGGGGTCAGCGCGGAATGGCGCGCGGAGCGGTGGTCGTCGTTCTCTCCGACGGTTGGGAGCGTGGCGACCCGGCGCTGCTCGCGGCTCAGATGCGGCGGCTGCACCGACTGGCGCACCGGGTGGTGTGGGCCAACCCGCTCAAGGCACGTCCGGGATACGCGCCGCTCGCGGCCGGTATGGCGGCGGCGCTGCCCAGCGTCGACGCGTTCGTCGAGGGTCACAGCCTGGGTGCGCTGGAGCGCCTGGCAGCAGTGGTGAGAGGTGCGTGCGATGCGTGAGATCCTCCCTGCGCTCAGCCGCTGGTACAAGGCCGGAACGCCCTTCGGGCTCGCCACCGTTGTCGCGGTCAGCCGCAGTGCGCCGCGCGGCCCCGGTGCGGCAATGGCGGTGGGCCCGGACGACGAAGTCGTGGGCAGCGTCTCCGGCGGCTGTGTGGAGGGGGCCGTTTTCGACATCGCCAAGGAGGTCGTGGAGACCGGTCAGGCACGGCTGCAGGCCTTCGGCTACAGCGACGAGGACGCGTTCGCCGTCGGGCTCACCTGTGGCGGTGAGATCACGCTCCTCGTACGCTCCGTGTCGGCCGCCGTCGACACCTCCTTCGGCGAGGTCGCAGCGTCCGTCGCCGAGCACCGCCCGGTGGTGGTCGCAACGGTGATCGACGGTCCTGCCCAGCGCGGCGCCACGCTCGCCGTGTGGCCCGAGTCGGTGTCCGGCTCGCTGGGATCGAGCGGCCTCGACGCGGCGGTCACCGCCGACGCGCGCGGAGAGCTGGCGCAAGGAGCGACGGGCCGGCGGCACTACGGCCCGCACGGCGAGCGGCGCGAGGACGACGTCACCGTGTTCCTGCAGTCCTTCGCGCCGCCACCGAGGATGCTGGTCTTCGGCGCGATCGACTTCGCCGCCGCGGTGGCCCGGATCGGCGCGTTCCTCGGCTACCGGGTCACGGTGTGCGACGCGCGCCCGGTCTTCGCCGACCCCCGCCGATTCCCGGACGGGGTGGAGGTGGTGGTCGACTGGCCGCACCGGTATTTGCGCGACACGGATGTCGACGGGCGGACCGTGATGTGTGTGCTCACCCACGACCCGAAGTTCGACGTTCCACTGCTCGAGGTCGCTCTGGACTCGCCGGCCGCCTACATCGGCGTGATGGGCAGCCGTCGCACGCACGAGGACCGACTGGCGCGGCTGCGGGAGAGGGGACTGGTCGAGACGGAGCTGGCGCGGCTGCGCTCGCCCATCGGCCTCGACCTCGGCGCCCGTACGCCCGCGGAAGTGGCCGTCTCGATCGCGGCGGAGATCGTTGCTCTGCGCTGGGGCGGCAGCGGCAGCCCGCTGGCGGAGACAGCCGGAGCCATCCACCGTCCGCGTCTGAGGCCGGTGTGAGGAGGAGACCATGGAACTGCAGAACTCGTTCACCGTCCCTGTCCCCGTCGACCAGGCGTGGCGGGTGCTCCTCGACATCGAGCGGGTCGCCCCGTGCATGCCGGGTGCCACCGTGGACAGCGTCGACGGCGAGACCGTCAAGGGAGCCGTGAAGGTGAGGGTCGGCCCGATCACCGTGACCTACCGCGGCACCGCGACCTTCCAGGAGAAGGACGAGTCGGCACACCGGATCGTCCTTGCCGCTCAGGGCAAGGAAGTCCGGGGCCAGGGCACGGCACGGGCCACCGTGACCGGAACGCTGGCCGATCGTGACGGGGGGACGGCGGTCAATGTCGTCACCGATCTGACGATCACCGGACGGCCCGCGCAGTTCGGCCGCGGAGTCATGGCCGAAGTCGGCGACAAGCTCATCGGCCGGTTCGCGGACTGCTTGTCGCAGCAGCTGGCCGGCGCGGAACCGGCTACGGACGCGCCCGCCGAGGCTGCCGCGGAGCCCAACGGCAAAGAGCCCAGCGGCACAGAGCCTTCCGTGGTCGCGGGTGCCGGAACGCGCGAGGCGGAGCCGATCGATCTCCTGCGTACGGCGGGAATGCCGATCGCCAAGCGCGTCGCGGGAGCCCTCGTTCTTGCCGCTCTCGCCGCGCTGACGGTCATCCTCATCCGCAGAAAGCGATGACCGGCCGCCGCCCTGCAGGCTGACACCGGGCTCCTGAAATGGGTGAACACGCACCGCCCCGGACGGTGGGATGAGGCGTCGTCCATCGCGAGGAGATGTGCGTGTCAGTCCTTGCCGAGCTCATCGCTGATCTCCAGGTCCGCGCACGGGGCGATGTCCCGGTGTGAGCCGGGCGGGCGGATCAAAAGCCCGGGTATTGACGGGAGTTGGCCACCGGTTCCAGAATGACACGTCATTCCGTAGCAGGAAGGGACCCGGTCGTGGCGCAGGGCATGGCGGACAAGCGGGAGGCGATACTGCGCGCGGCGGGCAAGGTGTTCGCCGAGCGTGGCTACCACGCGACCGGCATCTCCGACATCGCCCGAGAGCTCGGGGCTGGGCACGGCACCTTCTACCGGTACTTCAAGAACAAGGAGGACATCGCGCGCAGTGTGGTCTCGCGCGCGCTGGGCCAGGTCATGGATGCCCTCGCCGACGAGGACCCCGGCTCCTGCCAGTCGGTGGCGCAGTACCGCGAACAGGTCCGGCGCATCGGCCACAAGCTCTTCGACCTCGTGGCGGCGGAACCCGCGCTGTGCCGCATTCTCTTCTACGACGCCATCGCGATCGACCGGGCCGAGCCGGATCTGGCAGGCAAGGCCATGGAAGCGGCGGCTCAGTACACGGCTGCCTTCATCCACAACGGGCAGGACCGCGGCTTCCTGCGGCGCGATCTCGACGCCCACGTGGTCGGCCTCGCGGTGAACGGAATGATCGTGACCGGGGCGGTTCGGCTGCTGCATGCACAGGATCCCGGCGCCATGCGTGATCCATGGATCCGCACGGTGGAGACGCTCATGTTCGACGGCCTCGGCTCCCGTTGAGCCGCAGGCCCGCAAGGACCGCTCATTTCTTCTGCCTTGAGAACGGAATGACGTGTCATTCCGGAAAGGGAGCGCGATGGTCCAGGTGGATGTCTTCTGGTCCTATGGGATAGGCGCGAGTTTCGCGACCGCCGCCGCCCATCAGCTCGGGACCGGCAACGGCCGCGCAGGGCACGGCGGCCGGTGGTCCAACCCCTACCTGATGGGGACCGTCCTCTACTGCGCGGTGCTGTTCGCGCCCAGCGGCGCATGGCTCCTCTGGGGCTTTCCCGACTGGGAGACGATGCAGGTCGCAAGCGGCCACAGCTCGTTGCCCGCCTGGCTCGTCGCGCTGTTCGCCGCGACGAACGTGAGTCAGGGTGTGCTCGGCTTCTGGGTTGCGGAGCGCCTCATCGCCTCGGGCCGGGTGTACGCGGCTTTCCTGCAGGCGGGGGTCGGATACACCGGCATGTTCTTCATTCTTGTCCACGGCTGGGACGGCCGTGGGTACCAGCGGTTCTTCTCCGCCGACCGGGAGACGTTCGCGGCGGCGTGGCCGGAGCAACCCGGAGCGGGAGAGGCCCTGTCGCGTGCGGGCGACTGGCTCACCTCGCCGGTCGCGCTGACGCTGTACGCCATGGGCGTTGTACTCGTCCCGGTCATGCTGGCGCTGATGGCCTTCTGGATCCGCTCCGGGCAGCGCGATACGGGCGCTGAAACCGTGACGGGCCGCTTCCGCATCCTCGGCGCCGTGCTGGGGGCGGTCTTCGGGGTGGCGCTCGGCACGGCTGCCGTTGCCTCGATCCTGGTGCACCTGCTGGGCTGGTGGTTCGGCGTCCCGGTCGCGGTCCTTCTCGCGGCGCTCCTTGTCGTACGGCGGGGTGGCGCGGCCGATCGCGCCTTCGCGATGCTTGCGCTGCCGGACCGTCACGGCGGCCGGGGACAGAAGGTCCTCGCCACGGGGGACTGACCTGATCGTCATCGGCAGCTCCACACCGCGGCCGGTGTCGGGGTAGCGGCCCCTCGCCCAGGTCCGGCGCGCTGCCGGACCTGGGCCGTTCCCACGGGACCTCACCGGCTTCGTCCACCGGTGCCGAGCAGCGTCACTCCGCTCCGCAGTGGACCGTGGCCGCCGCCCAGTCCGCATGGTCGTGGGCGTTGCCGTCGCCGCCGTCGGTCACCCGCAGCCGGAGCTTCTGTGCGCCGACCACATTGGCCTCGACGGCGACAGCCGCATCCGCGTTGGTGAGCAGCCGGCTCGAGTGAACGCGCTCGCCGTCGGCGTAGACCTCGAAGACGACGCTGCCGTACGGGTCCGCCTCGTCGTCGAGACCGGCCTTGGCAGTGAACGTCGAGCAATTGCCGCCCAGGAAGACCTCCACGCTCGAGTCGGCGTGCACGCCCAGGCCGTGCTCGTACGTCGTACCGCCGATCGTGAGGACCTTCCCGTCGCCGGGGGCGGATTCGCCGTTGCTGGTGTTGCGCTCGACCGGGCCCCAGCCGTTGTCGGCGGTGATGAAGTCCATCGTGGACACACGCACATCACCGCGCGGCGGGGGCGGGGTTCCGTCGACATCGACCGTTGCCCTGCTGTCCACCCGCGCCCCGCCGGTGGAAGAGGCGGAGACCTGGGCGGCGACGGGCCGCAAGCCGTCCGGGGTCTCCTTGCCGCGGGTGATGACGGCGCTCACGGTCGCCGACGTACCGGGGGCCAGATCGCCGATGGGGGAGGTGCCCGGGTCGGCGGTCCAGCCCGTCGGAGGGTCGAAGGTCGCGGCGACGTCCTTCAGCGGCGTGTCGCAGCGGTTGGTTACGGTCAGCTTCGCCGGCGTCGACCGGCCCGCCGGCAAAGTGGTGTCATCGGCGGTGAGTTGCGCGTCCGGAGTGCAGACCACCGGTCCTCGCGGAGTCCCGGTACGGGCCTCCGCGCCGGTCAGCGGGCGCAGCCGCAGTGTGTACGCGTACTCCTGGTCGGGCTGCACCTGGTACTGGGGCAGCACGGTGTGGAAGGTTTCGCTGACCCCGCTGACGGCCCGGTTCAGGTGCAGCGTGTTGCCCTTCGGGTTCTTCCGCAGGGCGAACGGATAGGCCGCCCGGTCGATGCCGGTGTACGGAGTCACTCCCGCGGAGAAGTTCTGCGTCCCCGAGACCAGCAGGCCGCCCGTGCCGTCGGACAGGGAAGCCCAGCGGACGCCCTCGTGGTTGCCGTAGTCCTGCGGCTTGGTGTAGCCGGAGAACTGCCGGTCAACGTTGGTCGCGTACACGCCGACGGGAGCGCCGTCCGTGCGGTCGTTGTAATTCTCCTGCGGCCCGCGCCCGTACCAGGTGAAGGTGTCGTAGCGGTCCGGAAGCGTCAGGGCCAGGCCGATGCGGGGCAGGTAGGGCACCGTGCGGGCTTTGCCCTCGGCGTCGACGCGGTGGTCGATGCGTATCTCTCCGGTGCCCGTGACCGTGTAGCGCAGGGTCTGTGTGAAGGAGGAGCCCTTGACGCCGGGGGCGGCGGCCGTGCTGGGGACGGTGACGGTGACCGCCCCGTCCCGTTCGGCGACCGTGACCTTCCCCGGCGCGGTCTTGAGCCGGTCCAGTCCGGCCTCGCGCCAGGGGCCCTCCTCCGAGCCGATCTCATTGCTGACCGGCGGCCGCCAGGCGTCCAACTCCGGTCCCGCGCCCAGCAGTTCGCGCCCTCTCGCCTTCATGGAGATCAGCTCACCGCTTGTGCGGTCGAAGAGGTAGGAGAAGCCCTTCCCGGCGATCGTGATCCGCGTGCCGGTCTCGCTGGTCTTCACCTTGCCGGGCGCTTCGGCCTTCAGCACACCGGCGAGCTGTCGACCGCCGATGTCGAACTGCTCGACGGCGACAGGGTGTCCGGCCTTCGCCCAGCCGGTGTCCTTGGCCTGCACCGCCTCCACGGTCAGCTGGCGGTCGGCGCCCTTCGGGTTGGCCGGCGGCTTCGGCAGCTGGATTCCCGCCCTCTCACCGGGCTTGAGGGGGAGGACTCGGCCGCCGCGGGCGAGGGTCCTGTCTCCATCCGTGATCTTCCACTGCAGCCGCAGATCGCCGGTGCCGGTGAAGGAGCGCTCGTTGAGCACGGTGATCTTCCCGGCTCCGGCACCCGGGGCCGAGATACGCACGGGTGCGTGGACGGCGGCCATGGCTCGAGCCTCGGGCTGAACGGTGCGGTCGGTGGAGACCACTCCGTCCACGCCGCCGGTGCCGGACCCGTACGAGTAGTAAGTCCCCTTCGTGGTGAGGGTGTCGAAGTCGAGCGCGAGGACCGCGTCGGAGGCGGGGTCGGTCTCCAGCTGCTGCGGGGTGAGCGCCTTGTGGTAGACGCGGACCTGGTCGACCGTGCCGTGCGTCATGCGGGTGGTGATGTTCTCCTGGCCGGTCTCGGGGTCACGGCCGATGTTCACCGGCTGGGCGGAGTACGCAATCGTGCCCTCCCAGCCGGTCGCGGCCACCTCCTTGCCGTCCATGAAGACCTTGAGCGCGGCGCCGTCGAAGGTGGCCGAGATCCGGTGCCATTTCCCGTACCAGTCACCGGGCACCTTCGCCGCGGCCGCGTGCCAGGTGCCGCCGCCGTAGACGGAGAACTCCAGGGTGTCCTTGTCCGTCATCTTCAGCATGTAGCTGTGATTGCCCTTGGCGATCACGGTGAAGTCGCCGGTCCACTCGGCCGGCTGGACCCAGGAGTCAAGTGTGAGGCCGCCGGAGACCGCGTCGAGCTTCGGGTCCCGGTAGACCTCCACAAAGTCGTCCAGGCCGGAGAGCGCGAGCGCCTTGCCGCGGTGCCCGGCGACATGGTCCGGCTTTCCGGTGACGTAGGAGAGAATGCCGTTCCCCGAGGAATCGGGGGTGGTGACCAGCGGCTGGGCGATGTTCTGCTCCGCCCAGTCCCAGATGTAGCCGCCCTGCACCTGGGGGTATGTGCGGACCACGTCCCAGAATTCGCGGAAGTTGCCGAGCGAATTGCCCATGGCGTGGGCGTACTCGCCCATGATGATGGGCTTGGTGGTGGCCTTGGCCTTCTCCTCGAGGCCCGATGGTGACGGGTAGCGCGGCCCCCACACGTCGGCGAACGGGGCGTCGCCGTCGGGGGAGTTGGACTGGTGGTAGACCGGCCGGGACGGGTCGTTCTTGTCGAGGAAGTCCGCCATCGCGTAGTGCGCCTTGCCGAGCCCTGCCTCGTTGCCGGTGTCCCACATCAGCACGCTGGGGTGGTTCTTGTCCCGCTGGTACATCGCCGTGAAGCGGTCCATGAACGCTTTCTGCCACTCGGGCCGCTCGGCCAGGCAGTTGTCGGGGCAGCCGTCGTGGTGGTGGGTCTCGATGTCCACCTCGTCGTCGATCCACAAGCCCTGTGCGTCGGCCAGCTCGTACAGATACGGATCGGACGGATAGTGGGAGGTGCGTACCGAGTTGATGTTGAGCTGCTTCATCAGCGACACATCGGACGCGGTGCGTTCGCGCGTCGCATGGCGGCCGGTTCTGGGGTCGGTCTCGGCTCGGTTGGTGCCCTTGATCAGGATCCGCTTGCCGTTGACGAGCAGCTGCTTGTCCTTGACCTCTATCCCGCGGAAGCCGACCGGCTGGGCGGTGGTGTGCGTCACCTGGCCGTCCGCGCCCAGGAGTTGCACGACGAGGGTGTAGAGGTTGGGCGTCTCGTCGGTCCACTTCGCCGGAGCGGCGACGTCGGCCCTGAGGGTGGCGGATGGCACGCCGCCGCCGGGATCAACCTGGCCCGACATCGTTGTCACCTTGCGTCCGCGCTGGTCGTAGAGCGTTCCGGTGACCTTGTGCGCACCGTCTGCCGCCGTGTCCTTGGCGGTCACATCGACCTTGGCGCTCAGCCGCGCATCACGGTACTGGGCGTCCAGGTCGGTCTTGATGGTGACATCTCGTACGTAGGTGGCGGGTGTGGAGTACAGCTCGATCGAGCGGAAGATGCCCGCGAAGCGCCACTGGTCGTAGTCCTCCAGGTGAGCTCCCGAACTCCAGCGGTGGACCTGGAGCGCGATGGTGTTCTTCCCCGGGCGCAGATGCTCGCTGATGTCGAACTCGGCGGGTGTGTAGCCGCCTTGGTCGTATCCCGCGTACGCGCCGTTGACCCAGACCAGATAGCCGCTGGTGACACCCTCGAACCGCAGGAACGTCCGGCGCTTCTGCCAGTTGCCCGGCAGCTCGAAGTTACGGACGTACGCCCCGGTCGGGTTGACGTCGTGCGGGACCTTCGGCGGGTCGTCCGGATACATCTCGGTGGGGATGTTGCGGAAGACGGGGTGGTCGAGACCGTCCGTCTGCCAGGTGTGCGGGACCTTGACGCTCTTCCAGCCGCTCCCGGCCGTGTCGTACCCGGGCGAGAAGAAGCCCTTGGGGACATCCTCGGGACGCTTGGACATGTGCAGCTTCCAGGTTCCGTCGAGCGAGGCGGTCCACGGGCTGTCGGAGCCGCCTTCGAGCGCGCTCGCCGTGTTTGCGTACGGAGTCAACTCGGCGTGCGCCGGCTCCTGTCCGATTCCGGTCGCTTCCGGATCCTCGAGCAGTCGGTAGACGTCGGCGGGAGGGTCCGCGGCACCGGCTGCCGCGGCAGCTGCGGAGGGCACGGGCGCCGCGAGCGCCCCGGCGAGGGCCAGCACGGCCAGTCCTCGGAACGTACGGCGGAGTCGGAGCATCAAGTGGACCACTCTCCTGGTGAGATGCGAATCGCTCCAGAACCAACAGGACCGCACAGTAGCGAACGCGAACACATGCGCCTAGAGGTCCGATGCGATGACTTCGCGCCCAGGAGAGAGAGGCGAAATGACTGTGCCGACGCGTGGCGTTGGTCGCCGACCGGCATCTGGCGGGGCGTGTAGCGTCGCTTCACTACTTCTGGTTCGGGGTGGGTGATGGCGGGTTGCATGGCAACGTATGTGCTCATCCCCGGTGCTGACGGCCATGCTTGGTACTGGCATCGCCTTGTGCCGGAGTTGCGCCGGCGGGGACACGACGTGGTGGCTGTCGACCTGCCTCGGGAAAGCTCCGCCGGGCTCGCCGAACACGCGGACGCTGTGGTGCGGGCGATCGGCGACCGAGCCGGCGTGGTGCTCGTGGCGCAGTCACTCGCCGGGTTCACCGCGCCTCTGGTCTGCGAACGGGTGGCGGTCGACCAGCTGATTCTCGTCAATGCCATGGTGCCGGCCTACGGCGAGACGGCAGGGCAGTGGTGGGAGAACACGGGCCAGGCCGCGGCGCGTTCGGCGTACGCGGTCGGTCAAGGACGCGGGCCGGCCCCCGAGTTCGATCTGCTGATCGACTTCTTCCACGACGTTCCGCAGGAAGTGACCGAGGAGGCGATGGCTCAGGGAGACTCCGAGCCGTCCGCGGCCCTGTTCACCCAGCTGTGGCCGCTGCGGGAGTGGCCGCATGTGCCGACACGGTTTGTGCAGGGCCGCGAGGACCGGTTCTTCCCGATCGAGTTCCAGCGCCGGATCGTCGGGGAACGGCTCGGCATCACCGTCGAGGACATGCCCGGGGGACACCTCAGCGCGCTCAGTCGGCCGGCGGAACTCGCCGACATGATCTGTCGCTCATGAACCGTCGGGCGCACAACGGTTGCCGCTCTGCTCGGGCGTGTCTCAGGGAGCGTCCGCACCTCGCCCTGGCTCGTCGGGGGCGACGAGCGACTGGGTGAGCGGGATCCGGGAGAGCGTGAAGACGCCCGTGGCGATCATGAGGACGCCGAGCAGCTGCGGCAGCAGCCACCAGCCGGAGCGGACGTGTTCCTCGTAGATGATGATGCCGAGGGCCATGCTCACCGTCGCGTCGCCGAGGGTGATCGCGGGCTGGGAGGCGACCAGGGGGCCGGCCTGCATCGCGTTCTCCAGCAGGAAGAGCGCGCCCGCGCCCATCGCCGCGAAGGCATAGGTCTGCCAGGCGGTGAAGAAGGCCGCGACCCCCTCGTCGTCCAGGATGTGCATCGCCGCCTTCATCAGCGCCGCGGTCACCGCGTAACTGATGGCGGTGGCCGTGCCCAGACAGGCCGCGCGGGCACGGCCCTCGGGGCGTCCGAGCGCCGCCAGGGCGAGCACGACGACCGCTCCGATGCACACCGCGAGCGCGGGGACCCAGCGATCCAGCGGTACATGGGTGCGGTTGCCCCTGGGTGACGAGGCGGCAAGGGCGACGCCGAGACCCGCCACCACACAGGTCACGGCGACCCAGCCGACGCGGGGGAGGTGCCGGCGCAGCAGGAGCGAGGCGACGATCAGGGTGAGCGGCAGTTCGAGGACGAAGAGGGGCTGGACCACCGTCAGCGGCCCCGTCGCCAGGGCCACCGCCTGGCAGACGGCGGCGGCGATGACGGCGAGGATGCCGGCCAGCCAGACAGGGCGCCGCAGCAGATCGAGCATCAGCCCCGCGCGGAAGCCGTCGGATCGCGGCACGCTGAGGGCCGCCCGGCGCTGCAGCACGGTGGCGACGGCGTTGCTGAGCGCCGCGCCGAGCGCGAAGGAGACCGGCAGCAGGGTATGCACCGTGGTCGGCCTCCGGCGGTCAGCGGTCGTCGAGGTTCAGACCGGAGGCGGGCTGTGAGAACAGCCGTCGGGCGTTGGCGTCGAGGGCGGCGAAGCCCTCGACCAGCTGTGCCGCGACCCGCCAGCCGCCGTCCGTCCCGTCACCTGATCGCCCGTCACCCGGAGCGTCACCCGGCGCCTCGGCCGACCGTCCGTGACCCGGTGCATCGATGGGCTCCAGCGGTGGAGCGAACTCCCAGACGTGGAACGCCTTTCCGGTAAAGGTGTCGCTCACCGGCGATCCGTCGAGCCGGTGTCGTAGAAAGAATTCCAGCCGGGTGTGGGCGCGCCAGCGGCCGTCGGGCAGCCGCTCGGGCCGGGACATCTGCTCCACCGTGTGGGATTCGTCGAAGAACTCGGCACGGGCGTCGAGGAAGTCCCGCAGCCCCTGCTCGCCCTGCCAGATCAGCCCGTCGACGAAGCCCGTACGGAAGTCGTCGGTGAGCACTGCCTCCCGCATCCGCTCCGCCGGCGCATGGGCCTGCAGCAGAGCGAAGTACCGCTCGATCGTGTCCCAGATCAGCGGGGCAGCGCGCTCGGAAGACATGCGACCTCCCACATTCCGGCTCGGTCCGGCGGCCCGTACCGCCGCCGGACCGAGCCCGTGCACTTCCTGCCATGGTGGCCCCGGACCGCCTTCCCCCGCGATCGGGACCGGCCGGGCTGCGGACCGGCGACCGTGAGCCGACAATGGGACAAGGGCGCCCGCCGGACCCACTCGCGACGTCGTGACGGAGTCGGCTGAGAGGAACGTGCGCATGCGCGCAGAGTCGTCGTCGGCCGTGCGGAAAGGGGCCTTCACCGCGGTCGCGGTCGCGCTGTTCTGCATTCAGGTCGACTTCTTCGCGCTGAACCTGGCCATCCCCGGAATCGCGGACGAGCTCGGCGTATCGTCTTCGGCCGCCCAGTGGACGCTCTCCGCGTACATGCTCGCTCTCGGCTGCTTCTTCATCGTGGGCGGCAGACTGGGGGACGTCTTCGGTCGGCGGGGCATCCTGCTCGTCGGTATCGCGCTGTTCGTGGCCGGTTCCGTGGGGTGCGCGCTCGCTCCCCAACTGGCGCTGCTGGTGGCCGCCCGGATCGTCCAGGGCATTGGTGCCGGCCTTGTCTTCCCGGTGTCCGTCGCCGTGATCAGCAATGCCTTCCCTCAGGAGAGCCGGGCCCGCGCGCTGGGCGCTGCCTTCGGTATCGCCAACATCGGCACCGCACTGGGCCCGTTCGTGGGCGGCGGCTTCACCGAAGGCCCTGGCTGGCGCTGGATCTTCTGGCTGCTCGCGCTGCTCAGCACCCTGGGGCTCCTCATCGCGGTCGTGTACGTCCCCGACTCACGGGACACCTCGGCGCCCCGCCAGCTCGATCTGCTCGGCTGCTGCACCATCGTGTGCTGTCTGGCCGCTCTCACGCTGGCCGTGGAACGCGGCAGCGCCTGGGGCTGGGACAGCGCTCGCACCCTCACCCTCTTCGGGGTTGCGGTGCTGGCGGGCGGGCTCTTTCTGCTGCGCGAACGGCTGGCCCGGCATCCGCTGGTCGACCTGCGCCTGTTCCGCAACATCCCGTACGTCCTGGTGACCGGCATGGGTACGGTCGCCAACATGGGCTACGCCGTCACGGTCTTCCTGGCGACCCTCTATCTCCAGGGCGTGCGTGGTCTGTCCCCGCTCGTGGCGGGCTTCGTGTTCCTGGCCCCTGCCGTGCTCGTGGCTCTGACCGGGCCGCTGGGAGCGCGGCTGGCACCGCGGATGCGTCCCACGGCGGTCATGGCCCTCGCCGGAGCGATTGCCGGAACGGGGATGATCGCGCTCAGCAATGTCACGGCATGGTGGCTGTACGTACCCGTGTTCGCCTGGTGCGGGCTCGGTCTCGGGCTGGGCTGGACCTTCTCCAGCCTCGCCACCCAGCAGGTCGTACCGCCCGCCCGAGCGGGCGAGGCGTCCGGTGTCCTGCTGACCTTCCTGGTCACACTGGGTGCCGTCGCCCTCGCCGGCGCGGCGGCCACGATCACGGCGATGACCCCGGAACGGCCGCCCGAGGACGCCTACGACGCGATCCTGCGCGTGGGCGGAGCCGTGATCCTGCTGGCGTCCGTCGTCGTCATGGTCGTACGCCACCGGCTCGTCGTCCACGGCAAGGTCCCGGCGCTGTCCATGCACGTTCCCTGGCCGCCCGCGGGCGCGGGCGGCAGTACCCGTGAGGCCCGGCCGTGACCGGCACACGCACCACCGAACGGCAGAAGGCGCGCCGCCGCTCCGCCTGGCGCAATCCAAAGCGGGCGTCGATCGTGCACCGGGCCGTCCGGGTGACCACTGCTGCCAGTGCCGGGTTCTATCCATTCGTGTACGGGGTGGATCGGCCGACGACGGCGCTGTACGCCCTCTTCGGGCCGGTGGCGCTCGGAATGCTGTCACCGATCCCCGGGTCCGGGCGGCAGCGGGCCGCCGTGATGCTGCGCGCGCTGCCGGTCGGCCTGGTGCTGGTCGCGCTGGGGACGGTGCTGGCGGTAAACACCTGGGCGGCGGTTCTCGGGATGCTGGTCGTCGGATTCGTCCTCTCCTTCGCCGCGGTGGCGGGGCCCCGCCCGGCCGGAGCGGCCCCCGGGCTTCAGCTCTTCTACATCCTGGCCTGCTTCCCGCCCTACGAGCCGGGCGCTCTCTGGTCCCGGCTGGCGGGCCTCACCCTGGGTGTATTGCTGCTCGTCGCCTGCGAGCGCTTCCTGCTGCCCGAGCCGCCGACCGCCTCCTACCGGGAAAGCCTCGCGGACGCTGTCGCGATCGCGGGCCGTGCCGCCGCCGCGGCAGCCACGGTCCAGCCTGCTGAGGCGGCCGCCGTTGCGGCGGACCGGCTGCGGGCGACCGGCCGACAGCTGCGGCTTTCCCATCTTCCGCCCGCCGAACGGCCCGCCGGGGCCGGGCGTGTGGACCGAGCCCTGGCACAGGCGGGTGCCGCCGCCCGTCGACTGCTGGACCAACTGGCGCACTTGGGCGAAACCCCAACGACGGTCGGCACCGCCACCACCACCGCCACGACAGGCCGGGGCGCGGGCGCCGAATCGGGCGCCGACGCGAACGCTGCGTCGGCCGATCTCCTCGGCCGCATCGCGGCACTCTGCGCCGTCACCGCGACAGCCCTGCGCACCGGCCGGCCGCCTCCACAGCCCGGGCCCCCGGCCCTGGACACGGCGATACAGGACTTCCAGGCGCTGCGTATCACGCAGGCGACCGGACCGCCCGAGGCCGTGCCTCCCGTGCCGCTGCTGCGACGCCAGGCCGCGGTCCTGGCCACTGCCGAGTCGGCGCGGGTTCTCGAGGCCGCCGTACGGGTCGGCCTGGACGGCAGGCGCACGCCGCCGATCCAGCCGCGCGAACTCTTCTGGTACGCCGACGTGCGTACCCCCCTCCTGTGGTGGCGGCGCCTCGCCGGCAATATGACGCTGCGTTCGGTCCAGTTCCAGAACGCCGCCCGGACCGCGCTCGGGCTGGGCGCTGCCCGGCTGGTGGCAGGCTCCCTGGATCTGTCCCACGGCTTCTGGGTGCTGCTCGCGGTGCTCACTCTCGGCCGCACCACTGCCGCGGGCACGTGGAAGGCCGTGCGGCCGGCGCTGGTCGGCACCCTCGCCGGCGCGGTCGCGGCGGGCACACTGCTGTTCGTCGTCGGTCGGCACACCGATGCGTACGCGCCGGTCCTCGCCCCCGCCATGCTGGCCGCGTTCGCGCTCGGGCCGCTGCTCGGGATCGCCTGGGCGCAGGGCCTGTTCACGCTGGTGGTTTCAGCGGCGTTCGCCCAGATCGCCCCCGCCTCCTGGCAGCTGGCCGAGAACAGGATCGTGGATGTCGTCACGGGCAGTGCGATCGGTCTGCTGTGCGGGCTGCTCGCCTGGCCGGCCGGAGCTCGGCGCGAGGTGCGAAAAACCATGGCCGCCCTGCTGCACTCCTCCGGCCCGCTGATCACCGGGACCGTCGGGGTGCTCCTGGCCACGCCGCCGGGAGCCGCGCCGCTGCCGCCCACGCTCCCCGTCCTGCACCGAATGCGCCTCGCCGAGTCCGCGTACCTCCAGTACCGGAGCGAACCGAGTGATCCGTCGGCAGTGCCCATCGACTGGCAGGCCGTGCTCATCACGGCGAACCACATCCTGCTCGGCGCCCAATGGCTGCCGCGCTTCGACCTGCCCGCGGTCACCATCACACCGGAGGCCGCCGCATGGGCCCGTACGGCGGCCGACCGGCTCGTCCTGGCCGTCGACCGGGTCGCGGCGCTCAGCGCCGGGGAGAGACCGGCGCCTGCGCTTCCGGCGTACCGCCCGCCTCCAGAGGTGACGGGCGGCGCACCCCTGCCCATGCTGATCGACCTCGAGCGCTGGCTCAGCAGCCTCACCGCACAACTCGCCCGCATCGAGAGCTCGATGGGGCGCCCCTAGCGAAAGCGGCGGTCAGACGAAAAGGGGCGGTCGCTGAAATGCGGCGGTCAGACGAAGTTGACCTCGGCGCGCCGCAGCAGAGGATCGTCCACCAGCTGCCAGAGAGGTACGGCGTAGTTGCCGAGGCGGTAGCGGCCGCCGAAATGGAGGCCGAGGACGCGATGGTCGACGAGGTCGAAGACGGGGGAGCCGCTGTTGCCGCCCAGGGTGGAGCAGTCGTGCTTCATGACGTTCTGCTCGGGCACGAGCTCCGTGGTGGTGCCGGGCTGCAGGCGTTTGACGTTGTAGATGTCCATGAAGATTCTGCGCATGGACTCCGGTTCGTTGCGACGGCCGTCGTACGCCGGATAGCCGACGCAGTACACCGGACGTCCGGGCAGATCGGCGGGTCCGTCCGCGGCCACCGCGAGCGGGGTCGGCAGCGCAGTGCCGCCCACGGCCGAGGAGACTCGCAGCAGGGCCATGTCGACGTCCTGATGAATGCCGAGCACCTCGTCGATGTCGTATGCCGGTCCGCTGTCCGTCGGGAGTGCGCCGTACTCCTCGGCCATGTCGACGCTGGCGCTCATGCCCTGCTGGAAGGTCCAGCCGGCGCCGTTGCCGCGTGCGAATTCCATCGCCACATGACGGTTCGTCATGATGACGTCGGGGCTGACGAGGAAGGCGGTGCCGAGCCAGTCCAGGCTGGTGTGCCCGAAGACCTCGACCCGGCCGACGCGCGCGATCGAGTCGCGGATCGCGGCCCGGTGACTGTCCAGGACCGCCCAGTCGCCCTGCTGCGAGGTGAAGTCCTGGTTCTGGACGAGGATGGCGGGTCGGCCTTCCAGCAGGACGATGGCCTCCATCCCGAAGGACTCGTCGTCACTGATCTCGTCGGTGCGCCCGTCGGCGAGCTTCTCCAGACCGTTCGCGCCCGCCGACAGAACGCGGTCCCGTTCCTGCTGGGCGAACTGGGAAATCTGGCCGACAGCCTGCTCCTCCGCGGGGAGTTCCCCCGATGATTCGGCGACTTCGCGCCACAGTCCCTCCCGTACCCGTTGCGCGACCTCCCGCAGGTCGGTGAAGACGTGTTCGGGATCGGTAGCCACCGGTGATCTGCTGCGGTTGCCCATATCGCCCTCCTCAGTCTCTTCAGCCGCGTTGTGCTGTCTCGATCTCGGCATGGATCGCGGGGCTGTTGGTCTTCAGGTCGCGCATGATGCTCTCCATCTGAGTGCCGACGTTGACAAAGGCCGTCGTCCTGCCCTGGAACATCACGTCCTCCACGCGCCGCGTGCCACGGTGGAGCGCCACCACCTTCCAGTCGTCCGTGAAGACGGGGGATCCGGAGGATCCGCCGCGGGTGTCGGTGAAGTAGCGCACATCGCTCTCGTCCGCCGCGTACACGAGGTTGTTGCGCAGGGCGACGCGCTTCGGCTGTCCGCCGGGGTGCTGGATGATGTTGACGGCCACGACGTCGCCGTCGGCGACAGACAGAGGTTCCTTCGCCAGCTTGAGTACCGGCCGGGCGGGCTCGGCGGTCAGCCGGAGGACCGCGTAGTCGAGTTCCGGGTCCGCTGCGACGAGTTCACTGACGGTGGCCTCCTCGGTCTCCACGTCGTCCGTGTCGTAGTCGAACCGGGCGCGTGCATGGCGCGCCTGAAGGCTCAGGTCGTCGGTGTCGGCCTGAGGCCGCCCCGCGCCGGTGCCGGACCGGGCGTTGACCACATGGTGGTTCGTGATGAGGAGGGCCGGGGCGATGAGCCATCCCGTGCCGGAGTGCGGAAAACCGTTCGGCTGGAGCGGTGCGCCGCCCTGGTAGGGGGGAACCTTGATGCGGGCGACCGCCGTTCCGGCCAGGTCGCCGCCCCGGAGGAAGTCGAAGGGGACGGTGTCGTCGCGGTGGACGATCTCTTCCTTGATTTCCGGGGCGGGTATTCCTGCCATGATGTCCGGCTCACCGCCGGCACTCCGGGCCACATCGTCCAGGGTGCGCTGCAGGAGGGCGAGCGGTGCGGCTTCGGTGGTCTGGGCGACGGCGTTGCGAAGCCAGATCTCCAGCGGCACAGAGCCGTCCACGAGCCGCTCGACACGGTTCATCTCGTTCAGGTCCGAATGCACCTGCCGTCCGGGCGCCGGAAGCAGCGGAAGCGTGCCACGGTACTTGGGCATGATGCCGTCGAACAGCAGCGGCCGGACCATGGGATCGGCGAGCCCGGTCTCCAGAGCCGCGTCCCGCACCTGGAGGATCTCGTCGGGTGAGAGATACGCGGTCATGACCGACCAGGCCGCACGGGGCCGTCTCCTTCGCTTCCGTTGTTCTCCTCCGCCCGGTGGGCCTCGTGTGTCCCCTTCGTACGACCGGCGGCGCCCGCGCCCATGGCGGCGGCCACCCCGGCCGCGATCTCACCGCTCCTGTCATGTACGGCGAGCAGCCGACGGGCGAGTTCGTCGAGGGTGCCGCGGTCGCGGGCCAGGCGCAGGATCCCGGTGGTGCTGGAGGGACCGGCTTCCGCTTGCGGCTTGGAAGGCCCGGCAGCATCGCCCAGGATGTCCATCAGCGCCCCGAGCAGCGCAGGTTGACGGCAGGCCGCACTGCGTATCGCCGCTCCGAGGGTTTCCAGTGCCTCGTCGTCCCCCGGCAGGCCCACGACCTCCAGCGCATGCTCGAGCGCTCCGGGATCCTGCGCGAAGATCTGCGAAGCGACGGCACGTACGAGCGCGGGCTGGTCGGCGAGGACGGCGTCGGGCAACAGCCGCAGCCGCAGGGCGAGCTGGCTGCCGGCCTCGAGATCAGGGGCGTCGGCGCCGGCGGCGAGCCGGGCCCGGGCCAGCAATGCACCCATCGCTTCGAGATCCTGCCCGAGCTGCACCGCGATGTCCTCCGCCACCTGCAGGTCGTGGCGGGCGCTCGCCAGGTCCTCGGCGTCCTCCGCGAGGCGGGCCGACAGCAACAGCAGCTCCAGTTGCAGTTCGGCGCATCCCGCGCCCTGCGCGGCGGCGACGGCGTCCGACGCCGCCTTCCGCGCCTCCTGCCGCCGGCCGAGCCTGCTCAGCGTCTCGGCCAGCAGGGAATGCAACGGGCTGCACGGTGTCCACGGCCGGCGTTCCCCGAGCCGTACGAACGCCGCTTCGGTGAAGCCCTGAGCAAGCAGATCCTCGACCTCACGGGCGGTGATCTGCTCCCAGTCCTCCTGATCGGCGCTCGCCATGACGTGCTGGGAGGCCTCACCGCCGAGCTTCGCGGTGAGCAGGCCCGCAGCCCTTGGGGTCATGTCCTGCTGCGCCCCGATCAAAAACCGCTCGACGCCGGGCAGCCACCGCTCCTCGACCGACCGCGGGTTCTCGTTGAGCCGCAGCCGGTGATAGATCTCCTCGGCGCGTGCCTCCAGCCCGTCCCACGCGGCGTAGTACTCGACCGCGCGCCGTTCGACGGTGCGCATCACGTCGGTCTGGTCACGGCCCGGCAGGCGCAGCATGATGGCGCGGATGTCGGTGCGGTGCCGCACGGCCTCGGCGCCGGCCGGTTCCACCAGGTCGAGACGGGAGAGTTCGTGGAAGAGCTGTCGGGCCTCGTCAAGGGTTTCCACTCGCAGCCCGCAGGGTGCGGCGAGGACGTCCTTGATGATCTCGGGGGTGATGATCCGGAGCACCAGTCCAGGGTGGGCGAGGCGGCGTACGTCCTCGTTCGCGATGTGGTTGAGGATGCGGTCGTACAGGATGCCCTGAACGAGCATCTGGTCGACGTGGCGGAAGAACTCTTGGCTCCGGGCGGGCAGGCTGCGGACCAGTTCAGCCATCCCGTCGGTCTTGTCTGCGGCGAGGGTCGCGGCTCGGGCGGCCAGTTTGAGGCTGAGCGGGTGGCCTCCGACCCGCTCGGCCAACACCCGCGCCACCTGGGGGTCCTCGACGCCGCAGGACGTCAGGAGACCCACGGCGGCCTGCGGATCGAGTTCGAGGAGTGCGATGTCCTTTCCTGTCCCTCGCGCCGGATGGTCGACCGGAGCGCGACCGGAGACGATGACGCGCAGCCGCGGGTAGACGTCCTGGAACGAGACGCACATCGTCCACATCCTGCCCAGGATGGGTGAACCCCGGTACTGGGCCTCCTCGAACGAGTCGATGACCAGTACGAACGGCGGGTTCTCCCGGCCTGTCGACGCCACCGCCCGCACCAGGACATCGGCGACGCGCCGGATGAGGCCGGCCTCGCGATGGGTGGCCAGCAGCTGAAACTCATGCGAGGAGGTGCGTCCCAGGACTGACCGGGTGGTGGCCAGTTCGTGCAACTGTGTCACCCGGTCCTGACCCTCCCGCTGACTGCGGGCCGCCTGCTGGCACTCGTCCGCCAGTGCGTCCAGCTCGTCTCGGTGAGCGGGGTACTGGATGCCGAGCTGCCGCGCGACCTCGGCGATGAGGGTGACCGGTTCGTGGATCGAGAGAGTGGGCCGCTCGAAGTCGATGTACGCGAAGGGGTAGCCGGGGGTGTGGTCGTCGATGCTGTCGAGCAGCAACTTGGCGAGGAGAGTGCTTTTGCCCATACCACCGGGTCCATGGATGACCAGCGGGGGCACCGGCATGTGGCGGGCCCCCGTCGGGAGGGCATGCCCGGGCTGTGGCGGGCGGCCGGCCGCGGACTCGACAGGAGTGCTGATGTAGCCGCGCAGCTCGTCGAGTTCGCGGGTGCGCCCCTGGAACGGTCCGTGTACGAGGCGTTCGAGAGGTTGCAGAAGTCTGATCTGCTCCAGGGTGTGCTGGAGTTCACGGCTGTCCGGAAGCCCGTTCATGCCCGGCAGACGCGAGAGCCACAGCACCGCCTGGAGGGTGTCGGCCAGTTCGTCTGCGGTCTGGCCGGTCGGCGGTGGCCGGCTGCCGGACAGATAGGCAAGGCAGATGCGCTCCGGCCCGGGCTCGTCCTGGAACTGGTCGAGGTTGCACTCCAGCGCCCGCCGGGCGGCCTCCGGTCCGGCCAGGCCTCGCAACGCTTCGTCGCGTACGTCGGCCCTGAGGCTCCATACGGCTCTTTCCTTCATGCCCATGGTCGTGCAGTCGTCGAGCAGCTCCAGGACCGCGCCTCCGGTGGCGCAATCCTCGTCGGGCAGCCGGAGCCGCATGGGATCGAAACGGGTGAGCAGGCAGGCTGCTTCCCGGTAGCTTCCGCGGGCGTCCGAGACGGCGTGGGAGATCTCCTCACCGGCGCGCAGCTCATGGCGCAATCGGGCGGCGAAGATCTCCCGCGCCTCAGAGGGTTTGGTAGACACGGATGGCCCCCTCGGCTGCCGTGCAGATCCTCCGCATATAGCTTTCGTCGCCGATGCCGTCCCTTTCCGTGGCCCGGAGTACCTCTTGGACGGCCACGTCCACGAGTTCGGCGATCGTGGATTCCTCAGGTTCTGCGGTACCGAGGAACCCGGGAGGGGATTCGTGGAAGTACTGGTCGAAGAAGTTGCACAGATCGGCGGGTTCGGCGACCCGGGCCGTGTCCCAGCAGAGACTTCCCCGTAGTTCGTACGGCAGTTGGCGCATTGCGGGCCCGTAGCCGAGGAGCACGAGCCGGGGCGCCTGGTCGCCTCTTACGGCGGCGTGCTCGTAGATGGCGAGGGCCAGTTGCCCGATGAAGTCGTACACGTCGGAGCTGGGGTCGAGCTTGTCGCACTCGTCGAGGACCAGCCAGAATCGGTCTTCGACGGCTGTCGCCCTGCCGACCACCCAGTGCACGGCGTCGTCGATGGACGGCAGCAGATCGTTGAGTTCGGTGGGGTTCAGCGGTGAAAGTCCCGCGCGGGGGTCGGCGACGAAATCCGCGAGCCGACGGACGACTTTGTCCGCGGTGGTGGTGTGCGACAGCGTGACTCTCGCCGGACGGAATCCGTAGTGCTGCCCGATGTGGCGAATGAAGTTGTAGGTGTACGACCTGCCGCTGCCCGGATCGCCATCGACCAGAAGCACGGATTTTTCCGGGTCGCCGACGAACTGGCGCAGGGTCTCCCGCAGGTTCTGACGGTCGATGAAGACCTCGGTCCCATTCTTGAGGACGCAGGTACGGAAATTGTCCTGCGAGGCGTGGGCGCGATAGTCCTCACGCAGGCGGGCCTGGAATTCAAGGGCTTTGGAGACTTCCGGAAGCACCGCGAGCCTGTCGACCGCGGCGAGGACCTCGACGATTTTGAGCTGCCGCTGGATGTCTTTGCGTGAAGCTTGAACCAGTGCACGGGCGTTCTCCGCGCTGACCGCCGTCAGCTGCAGGGCGGAGACGAAATCTGGAGAGAAGCCGTACTGGACGAGCTGGGTGTGCGGGTCGGTGGTGTCGAGAAGGTACTCCCGTACCCACATGGTGACGAGATCCCATTCCGTTTCGGCCAACGGCATTCCGCACCTGCCCAGCCGCCCCTGGGGAGCAAGAGGCGAATCAACTGCTACTTGTCATGTTTCCATCCGAATTACGCTCACGCAAGATGGTTGAGAATCCGCCGCAATGGCTCTCTGATCTGTGGATTTCCCAGGTACTCGGTGATGCCGTGATGGTTCCTGCTGTCGTTCGTCACCAGCAGGTCGGTGACCCGTTCGGCCGGCGCGTAGGCGGGGCTGAGTGTGTGGTTGAGGGCAACCAGATCCCGCAGGTCCGAAGCGTTGTGCCAGGCCCGCACGCCGGCCGGGACCGCGGGCACTTTCGCCAGGTGATCCCGCACCTCCGTGAGCGCCAGGGGCGATCCGACGGTGACGAAGAGCTCGACCTCCCGTCCCCGCTCCGCCAGCACTTCGTAGGCGACGATGGAGCCGAGGCTGTGTCCGACCACCGCCACCGGGGCGCCGTCCAGGCCTTCCAGAGCCTCCTCGACCACGTCGCGTATCGCCTGTCCCGCACCGCCGAAGAAATAGGCATGGACGTCTTTGAAGGTGTGCTTGACGAGCGTCCGGAATACCGCCTTGCGGGCCGGTCCGGGCAGCGGCAGCGCCTCGAGCGGGGGTTCGGTTGCCGGCCCGGTCTCCCGGGTTTCGGCGGTCTCCCCGGTCTCGGCGAGCGTGTCCGCGAGATAGGTCATGTCACGCAGCCAGTTGCCGAGCGCGTCCTTCGACTCGTCGGCGCCGGGCACTCCTTCCGGCGCGATGCCGCCGGCTTCGAACCGCGCTTCGCCGAGGGTTCTCGCCACGAATTCATCGGGCGCCTCCCACTCCACCGGCGCCGGTGTCCCCTCGGTTTCGTCCGGCCCGCCGTCCAGGGGGTCGGGCCGGAAATCGGGCAACGGCGCCTCGTGCCGGAGCGGAGCCCAGTACGCCATGCGCGAGAGCTCGGCCATGTTCCTGCCGAAAAGCGCTCTGTCCCACTGCGACTTGAGCAATTCCGGGCGGACCTTGTTCCCGTTGCCGTGGACGTAGATGACTCTGGGTTGCATCGTGCCTCCCGACACCGCAGGGACGCCGGTCAATGCCAGTATTGGCCGATCGCGAACCAACCGCCATTCGGCCCATCCGCCGCTCAGGCCCCCAGGACGATGCCGCTGTGCGACTCCAGTCGTTTCCATCCCCTCCGGGGCGCGCGTGTATGTGTGGGCATCAGGTCGGCGGCAGGCAGCGGCTCGAGGTCCAGCGAGACAGGACCGTTCAGGCGGTTGGGGCCGCCTTGAGGTTGGGACGGCGGGAGTCCACGGAAGCATCCAGACGGTGCCCGTCACCCCGGCACAGTCCCCCTCACCAAGGAGACCCCCATGGCCACCGGCCTCTCCCTTCATGTCGGACTCAACAATGTCGACCCAGCGAAGTACGGCGGCTGGGACGGTGAGCTCGTCGCCTGCGAGAACGACGCCAACGACATGTCCCGGCTGGCTCGCGAAGCCGGCTTCGACGACCTGACCCTGCTCACCGCGGACGGAACCGTCGAGAACATCACCGCCGAGCTGCGCAAGGCAGCCAGGAGGCTGACCAGCGGCGACATCCTGCTGTTCAGCTACTCGGGCCACGGCGGCCAAGTGTGGAACGCCGACGGCTCGGACGACGAACGGGACGACTTCGACGAAACCCTCGTGTTCTACGACCGGGAGTTCCTCGACGACGAGCTCTACAGGGAGTTCGGACGCTTCGCCGACGGCGTCCGCATCGTGACCTTTCTCGACTGCTGCCACAGCGGCACCGCCATTGAGGCGTCTCCCAGCGAGAACGGGAACACCCCACGGCTCATGCCCATCTTCAAGCAGCACGAGATCTATGAACGGGACAAGGAGTTCTTCCAGCAGCTCCAGCGCGAGCTCGCCGCCGAGAAAGGCCGTGAGCAGGCCGCGAGCGGCCTGCTCATCTCCGCCTGCCAGGACAACCAGGTGGCCTCCGACGGCCCGGTCAACGGCAAGTTCACCGAGGTCCTGCTGAGGGTCTGGGACAACGGGTCGTTCAGCGGCGGATACCGCGCGTTCCACCGCGACATCCTGCGCCGTATGCCGGCGGACCAGAGCCCGAACTTCTACCTGGCCGGCCGGGCGGGCGACGAGTTCGTCGAGCAGCGGCCCTTCACGGTGTGAGCCTCAAGGCTGGGGCCGGGCGGCGCTGAAGTGGGAGCCTCAATCGGCGTATTCGGAAGGGTGACAACTGAAGCGACTCATTGACTTCGCCCACCGACGCTGATTCAGTGGCTCATCCACTGAGCCACTGAATCGCGAAGGAGGGACGGCATGGAGGCGCTGCCCCGCGAGACCATCGTCGATGTCCTCGAGACCAGGCTGCGCGAGGACATCCTCGCCGGGCGGCATCAGGCCGGCAGCTATCTGCCGCCGGAGCGCCAACTCGCCGACGGATACGGCGTCACCCGTACCACCCTCAAGCACGCCTTCGGTCGCCTCGTCCAGGCCGGACTGCTGGAGACGCGGCACGGAGTGGGCACACGGGTACGCGACTATGCGCGGCTCGGCGGGGCCGATCTGCTGCCCATGCTGGTACGGCACAGTCCCGACTGGATAGGCGAAATCTTCGAAGTGCGGCGCAGTATTGGTGCGTTGATCGCCGAGCGGGCAGCGGTCCGCGCCACCGAGGAGCACCGGGCCGAGCTGCGTGCCCTGCTGGCGGCGGTGCGGACGGCCGACGGCGGGGACGCGGTGCAGCTGGCCGACATCGAGGTACACCGGGCGCTGGCCCGCGCCACCGGGAATCGCGTGTACGTGCTGCTGACCAACACTCTCTTCAACGCCTATCTGCCGGTGCGGGCCGCCCTCGTGGGCCCTTTCGCCAGCCCCGATGCGGCACACGCCAGGCTGGAACCCGTGGTCGAAGCCGTGGCGGCGGGTGACGAGAGCGCCGCGCGGCGAGCCGCGGAGACCTATCTGACGGCAACGGAGCGGATCATGCTGGAGGGCCTCGTATGAGTACACGTACGCGCAGGGGAACCAGGGGCACCGCGTTCCGGGAGACCATGCTCGGCACGGTCAGGCTCGAGGGGGAGGACCGGGCCCGCGCCGTCCGCCTCGACCTGGGCGCCGCGGCAGATCGCGTGCTGCGCCCCCGTGGCACGACCGAGGCGCGGATCACCGGCCGGATACGCATCGCCGGATGGGCCGACGACCCTTGTGCCGAGGGCGAGTTGGAGATATCACCGCTGGCCGGACGGCGTATCCGCTACCGGATCTCCTTCACGGCCGGCGATCGCCGACTCACCTTCGACGGCTGGAAGTCCGTGACGCCACGCAGGCCGCTGAGGTCGATGACCGTGCTGCCGTTCACGCTGTACGAGGAGGGCGTACAGGCCGGCGAAGGCACCTTGCGCTTCCCCGTGACGACGGGGCTCGTGCCCTTCCTCGCGAGCTTCCGTTTCCCGCGGCAGGAGGACGCGGGTGCGCACCTGGCGCCGCGCTGGAACGGCGAGCCGGGCCGCACCGAAGTCTGGTACACGACCTTGACCGATCCGGCGACCGGCACCGGGCTGTGGCTGCATCATGAGCTCACCGCGCCCGCTGACGGATCCGAGGCGTTCGCCCACGGCTGGGCCGCGGTGTTCCCCAAGGACGGTCCGGTACGGCACGCGCGTTTCGGCCCCGCGAAATGGACCGGGACCGGGGACGGCTTCACCGCGGACGGCGTGTCTGCCGGGCCCGGACGGCTCTCCGGCTCGGCGGGCACATTGCGCTGGGATCTGGCAGAACACGCCGATGGGACACCGCTGTTCACCTTCCCCCGCTGGTCCTGGCGCCGGCCTCTGCTGCCGGCCGCGCAGATGCTGCCGGCCGCGCGGGCCTCGTACGGCGGGACATTCTCGTACGAGAACACGACCCTGACCCCGGTCGGCGCGCCCGGAGCCTCCGCCCGGATCTACGGCCACGGCAACGCGCGCCGCTGGGCCTGGCTGCACGCGGATCTCGGCGCGGGCGATGTGCTGGAGATCGTGGCCGCGGTCTCCATGCGGCCCGGACTGCGCAGGCTGCCACCGCTGGTCTTTCTGCGGCTGCGCAGGGGCGGCCGTACCTGGCCGCGGCGGGCCGAGCGCACGGCGGTCGGCTGGGCCGGATTCGGGCGGTTCCGCTCCGCCATCGGGCTGCCCACCTGGACGGTGACCGGACGCGCGGGCCTGCGCCGCATCCGCGTCGAGGTCACCCAGCCCGAGGACCGCACGCTCGCGCTCGACTACACCGACCCCGACGGCTCTCACGCGATCTGCCGCAACAGTGAAAGCGCGGACGCGCACATCCTGTTGCAGCGCTGGTGGGGCGGCTGGCGCACCGAGGCCGAGTGGACCTTGGCCGGCACGGCGCACGCGGAGGTGGGCACGCGATGAGTCTCGACGGTCTCGTGGCCGCGCTCATCGCCGACGACGGCACCGCGGACTGGCCCGCCCGGGTCCCCGGCAGGCTGGAGGCCGTCATCGGCTCGATGCCCTCGCCGGCCCGTGCCGGGGTACGGGCGGCGGCGGGCGCCGTCGACGCGTATGCCGTGGTACGGACCGGACGCAGGCTCGCCGCTCTCACCGCCGCGGAGCGAGAGACCGTGCTCGGCGCCCTCGGTGCGCGCCCCGCGCTCCTGCCTCTCCTCGACGTACTCAAGGTGCCGGTCCTGCTTGCTGCCGGAACTGAGCGCATGCTCGAACACGGCCTACGCGCACCTGCGTTGGCGCGCGAGGATCCACCGCTCGACTGCACGCCGTCCCTCGACTGGCCGGCGCGCTCCACCGCCGACGCCGTGGTCATCGGCTCCGGCGCGGGCGGCGCCATGGCCGCACGGACCCTGGCCCGGGCGGGTCTCCGCGTCGTCGTACTCGAAGAAGGGCAGCACCACTCCACGGCGTCCTTCGGGCGGCGCACCCCGCTCGACCGATTCGCCGAGCTCTACCGGGACGGCGGGGCCACCGTCGCCGTGGGCAGTCCACCGCTGCTGCTTCCGGTGGGCCGGGCGGTCGGCGGTACGACGGTCGTCAACTCCGGGACCTGCTACCGCACTCCGGACCATGTCCTGGCGCGCTGGACGGGCGACTTCGGCTTCTCGCTCGCCGAGCGCTTCGGCCCGTACCTCGACGAGGCCGAACGCACGCTGCGGGTGGCCACCCAGCCGCTGGACGTCCTCGGCAACAACGGCCGGCTCGCGCTCGCCGGGGCCGAGCGCCTCGGCTGGCGGGCCGCGCCCCTGCGTCGCAACGCGACCGGCTGCAAGGGCTCCTGCCAGTGCGTGGTGGGCTGTCCGACCGGCGCCAAACAGAGCGTGCAGCTGTCGGTCCTGCCCGATGCCTGCGCCGCAGGAGCCCGCATCGTCACCGGCGCGCAGGCCCGACGCGTCCTGGTCGACGCCGGCCGTCCGGGCGGCCCGCGCGCGGCGGGCGTCGCCGTACGACGGGAGAACGGAGGCGAATTCGAGATCCTCGCCCCGCTGATCGTCGTTGCCGCAGGTGCCCTGCAGTCCCCGCCCCTGCTGCGCCGCTCGGGCCTCGGCCGGCATCCGAGGCTCGGCCGCAACCTCAGCGTCCACCCGGCGACCAGCGTCGCCGGCCGGTTCGCCGAGCCGGTCACCGCCTGGGAGGGAGTGCTGCAGAGCGTCGGTGTGGAGGAGCTGCACGGCGACGGTGTACTGATCGAAGCCACCGCGACCCCGCCGGGCATGGGCTCCTTCGTACTGCCGGGTCTGGGCAGCGAGTTGCGGCGCGAGCTGGAGAGCGCCGACCGGCTCGCCACCCTCGGAGCGATGATCGCCGACCGTCCGTCCGGCCGCGTACTGGGCCGGGAGCGAACACTGCTCCGCTACGACCTGGACCGGCGCGACGGGGACCGTTTGATGCGTGCCGTACGCGCCATGGGGCAACTCCTCTTCGCGGCGGGCGCGGAAGAGGTCCTCACCGGCATCCCCACCGCGCCCCGCGTCCGCACCCTGTCCGAACTGGACGAGACCCTCGCACACGTGGGCCCGCGCCGGCTGCACCTGTCCGCGTACCACCCCACGGGCACGGTGTCCGCAGGCGCCGACGCGCAGCGCTTCCCGGCCGACCCCGCCGGGCGGCTGCGCGGCGTGCACGGAGTATTGATCGCGGACGGCGCGGTGCTGCCGGGCTGCCCCGAGGTCAATCCGCAGCTGAGCATCATGGCCGCGGCGCTGGCGGTCGCCGAGGGCCACCTGGAGGGGTGACGGGCCGCGCCCGTTGTGCGGCTGCTCGGGTCGCTTCTGCGAGCGTCGTGCGCCCCGACGGTTGCCCACCGCCGGCCTGCCTCCCGCAGCAAGGGGCGGGACGGATGCCTGGAGATGCCCCTCTGCCCGGCCCACTGCGCTTGTGCCGGTGCCGGTCAGGGCGGATTCTGGAGGCAATGAACCGGGCTGGTGTGGCGCCATGAGCGCGTGGAGCGCGGCAAAAACTGCCGATTTCCGTGGCCCGCTCGACGTCGCGAGGGCTGCCACGGTGGTACTCGATGCCCAGGACACGGTCATCGGATGGAGCCGCGCAGCCGAGGTTCTCCTCGGCTACCCGCAGAACGAGATCGTCGGACGGCCGCTGGCCACGTTCCTGTCGCCCCGGCAGGCCTCCGAAAGCACTGTGGATCAGGAGTCCGCCCTGGCCTCGGGCACGCCGCTGAGCGGGAGTGAGATCCGCGTCGCCAAGCACCGGGACGGCCGTAGCCTGCTGGTCGCAACCTTGGTGTGTCCCCTGCCCGGCGCCGGCGCGGCGGCTCGTGTGCTCGTCGCGGCCGAACTGGAGCAGCTACGGCTGTGGGAATCCCGGCTGGCCCTGCTGCACGGCCTGGCCACCCAGTCGCCCGTCGGGCTGGGCATCTATGACACCGATCTGCGCCTGACGTGGTGCAACGCCGCATACGAACGGGAGATCGGGCTGCCGTTCGCCGAGTTTCGCGGCCTGCGGGCCGATGAGATGTACTCCGAGGGGAGGTTTGTGACGAAGGGGTACCCGGACACTCTCGACGCCGTCATGCACCACGTACTCGACACCGGCGAGCCGATCGTCGACCTGCACTTTCGCGGTGAGCCGCCCAGCGACCCCGGAAAAGACCACCTCTGGTCATGCTCCTACTACCGGTTGCAGGACGCCGACGGGCATGTATTCGGATTGTGCGAGGACGCATTCGACATCACTGAGCGCTACGAGGCCCAGCGGCGGCTGGCCCTGCTTGTCGAGGCCGGGCGCGCAGTCGGCACGGCCCTCGATGTGATTGTCACTGCCGAGGAGATCACCGAGGTGGCGGTCCCGGAGTTCGCCGACAGCGTCACGGTCGACCTGGTGAGGGAGGTGCTGGAGGGTGAGGTGCCGGCCGCCGACAGCCGGGGGGCACCTGCTCTCGTACGGGCCGCCTCCCGCTCCGCCCCGGCGACGAGCGGGCCGGGCGGTTCCGGCGATCGGGGCGATCCGGAGGAGCCGCGTCAGTCTTCGCCCGTCGCCTACCCGCCTGGTTCGCCGCAGTACCGCGCTCTCTCCTCCGGCGGGCTCACGCTGGTGGACGACACCTTGGTTGTGCCGTTGCGGGCAGGGGGCGACACGCTGGGACTGATCACTTTCCTCCGTAGTGCCACGTTGGCCACGTTCGAGAGCGGCGAGGTCGCACTCGCCGACGAGCTGGCGGCCCGTACGGCGGTGTGCATCGACAACGCCCGGCGCTTCACCCGTGAACGCACGGCCTCACTCGCCCTGCAGCGCCACCTTCTGCCGCAACATCTGCCGCAGCCGTCGGCGGTCGACCTGGCGCATCGCTATCTGCCTACGGACAACCTGACAGGGGTCGGCGGCGACTGGTTCGACGTCATCGCGCTTTCCGGAACCCGGGTGGGACTCGTCGTCGGGGATGTGGTCGGCCATGGCCTGCAGGCCGCGGCCACCATGGGACGGCTGCGCACCACCGTACGCGCGCTCGCACAGCTGGACCTGGCCCCGGACGAACTGCTCATGAGACTCGACAATCTGGTGGGCACGGCGGCGGAGGAACAGTCGGAAGCACTCGGCACGCCCGCCACTCATGAGGACGACGCCACCGGGGCGACGTGTCTCTACGTGGTCTACGATCCGGTCTCGCGACGCTGCAGCATGGCCCGGGCGGGGCACCTGCCGCCGGTGGTGGTGGACCCCGACGGCCGCGTGTCCTTCCCGGATCTGCCAGCCGGGCCGCCGCTGGGGCTCGGCGGCCTGCCGTTCGAGTCCATGGAGATCGAGCTGCCGGTGGGCAGCCTGTTGGCCCTCTTCACCGACGGCCTGGTCGAAACCCGCGACCGCGACGTCGATCAGGGGCTCGACAACCTGGGACGGGTGCTCGGCGACCTCGGCGGGTCACTGGATGAACTGTGCGACCGCGTAATGTCGGGACTCCTGCCGGACGGTACGACAGAAGACGACGCGGCACTGCTGATCGTCCGTACCCGTGAACTCGACGCCGGGCAGGTGGCCGAATGGGAGCTGCCCGCCGAACCGGTCGCAGTGGGCCATGCCCGGGAGCTGGCCACCGGACAGCTTCACGAATGGCGCCTGGAAGAGCTGTCGTTCTCGACCGAGCTCGTCGTCAGCGAGCTGGTCACCAATGCGATCCGGCATGCGGAGGGTCCGTTGCGTCTGCGTCTCATCCGTGATCGCACGCTCGTATGCGAGGTCGCGGACACCGGCCACACCTCGCCACACCTGCGCCACAGTGCGGAGGACGACGAGGGCGGGCGGGGGCTGTTCATCGTCGCGCAGCTTGTTCACCGATGGGGCACGCGTTACACCGAGTCCGGGAAGACCATCTGGACGGAACAGACGTTTCCTTCGGAGGGATGAGGGGCGGCGGGGCTGTTGCACCGTACAGTCGCCCCGCCCGAGAAGGGGCGGGGCGACTGCTGTGTGGTTGCGCGGCCGGGCACCACGCCCGGCGGCGCAACGGCGGGCGGGCAGCCCTGTCAGGCATGTCAGCCCAGCGCCACCGTGAACACATGGATGTTCTGGTTGTCCGGCAGTGTCACGCTCCTGATGGTCTTGCCGGAGGGCGCGTGGAAGGACTTGGTGGCAAAGATGTAGGCGTCCACCACGTCCTTGTCGCCGCCGCTGACATTGCGGTACGGGGTCCTGGCGACGGTCTCGTTCCCGTACTGGACCGTGCCGCCCCCGCCGCCGACCGTCCAGTCGGTGAAGGACAGATCGGCTGTGCCCGAACTGCCGTCGGTGTACGTCACCTTCGCCGTCGCCGCCTGGTTGCCGTTGACCGCGCTGCCGACGAAGGAGAGCGCGGCCGGCGTGCCGACGAGGTCGATCGTCTGGCCGGTGGCCGAGGCGTTGTCGGGGCGGGCCACTGGTGATGCGGGCCAGGTGAACTCAAGGCCCTGGGTGGTGCCCTTGGCGCCCGGCGCGAGTCCGGCGCCGGTGAGTGCCTGGCGCGAGTAGCTCCAGCCGCCGCCGTCGTAGTCGGCTTCGTCGTGCTCGCCCGCATCGTCGGAGGCGCCGGCGTTGTTGTACGCGGCGAGCAGACTGCCGGGCTTCGCGACAGTGAGGGTGACCGGCTGCTTCACGGCCAGGCCACCGTCACTCGTGACGGCCACCTCGGCATCGTAGAAGCCTTCCGCCGTCCGCTCTCCTGCCGTCAGCTTGATCTCGGCGACGCCATCCGGCCCGACCGTGCCGGAGGCGGGTGAGGCGGTGAGTCCGGCCGGCGCGGTGACCTTGAAGTCCACGTCCGGTCCCTCGCCTGAACTCACCTGTACAGCCGCGACCTTGACGGTCAGTGAGCCGCCGGGAGCGATGGTCCCGGTGGTCGGTCCGACGCCGATCTGGTAAGGCTGCTCGCCGGTGCGGAACGACGGCGGGGTGCTGTCGGCGGCCGAACCCCAGGAGCGGTTGGGCTCCTTGCCGAGGGTGTAGTCGAGGCTCCCGCCACGAGCGACGAGGGAGGCGGGCAGCCACGGCCTGTCGCTCGTCGCGCCGTTGAGCTTCAGTGACTGGACATACGGGGCGTCGGCGGCCGCGCCCGGTGCCCTCACGGTGATGTCACGATGGCCGCGCTCGATCTGGATGCGCGGGAACAGCGGTGACGACAGGACGAGTTCGGCGCGCGATGGCACCTGCGGGTACATGCCCATCGCGGAGAAGACGTACCAGGAGGACATGGCGCCGAGGTCGTCGTTGCCTGGAATGCCCTCGGGCGCGGTGGACCACAGTTTCCGCATCGCGGCCCGTACGGTCTCCTGCGTCTTGTACGGCTGGCCTGCGTACGCGTACAGGTAGGGCACGTTGATGGACGGTTCGTTGTCCATCTCGGACTTGTCGCCGCCGCTGCCGGTGAAGGCCCAGCTGCCGTCGGAGTTGTGGAAGAAGGAGTCCAGGCGCTTTATGGCCTGGTCCTTGCCGCCCATCGCCGCGAAGAGACCCGCGGCATTGTGCGGGACCATCCAGGTGTACTGGGCCGCGGTGCCCTCGACGAAGCCATTGCCGGTGGCCGGTGTGAAGCCGGTGACCCAGCTGCCGTCGGCCTTGCGGTTGGCGATGTATCCGCCGGTCGGGTCGGCGGCGGCGTTGAAGTTGTTCTGCCACCACTGGGCACGCTCGGCGAACGTCTTGGCCGTCCTCTTCCTGCCTGCCGCGGTGGCGAGCTGGGAGAGGGCGAAGTCGGCGCCGGAGATCTCCAGGGTCTCGGCCGCGCCGCCCCAGGCATTCGAGACGGACGGCATGTAGTGGCTGGCCAGGTACTTGTCGAGGGACGGCCGCTGCCCCACCGAAAGGATCGGCTTTCCGGCCGGGCTCAGATCCTTCTCGGTCGGTACGGTCGCCGCCTTGACCAGCGAGTCCAGTGCTCCTCCCAGGTCGAAGCCGTCGCCGCCGAAGGCGTGGATGCCGGCGAGGGCGGCGGGCGACGGGTCTCCGTTCATGACGTGCGTACCGCCGGAGTTGTGGATCCACCGGTCCCACAGGCCGCCGTTCTGGCGGGCGAGGTTGTACAGCGACTGGGCGATGTCCGAGCCGGTGTGCGGCTTGATGAGCGTCAGAAGCTGGAGCTGCGAGCGGTAGACGTCCCAGCCCGAGAAGGTGCCGTACTGGGCCTTCTGCCTGCCTCCTACCGTGTGGACCTTGCCGTCGCTGCCCGCGTACCGCCCGTCGGAGTCGTTGACGACGTTGGGGTGCAGGAGGGCGTGGTAGAGCGCGGAGTAGAAGGTCGTGCGGTCGGTGTCGGAGCCGCCACCGACGCGGATGGCGGAGAGTTCGCGACGCCAGGCGTCGTGCGCGGCCCGCCGTACGTCGTCGAAGGAGCGGGCCGGCGGGTTCTCGGCGGCGAGATTGGCCTCGGCGCCCTTCTGGTCGACATAGGAGATCGCCACCTTCACGCCGACGGGGTCCTTGCCGGGCGCGAACTGAACGTATCCGCCCGAGCCCTTGCCCGCGGCAGGGCGGCCGTCGGTGCCGAAGCCGCCCGTCCCGCCGTCGGCCGTGGTGGCGCTCGGCTTCAACTCGCCGTCCTTCCAGGTCCCGTGGGACGTGAAGGCGCGGTCGAAGGTGGCGGTGAAGTGGACCGTGTAGTAGCTGCGCCGTCCCTCGGGATCGAGGTATCCGCAGAAGTTTCCGCTGGTGACCGAGCCGGAGACGGTGCGGCGCTGCGGATCGATGTCGATCCGCGCGTCCGTGGAGCCGACCTCGGAGTTGGCGCTGCGGATGAGGAGCGAGGCCGCCTTGTCCTCGGGGAACATGAAGCGGCCGGAGCCGGTACGGGTGGTGGCGCTCAGGTCGGCGGTGACGCCGGACTTCAGCGCGACCTTGTAGTGACCTGGTTCGGCGGTTTCGTCGGCGTGGCTGAAGTCGGATGCGTACACCGCGTCCTTGGTGTCCGCGGCGGGGGAGGAGGTGACCTCGCCCGCGTACGGGAAGAGCGGGATGTCGCCGGAGCCGCCCGCGCAACCGGTGCCGGACATATGGGTCAGGCTGAAGCCGCGGATGCGGGTGGCGTCGTATTGATAACCGCCCGGAGCGGCAGTGCGGGTGGCGTCTCCGCGGGTGTTCTCGGGACTCCAGGAGAGCATCCCCTGCGGGAGAACGGCGCCGGGAAAGGTGTTGCCGCCGTTCCTGCTGCCGATCAGCGGGTTGACGTAGGCGGTTGGATCACTGACGAGGGGCAATGCCGTGTCCGCCGCCGCGGGAGCGGCGAGCGCGGGCACGGTGAGCCCCACGGTCAGCGCCACGGCCGCGAAGGCGGCCGGGAGCTTCAAGGGCATGGCGGTCCTGCCTTGTCGGAAGGGCCACGCACGACGGGTCGAACAAGCCGGAGGGGACCGTACCGCACATCCCACGCATCCCGTAAGGGCACCCTCGCCCCCGTGTACTCAAGCCGCTCAGCCCCCGATTCCGAACACCCTTGACGACACTGGGCGGTTGGCGTTCTACTGATCGGCATCTCCCGATTGACAACGTTGTCGCGCTGCGCGGGTCGAACAAGCCCAAGCCCGTCCAAGGTCGGCAACACAGAGGGGCGCGTCATGAAGTGGCCCTCACCCGCCACGACGCCGAGCGCTGACCGGGCGCTCGGCCGGTTGCTTGTGCCGCCGCTGGAAGCGGAATCGCGATGGAGCAGCGAGCCCCTGCCGAATCCCTCGGCAGGGGCTCCCGGTGCTGGTGCCGGACGTCAGGCCACTGCGCCCCCGCCGTGTGCCAGTGGCCACTCCCGGTGCAGGCTGCCCAGGGGGATGCGGTGCTGGAACACGGGCGTACCGAAGATGGACAACTGCAGCTGCAGCCATCCCGTCAGATCCACCCCGCCGTAGATCTTCCAGGATCCCGCGACGGTTCCCGGTGTCGCGACAGCGGTGGCCTCGCCTCGTAGGTAGGGGGCGAGATCGGCGGTGACGCCGACCGCGCCGTACAGACCGACCGTGGCCTCGGCGCCGAGGGCGGCCTTCACGTTGCCGGCCGCGGTCACCTTCGCCCGTACCGGGGTGCCGGTCATGTCGGAGGTACTGACAGGCTTCCATCCACCCGACTTCGAGTAGCTGCCGCCGATCCGGAAGCCACCCTTGAGGTCCTGCTTGATGTCGACGGTGACGGTGCCGTCCGCGGCCACCTGGGCGTACGCCGTGAGGTCGAGATTCACCACCACCGGCACAGGCCCGACCTGGATCACGGGATCGGCGTGCAGCTTGGCGAACGGAATCCGCACCGGCTTGCCGCCCGCGACGGCTTTGCCCTTCAGCTGCCACTGCGACGTCCAGTCACCGCTCAGTCCCAGGAAGGCGGCGTCCGGCGTGAGGACGGAGGACCCGTCGTACGAGAACTCGACCGCGGGTGCCAGCTGCACATAGCCGGCGACCGACGCCGCCCCCGCCACGGGAGCGCCCTCGGTGACCGGCAGCGGAACCGACGCGCCGACATCGATCCGCAGGCTTCCGAGCGGCAACTTCGCACCTTGGGGGCCGACATGGATGTTCCCGGCCTTCGCCCAGGAGACCTTTACTCCCTGGACCAGCGGCTCGACGTCGACGGTCGCCGGATCGACCGGGACCGTGCCCTGTGCCTTGTCGTCACCGAGCAGCGCGCTGAGCTTCGCCGGCTCAGTCCTGACTTCGGTGCCCTTGTCGGTCTTTCCCGCCACGTCGGTGACCTTGGCGAGCAGCCCGTCGGGCGCTCCGGGTGTGGGACCGCTGGCGATGACGTCGCCGACGGCGGGAGTGTTCTTGGCGGGTGTGGCCCCTGAAGGGGCTTTCTCCGCGCTGGATATGACAGCCCGTCGACTGGCGCGGTCGTAGGAGGCGACCTTCAGTGGCGACTTCTTCGCCTTCCCGCCGCCGTCTGCCCGCGCGACGGCGGTCGGCTTCCCCTCGGGCACCCCGTCCACGGCAAGCTGCCGCGAGGGGCTGGGGTCCGGGTTCGCGATGCTGGTGGGGTGCTGGGCGCCGGCGGCCGCGGCGGGTGGTGTCCCGGTCCCGGCCGAACAGCCGGTTGCGAGCAGGGAAATGGAGGCCAGAGTCAGTAAAACGACATGTCTGGCAGGGAGCTTACGCACGTAGGAATCCTCGGAGCGTGTGTTGGGGGAGACGCGCAACAGGGGAAGGACTCGCCTGTACCAGCGAGTAACAACTGGCCGTACGATCCCACACGCATCAGGGCCATAGCGGAGATTCCTGGGAATCCGGGGGATGACCTGGATCACATCGCCGCCCCGCGAACTGCCGTGCGCACGAAGGCCACTTCGGGCGGTCCGGGAACGACGACATCCCGCTCGATCGGCCGGAGAGCGAATGGAATCGCGTCATATGCGGTCACGAGAGTGGGCGGGGGGACATCCGTATCCCTCAACGACCCTTGGTGTAAAGGCACTTGTGTGCTTCACGCTTGCCGATGAGGATGCTGCCCGGGCCGACCGAAGCGCCGGAGAACCTGTGGCGGACCCCGCCCGATCTCGATGTCACCGGTACCAACGGGCAGGAGCCGATCTTGCTCCGCGAGGGCCTGCTGCACATGATCGAGGAGATCGAGGAGTACGCCCGGCAGAACGGCCACGCCGACTTTCTGCGCGAGTGGATCGACGGAAGAGTGGGTCAGTGGGCGTCGGGCCGGTTCGGCGCCCCCGACGGGAACCAGCCACACCACGGAGACCGCCGCACTGTTCTCGAGCACGCTCGAGGCACAGTCGTCGTCGAAGCGGACCGGGATCGCCGCCGGCGCCCGCTTCGCGCCGGTCTGCCACAAACCTGATGCGGCCCTGGCGTCGGCCGGACCTCTGTGGAACAGGGCGGGCGCCCGGTCGCACGAGACCAGATCTGCGGAACACACGTAGAAGCCCGCACGCGGCGCCCGCCTTCCCTAGGCTGGAAGTGACAGGTCCCAGATGCGTGACGAGGTGGGTGTGCCTCCTCGGAGGGCGGCTCGCTCTGCGAAGACCGGTCGGATGCGAGGGAAGATGAGACGTCCGGCGATGGAGCCACCGAGCCCACGGGTGCACCCCGTGGGCCGGGCGAAGCGTGTCCGCTCCCGGCGACCGGGGCGCTGGGGACTGTGAGAGAGCGGATCCGGGTCTTCGGTGGGGCGGTGCTCGCCGCTGTCTATGTGCTGGGCAAGAGGAACGACAGTCTGGAACTTGCGGAGTCGGCGGGAGGGTCCGGCGCCCTGTACGGGCTGTCGCCCAGCTATCCCCTCTCCGGTCATTCTCCCGTGGCGGACGCCTTCCACACCGGCCGTCCCCTGTGGTTGAACGCGGCGGGGATCGCCGCCTACGGCGAGAACCCCCCGGAGATCCTGCCCGCCAACATCTCGCTGGGCGCACTGCCGCTCGGTGCGAACGGCATTCCGCTGGGCTGTCTGGTTGTCGTGGACGACGTCGCGGACGGCTTCGACGCCGACCGGCGCAACTTTCTGGAGCTCTACGCCGACCAGGTCACCGCATGGCTCGAAGCAGGCGGTGAACCTGACTCCCGCGCCGGCCGCACGGGGCCCCGGCCGCTGCTGGGCCCCGCCCTGGACCGCTTCTGCGTCGGCTCGTTCACCCTGCTCCTGAGCACGGGGCGGATCGACGTGGACGCCCGGGTGCTCAACCTGGTCGACATCCCGCGGGACGACTTCGACGGACGTTTGGAGACGCTGCTGGCGCACACCGTCCCCGACGATCTGCCCGCGCTGATGTCCGTCGTCGAGCCGGGCCACATAACCTCCGGTGGCCGGGAACTCGAGTTCCGCATCCGCCGCCCCACCGGCGAACTGCGCTGGCTACGCCTGCGGTACCGGGTGCTGGCGGACAGCGAAGGCAAGCCGGAGCGGGTGCTCGGAGTGGTCGCCGACGCCTCGCATCTGCGGCCCACCGCCGACGAGGTCTCCAGGGTGCAGCGACTGTCCGTCGCGCTGGCCGGTGCGATGACCGTCCGGGACGTCAGCAGGGCGGTGGTCGCCGCCCTGCGCGACCCGCTGGAAGCAGATCGGGTGGCTCTTGCCGAGCTGGAGGGCGACCGGTTGGTGGTCACAGTCCTCGATCCACCGGAACCCGATGCCTGGCCGGGGCTCTGGCGGTCCGAATGGCGGTCCGAGTGGCCCGATGCGCCCGCGGGCGCGCTGCCCACGCTGGAGGCCGCGGTGCGCGAGGGCCGTATGAGCCTGTGGACGGCGGGTTCCACCCTTGAACCGGGCCTCAGGGGCGTGGGCCCCGGTGGTCTCGCTGTCCTGCCGCTCCCGGCCGAAGGCCAGGTGGTCGGCGCGTGCCTGGTCGGATGGGACGAGCCGCACGCGTTCGGCCCCGAGGAGCGGTACCTGCTCACCGCGACCGCGGGCCTGGTGGGACAGGCCCTGGTGCGCGCCCGTGCGCTCGACGCCGAGCACGAGCTCGCCACGATGCTCCAGCGCAGCCTGCTGCCCCGTAAGCTCCCGCGGCTGTCCGGCGCGGTGGCGGTCGCCCGCTATCTGCCGGCGACGGTGGGACTGGCGGTGGGCGGCGACTGGTACGACGTGATCCCGCTCTCCGAGAACCATGTGGCGCTGGTCGTCGGGGATGTGCAGGGGCACAACGCGGGTGCCGCGACGATCATGGGCCAGATGCGTACGGCGATCAGGGCCTATGCCGTGGAGGGCCATCCGCCCGACGTGGTCGTCTCCCGCGCCAATCGCCTGCTCGTCGGCATGGAGACCGACCTCTTCGCCACCTGCTGCTATGTCGCCATCGACATGGAGGAGGGCACCGCCTGGTGCGTCCGGGCGGGGCATCTCCCGCCGTTGCTTCGTATCCCGGGCGGCGGCACCGCGGAGGTGGAGATCGAGGGTGGGCCGCCGCTGGGCGTGGTGGCGGAGGCGGAGTTCCCGATGACCACGGTCGCACTGGCCCCGGGCGCGGTTCTCGCGCTGCTGACGGACGGCCTCGTCGAGTCGTCGAGCCTTCACCTGGACGACGGCCTGCGCCGCGTGTGCGACGCACTCTCCACCGCCGATCCGTCCGATGCCGGGCGGATGGCCGACGACCTGCTCGGCGGCGTCAACCGGCGCGACGACGATGTGGCCCTGATGCTCCTGCGCTACGACGGGATAGGGGTCCGGCCGCTCCGGGCGACCTGGACGGTGTGGAGGCTGCCCGACGCCGTCGCGCACGCGCGCCGCTTCACCTCCCGCACACTGCGCTCCTGGAACGTGACGGAAGAGCGCGACGCGATCCTGCTGATCGCCTCCGAGCTGGTCACCAATGCCTTGGTGCACACCCAGGGTCAGGTGCGCCTCGACCTCACATTCACGGGGGAGCGGCTGAGGGTGGCGGTGAGCGACTCGTCGCCGCGCGCGCCCGTCAAACCGGCGAGTATGGACTGGGAGGCGACCGGTGGCCGGGGGATCCTGCTCGTCGAGGCGGTGTCGGCGTCGTACGGCTCCGTGCCGCTCGGCGGCGGGAAGCAGGTGTGGGCGGAGGCCGTCCTGCCACGGCGCGAGCTCTGACCGGGGGTATGCAGGTAGGCCAGGGCCCTGTCGAGAGGGGTGCGGTCACGAGATATCTTGATGTCGAGCAATGTTGCAGACGTGGAGCGGAGCACCCGGTGACTGACTCGACCATCATCTATACGCACACTGACGAGGCCCCGGCCCTGGCGACCCATTCGTTCTTGCCTGTGGTCCAGGCCTACGCCTCGACGGCCGGGGTCACTGTGGAGACGCGTGACATCTCGCTCGCGGGGCGCATTATCGCCAGCTTCCCCGAGCACCTGGAAGAGGGCCAGCGGGTCGACGACGCCCTCGCCGAGCTCGGCGATCTGGCCAAGACGCCCGGCGCGAACATCATCAAGCTGCCGAACATCTCGGCTTCGATCCCGCAGCTGAAGGCGGCGATCGCTGAGCTGCAGCAGCAGGGCTACGCGCTGCCGGACTACCCGGACGACCCGAAGTCCGACGAGGACCGTGACGTCCGCGCGCGTTACGACAAGGTCAAGGGCAGTGCCGTCAACCCGGTGCTGCGTGAGGGCAACTCCGACCGCCGTGCCCCGGCGTCGGTGAAGAACTACGCCAAGGCGCACCCGCACAGGATGGGTGCGTGGGTCTCCGACTCGAAGACGAACGTCGCGCACATGGACGCCGACGACTTCCGCTCCACCGAGAAGTCCGCGGTCATCGCCGAGGACGGCTCACTGCGCATCGAGCTGGCGGGGGACGACGGCAGCACCACCGTCCTGCGCGAGTCGGTGCCCGTGCTGACGGGCGAGGTTGTGGACGCGTCGGTGATGCGGGTGGCGGCGCTGCGTGAGTTCTTCACCGCGCAGGTCGCGCGTGCCAAGGCCGAGGGCGTGCTGTTCTCGGTGCACCTGAAGGCCACGATGATGAAGGTCTCCGACCCGATCATCTTCGGTCACGTAGTACGGGCCTTCTTCCCGAAGACGTTCGCCGAGCACGGCGCGGCGCTCGCCGCGGCCGGACTGAGCCCGAACGACGGGCTCGGTGGCATCCTCAAGGGCCTGGAGTCGCTGCCCGAGGGCGCGGCGATCAAGGCGTCCTTCGAGGCCGAGCTCGCTGAGGGCCCGGCCCTGGCGATGGTCGACTCCGACCGGGGCATCACCAATCTGCACGTACCGAGCGATGTCATCGTCGACGCCTCCATGCCGGCCATGATCCGCACCTCCGGTCACATGTGGGGCCCGGACGGCCAGGAGGCCGACACCCTCGCGGTTCTCCCCGACAGCAGCTACGCCGGCATCTACCAGGTCGTCATCGACGACTGCCGCGCGAACGGCGCCTTCGACCCGTCGACGATGGGCTCGGTGCCCAACGTCGGCCTCATGGCGCAGAAGGCCGAGGAGTACGGCAGCCACGACAAGACCTTCGAGATCCCCGCCACGGGAACGGTGCGGGTCGTCGACGGCGGTGGCAACGTCGTGCTCGAGCAGGCCGTGGGCGCCGGCGACATCTTCCGCATGTGCCAGACCAAGGACCTGCCGATCCAGGACTGGGTCAAGCTCGCCGTCACCCGCGCCCGCGCGACCGGCGACCCGGCGGTGTTCTGGCTCGACGAGGGCCGCGCGCACGATGCGGTCCTCATTGAGAAGGTCAAGACCTATCTCGCCGAGCACGACACCGACGGGCTGCAGATCGAGATCTTGTCGCCGGTCGACGCGACCGCGTTCTCCCTGGAGCGCATCCGCCGCGGCGAGGACACGATCTCGGTCACCGGCAACGTGCTGCGCGACTACCTGACCGACCTGTTCCCGATCCTTGAGCTCGGCACGAGCGCGAAGATGCTCTCCGTCGTCCCGCTCATGAACGGTGGCGGACTGTTCGAGACCGGCGCCGGCGGCTCCGCGCCCAAGCACGTCCAGCAGCTCGTCAAGGAGAACTACCTGCGCTGGGACAGCCTGGGCGAGTTCCTCGCGCTCGCGGTCAGCTTCGAGCACCTCGCGCAGACGACGGGCAACGCGCGCGCTCAGGTGCTCGCCGACACGCTCGACCGTGCCACCGGCGCCTTCCTCAATGAGAACAAGTCGCCCAGCCGTCGGCTTGGTGGCATCGACAACCGCGGGAGCCACTTCTACCTGGCGCTCTACTGGGCGCAGGAGCTGGCGAAGCAGACCGACGACGCCCAGCTCGCGGAGGCGTTCGCCGCCCTCGCCAAGACGCTGAGCGAGCAGGAGCAGACCATCGTCGACGAGCTGATCGCGGTGCAGGGTTCGCCGGCCGACATCGGTGGCTACTACCAGCCCGACGCGTCCAAGGCCTCGGCGGTCATGCGTCCGTCGGCGACCTTCAACCAGGCCCTCGCGATCCTCGGCTGACGCGATGGCTGCGGACGGGTGAGGGTGCCCGGGTCTTGCCACTGCCCATGCGGCGATCGTTGGGCTGAAGCCCGATAAGAGCCTTTGCCGCGGAGGCACCCGTCCTCCGTCCGCACCTGTTCCGCCCCGGCCGGCACTTTCGTCCGGCCGGGGCGGTCCCGTCTGTCCTGCTTGTCGTCCGCATCGCGCCCTTCGGCTTCCTCATCCGTGGGCCGCGCTCAAGGAACTCGCACTGCCTGCGCTGCCGGTCACCAGAACACCCACGGCCGGCCGCCGAGTTGCTGATGCCCACGACCACCAGGCCGCGGACTGGGCATCACTGCACCGAGGTTTGGGGCGGCAGACACGGAACGGTGGCAGCGTCACCGTCCCGCACGGCTTGCACCACGGCGTCATGGAGTGTGCGGCTGTCGCTCTCGGAAGGGCAGGACGTCGGACTGCCCGACATCGTGAACCAGTCCGATGCCCCGCTGTACTGCACAGCGACCCGTGCTTCACCATCCGCCCAGGTGGTGTGCACGGTGAGGTCCCCGGTCACCACGCCGACCTCGTCCGTGAGCACCCCTCCGCGCCCTGAGAACACTCCGGTAGTCGTCCACGATGCCCAGCTCATCCTCCCAGCGTCACACTGCCGCCTCGCATGCGCGACTCGTGTTCGGGCGCGGTCAGCGGCCGGCGGTGATGGCCGCCACGATGGCCTTGACGAGGCGTGCGACGTAGCCGTCGTCGGTCGGCCCGCCGACGGCCAGCATGCGGAAGTACAGCGGGGCGCCGAAGAGGTCGATGGCGAGGCTCGTGTCGATGTCGGGCGGCAGTTCGCCACGCTCCGTCGCCCGGCGCAGGAGCGTCGCCACGGCTGCGCGACGGGGCTCGAGGACCGCCTGGTGAAGGGCCTCGTGCAAGGTGCTGTTGCGAGCCGACTCGGCCAGCAGATCAGGGATGATCCGGCCCACCAGCGGATGCCGCAGCGCTTCCATGGTCTCCCTGATGAACCTCTCGACATCGCCACTCAGCGACCCCGAGTCCGTCGTGGTGGGGATGTGTTCGGCGGCCATCTCGGACACAAGGTCCACCACCATCGCCTCTTTGGAAGGCCAGCGGCGGTAGAGCGCGGCCTTGCCGACGCCCGCGCGGCGGGTCACGGCTTCCATGGACATACGGGCGTACCCGGTCTCCGCCAGCTCCTCGAACATGGCCCGTCGGATCGTCTCGGTCACGGACTCCCGGAGGAGAGCGGCGCCGGCGGCAGGGCGGACGAGATCGCTGGCAGGGCTTGTGTCCATGATCGGAGATTAGCACGGAACGGAACGGTTGCGTTCCGTCAATTCCCGGTGTACGTTCCGCGCAATGCTCCGGAACGGTGCCGTTCCGTTCCGCTGGGAGGTTCTGATGAAGTTCCTTTTCGACGACAAGGCGATCTCCGACTGGCTGGACGAACGACTGGCCGTGTGATGGGACTCGACGCCGAAGTGCACCCCGGCAGCACGGCCGACGGCACCCGCCGACGCGCCCGCACCGTCCTGGTCGTGCTGGCGCTCTTCATCGTGATCAACGCCGCGGACAAGGCCGTACTCGGCCTCACCGCGGACCCGATCAGGGACGATCTCGGTCTCACTGCAACCGAGTTCGGTACCGTCGCCAGCAGCTTCTACCTGCTGTTCAGCGTCTCGGCCGTCGCGGTCGGCTTCCTTGGCGACCGGATCCGTGCCCGGCCGCTGCTCGCCGCACTCGCGCTGGTCTGGGCCGCGGCGCAGCTCCCGATCCTGCTGCCCGCGGCCGGCTTCGGCGCCCTCGTCGCCACCCGTGTGGTGCTCGGCGCGGGCGAGGGGCCGGGGTATCCGCTGGCCAACTACACGGCGTTCACCTGGTTTCCGGGCAAGGAGCGGGCGCTGCCCTCCGCCGTGGTTGTCGCCGGGGGCGCGGGCGGCACCATTGTGGCCGCCCCCCTTGTCATCCTGGTCAGCAACACCCTCGGGTGGCGCGCCGCCTTCGGTCTGCTGGGCGGGATCGGGATCCTCTGGGTGATCGCCTGGCTGCGGCTCGGCGGAAGCGGACCGTACGCCGCACGGGTGGACGCCACCGCCCCGGTCGGGGATGCCTTGCCCGTTGCTGTACCGGGCGCGGCCGTCGGCGAGGCGCCCTTCCGGCGCATCATCACCACTGGCACCTGGCTCGGGGCCACGTTCTCCGCCTTCACGGTGATGTGGACCCTGGCCCTCGGATTCGCCTGGCTGCCGCTGTTCCTGGAGGAACAGGCGGGATTCAGCGACGCGGAGATCAGCGGGATCCTCGGGCTGCCCGCACTGTCGATGGCCGTCCTTGTCCTCACAGCCGGAGTCGCCGCCCAGCGGCTGCTGCGCCGGGGCACCACCGCCCGGGTCGCCCAGGGCCTGCTCGGCGCACTGCTGCCACTGCTCGCCGGGGCCTGCCTGCTGCTGACCACCCGCGTGGGGCCCGGCGCCCTCCTGCTGCCGCTGGTGGTGGCCTTCTCCGCCGGCAACGGGCAGACACCGCTGACCAACTCGGCCATCGCGGACATCTGCCCGCCCGGGCGGCGCAGCGCCGCCCTGGGTCTGTCGTACGCGCTCGCCGCCCTCTCCAGCCTGCTCGCGCCGTACGTCACCGGCCGGATCATTGATGCGGCACCGAGTGAAGCGCTGGGGTATGGCCAGGCCTTCGATGTCGCGGCCTGGCTGCTGATCGCCGGCGGTGTGATCTCGATGCTCCTGGTACGGCCCGACCGGGACGCCCTGTTGCTGGGTACCCAGCGAAGGAGTGACATCTGATGCTGTCCGACATCGCCGTTGTCCAGGGGGCTCGTACGCCGGTGGGGCGGTACCGGGGCGCGCTGCGTTCGGTCCCCGCGCACCGGCTCGGTGCCATGGTGATTCAGGAAGCGATCGTGCGCGCCGACGTCGAGCTGTACGCCGTCGACGAAGTGGTCCTGGGCTGTGTGGGACAGGTGGGGCCGGACGCGTTCAACGCCCGGCGCGCGGCACTCGCCGCCGGACTGCCGGTCCACGTCCGCGCCTACAACGTCAACCGGCTGTGCGGGTCCGGCATCCAGGCCGTCTGGTCCGCCGCGCAGACTCTCGCCCTCGGTGAGGCCGAGATCATGGTGGCCGGTGGCAACGAGTCGATGACCCGCCAGCCGCTGCTCGACTACAGCGAGCGGGCCCCCGACGAACTCTTCGGGCAGCACCGGATCGACGGCACCGTCTCGCTGGTCACCGACCCGTTCGCGCACGCTCCGATGGGTATGACGGGTGAGCGCGTGGCGGAGCTGTTCTCCATCTCCCGGGAGCGCCAGGACCGTTGGGCCGCCGAGAGCCAGCGCCGCGCCGCCGCGGCCCTTGCGGACGGGCGGTTCGCCGACCAGATCGTGCCCGTGATCACTCCGGACGGCGCTGTCGCGCAGGACGAACACCCGCGCCCTGGCACCACCCTGCAGAAACTCGCGGCGCTCGCTCCCGCGTTCACCGATGACGGCACGGTCACTGCGGGGAACTCGGCGGGGCTCAACGACGGTGCCGCCGCCGTGGTGCTGATGCGCGGTGCCGATCTCCCTCACGGAACCGCCCCCTTGTGCTGGCTGCGCGACACGGTCGTCACTGCGCTCGAACCGGAGATCATGGGATTCGCGCCCGCCGAGGCCATCAGGAAACTGCTGCAGCGCACCGGCCTCCTCCTGGACGACGTCCAGGTGATCGAGCTCAACGAGGCCTTCGCCGCCCAGGTCCTTGCCGTGATGGACGACCTCAAGCTCGAGCCCGACCGGGTCAATCCGAACGGCGGGGCGATCGCGCTCGGACACCCCATCGGCGCCACGGGCACGATCCTGCTGCTCAAGGCCGCGCACGAACTGCGCCGCACCGGCGGGCGGTTCGCCGTGATCGCCATGTGCATCGGAGGTGGCCAGGGCATCGCCGCGCTGATCGAGAATCCGGGGAGTGTCTGATGGGCGAGTATGTCTGGTTCCCGGGCCGCGAGTTGACCGAGCACAGCAATGTTGCCGCGTTCTGCCGCGCCCACCGCATCGACGGATACCGCGAGCTGCACGGCCGTTCCGTCGCCGATCCGGAGTGGTACTGGTCCCACGCCGCTCGTGACATCGGCATCGTCTGGCACGAACCGCCGCTGCGCACCTGCGACGACCGCGGTGGTATCGCCGCCACCCGCTGGTTCCCGGGCGGCCGCACGAATCTCGTCGACTCCTGCCTCGAACGCCATGTGCGGGAGGGCCGTGGTGACGCCGTCGCGTTGCGCTGGGAGCGCGAGGACGGGTCCGGCGGCCGGCTCGGCTACGGCGAGGTGGCGCAGCTGAGCGCCCGGGTCGCCACCGGGCTGCGCGGCCTCGGGGTGGGGGTGGGGGACCGGGTGGCGGCATTTCTGCCACCCGGTCCCGAGGCCTTCGTGCTGCTCTTCGCCTGCGCCCGCATCGGAGCCGTACTGGTGCCGATGTTCTCCGGCTTCGGCTCCGAGGCGCTCGCCGTACGGCTGGCCGACGCCGAGGCACAGGTGCTCGTCACTGCTGCTGCCACGACCCGGCGCGGCACTCCGCACGACATGGAGTCGGTCGCCCGTGCAGCGGCGGAGAAGGTGCCCCCAGTACATCATCTCGTCGTCGTCACCGAGGAGTTGACGCGCGGGTCGAGGGACGACACGTCATCGGCCCGTCCGGCGGCCACGAGCTGGGACCGGCTGGTCGCGGCGGAGCCCGCCGCGACCGTCTCGCTCCCCGCCAGCGCCCCCTTCCTCCTCATGCACACCTCCGGCACCACCGGACGGCCCAAGGGCGCGGTCCATACCCACGGCGGCTTTCCGTTGCAGGTCGGCTCGGAAGTCCGCTACAACCTCGACGTCCGCCCGGACGATGTGGCCTTCTGGGTCACCGACCCCGGCTGGATCATGTTTCCGCTCATCGCCGTCGGCTGCACCCTCGCGGGTGCCTGCGTCCTGGCGTACGAAGGCGCGATCGACCATCCGGACCCTGCCCGCCTGTGGCGGCTGCTGGACGACCACCGGGTCACGGTCTTCGGGAGCTCGCCCAGCCTTTCGCGGACGCTGATGACGCGAGACCCCGCCCCGCCCGCCCCCACCCGGCTGAGGATCCTGGGCTCCACCGGGGAACCATGGACCGAGGATGCCTGGCAGTGGTATTTCGCGGAATTCGGCGGCCGGCGCTGCCCCGTGATCAATATCAGCGGAGGTACGGAGGTCGGTGGGTCGCTCCTGGGCTCCTCGCCCACCGTGCCGCAGTCGCCCTGCAGCTTTGCCGGCCCCTGCCTCGGCATCGATGCCGCCGTCGTCGGTGCCGACGGCGCCGACGTCGCCGCGGGAGAACTGGGCGAGCTGGTGATCCGGCGATCCTGGCCCGGGATGACCCGCGGACTGTGGCGGGCACCGGAGCGTTTCGCCCATACGTACTTCAGCCGGCGGCCGGGCCGCTGGTCCCACGGCGACCTGGCCTCCCGCGTCGGCGAGGAGTGGTTCCTGCACGGCCGGCTGGACGACGTCATCAAGGTGGCAGGCAAGCGGCTCGGGCCGGCCGAGGTGGAAGAGGCCGTCCTCCGGGACCCGGCAGTGGCCGAGGCCGCAGCCGTCGGGGTGCCGCACCGCATCAAGGGGGAAGTCCTCTGGTGCTTCGTGGTCCCCTCGCGCGGCCCGCTTGCCGCGGCGGACGCAGACCGGATCCGTGAGCGCGTGGCCGACGCGCTCGGGCACGCCTTCCGGCCCGGCCGCGTGATTGCACTTCCCGCACTGCCCAGGACCCGTACCGGAAAGGTGATGCGGCGCCTGATCCGCGACTGTGTCACCGGCGATCCGCCCGGCGACCTGTCCACGCTCGTGAATCCCCGGAGCCTCGAAGCACTGCGCTCCGTCGTCCCCGACGCGCCGGACCACTGACCCGGACCACTGACCCGACCACAGCCCCCAGACCACCAACAGCAGCCAGCGACAAGGGAGTTCCATGCCGACGATCGACATTCTCCTGCCCGGCTTCGCCATCGACACCGACCAGGGCTATCCCGCCTTCTGCGGAGTCTTCCTGGTCCGCGGAACCGACGCCGCGGGGCGGAACCGGAACATCCTCGTCGACGCCGCGCACGTCGGACGGCGCCCCCACCTGTGGGACGCGCTCGCCGCCCGCGGGCTCACGGCGGCGGACATCGACACCGTGGTGCTCACGCACGCCCACTGGGACCACGTACAGAACATCGATCTGTTCCCGCAGGCGACCCTGCTGATCCACACCGACGAGCGGCGGTACGCCCACACGCCGCACACCAACGACTGGGCCACCCCCGCGTGGACCGGACTGCTGCTGGAACAACTACCCGTCCGCGAGATCGCGGACGGGGAGGACATCATCCCCGGTGTCACCGCTGTCGGGCTGCCGGGGCATTCGCCCGGCAGCATCGGGGTGCTGGTGGACACCGATGCCGGGCGGAGCGCGATCACCGGCGACGCACTGCACTTCGCCTACGTTGCCCAGACGCGCCGCAACCCCCTCGTCTTCTGGGACGCCGAGCAGGCATCACGCAGCATCGAACGGATCATCGATCTGGCGGATGTCATCTACCCCGGCCACGACCGCCCCTTCCGCCTCACCGCCGACAATGAGATCGACTACCTCGAGCCGTTCGCGCTGACGGTGACGGGGCTGCGGCCCGACGCCGACGGGCTCGTCTTCGCGGACGGTTCGGCACGCCCGCTGTGGGTCATGCCCGGCATCCACGACCAGCGCCCGAGGTACGAGAAGAACGCCGAGGAGATAACACGCCGGATCACACAGGTTCCCCGTGTCGTCCGCCCGGATTCGCGATGAGCTCGGTCAGCGAGCGGTTGAGTACGTCGAAGAACGGTCCGGGCTCCTCACGCGGGAAGAAGTGGCCGCCCGGCACAGTGGACATCCGGAAGCGCTGGGCGTACCGCTCCCACAACCACACGGCGCCCGGGTCCACGAGCCGGTCGTCCTCACCCGCGAAGGCATGGATGTCGAGCGGCAGGCGCGCCTCCTCGTCGCCCGGATCAGGCAGCCCCGCCCGCCGGTGACTGGCACAGATCCGCAAGTCGTCCCGGATGATGGGCAGCAGGGCCCGCAGCCAGTCGTCCCGGCCCAGGAACTGTGGGCTGAGCCCTCCGATGTCCACCAGGAAACGGGCGAGTTCCACGTCCGTGTACCGGTCGGCCGGCGGCAGCGGCGGAGTGAGGTGCGGGGCACCGTAGGCGCCGAGGAACAGCATCAGCGGCGCCCGGCCGCCGCCCCGCATCCGGGCTGCCGCCAGCGCGAAGGCCACCAGGGCGCCCATGCTGTGCCCGTAGACGGCGTACGGCCGGTCCAGCCAGGGGGCGAGTTCGCGCTCGAGGGCCTCGGCCAGCGTCCCGGCATCGCGGAAGCGGGGCTCGCGGAAGCGTGACTCGCGCCCGGGCAACTGCACCGGCAGGACGTCGATTTCGGGCGCCACCCGGGCAGGCCACGGGGCGAAGAACGAGGCCCCGCCACCCGCGTGGTGGAAGCAGAACAGCCGCAGCCGGGCGTCCTCTCGGGGCGCCCGGACCAGGCAGGCCGTCGGCGTCGAGACGGTGGTCGTCATGCGCGGACCACCACGTCGTACATCTCCCGGAAGGTGATGGCCTCCAACAGCCCGGCCACCGGGACAGGCCGGCCCGTGAGGCTCTCCACGACGGTGACCAGGCGCAGCAGGTGCACCGAGTCCCACTCGGGGACGTCGTCCAGGGGGCGGTCGAGGTCCTCGGGCGTGACGTGCAGGCCGAGCTCCTCCTCCAGGAGGGTGCAGAACGCCGCGGTGTCCGCGATGGCGGTGGTCATGTCCGGTCTCCCTCGAAGGCGGTGTGCAGGCGCAGATGGGCGGGTGCGGGGGCGATGTCGCGCAGGTCGTGGTGGAAGGAGGCGACAGCGGGGTCGTACGGGTCCGGCCCGGCGGGGGTGAAGCCGTGGTCGGTGTAGAAGGAGGCGAAGGCGGCGTTCCTGGGCGTGGGCAGATAGCGGCCCGTCGTGACGCGGGCGCCGGTGGCGCGGGCATGATCGAGCACCGCACTCAGGCATCCGCTCTCGATGCCCCGGGAGAAGACCCTGCAACTCAACACGAAGTTGTCGATGCGCAGCTGCTCCGCGTCGCGGCGCAGGAACACCGCACCGACGAGCCCGTGGTCGCCGAACCGGTCTCGGGCGGACACCACGAGCGCGCTGTGGCCCGGGAGTCCGGCCCACTGAAGCACCTGCGGAACCTGCATGCGCGCGGTTGCGAGGTGGAACTGGTTGGTGCGCAGGGTGAGTTGGGAAACCCGCGGTGCCTCCGACGGGTCCGCCGGCCGCACGGTGACCTCGATTCCGAGCCCGTCCAGGTAGTCCTGGTAGGAGCCGATGTCCTCGCGGAACTCCTGCCGCCGGGCCTCCGTACGATAGCGGCCCGTCCGTTCGCGGTCCTCCTCGGTGAGCTGGGGCAGGTCGAACCAGCCGTCGGCGAGCAGCGCGGACGGATGCAGGGCCGGCTCCTGGTCGACGTGGACCACGGCGACCTCGGGCAGCTGCTCCCTGACCAGACCGCACTCGAAGAGGCTGTCGTCGACGAAGACGAAGCTGTCAAGGCCAAGGCCCAGCCGCTCGGATATGTCCCGCAGGTTGTCGTGCTTGGCCGACCAGTTGGCGTTGACACAGACGAAGTCGTCCTCGCGCAGCAGCATCGAAGGATGGTCGCGCAGCACCTCGCGCACCGCGCCCGCGTCGTTCTTGCTGCTCACGGCGAGTAGCACGCCCTGTGAGCCGAGCTGGGCGAGCACCCGCTGGAACTCCAGGAAGGCCTCCCCGCGCAACCCGGCGCCGAGCTCGATGCCGTCCGGGCCCTCCTCACCGAGCACTCCGCCCCACAGTGTGCCGTCCAGGTCCAGCACCAGGCATTTACGAGTCCTGCCCAGGCGGCCCAGGACGAGATGGCCGACCTCCCTCGCGTAGCCGGAGAGCAGCCCCTCGGCCAGCCTGGCCTTGGCGTACAGGCCGGTGCGTGGCTCGTACGCGGGCGTGCCCAGGCTCACCAACGGGTCGAGGTCGACGACGACCACCCCGGGATGCTCCTGGGCGAGGGCGAGCAGCCCGCTGTTGAACTCGCGCCACACGGCGCCCAGCCGGGCCCGGGAGCGCAGATCGACCAGTTGGTGGGCGTGGTGGAGCAGCAGCGGCACGGTGTTGAGTACCAAGAGCCCCCGGCCGCAGTCCTGGTGGGTGTTCACTGCCTTGCCGAGGAGAGCCAGTCTGTCCCGGGCCGCAGCCTCGACATCCTCGACCCGCCAGGGCACGGCCACCTGCTCGAAGACCGTATGCGGGTCGAGGAGGCACAGGGTGAGCAGGGGCTGCCGGGCGCCGTCGCCGGACCGTGCGGGCCCCAGCAGGTCCTGCAGATACGAGCCGTAGGGGGAGACCACCGGGTCGAGCAGCAGCCCGTGCCGGGCGAGTTGAGCGGTGAGCGGGCCGACGAGCGGTGCGACCGTGGACTGGCCGGTGACGGCGACGGTGACCACCGGCAGGTCCGGGTGGAGCCGTGCGACCGCCTCGCGGTCGAGACGGGCCAGCAGCTGGCCCGCCGCAGGCAGATCGCTCTCCGGTATACGGGTGACCAGGGCACGGACCGATCCGTACTCGGCTTCCAGCCGGCCGGCGGCGTACGCGCTGCGCAGAGTGCGCAGCGCCCCGGGATCCCGCCAGGTGCCGCTGTCGCCCGCGGCGGTGACCGCGGTGCGGGGCGTGGTGTGCGTCGTGGTGCGGGCCGTGGTGTCTGCCGCGGTGCGTTCCGTGGTGGTCATGTGCGCTCCAGAGCGATGCCGGACTTGATCCACTTGCTGGACTCGACAGCGACCGCGACGGCGCGTCCGGGGCCCTGCCACTGCTCGGTCAGCTCGGCGAGCTGGAGGAACGGCAGGGCGTTGCCGTTGTTGCCGACGGTGCGTACGACGTTGATGCGCCGGGCGTCCGGGGCGGGCATCTCCGCGGAGATACGGTCGCTCATCCGGCCGGAGAGCTGGGGCGGGAGCAGGTAGTCCACCTGATCGGCCGCCCAGCCCAGGTCGTCGAGGAGTTCCCAGAACATCTGCGATGCCAGGCCGGGCACAGCCGCTTCGATGGCCTTGTAGTCCTCGGAGATCACCGTCCGGTCGCTGTGCCGGTCTCCGAGGCCGAACCAGTCGATGACCTGCCCCGGCTTCTTGCCGAGGCCCACCAGCCGGTTGAGCACCTGGCGGATCTCGATGCCGTGGCCGAGGGGCTCTGCGCTGAGCACCGCGGCACCTGCTCCATCGCCGAAGAGCACGTAGTTGACGAGTTCGGCGGAGGTACGGGAGCCGGGGTCGAAGTCCGTCTCCAGGTGTTTGGCGCACACATCGCCGCCGATCACCAGCACGGTCGCGCAGCGCCCGGCGAGCAGCAGGGTGCGGGCCACGTCGAGTGCCTGAACGGCCCCGGCGCAGCCGGACTGGAGCTGGTAGGTGGGAACGTTGTCGATGCCGAGACGGTCCGCCACGAGGTTCACGGTGGCGGGCATCAGCTGGTCCGGGGTGGCCGTGCCCATGACGATGCAGTCGACGTCCCCCGGTTCCAGGCCCGCTTCCGTCAGGGCCCGGTCCCCGGCGGTCGCCGCGATGTCGGCGAGGCTGTGCCGGACGTGACCGGTCGCCAGGTCGACGGCGAAGTACCTGCTGGTGTTGCCGATGAACATCTCGGCCCACCGCTCGTCGACGCCCACGATTTTTGCCAGTGTCGCGTTGTCCACCGGTTCGCCCGGCAGACAGGTGCCGACCGAGACCAGGTGCGCGGTGGGGACGGTCATGAGTGCCTTCCTTCCGGTATGGACGGTGTCAGCAGACGGTCGTGCAGATAGCGGGTGAGGTCGCCCACGGTCTCCAGACTCGCGAGCAGCTCCTCGATCGGGAGACTGCCGAGCCGGGGCAGCTCGTTCTCGATACGGGTCTTGAGCTCCATCACCTGGATCGAGTCGAAGCCGAGGTCTTCGTGCAGGCGTGAACGGCCGTGCACCTGGGGCGGTTCGTGCCCGCCGACCTGGCAGATCAGACGGTGCGTCACCTCGGAGACGAGGTGCTGGGGTTCACCGGCACGGGCCGGCGGGCACGACTCTCCACGGTCCGCCGTCGGCGGTGCCGCGGCTGCCGCGTCCGTGGCGAGGGAAGTGGACACGGGCAGTTCTGGTGCGTCGGCGGAGCGCCAGGCGCGGAAGGTGTCGTCGAAGAGATACGGCGGCAGCCGGCGCGGCACCCGGTCCGCCTCCTGGTACAGCGCGTCCCAGTCGGGGGTGAGCCCGGCGCACCACAGTTCCCCGAGCAGCTGGTACAGCCGGTGTCCCGGCGCGCGGTGCCCGGGGTGGGCGGCGTGGCAGCTCACCGGGCGGCCGGTGTCCGGCTTGAGGCGGGCGAGCAGCGGAGTGAGTGCGGCGCGCGGGCCGATCTCCACGATGTGGGTGGCTCCGGCGGCGAACAACCCGGTCGCGGCCTCGGCGAACCGTACCGGCGCGGTGATCTGTTCCGTCCAGTAGTCCGCGTCCAGGTTCTCGTCATCGGCCGTGCGGCGCCCGTACACGGTGGAGAAGTACGGCACTGTGGGCCGGCGCACCGGCACGTCTGCCGCGCGGCGGAACTCCTCCACGACGGGCCGCATCAGCGGCGAGTGGAAGGCGTGTGAGACGGCCAGCGGACGCGAGGCCATACCCCGGTCGGCCAACGCGGCGCGCAGCGCGTCCAGTTCGGCCACATCGCCGGCGACCACCGTGCTGTCCGGGCCGTTGAGCGCGGCAACACACAGCCGCGTATCCTCGCCCAGCAGCGCCTCTACGCCGGTCGCGCCCAGCGGCACCGAGAGCATGCCGCCCCCGTCGGGGAGTGCCTCCATCAGGGCGCCCCGGCGCGCGACCAGCCTGGCGGCGTCCCCGGGATCGAGCGCGCCGGCCGTGCACGCGGCGGCGAACTCGCCGACGCTGTGTCCGATGACGAACGAGGGTCTGATCCCGGCCTCGACGAGGGTGCCGGCCATCGCGTACTCCACCGCGAACAGCGCGGGCTGGGCCAGGCCCGTACGGTCGATGCCCGGGTCGCCGTCGAGTACGGCGTCGCGCACCGACAGCCCGAGGTGGCCGGCGAGAATCTTGTCGATCTCGTCCAACAGCCGCGCGTAGACGGGGGACTCGGTGTACCAGGAGGCGGCCATACGGGGGTGCTGCGCGCCCTGACCGGTGAAGGCGAACGCCACCGCGGGTACCGTCCGCCGCGAGCCGCCGGCCGGCCCGCCGACCTCGGAGCGCTCCGCCGCGTCGCGCAGCCCCGCCACCAGTTCGGTCAGGCCCGCGGCGGCGACGGCCACCCGGTGCGGCAGCCGGGACTTGACCCGGTTGCTGGTCCAGCACAGTTGCGCCAGCCGGTCCTCGGGCAGGCGGGCCAGAGCCTCGGCCTGGGCCAGCAGGTTGGGGCGCAGTTGGCGTGCGGAACGGGCGGACACGGTGAACACTCCCGGCGCCCTGTCGCCGGACCGGTGTACCGCTCGAGGCGCGGAGGACAGTACCGCGTGCGCGTTGGTGCCGCCGATGCCGAAGCTGCTGACGGCGGCGTGCACGGTGCCGGACGGAAGCCGCAGCGGGGACTTGAGCAGCGACAGCCGCCGGTCGGCCAGCTGGAGTTCGGGGTTCTCATTGTCGGCGAAGCGGCTGGGGGGCACGGTCCGGTGATGCAGAGCGAGCGCGGTCTTGACGATTCCGGCGATCCCGGCCGCTCCCTCGGCATGCCCGAAGTTGCTCTTGACCGAACCCAGCGCGATGCTCCCGACGCGGCGGTCAGCGGCAAAGTGACCGAGCGCCTGCGCCTCCATCATGTCGCCGAGCAGGGTGCCGGTGCCATGCGCCTCGATGAAGCGGATGTCGTCCGCGGTGACCCCGGCCGACTGCCAGACGCCCTCGATGAGTTGCTGCTGGGCCCAGCGATTGGGAGCGGTGATCCCATTGCTGCGCCCGTCCTGGTTGACCCCGCTCCCACTCAGCACGGCGTACACCGGCTGCCGGTCGGCCAGGGCGTCGCTGAGCCGGCGCAGCACCAGCACCGCGACGCCCTCGGCCCGTCCGATTCCGTCGGCCGATGCGCTGAAGGGCTTGCATCGTCCGTCCGGCGCGGAGAGGCCGGCCTGGGCGTAGAAGATGTTGATGACCGGCGTCATGATCAGGTTGGTTCCCGCTGCCAGGGCGTAGTCGCAGTCGCCCGCGCGCAGTGCGCCTGCCGCGAGATGGACTGCGACGAGCGACGAGGAGCAGGCCGTGTCCACCGCCAGGCTGGGGCCCTTGAGGTCGAGGTGGTACGAGACCCGGTTGGCGCCCATGAAGTAGCCGTTGCCGGAACCGTAGCGGGCGGTGATCCTGTCGTAGTCCGACAGTTGCAGATACGCCCATTCGTTGGCCATGACTCCGACGAACACTCCGGTTCCGGTGCCGGCCAGGTCCTCGGGGGCGACCGCCGCGTCCTCGATGGCGCGCCAGGAGCACTGCAGCAGCAGCCGTTGCTGCGGGTCCATTGCGGCCGCCTCGCGTGGTGAGATCCCGAAGAACTGTGGGTCGAAGGCGTCCGGATCGTCGATGAAGCCACCGCGTACGGTGTTGCTGCGGCCGGGCGGCCGGGCCTCGGACGTACTGGCGGGACTGGTCGGGGGCGCCATGTGGTAGCGGTCGGCGTCCCAGCGCTGTTCCGGGACGCGGCGGGTACCGTCCCGGCCTCCCATGAGGAGCTCCCAGAACTCCTTCGGGTCGCGGGCACCCGGAAAGCGGCAGTCGAGGCCGACGACCGCGACCGCTTCGCGATCGGTCATCACGCCCCTCCGCCGCTACCGTCGGCGAGGCGTTCGGCGAGATGCGTACTGATCGCGCGGACCGTGGGGAAGTCATAGGCGATCGTCGGGGAGACCGGCAGCCGATGCCGCTCCTCGATCTCGCCGCAGATGCCGATCGCCGCGACCGAGTCGATGCCGTAGTCGGCGAGCGGCGTGGTCGGGTCGATCTCATCGGCGGACCGCTGCAGATGGAAGGCAACGCGGTCGGTGAGCCACTGCTCGAGGTCCGGAGCGGTCAGGCCGGACAACGCGATGTCCAGATTCTCGGGGCGGGTTTCGGGGGCGATGTGCATGGCGTACCTCTCCCTTGGGGGTCCGGGTGGTCTCAGCGACCGGGGGCGGCCAGCGGGGCGGGCTCCGGGTTGTTGTCGGCGCCGCCGTCGATCAGGGCCACGACCGGTCGTTCCAGGCGTTGGTGCAGGACGGGCAGGGCACCGTCGAGGAAGAGCTGCCGCATGAGGGTGCGCTGCGTCTTGCCGCTGGTGGTCTTGCGGATCACACCGGGTCGCACCAGCACCACGCTCGCGGCGGGCAGCTGGAACTCGCGGCTCACCAACTCCCGTACCGACGCGGCGAGTCCCGGCAGGTCCGGCTCGTCGTAGGTGCGCGGACGGATCTCCTGCACCACCACCACATGGGCGCGCTCGGCCCCCTCGTCCAAGACGGTGAACACGGCGCCGCCGCCACGGCGGAACGCGGGCCCCGAGTCCTGCACGGCATGCTCGATGTCCTGCGGGTAGAGGTTGCGGCCGTGGTGGATGAGCATCTCCTTGATCCGCCCGGTGACGTACAACTCCCCGCCGAGCAGGGCGCCGAGGTCGCCGGTGCGGAAGTACCCCGAGCGACCGTCCGCGGTCGACGCCCGGAAGGACTCGGCGGTCTCCTCGGGGCGGTTCCAGTAGCCGGCGGTCACCGAGGGGCCGTGCAGCCAGATCTCGCCGACCCGGCCGTCCGGCAGTACCTCGAGGGTCATCGGGTCCACGAGGAGGACCTCGGTGCCCTTCGGGCGGCCGCAGCCGACCAGGGTTCTGGTCGCCCGGCCGGGTTGTGCGGGCTGCAGCTCGTCCTTCTCCAGACCCTGGGCATCCACGCTCAGTTCGATGTGCGGTCCGGCGGTGTCGCCGCCGGAGACCAGCAGTGTGTTCTCTGCCAGCCCATAGCAGGGGAGCATGGCCTGGGGGCGCAGTTTGTTGGGGGCGAAGCGCGCGCTGAAGGCGCGGATGGTGCCGGCGCGCACCGGCTCGGCCCCGTTGAGTGCCACGCGCAGGGTGGAGAGGTCGAGCCCGGCGGACTGTTCCTCGGTGACCCGGCGGGTGCACAGCTCGTAGCCGAAGTTGGGTGAGGCGGTGCCCTCGACCCGGTAGTCGTGAATCATGCGCAGCCAGCGGTGCGGCTGCTTGATGAACGAGATGGGTGACATCTGGACGCTCGTGCCCCCCATCCACAGGGGGTGCAGGGTCATCCCGATGAGGCCCATGTCGTGGTAGAGCGGCAGCCAGCTGCCGGTGACGACGCCCTTTCTGGTGTCCATGGCCCGCTGGATGGCCTCCTGGTTGGCAGCCAGATTGGCGTGCGTGACCATGACTCCCTTGGGCTCGCTGGTGGAGCCCGAGCTGTACTGCAGGAAGGCCACGTCCTCGTCCCGTACGTGCGGCGAGAGCCAGGCGTCGGGCTCTGTGGCGTCGTCGCCGCCGGCCGCGAGGCACACCACATCGCGTTCTTCGGATGCGGCCAGCCAGGCGGCCAGGGCCTGCCGGTGCTCGGGAAGCGTCAGTACCGCGCCCGCCGAGGCGTCCCGCAGGATGCCCCTCACCCGGGCGAGCCGCTCACCCGGCTCGTCGGGGAGCGGTGCGGGGATGGCCGTGCGCCCGGCATAGAAGCAGCCGAGGAACGCGGTGACGAAGTCCAGTGTGGGCGGGTAGAGCAGCAGTACCGGGCGTGAGTCGCCGCCCTGGGAAGCTTCGCGCAGCCGGGTGGCCACCAGGCGGGCCCGGCGGTCCAGTTCCCTGTACGTGAGCCGCTCGGGCCGCATCTTCCGGCCGTCTTCGTGCAGGTACACGAACGCGGCCCGCTCGGGGTGTTGTTCCACGCCGGCGCGTACGGCGTCCGTCAAGGTCCTGCGCATCTCTTCCCCTGTCGCTCGCCGGCGGTTGCTCCGCCGGTACGGGATACGGGTCAGGCGGCACCAAGTGCCACCCCGGTTCCTCCATCATTGGTGGGTGGTGAAAAGGAGTCGTAAAGGCGCGCTTGATGCGCACGTCGCAGGTCCGGAGTTTCCAGGACTGCGTCGCCCGGAGGCGCTAGAACAGTGGGTACGCGCTTGTGTACGTCGTGTGTTGGCACGCGGTGCCGCCAAGGCGTGATGCCGCCGAGGCGGAGACCGTGGGGGACGACAGGAGGACGCGGCTGTGGTGGAACCAGGTGCGGCGTCCTTCTCGGTCGGCCCTCTCCTCCCCGATTCAGGGCCCTGGGGTGCCGTCAGCGAGAACGTGCGGCGCGACGGGTACGCGGTGTGCCACGGACGGCTGGCCGACTGGGCGTCCGCCCCGTGCACACCGGCGCGCGAACTGCTTGGTGCGGACTGGCCGAGGTATCAGGCGACGCGTGAACCCACGTTACGGGCGCGGCTGTTCGGGTCCCGGTTGCTGCTGCGTCAGGCGGTCGCCGTTGCGGGTGGCGTCGATCCTGGGGGCGTGGTGCTGGGGCGGGGCGCACGCGGGCGCCCCGGCGTAATCGAGCCGGCGGGCTTCGACGGGGGCATCAGCCACACCGCCGGTCTCCTGGTGGTCGGTGTCTCAGGCACGTTCCGGATCGGCGTGGACGTGGAGGCGCAGGACCGGTTGCTGCTCACGCCGGGGCTGCCGGAGAAGGTCTGCCACCCGGAGGAGCTCGCCGCGCTGCGACTGCTCCCGTACGCCGAGCGCAATCGCATGCTCGTACGGCTGTGGACGCTCAAAGAGGCGTATGCGAAGGCCCTGGGCATCGGGTTGGGGCTGGACTTCTCGCGTGTGTATTTTCAGCCGCGCCGGGTCGGCCGGGTAACAACTCTCTGGCGCTCTCGGGCAGCACCGGACTGGCACTTCCAAAGCGGCGTCGTCGCACGGCACTTCGTTGTGGCATGTGCGGTCGGACCGGGGGTCGGTCTTTGATGGCCAGATACGAGTCAAGGTTGTTTCGATACGGCATTGACTCGATGGAGAGTCGGGCCTAGCGTCGAACTGCACGGCATCAGACGGAAGTTCACGCAGCACCCTCTTCTTGCGAGGAGCGGAAACCGTGACAACACAGCCCCGACTCCGTACCGCCGAGCAGGTCCCCGCCCCTGACGCCCGCCGCTGGTGGGTCCTGGGCGTGCTGCTCGTCAGCCTCCTGCTCGTGGTCCTCGACACATCAATACTGAGCGTGGCGCTGAAGACGCTGGCTCAGCCCGAACCCGTCGGCCTGGGCGCCTCGCAGAGCGAGCTGCAGTGGTCGGTCGACTCCTACACACTCGTCTTCGCCGCGCTGCTCTTCACCACCGGTGTGCTCGCCGACCGCTGGGGCCGCAAGCGCACGCTGGTGGCCGGGCTCGTCGTCTTCGGTGCCTGCTCGCTGTGGTCCGCCTACGCGGGCAGCGCCGACGAGCTGATCGTCGCCCGGGCCGGACTCGGTGTAGGCGGCGCGCTGGCGATGCCCGCGACGCTGGCGATCATCATGAACGTCTTCCCACCCGCGGAGCACGCCAAAGCCGTCGGCATCTGGGCCGGCGCGGCCGGCCTCGCCGTTGCCATCGGGCCCATCGCCGGCGGCGCACTCCTCGAACACTTCTGGTGGGGCTCGGTCTTCCTGATCAACATCCCGATCGTCGCGGTAGGAACCGTCGCCGCCCTCGTCGTCGTACCCGAGTCCAGGGACCCGGGGCGCGGCGGCTTCGACCCGGCCGGCGTAGCCCTGTCCGTCGTCGGCCTGACCCTGCTTGTGTACGGCGTCATCAAGGGCGGTGAATCGGACGACTGGGCGCAGGCCCAGGTGTGGGGGCCCATGTTCGGCGGGCTCGCCGTGCTGGCTGTCTTCGTCGCCTGGGAGCGGCGAACCCGGCGTCCCGCACTGGACATCGCCCTCTTCCGCATCCCGCGTTTCTCGGCGGCCGTAACCGTCATCGGCCTGGTGTTCTTCGCACTGCTCGGTGCGACCTTCTTCCTCGTCTTCTATCTGCAGAGTGTGCGCGGATGGACACCGCTGGAGGCCGGGTACTGCCTGCTGCCGCTGGCCGTGGCCCAGTTGGCGTTCTCCCCGCCGGCCAGTCTCGCGGCCGAGCGGATCGGGATCCGGCCGGTGTGCGTCACCGGCATGCTGCTGACCACGCTCGCGTTTCTCACCGTCGCCACCATCGACGAGCACACCGAGCTGTGGCTGCTCGAATCCGTCTTCTTCGTCCTGGGCGTCGGTATCGCGTGCGTGATGCCACCCGCCACGACCGCCGTCATGTCCGCCCTGCCGCGGGAGAGGGCGGGCACCGGATCGGCCGTCAACACCACCTTCCGCCAGGTCGGCGGCGCTCTCGGGGTCGCCGTGCTGGGCTCGGTGCTGTCCACTGTCTACCGCTCCGAGGTGGCCGACCGGCTGGCGGACCTGCCCGCCGCAGTCCGCGACAAGGCCGAGGAGTCCGTCGAAAGCACGCTGGCCGTCGCCGATTCGCTCGGCCCGCGCGGGTCCGGGCTCGCGGCCGGGGCCGTCGACTCGTTCGTGTCCGCCATGCATGTCACCGCTCTGGTCGCCGCTGGAGCCACCCTCCTCGGCGCCCTTGTCAGCCTGCTGTTCCTGCCTCCCCGTAGGAGTGCGGACAGCCCGAACATCCAGGAAGCGGTAAGAACCGACCACACCACGGAGGTCTGAATGGAGGCACAGGTTCAGCCGGAGGCCGAGGGCGACATGCCCGACGGCCTCCGGCCCGCATCCGCGTCGGGGGACCGGCGCGGGCCGAATGCCGCTCCGGTGCGCACCGCCCGGGGCGGCCGCCAGCGCGATCCCGCCGCGGACCGGGCGATCCTGAAGAGCACACTCGGCCTGCTCGGCGAAGGGTGCAGCTTCAGCGCACTGTCCATGGACCTGGTGGCGCAGCGGGCCTCGGTCGCCCGCGCCACCATCTACCGCCGCTGGCGCAACAAGGAGGAATTGGTACTCGCCGCCCTGAGCAGCCTCGACCTCCCCATCCCCCCGCTGGACGGACTCTCGGTGCGGGACCAACTGGTGAGCCTGGTCGACCAGATCCGGAACCGGGGTCAGGACACCAACCTGCACCGTCTGCTCGCCGGACTGCTCGGCGAGGCGGTGCGCCGCCCGCAGCTGGTGGAGCGGTTCGAGAACTCGGTCGTCGCCGCGCGGCGGGACGCAATGCGCCGGGCGTTGCGCGAAGGCATGGACAGCGGAGAGCTGCGTCCCGGCCTGGACGTGGACCAGGCCATCGAGCTGCTCACCGGACCGATGCTCTCCCGGCTGATCCTCCGGCAGCGGCCGGTGGAGTCCGCCGCGTTCGCCGAGTCGATCGTCGACGCCTTCCTCAACGGGACGAGGACTCACCCGGAACCCCGGTAGGCACTCCGCCGCCGACACAAAGGACCAGCGCCACCCCGTACGCACAGATCGGTCACCCCACGCGCCCGATCCAGGGCTTTGGAGCACCACATTCGACCCAGGAGCCGCAGCCATGAAATTCCTCTTCGACGACCCGGCCTTCGATTACGAGGCATTGCGCGCCGCCGGTTACGCCGACCTCGGCGGTGCACAGCTCGGCGAGGTCATCGCCGTCGCCTCGCGCATCCAGGACGGCGACACCGACGCCTGGCGGCGCGAGTGGACCGCCATGGCTGAGCGCGTACACCGGCTGGGCACGGCGGCACTCGGTGAGAAGCGGACCGTCGACGCCCGTGCCGCACTGCTGCGCGCGCACAACTACTACCGGACGGCCGAGTTCTTCCTGCGCGACGACCCCGCCCACGACCCCGAGGCCGGCCGGCTGATGCGCCTCTCCAAGGACACGTTCGCTCAGGCCGCCGAACTGATGGAACGCCCACCGCAGTTCGTCCGCATCCCGTACGAGAACGGATCGCTGCCGGGCCACTTCTACCGGGCCGACGACTCCGCCGGGCCACGGCCCACCATCATTCACCACGGCGGGATCGACTCCACACTCGAGGAGGGCTACTTCTTCGTCGCGGCGGCCGCCGTGGCACGCGGCTACCACTGTCTCTGCTTCGAAGGGCCGGGACAGGGGTCGGTGCTGCGCGAACAAGGCCTCACTTTCAGGCCCGACTGGGAGAACGTGGTCGCCCCGGCAGTGGACTTCGCGCTGGCTCAGCCGGGAGTGGATGCCGAGCGTCTGGCGCTGATCGGCACCAGCCTCGGTGGACTGCTGGCCGTACGCGCCGCGGCGTTCGAGCACCGGCTGGCAGGCTGCGTGGCCCACGACGCGGTCTGGCAGCTCGGCGATGTCGTGGCGCTGCCCCCGTTCGTACTGGAGTGGGTCGAGCAGGGCTGCGACGACTTCGCCAATCCCGTGATGTACGGGATCGCCATCCAGCAGACGTTCACCCGCTGGCTGCTGCGCCAGGCACTGTGGACGTTCGGCGCGGAAACACCCGCCGAACTGCTGCGACGTATGCCCGCTTTCAACCTCTCGGAGGTCGTGGGACAGGTGCGCTGTCCCGTGCTGGTGCTCGACGCCGAGGAGGACATGTTCTTCTCCGGTCTTGAACACGCGAAGAAGGTGCATACGGGGCTGAACAGCGCCAAGACACTGCATGTCTTCACCGCGGACGAGGGCGGGGGCGCCCACTGCCACTCCGGAGCCATGAGTCTCTACCACGACCGGCTGTTCTCCTGGCTGGCCGAGACGCTGGCACCCGACCGGGTGCCGGCCACCTGATCCGACACACATGCAAGGACGAGAGGCGGCCGGCGCAGGGGATTCCCCGAGCCGGCCGCCTCTGCCGCTCCATCAGTGCCGCTTCAACAATTGAATTCCAGCTGTTCAATGGCTGGAAATAGACATTCGGGCCTCATCTCGGCTGTTATCTTCCTTTTAATGACCACGTAACGACGGCCGCGCTAGGGTGTTTATCGGCAAGCGTGTACTCCATGCGACATCAGGGAGTAGACGGGGGATTCCGAACTATCGAATGCGTGACACGCATTCAGGGGGTTTACGTGTCCCTGCACTCTGCGCAAAACGGCCAGCCGCTGCGCTATGAGGTGCTCGGTCGGCTGAGGGTGACCCGTGGCGGTGTCGACCTGACGCCGGCGCCACCGAAGATCGCCAAACTGCTGGCCCTCCTGACCGTTCGGGCGGGGGAGACCGTACCGGGGGACAAGCTGGTCGCGGAGTTGTGGGAGCAGGAGCCGCCGCGCTCTGCGACCGCAAGCCTGCGCGTCTATGTGTCGCAATTACGGAAACTCCTCAGCGAACCCGGAAGGATCTCGCCGATTATTACGGTGTCGCCCGGTTACATTCTCAATGTCAGTACGGCGCAGCTCGACGTCCGGCTGTTCGACGAACTCTACGAAATCGGCAGATCCCATTACTTTGCGGCTGACCATCTGGCCGCATCGGAGCATCTCGGACAGGCCCTCGCCGTGTGGCGGGGGCCTGTCCTGGACGGTATTGCAGGATCTCTGGAGATCAACTCGTTTGCCGCCGTCGAGGAGGAGAAACGGCTCAATTGCATCGAGTTGAATATCGAATCCGCCCTGGCTCTCGGCCGCCACTACGCCGTGATCGAGGAACTCAAGGGCCTGGTGGTCCAGCATCCGCTGCGGGAGCCCTTCTACCGGCAGCTGATGGTGGCTCTCTACCGGGTGGGCCGGCAGGGCGATGCGCTGGGCGTGTACCGCAGGGTCCGGCAGATCATCAGGGAAGAACTGGGGATCGAGCCGGGCCCGCCCCTGCGCCTCGCACAGGAGGCCATCCTCCGGGCCGACCCCGCTGCGGGTATGACGCCTTCCCTTCGCTGACGGTGCGGTGTTGTGCATTGCGATCCCCGGCGAGCGGATCGTGACCTGCTCACCGGGTTAACGCGGCGAAGGCACTGGTGGCGATCCATCACGCCCCTCATGGATCCGAGACTGCTGACGAGACGTGTTGACGTGGGACGAGTGGCGGATACCTCAGGGCCTGCGCAGGTCGAGGACGTGAGCGGAGCAGCCCGGGCCAGAGCGGACGCGGAGTGGGGTGGGGTGGGACGCCGGCGGCGCTGGGCAACTCCGGCGCGACGTGGCACGATCGTGCAGGTGACCAGCAGACCCGCCGCGGCGCACCGCCTGAGCGACCTCGCGCGGCTGCGCCGCGTCCGCGACCGGATCGACCGCGAGTACGCGCAGCCGCTGAACGTCGAGGCCCTCGCCCGCGGCGTGAACATGTCCGCCGGGCACCTCAGCCGCCAGTTCCGGCTCGCCTACGGCGAGTCGCCGTACGCCTATCTGATGACGCGTCGCATCGAGCGCGCGACGGCGCTGCTGCGTCGTGGCGACCTCAGCGTCACCGAGGTCTGTTTCGCGGTCGGCTGCTCATCGCTGGGGACCTTCAGCACCCGCTTCACCGAGCTGGTCGGCATGCCGCCCAGCGTCTATCAGCGCCGGGCGCCAGGCGCGACGGCGGGGATGCCGTCGTGCGTGGCGAAACAGGTGACCAGACCGATCAGGAATCGAGAAGCGCCGGTCACGGGGTCGCAGCTAGCGTGACTGCCATGGACATCACCATTCACACGAGCTTCCTCCCGCATGACGACCCGGACGCGTCCCTGGCGTTCTATCGCGACACCCTCGGTTTCGAGGTCCGCAGCGACGTCGGACAGGGCAAGATGCGCTGGATCACGGTCGGCCCCGTCGGCCAGCCCGGCACGTCCATCCTCCTGGCGCCGCCGGCCGCCGACCCTGGGGTCACCGAGGACGAGCGCCGCACCATCGCCGAGATGATGGCCAAGGGCACCTACGGCTGGATCCTGCTGGCCACCCGGGACCTCGACGGCACTTTCGAGAAGGTGCAGGCCGGCGACGCCGAGGTCGTCCAGGAGCCGACCGAGCAGCCGTACGGCGTTCGCGACTGCGCCTTCCGCGATCCCGCGGGCAATCTGATCCGCATCCAGGAGCTGCGCTGAGCCGTCCGGCTGTCGCAGCCAGGACCTGCACAGACGGCCCCGTGAAGGAGCCCGCGCACGACGTCGGTGGCGGCCGCCTGGTGGGCACCGTCACCGACCCCGATGGCAACGTCCTCGGGCTGCTTCAGGACCGATGAGTGCCGACCTCCCGCTCCCGCGCTCAGCGTCGTCGCGACACCGAGCATCGGCTCGGGGCTGGGCCACACCCGCGACGTGTGCATGATCGAGGGCGAGGGCGAAGTCGAGGTCCTCGAGATCGACGCGCTGCCGCAGCAGCGGGTGACCGGTTCGCCGCGCGCACCGGCTTCGACCCGCGTGCGCCGGCCACCCCGTACCGCTGGTTCCGCATCTCCCCGCGGCCGCATCCAGGCCTGGCGCGCCGCGTGGCCGGGGCCCACAGGCTCCACGGGCCGAAGCGAAGGAGGACCGGACGGTACCGCTCGAAGCTGGTTAGATCGAGCCAGGCGACGCCGACGGAGACCGCGAAGACGGCCCCGCCCAACAGATGGAGACACGATGAGCATGGCCACGAGGACGGACACGCAGTCGCCTGCGCTGCACGCTGCCGACAGCCACGACCTGATCCGCGTGCACGGCGCGCGCGTGAACAACCTCAAGGACGTCAGCATCGAGATCCCGAAGCGCCGGCTGACGGTGTTCACCGGTGTCTCCGGCTCGGGCAAGAGCTCTCTGGTGTTCGGCACCATCGCCGCGGAGTCACAGCGGCTGATCAACGAGACCTACAGCGCTTTCGTGCAGGGCTTCATGCCCACCCTGGCGCGGCCCGAGGTCGACGTACTCGATGGGCTGACGACCGCGATCATCGTCGACCAGCAGCGGATGGGTGCCGACCCCCGCTCCACGGTCGGCACCGCCACCGACGCCAACGCGATGCTGCGCATCCTGTTCAGCCGACTCGGGCAGCCGCACATCGGCTCGCCCCAGGCCTTCTCCTTCAACGTCGCCTCGATCAGTGGAGCGGGTGCGGTCACCCTGGAGCGCGCCGGACGGACCGTGAAGGAGCGTCGCGACTTCAGCATCACCGGCGGCATGTGTCCGCGCTGCGAAGGCCGGGGCACGGTCTCCGACATCGACCTCACCCAGCTCTTCGACGACTCCAAGTCGATCGCCGAGGGCGCGTTCACCATCCCCGGCTGGAAGTCGGACAGCTTTTGGACCGTGCGGACCTACGCCGAGTCGGGCTTCCTCGACCCCGACAAGCCGATCCGCAAGTTCACCAAGAAAGAGATGCAGGACTTCCTCTACCGGGAGCCGACCAAGGTGAAGGTCGAGGGCGTCAACCTCACCTACGAGGGGCTGATCCCCAAGATCCAGAAGTCGTTCCTCTCCAAGGACCGGGAGGCGATGCAGCCGCACATCCGGGCGTTCGTGGACCGGGCGGTCACCTTCACCGCCTGCCCCGAGTGCGGCGGCACCCGGCTCAGCGAGGCCGCCCGGTCATCGAAGATCAAGAAGATCAGCATCGCCGACGCCTGCGCGATGCAGATCAGCGACCTGGCCGAATGGGTCCGCGGCCTCGACGAGCCCTCGGTGGCGCCGCTGCTCACCGCGCTGCAGCAGACCCTCGACTCATTCGTGGAGATCGGCCTCGGCTACCTCTCCCTCGACCGGCCCTCGGGCACGCTGTCGGGCGGCGAGGCACAGCGCGTCAAGATGATCCGCCACCTCGGCTCCTCGCTCACCGACGTCACCTACGTCTTCGACGAGCCCACCATCGGCCTGCACCCCCACGACATCCAGCGGATGAACGACCTGCTGTTGCGGCTGCGCGACAAGGGCAACACGGTACTCGTCGTGGAGCACAAGCCGGAGACGATCGCGATCGCCGACCACATCGTCGACCTCGGCCCCGGCGCCGGCAGCGCGGGCGGCACCGTCTGCTTCGAGGGCACCGTCGAGGGACTGCGGGCCGGCGGCACCATCACCGGCCGTCACTTCGACGACCGGGCCACCCTCAAGGAGACGGTGCGCAAGCCCACCGGGGCGCTGGAGATCCGCGGCGCGTCGGCGCACAACCTGCGCGACGTCGACGTCGACATCCCGCTCGGGGTGCTCGCCGTCGTCACCGGCGTCGCCGGCTCCGGCAAGAGCTCGCTCGTGCACGGGTCGATCCCCGCCGGCGAGGGCGTGGTGTCCATCGACCAGGGCGCGATCCGCGGCTCCAGGCGGAGCAACCCGGCGACGTACACCGGACTGCTCGACCCGATCCGCAAGGCGTTCGCGAAGGCCAACGGCGTGAAACCGGCGCTGTTCAGCGCCAACTCCGAGGGTGCCTGCCCCAGCTGCAACGGCGCCGGCGTCATCTACACCGACCTGGCGATGATGGCCGGCGTCGCCACCATCTGCGAGGAGTGCGAGGGGAAGCGGTTCCAGGCATCCGTCCTGGACCACCACCTCGGCGGCCGCGACATCAGCGAGGTGCTCGCGATGTCGGTGACCGAGGCCGAGGAGTTCTTCGGCGCCGGCGAGGCGCACACGCCGGCCGCACACAAGATCCTCGACCGGCTCGCCGACGTCGGGCTCGGCTACCTCAGCCTCGGCCAGCCGCTCACCACGCTGTCCGGCGGCGAGCGGCAGCGGCTCAAGCTGGCCACCCATATGTCCGAGAAGGGCGGCGTCTACGTCCTCGACGAGCCGACCGCCGGCCTGCACCTCGCCGACGTCGAGCAACTGCTCGGCCTGCTCGACCGGCTCGTCGACTCCGGCAAGTCGGTCATCGTCGTCGAACACCACCAGGCGGTCATGGCGCACGCCGACTGGATCATCGACCTCGGCCCCGGCGCCGGCCACGACGGCGGCCGGATCGTCTTCGAGGGCACACCCGCCGACCTCGTCGCCGCCCGCTCCACCCTCACCGGCGAGCACCTCGCGGCCTACGTCGGCAACTGACCGAGGCCCTCGCGGACACCGTGAGACGATCAGGCCCAACACGCCTGCTGCCTCTGGGCTTCGGCCTTACTGATGACGCTGGTGTGACATCAGCGGCGGGGCAGGGGGACGACGCCCTTGGCGTCGTCCCCCTGCTCTTGGTCCGGGACCGGAGCGGGGAATGTACGGCTGAACATGCTCAGCTCGCGGCGAGCCGCTGGAGCTCGTCGTCCTTGGCTGTCAGGGCTGACAGGGCCGGCTGGTGACGTTCCTTGAGGTGGCCCCAGGTCCGATAGAGGGCCGCGCGGGAGATTCCGGCCTCGCGGGCCGGCGCTCGCCCTCCGGGATCCACAGCTGGATGACGCCGGTGGCTACGACCACTGCGACGCCTCGTCCGGCGGCGCGTACGGTCGGGCTCCTCGCTTGGGCGGGTCCGACCGAGTAGAAGAGAGAAGGGTGCTCACGTCCGGTGCCCCAGCCGCCGGCCGCCGTGGGGCGGTGGCTTGCTCACCTCAGGGAGTCGCCCGTGAAAGCCCTCGTCGCCACCGACTACATGCCGCTGGACCAGATCACGATCACCGAGCTCCCCACACCCACCCTGGAACCCGGCCAGGTGCTGATCAAGGTCGAGGCCGCGGCACTCAACCCGCTCGACCTGAAGCTGATCACCGGCGAGGCGAAGGACCTCTTCCCGGTCGAGCACCCGCTGGTGATCGGAATGGACGCGGCGGGCACCGTTGCCGAAGTGGGGGAGGGCGTTTCCGGATACGCGCCGGGTGATCCGGTGCTCGCCTTCACCGGGCAAGCGGGCGCCGTGTCCGAGTACACGGTGGCGTCGCCCGGTCCCTTGCTCGCCCGCCGGCCTGCGGGCCTGGACAGCCCGCACGGCGCCGCCATCCCCGAATCGGGGCTCACCGCGGTCTGCCTGGTGCGCGCCGTCCGGCTCACGGAGGGCGAGAGCGTGCTGGTGGTCGGGGCGACCGGCGGCATCGGAATGTACGCCGTGCAGCTGGCCCACGCGCTCGGGGCCCGTGTGATCGCCACGGCCATCGCGGACGACGAGGAGTATGTGCGCGGCCTCGGCGCCACCGACACCGTCGACTACAAGAACGCTGATGTGGTGGAGGAGACCCTGCGCCTGGTCCCCGGCGGCGTCGACGTCGTCGTCGACCTGGTCAACTCGGGTGAAGGACTCACGAACACCGCGCGTGCGGTCCGCCCGGGCGGCCGGCTGGTGTCGCCGCTCTTCGGGCCCGACGACCTGGGCCGCGACGTTTCGCCGGTCTACATCGGCTCCTTCCAGGCGGAGCCGGGCGATCTCGACGATCTGGCGGCCCGGGTGGCTGACGGGCGGCTGAAGGTGGAAATCGGTGCACGCTACGGGTTCGCGAACGCTGTACAGGCCGCCGCCGACTTCGCCGGGAAGCACATCCGGGGCAAGGTTGTCATCACCACCTCATGAATGACGGTCTCTGAGCGGAACCGGCGTCGGGGAAGCTCACTGCAGCCGACCCTACGAAAGGCGTGGCTCTCATGAAGCGCAGGATCCTCGGTGGTACGGGTATCTCGGTGAGCGAATACGCGCTGGGCACCATGATGTTCGGCGCCTGGGGCAATGGCGACCAGAACGAGTCCGTCCGTATGATCCACCGGGCGCTGGACGCAGACATCAACTTTGTGGACACCGCAGACGTCTACAGCCTGGGCGAATCGGAGGAGATCGTCGGCAAGGCGCTCAAGGGCCGCCGGGACGATGTCGTACTCGCCACCAAAGGCAGCAGTTCGATGGGCGACGATCCCAACCACAGCGGAAACTCGCGGCGCTGGCTCACCTGCGCCGTGGAGAACAGCCTCCGCCGCCTGGGCACCGACTACATCGATCTGTACCAGGTGCACCGACCCGACGCGGACACCGACATCGACGAGACCCTTTCCGCCCTGTCCGATCTCGTACGCGCGGGAAAGGTACGCGCGATCGGCCACTCCACATTCCCCGCGGAACAGATCGTCGAGGCCCAGTGGACGGCCGAGCGGCGCGGCCACATCCGTTTCCGCACCGAGCAGCCGCCGTACTCGATCCTGGCCCGGGGCGTCGAGGCCGCAGTGCTGCCCACCGCCCAGCGCTATGGCATGGGTGTGCTGACCTGGGGCCCGCTCAGCGCGGGCTGGCTCTCCGGCAAGTACGCCAGGCCGACGGACATCAACCTCACGGCGGGCAGCGGCCGGGCGGCCCTTGAGCGGCACAAGTTCGACCCGTCGGTGCCGGGCAACGCCCGCAAGCTGGAGGCCCTCGGCGAGCTGACGACGCTGGCCGACGACGCGGGCCTGAAGCTCGCGCACCTGGCGATCGCCTTCGTACGCGCCCACCCGGCCGTCACCTCGGTGATCATCGGCCCGCGGACGAGCGAGCACCTGGAGGATCTACTGGCGGGTGTGGACGTCGGGTTGAGCGCGGACATCCTGGACCGGATCGACGACATCGTGCCTCCGGGCACGGACCTGAACCGGGACGATTTCTACTACACGTCGCCGGCGCTGTCCGACGCGTCCCTGCGGCGCCGCTGACGCCGGGGACGGCCCGGGCTGCCGGGGCACGTCGGAAATCTCCTGGAGGGGATCGGGGGCGGCTCCGCTGCCGTGACTCGGGGCATCGCCCTGTCCGAGGCAGTGTTGACACCCGAGTCAGGCAAGGGCGGTACCCCGCACCAGGAGCAGCGCCACATCTGCCGCCGCCACGGCGACCGTCCCGGCGAACCCCGCCTTGCGCCAGTACCGGCCAAGTGCGAGCCCGGCGACCGCTGTCGGCGGCGCCGCCAACAGTGCCGCCGCTCCCCACACACCCGGGGGTCCCGCGGGTCCCAGCACCAGTACCGCCGTTGCCGCCACCAGGGGGACCGGCAACAGCAGCCGGGTGCCGCTGACGCCCAGCCGCTGCGGCAGCCCGCGCATCCCGGTCCCCAGATCATCGCCGATGTCCGGGAGCACGTCGCCCAGATGGGCCGCGATGCCGAGCAGCGCTCCGGCCGTCACGGCCCACCACTGGGGCCAGGGGTGGCCGGGTTTACTCAGGGTGACGACAGCCGGCAGGGTACCGAATCCGATCACGTACGGCAGCCAGGACAGCACCGTCGCCTTGAGCTTGAGGTTGTACATCCATGCCGCCGCCACCGCGGTCAGGTGCACCGTACCGGCGAAGAGACCACAGGCCAGCGACAGAGGCACACACAGCAGGAGGGCGGCGAACGCCGCCGCCCACACCGCGCTCCGGCCCACCGCGCCATCGGCCACCGGTTTGCCGCGGCGGCCGACCGCGGCGTCGCGCCGGGCGTCGAAGGCGTCGTTGCACCAGCCCACCGAGAGCTGGCCGGCCAGCACCGCCGCGCCGATCAGCGCGCAACGCGCCCCGCTCAGGTCGGCGCTGACGGCCAGCGCGGTAGCCAGGACAGTCACAGCGACCACAGGCCCCGGATGGCAGGACAGGGCCAGCCCCACCATACGGCGGAGCGGCCACGCGGTCGTGCCGCATACCTGTGACTGATCCGTAGTGCCCATCGGGCGATGGTAGGCACTCCGGGACGGACGGGTGTGACAGCCGCACGGGCTACTTGAGGTGTCCTCCGCCTTTCTGCGGGCAAGGAATGGGGCCATGATGCCTCCGAAGCGGGAAGCGGGATGACCCGGATCGCGGCTGTTCACGGCTCCCTGGCACCGCACCGCCACACCCAGGGCGAGATCACCGACATGGTGGCCCGCACCTGCCTGCCACCGGGCGCCGATCGCCGTGCCCTCGATCGCCTTCACGAGAACACGCAGGTGCGCACGCGGCACATGGTGCTGCCGTTGGAGCGCTATTGCGAGCTGGATGGCCTCGGCGCGGCCAACGACGTCTTCATCGGTGCGGCTGCCGATCTGGGGGCCGAGGCCGTCCGCGGTGCGCTGCGGACGGCGGGGCTGCGGCCCGCTGATGTGGACCTGCTGATGTTCACCTCCGTCACCGGAGTGGCCGCACCATCCATCGATGCCCGGCTCGTCGGGCGTCTCGGCCTGCGACCCGATGTGAAACGGCTGCCCATCTTCGGCCTGGGCTGCGTCGCCGGGGCCGCCGGTGTGGCTCGGCTGCACGACTACCTGCTCGGCTGGCCCGACCATGTGGCTGTGCTGCTCTCGGTCGAACTCTGCTCCCTCACCTTCCAGCGCAATGACGCGAGGCCCGCCAACCTGGTGGCGACCGGGCTGTTCGGCGACGGGGCGGCCGCTGTGGTCGCCGTCGGCGACCGCCGGTCGTCGACGGCCGGCCCGGAGGTAGTGGCCACCCGCAGCCGTATGTACCCGGACACCGAACGGGTGATGGGCTGGGACATCCGAAGCTCTGGCTTCAGGGTGGTGCTGGACGTGGCCGTCCCGGACGTCGTCCGCCGGTATCTCGCCGACGACGTCCACGGATTCCTGGAGGAGCACGGGCTCAAGCCGAAGGATGTGGCCCACTGGGTGTGCCACCCCGGCGGCCCCAAGGTCCTGGAAGCCGTTTCCGAGGTTCTCTCCTTGCCCGAGGGCGCCCTCGACGTCACCTGGCGCTCGCTGGCCGAGGTGGGGAACCTGTCGTCGTCCTCGGTCCTGTACGTCCTTAGGGACACGCTGGAGCGGAGGCGGCCCGAACCGGGAACGCCCGGTCTGCTGATGGCCATGGGCCCCGGATTCTGTTGCGAACTGGTACTGCTGCGCTGGTAGGTCGGAGGACGCATGATCTGGTACACCGCTCTGGTGCTGGCTGTCGCGGTCGAGCGCTGCGCCGAACTCGCCGTGGCGCTGCGCAACACCCGTTGGAGCCGGGCCCGCGGCGGCATCGAGGCCGGCAGCGGGCACTACCCGGCCATGGTCGCCCTGCACACCGCCCTGCTCGGGGGCTGCCTCGCCGAAGTCTGGCTGGCCGGCCGCCCGTTCCTCCCGCTGTTCGGCTGGACCATGGTGGTCGTGGTCGTCGCCGCTCAGACGTTGCGCTGGTGGTGCATCCGTACGCTCGGACATCAGTGGAACACCCGAGTCATCGTCGTCCCGGGTCTGCCCCTGGTGACCGACGGACCCTACCGATGGCTGCGCCACCCCAACTACGTCGCGGTCGCCGCCGAGGGGCTGGCGCTGCCGCTGGTCCACAGTGCGTGGGTGACTGCCGTCGGCTTCACCGTGCTCAACGCGGTGCTCATGGCTGTCCGCATCCGGTGCGAGGACGGGGCGCTGGCCTCCGCGGCGGCAGCGGACGTACGGTCGTGATCGACCTCCTGGTGGCGGGCGGAGGCCCGGCCGGCCTGGCGGCAGCGATCCACGCCGCTCGGGTGGGTATGGAAGCCGTCGTGGTCGAGCCCCGCGCCGCTCCCGTCGACAAGGCCTGCGGCGAGGGAATCATGCCCAGCGGTGTGGCGGCGCTGCGTTCGCTGGGTGTCGAGGTGTCCGGCCACGACCTGCGCGGGATCCGCTACCTCGCGGGCGCCCGTCGCGCGGAGGCAACGTTCCAAGGCAGCCCCGGGCTCGGCGTACGGCGGACCGAACTGCACGCCGCCCTGTATCAGCGGGCCGTGGAACTCGGGGTGCGGATCGTTCCGGGCAAGGTGGGGGAGATCCGCCAGGCCCACGACCGTGTCAGCGCGGCGGGGCTGACGGCGCGGTGGCTGATCGCCGCCGACGGCCTGCATTCTCCGCTACGCCGGGAGCTCGGCCTGGACCGTCCCGGGGGCGCATCGCGGCGATACGGCATGCGCCGCCACTACCGCATCGCCCCGTGGACCGACTTCGTGGAGGTCCACTGGTCCCGCCACGGCGAGGCGTACGTGACGCCGGTCGGGGACAACCTGGTGGGCGTCGCCGTGCTCAGCCGCGACCGTTGTTCCTACGACGAGCACCTGACGGCGTTTCCCGCTCTCGCCGCTGTGCTCGGGGGCCGCGGGGCGAATTCGGTGCGCGGCGCCGGGCCGTTGCGGCAGCGGGCGCGGAGTCAGCGGGCCGGACGTGCCCTGTTGGTCGGTGACGCGGCGGGCTATGTCGACGCCCTGACGGGCGAGGGCATCGCACTGGCCATGGCGACGGCCGCGGCGGCGGTCAGGTGCCTGGCCGCCGTCCGGCCTCAGGCCTATCCCGCGCAGTGGGCAAGGCTGACGAGACGTCACCGGCTGCTGACCGAGGGCCTGCTGAGAGTAGCTCGGTACCCCGCCACAGCACGTCTGATCGTCCCTGCCGCTCACCGCGCGCCGGCGGCCTTCAGAGCGGCGGTACACGCATTGCAGTAGGTACGGCAGCGGAATCCTGCCGTGCCATATTGCCGTCCTCGGCGTCCTCGGCGTCCTCGCCCCCTCGTCCCGTACTCGGTGCGAGTCCCCCTCCGCACGGCCGCAGAGTGGACTCTGCGATGCTGAAAGGGTGCCGCCCACGCCCCGTGCTCCCCAATCCATAACGGCCGACTCACCCCACCCCGGGGTAAGCCCCCTGCTGACCCAGTCCTGGCTGGACCTGGCATTCCTGCACTGGGCCGCCGATCCGGCAGATGTGGCACCGCTCCTGCCGGCCGAGACCGTTCCCGACACGCTCCATGGGGTCACCTACATCGGGCTCGTCGCCTTCCGGATGCACCGGGTCGGCTGGTTCCGCCTCCCCGGCGTTCCTTATCTGGGTACTTTTCCCGAGACGAATGTCCGTCTGTACTCGAGGGATGCCCATGGGCGTCGCGGGGTGGTCTTCCGATCGCTCGATGCCTCCCGGCTGATCCCGGTGGCGGTCGCGCGCACGGTGTTCCGGCTGCCGTACCTGTGGTCCCGGATGGCGATCCGGCGCGACGGCGACACACTCACCTACACCAGCACGCGGCGCTGGCCAGGGCCGCGAGGCGCGCACAGCCGTATTGCTCTGCGGATCGGCGAGCGCGTCGAGACCCCCAGCGAGCTCGAACACTTCCTGACCGCACGCTGGGGCATGCACAACACGTTCTTCGGACGGTCGGTGTACCTGCCGAACACGCATCCGCGCTGGCCCCTGCACCGTGCCGATCTGATCGAGTGCGACCAGGACCTGGTGGCGGCGGCAGGACTGCCCGAACCTGCGGGGGAGCCGGTGAGCGTGCTGTATTCGCCTGGCGTCCCGGTACGCTTCGGCCTCCCGGCCCGCCCCGGCGGCATTCCTACCCCTTGAAGCGGCCGACCGTGCGCTTGGACCGAGCTGCTGCATGCGGGGCCCTGTCCGCCGGATCATGAGTCTCATCGGTTCTCCGGGATACGGCGGCTGACGTCGGGGGTGCGGGTGGGCACGGTGGCGCGAGCGACCACCGTCACTGTCCCCCAGGCGGCGGGCACTACCGCTGGGACGGGGTGCTGCCCCTGCGGACCCTGTTGGTCCAATGGCCCGAAGACCAGCAGGCACCGACCGACTACTGGATGTCTGGATCAGAAGCCGAGCAGCCCCAACCCAACGGAGCACTAATAGGTGGTGATTTTGAAAAGGAAATCCCGAAGTGCGTTCGAATTCACGCTTTCTTCACCGGTGTTAATGCGGGGCGTTCGGTGGAGCTGCCCCGTTCTCACAACGGAGGCAAGTGTTGAGAGAGGCGTAATGCACTCTCGATTAACTGACCCGTAGTGCCGGGGAATCGTCGCGCCGGTCCACTCCTTCGCATCGCTACTCATGTGACCACGACAGGAGTGCCCATGCCCCTTATTCCCAGGGCGTCTTGGCCGGCAGATCACCGCGACGAGGTCGTCGCGGGTGTGCTTGTCGCGGCGGTGGTCGTGGTCCTTGGATACGCCTCCGGCATCGGCGCGCCGGGGGCCGGTGCCGTGAACAGTGCCTCACCGCCGGCTACTTACCCGTCGGCGCCGCCGTCCGCCTCGCCGCCATCTGCGGGCGCCCCCGAGGTGGACACCCCTGAGACAGATGTGCCCGGCATTGGTGGTGGGTGGCAAGACGGCGGCGCAGGTGCGATGTTGCCGGTGACGGATGCGCCCGGCGGGGGATACGACCACGATCACGGTTCTCAACCTGGAGGCCACTCAGGCCATTCGACCGGCCCCAGCCCCGGCCCCGGCACGCCGTCGTCGCCCAGTCCCTCGCCGTCCGAGTCGCAGGCGTGCAATGACGGCGAGGTTCACCTCGTACAGCCCCTGCTCAACGGTGTCGTCGCGCCCGTGAAGGGATTGCTGGACAGCCTCCTCGTGTCCGCCCCCTCGTCCCCGCCCTCGTCCCCGCCCTCGTCCCCGCCATCGTCCCCGGCGGCGGCCTCGGCTCCGCCCCTGTGCACCGGCCTCATGTCCGGCGTCGTGTCCGCTGTCGTGCCGAGCGCCGGCGTGGAGGCGACGCCGTGACCATCCGCCGAGCGAGCGTCGTCCTGCTCGCGCTCATCGCAGTGCTGCTGTGCGCGCCCGCGGCCTCCGCTCACACCGAACTCACCTCCTCCACGCCCAAGGACGGCGCCCGGCTCGACCACATCCCGAGCACCGTGCAACTCACGTTCAATGAACCGGTTGATCCCGCGGAAGTGCGGGTGACGGCAGGCGGCAAGAAGCTGGCAGTCACCCAGTCCGATGCCGGGCACTCCCAAGCCGTCGCAGTCGCCGTTCCCAAGTCCCTGGGCGCCGCGGGCGAGCGGCTCACCCTGGTGTGGCGAGTGACCGACGAACACGACGGCCACGCCACCGCAGGAATGCTCTCCTTCCAGGTAGGCGCCACCGCCGCGATCGGGGGCGGCGAGGATGCTGTCCCGGCGCCCTCCTCCACGCTGCGGGACTCCGTCACCGTCGCACGCTGGGTCGAATACCTTGCCCTCGTGGTGTTCGTCGGCGGCCTCGGATTCCTCACGCTGCTATGGCCGCAGGGCAGTGAGGACCGCCGTGCCCGCGCTGTCCTCACGCTTGCCTGGCTGTGTGGGCTCGTCGCAACGGTGGCCGGCACTGGGCTGCAGGGGGCGTACGCCGCTATGGGATCGCTCGGCGATGCCCTCGACGCGGCGACGTACGCCGATGCGCTGGCAGGCGAGGCCGGGCTCGCGCGTGCCGCGCGGGCTCTGCTTTGGCTGCTGGCCACTGTCGTACTGGCCGCCGTGCTGCAGGGCGGGGAGCGGACCGCACGCTCGCCGGGCTGGCGGGTGGGCGCGGCCGTGGTCTGCCTCGGGCTGTTGCGCACGGTCGGTATGTCCGGGCACGGCACCGAGGGCACCCACCCCGGCTGGGGTGCGGTCGCCGATCTGGTGCACCTGCTGGGCATTTCGCTGTGGATCGGCGGTCTCGTGCTGCTGCTGACCGGCGTACTGCCGCGGCGCCGACCGGACGAGCTGGCCGCGGTCGTGCACGGCTACTCCACGCTCGCGGGGGTGTCGGTGGCGGCCGTCGCGGTGGCCGGAGTGGTGCTGTCCTGGCAGGTCCTCGGCTCCTTCGGGGCGCTGTTCGACACGTCGTACGGGCGGCTGCTGCTGGTCAAGGTCGCGCTGCTGGTCACCGTGCTGCTCGTCGCGCAGCGCAGCCGGAGCTGGGTGCGCACCCGGCTCGACATCGCCGTACTGCTGCGGGGCGATCCCGCCACCGTACGGCCCTTCGTCTACTCGGTCGCTGCGGAGACGGGCCTCGTGCTGGCCGTCCTCGCCGCGGCGAGTCTGCTCGTCACGGCCGCCCCCGGCCGCTGACCGTTCCAACTGCCCTTTCTATGCAAGGAGTTTGTGCTGTCATGCAGGATGAAGACACCCGGCGCCGCAGGGCGCCGTCCCGGCGGGGCAATCGCGCGCTACTGATCGGCGGGCTGGCCGCAGCGGTCACCTCCGTGACCTGTCTGGCGCTGCTGCAGTCGGCGAGCGGGGCACCGGCGGCGGACACCGCCGCCCCCGCCGCCGCGCAGGCGGCGCAGCCCGCGGCTGCGTCGGACAAGGCAGCCGATCACACCATCGTGATCAAGAACATGGCCTATGCGCAGCCGAAGTTGACGGTCACCGTCGGCCAGACCGTGAAGTGGGTCAACGAGGACTCCGCGCCGCACACGGTCACGGTCACCAGCGGCCCGGAGAAGTTCGACTCCGGCAACCTGGAGAAGGGCGAGAGCTGGTCGTTCACCTTCACCAAGGCCGGCACGTACTCCTACTACTGCGCCGTGCACCCGGACATGAAGGCGCAGATCACCGTCGTCGACAACAGTTCGGGCAGCTCCGGCGGATCCGGCACAGGCGGCTCCGGGGGTTCGGCCTCCGGCGGCGGATCGACCGGCGGGAGCGGTACGGGCGGTTCAACTGGTGGTCACACCGGGGGCCCGTCGGGCGGCTCCGACTCCGGCGGCGGCCATTCGGGAGGTGCGACGGGTGGCGGTGGCCCGACGGGTGGCGGTGGTTCTGATGAGGAGTGCCACAGCGTCCAGCAGGTTCTGCTGCCGATCCTTCAGCACCTCAAGTCCGCCCACCTGGAGGAGTCGCCGGGTGAGCAGATCCAGGACGCGCTGAAGCTCGACAGCTACATCAAGATGCACACGGTCTGGATCGAATCGGTCCTCACACCCGCGGTCGACGGCGGCGGTGCCACCGTCGACGGGACGCTGAGCGTACTGCTGCAGCACGTCAAGTCCGCCCACCTGGAGGAGTCGCCCGGCCAGCAGATCCAGGACATCCTCAACCCCGACGCGTACGTCAAGACGCACACCGTATGGGCCGAGCATCTGATCGCCCCCACCGAGAAGTACCTCACACAGTCCTGCTGAGGGGTCACCGAGCCCCGTTGAGGACCACCGGTCCTTGCCAAGGACCCACGTAGGTACGACGAGCGACGGGCCGGCCGAGTCACAGTCGGCCGGCCCGCCACCCCTGCCATTGTCCCTCCGCCGCCCACAGAGGTGCCCGGATGACCACCGAAACCCTGCCCCTGCCCCCTGTGCCGCCATCTGCCCACGGCCCGCGCCGGCTTCCCCGCCCCGGCACCTACACCGCCGAGACCGGCCGCTGCATCGTCGAACTCACTGCCCGCTACGGTCCGTTCGTCACCCTGCGCCGCCGCCTCACCACGTCCGACGCCGCCCTGACCGTGCCCGCCGACGCCGACGGCTGCGCCCTACGCCTCGAGCTCACCGGCGGACCGCTGGGGCGCTCCGTACTCGTCTTCGAAAGCGACTGTGGCGAACCGGCCGCCGACGGGTCCCGCCTTGTCTGCCCCGGCCAACTGACACTGCGCGGCAAGCCCCTCCCCACCGACCTCCCGCTGCGCGTCGTCGATTGCACCGCCGAGCGGCTGCTGGTCACCGGCACCACCCAGGTGCCCTACCGCCTCCTGCGCGCCGCCACTGGTTTCGCGCTGCCTCATACCCGTCCCGCAGACCGGCTGCGTCTGCTCGTCGCCGCGGAGTTCACGTGATCGCTACGCCCACGACCAGCACCCTTCTGCGCGCCATTCCGGCGCTCCTCCTCGTGGCGGCTGCGAGCCTCATGGGACTCCCGTCCACCGCAGCCCACGCCTCGAGCCAGTACCAAGTCCGCATGTCCGGCTACGCGTTCACCCCGCGCAGCCTCACCATCACCGCCGGGTCCACCGTCACCTGGACCAACCAGGACACCGCACCCCACGACGTGAAGACCACATCCGGCCCGCACTCCTTCCACTCCCCGATGCTCGACAAAGGCGGCAGCTGGAGCCACACCTTCACCAGCCCTGGCACATACGGTTACCTCTGCACGGTCCACCCCGGCATGACGGGACAACTCACCGTGAAGGCAGCCGCTGCCCCGAGCCCGGCTGCCACCCACTCGCACATGCACCAGCCCACCGCTCGGCACCAACACGCCGAGACGCCCGCCGCCCCACCCCGCAGCAGCACCCGCCCGCCCTCCCAGTCCGCAGGCTCGCCGACGCCTTCCACCCCGCCCGCCGCCGCATCCGCACCTGCTCAGGCGCAGGTCGCCCCCAACACCCGGCCCACAGCCTCCGCACACCCTCTGCGGCCGTTGCTGCTCCTCACTGGAGCCGTCGCCGGAGTCGCGGTGCTATGCCTGCTCCTGGTCGGCTCCCGCTCGGCCGCCGCACGCCGGACGGCAAGGAGCGGCGACGTGTGAGCCACGCGCAGCTGACCGTCGCGCTGACCGCGATCTCAGTTGCGCATCGTGCTCTCCCGAGGTCACGCCCCCTCCGCTGGGTGCCACCCCATTCGCTCACGTATCGCTCACGCAGATCAGGGCCGTCTCGGCCGGGACTTGGGCTGCATGTCGCTGAGGACGCTGATGATGCTCCAGGCGCTACCGACGCGTGCGCAGGAGAATACGTCGATGGCCTCGGTGGCGGAGGAGTTCGTGAAGTTCATGGTGAACTCCTGGCGTACCAGGGCGACGTCGCCGGTGATCTCGATGCTGCGGCTGCCGGGCGTTTCGGAGTAGCCCTCTTCTCGCAGGCCGTTGCGCATCTGTTCCTCTGCATAGGCGGCCAGATCCAGCACCGAAACCTCGCGGTCCTGGGGGAAGATGCGCAGGGCCAGCACGGCGGCAGGGTGGAACACGGCATTGAACTGCTCCCAGTCGGGCTGTTCGCCCGGCTTGAAGGCGAGGGCGGCGTAGGCGCGCTCGACGAGGGCTCCGAGTTCCTGTTCGTCGGTCATCGCGCGCGGTGGTTGGATACGGCGGACGCGGGGGAGCCGAACTCGATTGTGTAGGTGTCGATGCCCCGTGCGGCGAGCACGGCGTCGGGGTCGGCGGAGACGAAAGCCCTGGCGCCGGGATCGTCGGAGAGATGGGCGTCGAAGTGGGCCGTGACCAGGCCCTGCCAGGCCAGCTTGGCCTTGTCCCCCGAAACGAGACGCTCTATGGGCTCGACGGACCGGGCAACCCGGGGCCAGTCTCCGGGGCCGTCGGGGAAGAGAGCGGCGAGCTGTTCCGCGAACTCCTTGAGCCACGCCTGGCCGGTATCGATGTCGTCGACGAAGTGGTTGTGGTCGGCGCGGGCGAGGACGACCATGCGCTTGCGCGTGGCCGGCAGGGAGCGGAAGAGGGCGAGCTGGCCGTACAGGGGCAGTAGTGAGTCGCGGTCGGCTGCCAGCACAAGGGCGGGGGCGTCGTTGTGCCAGTCGAGTGCGAGTTCCGTGACGAAGCCGTTGTCGGGGTCGTCCACCGGGGAGTCGCCCCCGGCCGGGCACATCGGGACGACGGCGGTGACGCGGTCGTCCACGGCGGGGGCAACGATGGAGGACCAGCCGCCGAAACTGGCACCTGTGACGCCGACCCCGTGCGGGCGTACCGGAAGGTTTGTCGTCGCGGTGTCGATCAGGAAGGGGATGTCCCTCTTGCGGTTCCGGGCGATGGTGCGCAGATGGTCGTTGTCGTCGTCAGGTTCGCCGTTGTGTTCCGCCGACGAGGTGAGGGAGGGTTCCTCGGCGGTGAGGAAGGCGTTCACGTCCAGGAAGGTGCTGCCGACGACGTCGGGTGAGACGACGACGTAGCCGTGGCTGGCGAGGTGGGTGCCGAGGAAGGTGGCTTCGCGGCGGAAGCCCGCATAGCCGTGGATCAGCAGGATCAGCGGGTGCTTGGTAGACGGGTCGGCCCAATCGGCGTCGCGGACTGCGGTCTGGTGGACGACGTCGGCCGGGCCGGCCTGGACTTCGGCGACCCATCCGGGGCTGAAGGTGTCCCAGTGTTCCGGGTCGAGGTCGTGGCCCCGGTGGCGGTCGTGCGCGGGGTACCAGATCTCGACGGGCAGGGTTCGCTGCCGTTCGGTGTCGGTCCACAGGTCGCTGCGGACTCCGACGGGGTGGGCACCGCGGGTGAAGGGGTCGTAGGTCATGGGTCTCTCCTTGTGGTGCGCCGACCGCTCGGGGCGGCGGGTCGTGGATGGGTCAGAGGAGCGGATCGGTCCGCCCGATCGCTCCGTAGACGGCGGGCCGTCGCCACCGCAGCCATGCGCCGCGGGCGCATCCTGCAGCCAGCGCCGCGAGAACGAGCAGGGGCAGCAGGACATTGCTGCTGTCGCTGCGTCCGGTGAGCTGTTGGGTGTCGGCGATGATCAGCCAGTTCGTGGCCAGCAGGGCGAGCCCGGCCACGAGTGGGCAGAGCAGGACCTGCCAGGCGGGCAGGCCGTGCCGGTTACGGAGGAAGTAGGCGAAGATCGCGAAGGCGGCCAGGACGTTCATGAGGGGCAGCCCTATGACGGCGGGTGCGCTGCCCAGCAGGAAGAGGACCTCGTAGGGGTCGCTCTTGGTCATGGCGCACGCCAGTACCACGGCCAGAGTGAGCAGAGAATGGCCGGCGCTGGCGACCCAGGGCGATCCCAGCCGCGGGTGGACGGCTGCGGCCGCTTTCGGCAGGACGCCGTCGCGGCCGAGGGCGAGCACATAGCGCGTGGCGGCGTTGTGGAACGCCAGGATCGAGGCGAGCCAGCTGGTGACGACCAGTACCTGCATGGCCTTGGCCACCCAGACGCCGGCGAACTCCCGTGCGGCGATGAACAGCATGGCCGTGGGCTCGTTGCTCCCCACGGTTACCGCGCCGTTGTCGCCGAACGCCTGGATGCCGGACCAGCTGATGAACGCATAGAAGAGGGCGAGTACGGCGATGGCGGCGAACGTCGCGCGGCCGATGGTGCGGGCCGGGTCGCGGACCTCTTCGGAGAACAGGACCGTCGACTCGAAACCCGCGAAGGCCGCGATGGCGGCCGCGAGCATCACCCCAGTGTGAGATCCGAACACCTGCTCCGGCGCGAAGGCAGCTCCTGACAGTCCCTCGACACCGCCGCGTGCCGTGATGGCGAGCGCGACGACGAACAGCACCGCGAGCTCACCAATGATCACGATGCCGAGGACGCGCGCGTTGAGCTCGACCCGTAGCAGCCCGAGCACGGCCATGGCGACCGTGGCGATCAGGGCCCAGAGCAGCCATGGGGTCGAGACGCGGAAGAGGTCGTGGACCATGTCCCGCGCAAGGACCGCGAAGAGGCCGATCGCACCTGTGGCGGCTGCCGCGTAGGACAGCACGGCTACGAAGGCGACGCCCAGGCCGAGTGGACGGCCGAGGCCCTCGGCCACGTACAGGTACAGGCCACCGACGCGGCGGACGTGGCGGGCCATCGCCACATAGCCGACAGCGAAAATCGCGAACATCGCACCGCACACCAGGAACATCCCGGCAGTGCCGATGCCGCCGCGTCCTATCGCGAGGGGCAGAGCGCCGACCGAGAACCCGAGCGGGGCGGCAGCCGCGACAACGAAGAACACGACGTGCCGGGCACGGAGGGCCCCTGCGTGCAGGGCAGGTTCCGCCTTGGTGTCGGTGGTCATGCGGGCTCCTGTCACTGTCTGCTGGGGTGCGGCCCTCACGGTGCCAAAGCGCTTTGGCAAAGTCAACAGAGACCTATGATGCGATCATGGCGGAACAGCGGAAGGCCCAGTCGGGGCAGCGGTCCCCGAGCGCCAGGATTACGATCCAGGACGTCGCTACCGAGGCGGGAGTGTCCCTGACCACGGTGTCGCACGTGCTGAACGGCAAGGGGCGCGTCGACGCCCGCACCCGGGACCATGTACGGACCGTCGCGGACCGGCTCGGATACGTACCCAGCCGCACCGCCCGCGGACTGGCCTCAGGCCGCAGTTACACCATCGGCTTGTCGCTGCCACAGCTCGCCGGACTCGCACCGGGCGAGCTCCTCGATTCCGAGTGGTACGGGCGGGTGGTGGTGGCCTCCTCGCAACGAGCCCTCGATCGCCAGTACGCGGTCGCCGTACTGCCCGGCTTCACAGCGACCAAGGACCTCAATCGCTACTCCGTGGACGGCGTGGTGATCCTCGATCCCGTCCATGACGACCCCCGGTTCGCGTTGCTGGAACGCGCACGCATTCCCCATGTCTCGGTCGGCAGGGACCCCTCGCACCCGGACGTACCGGCGGTCCGCCCGGACGCACTCGGCGGTGCCACCGCACTCCTCACACACCTTGCGGGGCGCGGAGCGCGCCGGATACTCATGCTGTCCGCGCCGGTGGAATGGCAGTACGTCCAGGACACCGTGACACACGCACGGCTCTGGTCGGCTCACCGTGGCGTAACGGTGCATCACGGCATCGCAGGCGACAAACAGTTCACCCGCGAGAGCCTGTACGCGAACGTGCGCCGGGCGACGGTCACCGCCTTGAGGGGCGCCGCGCCGCCGGACGCGATCGTGGGTATGTTCGAGGGGTTCGGGGCAGCAATCGCGGCAGCAGCCGCCGCCACAAGCTGTTCCGTGCCGGTGGATGTGCGCGTCGCACAAGACACGGACGACCGCTCCACCCTTGCCGCCTCACCCACCATCACGGCCCTCGACCAGCACCCCGACCAGCAGGCGCGAGCCGCTGTCGACCTGTTGTTGGACCTCATCGCCGAGCGCACTCCGGTCGGCGACGTCGTAACGCCGGTAACACTGCGCGTCCGCGCATCCACCTGAAGTGCGCCGGTGCAGGCCCTCGCTCGATGCCCGTGCGAGGGGTGTGATCCAGGTCGACCGTGAGGTGAACGTGAACAGCGGTCACTGGCGTCGCCACGTCGCACTTGGCGGCCATACCAGCCTTCCCGCGACCGGACTGGTTCGGGCTGTGTCTTGGCTCCCGGGTAGGACGACGGCCGCGTGTTTCTGACGGCGGAGGTTCCGGCTGCGGCGTCACCGACGCCGACGAGGATCCGCTGGTGGGTGTCGGCGCGCCGACGCGCTGCTTGACGCGATCATGGCGGGCGCCGTGGTCGACGGTGGCGGCTTCTCCGACCACGGTGATGTCCGGCTCTCCGTCAAGGAGATCGTGGAGGTCACGCCTGACGACTTCCGCCGGCGGGCCCGTACAGGTCGAGCAAGCGACCGCGCGCGGACTGGAGCCGGTTGGCGATCACCTCGGCGATGCGGAGCGTGAGCGCCTGGCCGAGCTCCCGGTCCTCATCGCACAGGGCACGCACCTTCACAGCGTCGAATTCCAGTGCTCGGACGGGGCCGCCCGCCTCGGCACCGAGATGCCAGCTGCGTGGGGGAAAGAGCCGGGACCAGCCCAGCAGCTCTCCGGGGCCAAGGTGGTCGACGACGGCGGCGCGGCGTCCCGGAACGTGCAGGTCGAGGGCGACGGTTCCATTGAGAAGGTTCCATTGAGAATGATCCAGAAGCGGTCCGCGCGGGCGCCCTCCTCGAAGATGCGGGCGCCGGCCGGGAAGGTTGTCTCCTGGGCGAGCTCCAGCAGCCTGCCGCGGGCTTGGGGTGGCAGGACGTTCAGCAGTGGGGGCACCGTGGTCATTGCTGTCTCCGTCCCTCGGGGCCGTATCCACGGTCCGGGGTTCGTTCCTTGTCCACAGTGTGACGGGAAGCGGGCCCAGGCGGCAGAGGCCTGGCGCCGCCGCGGGTGCTGCGCCGCCCATAAAGGACAGCAGGCCGGGTCTGAAGGAATCGGTCCGCGTCGTGATTTTGCTCTGCCCGAGATCCATGGCTGCCGCCTCCTGCCGTTGTCTCCGGCTTCACGATCACACCCATGTGCCCTTGTGCCGATCGGGCCGGTGAACCCCCACCGAGGGACCGATCGGCCCCTGTGCGTCTGTTGTCTCTCCACCACAGGCTGGGTGGAGAGACAACAGACACACATCGGACAGCTGAGGAGAGGAACGTCATGAAGGCACTCGTTTTCCACGGCCCCGGCCAAGCCTCTTGGGACAAGGTGGCAGATCCGGGCATCCAAGAGCCCACGGACATCGTCGTCCGCATCGACACCACGACCATCTGCGGAACAGACCTGCACATCCTCAAGGGAGACGTGCCCGAAGTGACCCCGGGGACCGTCCTCGGGCACGAGGCCGTCGGCGAGGTCGTCGAGGCGGGAAGTGATGTCGGCACGGTCCGCCCCGGCGACCGGGTGCTCGTCTCGTGCATCTCCCCCTGCGGCCGCTGCCGCTACTGCCGCGAGCAGATGTACGGGCAGTGCCGGGGCAACGGGGGATGGGTGCTCGGCCACCTGATCAACGGCACGCAGGCCGAGTACGTACGCGTTCCCTTCGCCGATTTCTCCGTCCACCCGCTTCCCGCAGCAGTGAGCAGCAGCGACGCCGTGTTGCTGTCCGACATCTTCCCCACTGCGTACGAGGTGGGCGTCCTCAACGGAGGAGTCCGGCCCGGCGACACCGTCGTGGTCGTGGGAGCCGGCCCCATCGGGCTCGCCACCATCGCCACGGCACGGCTGTTCTCGCCCGGCAGGATCATCGCGGTGGACCTGGCCAAGTCGCGGCTGGACGCCGCCCGCGAACTCGGTGCGGACGCCATCGTCAACGCGGCGGAAGACCCTGAGCAGCTGGTCTCGGATCTGACCGAGGGGCTCGGGGCCGATGTGGCCATCGAGGCCGTCGGAGTACCGGAAAGCTTTGAACTCTGCACGCGTGTGGTACGGCCGGGAGGCCATGTGGCCAACGTGGGCGTACACGGCAAACCCGCCACGCTCCACCTGGAAGACCTCTGGATCAAGAACGTGACCATCAGGACCGGCCTGGTGGACACCTACTCCACACCGGTTCTGCTGGGCATGCTGGCTGCCGGTCGACTGCCCGCGGCTGCGATCGCGACCCATCGCTTCGAACTGGGACAGATCGAGGAGGCGTACGACGTGTTCTCACGCGCTGCCGACACGGGTGCGCTCAAGGTCGTGCTCGGTGGCCCGGAGCACAAGGACGTGGAGCGCACGAGCTGACGCCCTGCCGAGCCGGGCGCCTCGGTCGCCGGCCCGTCACATCGGCATCAAGCGGATCAGTCGTCCGTCCCCGATGTTTTATCCGCTATCACCGGTGTATCCGCTGTCGCCGGGGCGTCGCCGCCCAGAGCCCACTCGACATCCACGACGCCCGCAACTGCCCTGACCAGGCGCGACGCCAGCGGAACCAGCCGGGTGTCTGTCAGGGTGCCGCTGAGTGTTCTGACCTTCCACGTGGCCAGGGTCTCGACGATCTCTTTAACGGCGCGCTTCGGTCGACGGCGACCACGGGGGAGGACATCACGTCACTCACGAAGTACGGGGTGCGGTTCATCGGGACTCCTCACTTCGCTGCCTCGTGGCGCGTCGATGCACCGGTTTCCACCATCGCCCCTCGGCGTGCTCGCCCGATTGGGCCAGTGAACCCCTTTCGGGGGCCGACAGGCCCCATATGTACCGATGCCCTCCGGCTCCATCGTCCGGTTGACTTGCGCCGAGGACGACGAGGGTTTGAGATGTCTCCAGCCCTCGCAGGAAGGCGCCCATGAACACGTCGCATGGCACGGCCCCCTTGCTGCATCGGCTGATGCCGGGGCTGGACCTTCTGGCCGGCTACCGGCGCTCCGATCTCCGGGGTGATCTGATCGCCGGGGTGACCGTGGCGGCCTATCTGATTCCGCAGGTCATGGCGTATGCCTCGCTGGCGGGCCTGCCTCCGATCAGCGGGCTGTGGGCGGCTCTGCCGTGTCTGGCGGTCTACGCGCTGCTTGGTTCGTCGCGGCAGCTCTCGGTGGGACCGGAATCAACCACGGCGCTGATGACCGCTGTCGTGGTCGGTCCGTTGGCCGCGGGCGACGCCGGCCGGTACGCCACGCTGGCATCCGCCCTCGCTGTCGTGGTCGGACTGCTCTGCCTCGCCGCGTTCGCGGCCCGCCTCGGCTTCGTCGCCGACCTGCTGTCCCGGCCGATTCTTGTCGGCTACATGGCGGGTGTGGGTCTCATCATGATTGTCGATCAGCTGCCGAAGCTCACCGGGGTCCCGGCCAGCGGAACCTCGTTCGCAGAACAGCTCGGCTCCTTCGTCACCAGGCTGTCGCAGGTCCATTCGGCAACGCTCACGCTCGCCGCAGTGGCTCTGGGACTTCTTCTGCTCATGCAATGGCGGGTTCCAAAAGTCCCTGCTTCGTTGATTGTTGTCGTGCTCGCCACTGCTGCTGTGAGCGCCTTCGACCTGGAGCAGTTCGGAATCCGGGTGATCGGTGACGTTCCCGCCGGACTCCCGAGCCCCGAACTGCCCGATCTCGGTGACCTCTCCGGCCTCGCGCTTCCCGCCGTCGGTGTCCTGCTCGTGGGCTATACCGACGTCATTCTCACCGCGCGGGCGTTCGCCTCACGCAAGGGCGAGAGCATCGACACCAATCAGGAACTCCTCGCCCTCGGGGCTTCGAACATCGGCGCCGGTGTCCTGCATGGGTTCCCGGTGAGCAGCAGTGCGAGCCGCACAGCACTCGCCGACGCGGCAGGCGGCCGGACCCAGATCTACTCGCTCACGGCCCTGGCCGGACTGCTCGCGGTTCTCCTCTTCCTCAGCCCGGTCCTCGCAAACTTCCCGGTAGCCGTCCTGGCAGCCATCGTCGTCTACGCCGCGCTTCGCCTCATTGATCTGCGTGCATTCCATCGGCTCGCCTCGTTCCGTCGCAGCGAACTCCTGCTGGCTGTCAGCTCACTTGCCGGCGTGCTCGCCTTCGACATCCTCTACGGCGTCCTGCTCGCGGTAGGGCTGTCCGTCGCCGAAATGCTTGCCCGAGTTGCCCGCCCGCACGACGCCATCCAAGGGCTCGTCGCCGGCCTCGCCGGCATGCACGACGTCGACGACTATCCGCAGGCCCACACGATTCCCGGCTTGGTCGTCTACCGGTACGACTCCCCGTTGTTCTTCGCCAACGCCCAGGATTTCCAACGCCGCGCGCTGGCAGCCGTGGACGAACATCAAGGTCCGGTCGCTTGGTTCGTCCTCAACACCGAGGCGAATGTCGAAGTCGACATCACGGCCATGGACTCCTTGGAGGAGGTACGCCGCCGACTGGTCGCCCACGGGATCGTCTTCGCACTCGCCCGGGTCAAGCAGGACCTGCGCGACGATCTTGACGCGTACGGGCTCACTGATTCCATCGGCGCGGATCTTATCTTCCCCACGCTGCCCACGGCCCTCGAGGCCTACCATGACTGGCTCCGCCACAATGCTCCGCCAGCAGGGCCCGAAAAGGCTTGAACCTTGGAGGGCCGAACGCCCCCTGCTTTGAACGTGACGTCTGATATCCGCCAGCGCGATCAATGCCGAGTTGAGAGTCTGGGTGCATGACTACGACATCGACGGTCGCCTTCCGCATCCGTGCGCTGCCCGCTGAGGTGTTGGACAGGGTGCGCGCCAGTGGAGTCGACGCCTTCGGGAATCGTGTGGAGCGCATCACCGCCGAGGGCGGCGATCCCCTCCGCTGCTGTCTGCGCAACGCCGAGTCCGGCGAAGACCTGCTGCTTTTCGGTTACCAGCCGCCGCTCCCGGCCAGCCCCTACCGTGAGGTCGGCGCCGTGCTCGCACACGCTGCCCCGTGCGCGGGACCCGCTGACGTCAACAGCTATCCGCCGGACTGGCGCGGACGTCCGCAGGTGCTGCGTGCATACGATGCTCGCGGCTGGATCCACGACGCGACCAGAGTGCACGACGGCCAGGATCCAGAGGGAGCCATCGCTGAGCTGCTCGCGGAGCCTGACGTGGTGCAGGTCCACAGCCGCAACGTCGCCTGGGGCTGCTACATGTTCACGATCACCCGCGCCGGATAGGGCGGGGTCGCACCGACCGGCGTCCGCAACAGTCGCGCCGATGGGCCGCGGTCCCGCTGCGGCCGATGCGATCGTCCACACTCTGCACATGGCCGAGCGAGTGCGGGTGCGTGAGATCGACGACGATGAGGGCAGGCGGCTGCTGCGGATCATCCGCAGAGGCACTGGGTCGGTGGTGACTTGGCGGCGGGCCCAGATGGTGCTGCTGTCCGCGCAGGGCATGACCGTGGCGAAGATCGCGGAGGTTACCTTCACCAGCGCGGACCGGGTCCGGGACGTGGTCCACAACTTCAACGTCGACGGCTTTGACTCCCTCTACCCCAAGTACAGGGGCGGACGGCCGAAGACCGTCATGCCGCCCGAGCGCCGCGAGATCAAGAAGATCGCCAAGTCCCGGCCGGCCGAGCACGGCCTGCCGTTCTCGGCCTGGAGCCTGACCAAGCTGGCGGACTTCCTGGTCGCCGAGGGGGTGGTCGACGACATCAGCCACGAGGGCCTGCGCATCGCGCTCTGCGAGGAAGGCGTCTCCTTTCAACTTAAAGATCTGGAAGACCTCACGCGATTCCGACTACGCCACGAAGAACGCCAGGGTTGAGCACCTCTACGCGATCGCCGACGGCGAGGTCATACCCGACGAGGGCGAGCCCGAAGTCGTTTTCTGTCTCGACGAGTTCGGGCCGCTCAACCTCCAGCCCCGTCCCGGCCGGCAATGGGCTGGCCGAACGCGGTGGCACGCACAAGGACCCCAATAGCGAGCCCCGCCCGCGGCGGCGGGCGACCTGCACCCGCCCGCACGGGGTCCGGCACCTGTTCGCCTCCTACGACCTGGCCAAGGACAAGCTCTACGGCCACGTGAAGAAGACCAAGACGGGGACGAAGTTCCTGGAGTTCTGCCGCTACTCGCGCAGCATCTATCCACCCGAGGTCCGCATCGCGATCGTGGTCGACAACTTCTCCCCGCACCTGACCACCCGGCGCGACACCCGCGTCGGCGACTGGGCCGAGGCCACCAACGTCGAGATCGCCTACACCCCAACCAACAGCTCCTGGCTGAACCGCATCGAGGCCCAGTTCACCGCCCTGCGCCACTTCACTCTCGACGGCACCGACCATGCCGGCCACAAGGAGCAGGGCAGCATGATCCGCCGCTACATCATCTGGCGAAACCGTCACGCTGACGATCAGCGGCTACGAGCCGTGGTCGACAGGGCGAACATTGCTTGATGCGGCACTAGCTCTGTCCCACCTTGCTGTCCGGACGGACGATGACCACCGGACAGGTGGCATGCAGCGCGCACTGCTGACTCACCGAGCCGAGGAGCAGGCTGGCGAAGCCGCCCCGGCCACGGTTGCCCACGACCAACGCCTCTGCCCCGTCCGCCGCAGCGATCAGTACCTCGGCCGGGTTGCCGCGCGTGAGGTGCTCCCGTACGTCGACGGGGCGAACCTCGCCGAGCACCTCTTGGATCTCGTCGGTGAATCGTTGTCGGGCAGACTCCCTGTCGAATTCGGTGTCCACCGCGGGTGCCGACCAAGCTTGTATCCCTGGCAGATCCCACGCGCAGACCGCGTCCACGACGCCTCCGACGAGGCTTGCGTGCCGTACCGCCCATTGAAGCGCCGCGTGCGACGACGGCGACCCGTCGACGCCGACCACAACTCGGGGTGCCGAATCACTGCTGCCCATGCCTGTCACCTCTCCCTTGGCGCCCCCGTATTCCACGCTGCGCTCCTCACGGGCAGTGCGCCAGGCGGGGCTATGGACCCGCGGAGGCGGCAGCCCCTGCAGTCTCAGGGCCGACCGGCCGACCCGGACGATCTTGCGCCGGGACCCGTCTCGCGCCCACAGTGGAAAAGGCCCCACTGCCTACGCAGGTTTGATGACTGACGCGTACCCGCCCATCCGGCTGGACGTGGGCGGCTCTGAGCTGGTGCCTGGCAATGACCGCGGTACTGACGCTGTGGTTCCACCCTGGCGTACTCCGCGACTCCGCGGTCGCACAACGGTGGCTCAGGTCCCAGTGCTGACTCGAGCGTTCTTGGGGCTGTTCGGCCCGGCTCGGGGCCCCTTGGCCTCTCGTGTCAGGGCCGACGTCCAGTGACCCTGGAAGCGCGGCCATAGGGGCACCGCGCGGAGACACATCCCGCGTGGCGGATATCCAACCGGAAGAGGTTCTCATCATGACGCGCAATGTCGCCGTCGGTCTGGACGGCACACCGGAAAGCCTCGCCGCCGCCGAGTGGGCTGCGCGAGAGGCGCTGCTGCGCAGGGTACCGCTGCATCTCGTTCACGTAGAGGAAGGGCCTTCGGCACTGACCCGGCCCGCCATCACCCCTGAGATGCGGCGCACCTGGGCCGAGGAGATGCTGGAGAGGGCTGCCGCCGATGTGCAGCAACGCCATCCGCAGCTGGAGGTCACCACTCGGCACTTCGCGGGGCAGCAGCCACCAGCCGGTCTGGCGACCGCCGCCGGTGAAGCAGATCTGCTCGTGCTCGGTTCCCGAGGGCTGGGCAGCGTCGCGGGCTTCCTCCTCGGTTCGGTCGGTCTGGCCACGGTGAGCGCCACCGAGCAGCCGGTCGTACTCGTACGGGCGGCAAAGGGGCGAGCAGGCGCGCCCTCGGATTCCGCACCGGCCGAAGCGTCGGGCGAGTACCGTGACGTCGTCCTCGGGGTCGACATCCGCCAGGACTGCGACGCGGTCATGGCATTCGCCTTCGATGCGGCAGCCAGGCGGGCCGCCAGTCTCCGAGTGGTGCACGGCTGGACGATGCCGCCGGTCTGCACCCACTACGCAGCTGTCGACGCCGGAGAGGAGATCGCACAGGCGCTGAGCGACATGCTGATGCCATGGCGACAGAAGTTCCCCGCCGTGAACGTCGTGGAGCAAGCACAGTTCGGCAGGGCCTCTCGGCAGCTGGTGTACGAGTCGGCGGACGCCGAGCTCGTGGTCATCGGTCGGCGTATCCAAGACGCGCCGCTCGCAGCGCATATCGGCCCGGTCACCCACGCCGTCCTGCATCACTCGGCCGCGCCCGTCGCTGTCATCGCGCATCGGTGAGCAGCAGGGGGGCGCCCGAGCCCGGGGTCGGCCAGGGGATCAGTGATCCCGCAGTGTCAGCCGGCAGGATTCGCCGGGTGCGAGGGAGACCGCGCGGTCCGGGAGATCTATGACGATCGGCAACCGGTCGGACGGCGGCACGCCGACTTCGAGCTGTCCGGGCCGCATGCGGAGCCGGATGCCCCAGTGGCCTCGATAGCGCAGGGCGAAGCCCCGACCCAACCGCCGACACGGCCGCCGCACCCCTGCTGCTCGACCGCGCGCTGCCACACTTCCGGTTCAGCCGCTCGGAGTGCGCGATGATCGAAGCGCCACCTCCCGCGGTATATGAAGCCACGCGCGAGCTGGACCTGCTCACCATTCACTCGCCGCTGTTCGACCTGGTCATGTGGGCGCGCGGGGTGCCGGACAGGCTTCGCCACAGCCCCTGTCGACGCCCCCGACCGCCCAGCCGTCAGCGGCCCATCATCACCAACGGAGTCCCGGTCCTGGGTCAAAGCCTCACGCCGGGCGATATCGGCGATCGGAGGAATTCACCATCCGGCGGAAAGGTTATCCAGGGTGATCGATTTTGACCGGGAAGGTGTTTCTTTTTATACCCCCGCGTGTCGATTCGGAAAATATTCATTCGACTGAGGGGCTGGGAGGGTCGCCGCACGGGATGAGTCGATACGCTCGCTCAACGCCGGAAGCCCGGGGGAGGGCATTGATGAGCGTCATTGAAAAGTGCACGGTGTACAGTCGATCCCGCGAACTCAAGAGAAGCGGGCTATACCCTTATTACCTCAACTTCAGCGAGCGGGACCGGGGCGTGGCTCGGCTTCAGGACGGCCGCGAGGTCGTCATGTGCGGTTCCAACGACTATCTGGGACTGAGCACTGACCCACGCGTATGTGGCGCCGCCGCTGAAGCGTCGCGCCGATATGGCGCAGGCTGCACGGGTTCTCGTCTCCTGAATGGCAACCTCGATCTCCATGACCACTTGGAGAAGAAGCTCGCCGAGTTCTTCGGCAAACCCGCTGCCCTGGTGCTGACCACGGGCTATCAGACCAACCTGGCTGCTGTCACCGGTCTCTGCGGTCCGGGCGATCATGTTCTCATCGACAAGCGGGCGCACGCCTCCCTCGTCGACGCCGCTCGGCTCAGTCGGGCCAGAGTCCAGTGGTTCGCGCACAATGATACACAGGACCTGACCCGCAAGCTCGATCAGCTTCCCGAGAACGCCGGTCGGATGGTTGTGGTGGACGGCGTCTACAGCATGGAGGGCGACCTTTGTCCACTGCCTGAATTAGTGCGGGTGTGCCGGGAGCACGAAGCCACACTCCTTGTCGACGACGCGCACGGCGTCGGTGTGTTGGCCGAGGGCAGGGGAACGTGCGCCCACTACGGGCTCATGGAGGAAGTGCCACTCGTCACGCTCACTTTCTCCAAGGCTTTCGGATCAACTGGCGGAGCCATCCTCGGTGATGAGGACGTAATCGAGTACCTCCGCCACAACGCACGCAGCCTGTTGTTCTCCGCGAGCTTGAGCCCGGCCAACACGGCAGCCGCATCCGAGTCGCTGCGCATCCTTCAGGAGGAGCCGTGGCGCTCCGAAGCGGTGATCTCCAAGGCGGATTTCATGCGAAGGGAACTGGCGTCGCTCGGTTATTCCATCGGCGCCGGCCAAGCGCCCATAGTCCCCATCGATACGGTGGACGAAAAACGCACGCTCATGGCGTGGGATCTCCTGATCGAGCAAGGAGTGTATGTCAACGCGGTGCTCCCTCCCGCAGCGTCGCCCCGCCTGAGAAGCAGCTACATCTCGGTGCACACCGATGAGCATCTCGCGCGAGCACTCGAGGGCTTCGCCGCAGTCCGCGACCAAGTACTCAACGACTTTTTCAACTCGAACTGACCCGGAGTCAACAGCGCCACCGGCACTCTGCGCACCATCGCTCTTTTCTTACCCCGGTGAGATGCAGGAATCCTCTCGGAGAATGGAAGGACTTGGGCGCTCATTGTTGTGCGTCTGCGGCCGATACGCCTGAATGCGTCCCTTGCCCGCGGCCTTGGCGCCGTACATCGCCAGGTCGGCGTTGCGCATCAATTCTGCGGGGGTGATTCCCGGGGTTGCCACCGCGAGCCCGATCGAAGCGGTGACCACGGCCTCGGTACCGGCGAGGCGGTACGGCATTGTCAAGGCGGACAGCAGTCGCTCCGCCACCTCCCGCGTGCGGGACTCGCACGCTCCGGCGTGCCCCTCCAACAGTGCGGCGAACTCATCCCCACCGAGGCGGGCAACGGTGTCCTCCGCTCGTACCGCGGCCCGCAGCCGCCGCGCTGCCTGGATGAGCAGTTCATCACCGGCTGCATGGCCGGCCGAATCGTTCACTTTCTTGAAGCCGTCCAGGTCGAGGAAGAGCAGTGCGGGCGGGGCACTGTCGGCCGACCGTTTGGCCAGAGCGTGCTTGATCCGGTCAGCGAACAGAGCGCGATTGGGCAGGCCGGTCAGCGCATCGTGGAACGCCAAATGCTCCAGCCGTGCCTGCAGCGCAACTCGCTCGCTCGTATCCCGGCTGTTGACGATCAACCCGTTCGCGTGACGGCTGATCGTCGACTCGACGTGGCGCCATTGTCCGTCGGCCGATCGCATCCGGCAGGACACACGACGCCCAAGGTTGTGACTGCTGAGCTCGTAGTCCTCCCGCAACTTCCTGACGGCCTTTGTCAGCGGTGGCAAGTCGTCGGGGTGGATGAGCAGCGGCAAGTGGGTGCCAAGCAGATCCTCGGGCCGGTATCCGAAAACCTGTTTCACAGCTGGACTGATGTAGAGCAGGACGCAGTCTTCTCCGGCGACAGCGATCACGTCACTCGAACCCTGGACGAGCGTACGGAAGTGATCCTCGCGGGTGGCCACCTCTCTCGCGAGGCAGAGACTCTCGGCATGCACCACGCCCTGACGCGCGCTCAGCGCGAGCAGCACGGTGCCTCCGACGACCGGCGTGACCACATCAAGGCGGTCGCCGGACAAGGTGTGCAGCACCACGGCCACCGCGCAAACGACTACGGGGAGGAAGGCCGCCACCACCCCCGCCACGGGCAACTCCCGCCGGTCCACGCCCAGGACACTGTCGCCGCCGGGCAGCCACGGCGCTGCGGCGATGAGGAACATGCCGGTCATCGAGCATGTCTCGGTGACCGGCAAGGTCGTTGAGACGACAGGATCTGTCGAGAAGATGCGGAGCGTGTCGCTCACCGCGAAGATCGCGAGACCGAGTGCCGCCACGCTGACGGACGCGCGTTGCCCGCGTCGCATGGCGAAGCGCAGGACCAGCAGCAGTCCCAGAACGAGGATGTCCGCGACCACTCGGCCGAGATCGGACAGCGCTGCCAGGACATCACCGCCCAGATCTGCCCGATGCAAGAGGAGTACCCAGCCAAGGGTGAACAATGATCCAGCGATCATCCACCCGTCCAAGAGCCGTCGCAACCAAGTGAGCACCGTGCCGCCGTCGCCGGTCGCGACCACCATCCCGGCCACGCCCAGACCGAGCGCGAGGGCGATGCCGGCCACGGCCAGCAGCTCGATCGCCGCATAGAGCATCCCGGTGGACCCCCGCAGTGCGGTTAACTGGCGCAGTACAAGCTCATGCACGCCGGCCGCGCCCGTCGATACGCCGAGCAGCAACAGGCGCAGTCGTACTCGCCCCGTGGCCGATCGTGCACGCGCGAGGATGGAGAGGACGGCCACACCGTGCGCAGTGGGCACCCCGATGTCTGCAACCAGCAGGCCCAACTGGGCGAACCGCCCGCCCACGGCCGCGGCGACCGCGGAGCCGATGCACACAGCCTGACCGACACCGGCCACGTACAGCCAGCGGTTGCGCAGCTCGACCTGAGGCGGCCCGCCACCGTCACCGCGCTCAAGCACCCTATGCAACACGAACTCCCCGATTGTGCCCAGCTCAGAACCCTCGCCCCGGAATCTCCACCGTGGATGGAAATAGGGACGGTAGAAAGGTAGAAGATCCCCTTCTCTAATCGGCACGTATGATAGGGAGTTCACCTGAAATAATGACAGATGTCTGTACTTCCAGGACTTTGGGTGGTAGTAGGGCCTTGGTGATCTCGACATCGCCGATTGCTTCTGTACGACGCCACCAGGCAAACGTTTCACCGCGGAGGTGGTCTGGGCCGCGCTCGAGGGTCAGCTCCAGCTTTGGGAGTACCGCATGCGGTAGCGGCGGCGATCCTGAGCAGACCAGATCGAGCGGGTGGCAATCAGTCCGACAAGACTCACCGCGATGACCACCAGTCCCGGTGCGAGGGCCCGGGGGCTGACGATTCCGCTCACCGTCGTCGGACCGTTTGCCTGTCCCGGCACGAGTGGCGTGTCGGCCCCGGCGGCAGCCGACGGCTCAGCGGCAGGGTTGCCGGGAGCCTGGCCTGCGCGGTTGCCGTCTGTGGGAGCGGCGGTTCCGGTCAGGCTCACGCCGAGGGCCGCCATCGCCTTGGTCACCGGCTGGAAGTACGTGGTCCCCCCGCTGGTGCAGTCGCCGTTGCCGCCCGAGGTCACCCCGAGCGCCAGCCCCTGCGCGAACAGCGGGCCTCCGCTGTCCCCGGGCTCGGCGCAGACCGTTGTCTCGACCAGTCCGGTGACGGTGCCCTCGGGGTAGTTCACCGTAGCGTTCAACCCGGTCACCCGGCCGGAGCGCAGCCCGGTGGTGCTGCCGCTGCGGAAGACCTGCTGCCCGACGAAGGGATCGGCGGCCGCAGTGATCTGCACACCTTGGCCATCACCGACGTTCACGATGTTGGTTCCGCCGGCGGCCTGGCCGCTCTGGTACTGGATGAGGGCGAAGTCAGTACCAGGGAAGCGACTCTCAGTGGTGGCGCCGACTTGCTGGGCGCCCCGTGTGCCTGTGAACCAGGAGGTGCCGACGGGACCGCAGTGCCCGGCCGTCAGTATGAAGTTGTCCTGGCCGTTGGTCACGTTGAAGCCTGCGGAGCAGCGGCCGTCGCGGGCGAGAATCGGCTCGGCGGCGTTGACCCTGGTGGTGAAGGAGCCTGTGGTCCGGTGCATCTGTACGAAGCCGCCGATCCCCTTGGCGACGTCGGACATGCGCGACCAGTCGGTGGCTGAGACGGTGCTGTCAGCCTGGACGACGACCTTGTTGGACGCGTAGTCCATGGCCCACGCGGTACCGGGCACGCGGGGTGCTTCGCTCAGCGTCTCGGTGGCCGTACGGAGTTGGCGCATGCTGTACCGGACGACCTTGGCGCGCGCCCCCGTCCGCTTGACCTCGGCCGCCGCGTCCGCGTCGGTCACCGCGACGACCTGGCGCCCGTCGGAGCCGATCCAACTGCCGGCGGTGCGTGATACGCCGAGCTCTGAGACGAGACGTGCGCCCACGTCGTTGTTGCCAGAGGTGCTGCCTGCGTCCCCTGGCGGGGCGGAGGGCTCACTCGCCACGGCGTCCGTGATCATCAGCCCGCCGCAGAGCAGTCCGCCGACGGCCGCCAGCCGCGCGATTCGCTGCAGCCTGCGTCGTGCGTGCGTCATCTCTGGCCCCTAAGTCGCTTCGAGGCGGCGCTACGAACGCCGGGGGCCCGGAATTCACGAGCCCTACTTCCATACGTGGCGTGTTGCCATGTGGTTCAGCGCCTACCGGACAAGCCGTTGGGGATGGAACTCGCCACCTGTCCGGCCACCCCGGCGAATTCACCATCAGGTCGCCAACCTCATGCCCTGGGCCAGTGCCCCCGCCGGTCGCACAGTTGGGCCTGGTGAGCCCGCTCTGGGAGTCGACGCGTGCTGCCGGGGGGTGCATACGGCGGTGATCACAAGCCGTCGGGTACGGTGGCCACGCCCCGGGCTCCGGAGGGCCGAGGCCGACAGCGTCGTCGGCCTTCACCGGAACGAGGCATTCATGCCCTATCAATGAGGAATGCACCCCTGCCGATCGGGATCGGCCGATGCGGTGCCCAGACCAACAGACTCATCGACACCTTCCACGAGGCAGCCGTACGCCCTTCACGGCGCCGGTGACGACATCGCCGGTCCTCAGGCCGCCCCGTCCGCGACGCAACAGGGGAGTTTGATGTTCGGCAAGGTATTGGTCGCCAACCGTGGTGAGATCGCGATCCGCGCGTTCCGCGCAGCATTCGAGCTCGGCATCTCCACGGTGGCGGTGTTCCCCTATGAGGACCGCAACTCATTGCACCGGGCCAAGGCGGATGAGGCGTACCAGATCGGTGAACCCGGCCATCCCGTGCGGGCGTATCTGTCGGTCGATGAGGTGATCAAGGCCGCGCGCAGGGCCGGAGCCGAGGCGATCTATCCCGGCTACGGGTTCCTGTCGGAGAACCCGGACCTGGCCGCGGCCTGCGCGGATGCGGGGATCACCTTTGTCGGACCGCCCGCTTCGGTACTGAATCTGACGGGGAACAAGGCTCGTGCGGTCGCGGCGGCGCGGGAGGCCGGCGTCCCGGTACTCAAGTCGTCGGAGCCGTCCGCGGACGTGGACGCGCTCCTTGCGGCGGCCGACGACATCGGCTTCCCGCTGTTCGTCAAAGCCGTCGCCGGTGGCGGCGGGCGGGGCATGCGGCGGGTCGCCGAGCCCGGCGAGCTGCGGGAGGCGATCGACGCGGCGATGCGCGAGGCGCAGTCCTCGTTCGGCGACGCGACGGTTTTCCTCGAGCAGGCGGTGGTGAACCCGCGCCATATCGAAGTACAGATCCTCGCCGACGCCGAAGGCAACGTCGTGCACCTGTACGAGCGGGACTGCTCGCTGCAGCGGCGCCACCAGAAGGTCGTCGAGATCGCGCCCGCACCGAACCTCGACCCGGTCCTGCGCGAGCGGATCTGCGCAGACGCCGTCGCCTTCGCACGCCACATCGGCTATGTCAACGCCGGCACGGTCGAGTTCCTGGTCGATGAACGCGGCAATCACGTCTTCATCGAGATGAACCCGCGTATCCAGGTGGAGCACACGGTGACCGAACAGGTCACCGGCCGGGACCTGGTGATCGGGCAACTGCGCATCGCTGCGGGCATGACGCTGCCCGAACTGCACCTGACCCAGGACGACATCGTTCTGAACGGTTCGGCTATGCAGTGCCGGATCACCACTGAGGACCCCGCCAACGGCTTCCGGCCCGACACGGGCACCATCTCCGCCTACCGCTCGCCGGGCGGACCCGGCGTACGGCTCGACGGCGGCACCGTGCACACCGGTGCCGAGGTGTCGGCGCACTTCGACTCGATGCTGGTAAAGCTCACCTGCCACGGGCACGACTTCGCCAATGCCGCCCGCCGCGCGCGCCGGGCCATCGCCGAGTTCCGTATCCGCGGAGTGTCCACCAACCTGCCCTTCCTCGGCGCGGTGCTCGACCACCCCGAGTTCCGCGCGGGCCGCATCACGACGAGCTTCATCGACGAGCACCCCGAGCTGGTCCGGGCCCGCCCGTCGGCCGACCGCGGCAGCCGCATGCTCACCTACCTCGCCGAGACGACGGTCAACCGGCCTCACGGGCCCCGCCCGGTCGTCATCGACCCCGTCGACAAGCTGCCGGCCACCTCCTTCACCGCGCCGCCGGCCGAGGGCTCCCGGCAGCGCCTCGCCGCGCTGGGGCCGGAGGCCTTCGCCGCCGAACTGCGCCGTCAGAAGGCGGTCGCAGTCACGGACACCACCTTCCGCGACGCACATCAGTCCCTGCTGGCCACCCGGGTGCGCACCCGCGATCTGCTCGCGGTCGCCCCGCACGTCGCGCACACCGCGCCGGAGCTGCTGAGCCTGGAGTGCTGGGGCGGCGCGACGTACGACGTGGCGCTCCGCTTCCTCGCCGAGGACCCGTGGGAGCGCCTGGCGGGAATCCGTGAGGCGGTGCCCAACATCTGCACCCAGATGCTGCTGCGCGGGCGCAACACCGTGGGCTACACCCCTTATCCGACCGAGGTGACGGAGGCGTTCGTCGTCGAGGCCGCCGCCACCGGCATGGACATCTTCCGTATCTTCGACGCGCTCAACGACGTCTCGCAGATGCGTCCCGCCATCGATGCGGTGCGGGCGACGGGAACGGCACTCGCGGAGGTCGCACTCTGCTACACCGCCGACCTCTCGGACCCGGGGGAGTCGCTCTACACCCTCGACTACTACCTCCGCCTCGCCGAGCAGATCGTGGACGCGGGCGCACATGTGCTCGCCATCAAGGACATGGCCGGGCTGCTGCGCCCGCCCGCCGCCCGCACGCTGGTGACGGCCCTGCGGGAGCGGTTCGACCTGCCGGTGCATCTGCACACCCACGACACAGCGGGCGGCCAGCTCGCCACGCTCATCGCCGCGATCGACGCGGGCGTCGACGCTGTGGACGCCGCTGTGGCCTCGATGGCCGGCACCACGAGCCAGCCGCCATTGTCGGCCCTGGTCGCCGCTACCGACCACAGCGAGCGGGAGACCGGCCTGTCGCTGCAGGCAGTCGGTGATCTGGAGCCGTACTGGGAGGCGACCCGGAAGGTCTACGCACCCTTCGAGTCCGGTCTCGCCTCACCCACCGGCCGGATCTACCACCACGAGATTCCCGGAGGCCAGCTGTCGAACCTGCGCCAGCAGGCGATCGCGCTGGGCCTCGGCGACCGCTTCGAGCTGATCGAGGACTGCTACGCGGCGGCGGACCGGATGCTGGGCCGTCTGGTGAAGGTGACTCCCTCGTCGAAGGTCGTCGGCGACCTGGCGCTGCATCTCGTCGGAGCCGGGGTCGAGGCCGCGGACTTCGAGTCCGACCCGGGCAAGTTCGACGTGCCCGACTCGGTCATCGGATTCCTCCGCGGTGAACTGGGCGACCCGCCCGGCGGCTGGCCGGAGCCATTCCGCACCCGCGCTCTGCACGGCCGTCCGGAGAAGGCCGAGACGCCGACGCTGTCCGACGAGGACCGGCAGGGCCTTCGGGAATCGCGCCGGGCGACGCTCAACCGGCTGCTCTTCCCCGGCCCGACCAAGGAGTTCGACGCCCACCGAGAGGCATACGGCGACACCTCCGTCCTGCCCACCCGGGACTTCCTCTACGGCTTGGAGCCTGAGACCGAGCACACCGTCACGCTCGAGCCCGGAGTCACCCTGCTGATCGAACTGGAAGCCATCTCCGAAGCCGACGAGCGGGGCTTCCGCACGGTGCTGGCCACGCTCAACGGACAACTGCGGCCGGTCCCGGTCCGGGACAAGTCCATCGCCACGGAGGTCAAGGCGGCGGAGAAGGCCGAGCGTGGCAACGAGCGCCACGTCGCGGCCCCCTTCGCCGGAGTGGTCACCCTTCAGGTGGAGGAGGGCGCCTCGGTGTCCGCCGGCCAGACCGTCGCCACCATCGAGGCAATGAAGATGGAGGCTTCCATCACCGCCCAGACCGCCGGCACGGTGAGCCGGCTCGCGATCGGCAAGATCCAGCAGGTCGAGGCGGGCGACCTGCTCATCGAGATCAACTGACGCTCGTGGTGAAGGGGTGGCCTGGTGAATGGATCTCCGGGCCACCCGTCAGGGCTTGACCGTGAGACACCGTGGCGTGATAGTCGCGCTGCTGGACTCGTACGTTCCGACGGGTGTGGGCAGCGGGGAGGCTCCCGACGAGCCCGGCGCTCCGATGCAGTGCAGACGGGCGACGGGCGCGCGCCGCTCCGATCAGTCGGCTTCGCCTCGACACTGGGCCATCTGGTCGAGCAGCCGCGACATCAGGTGCGCGGCGTCGCCGGGCAGGGGCACGCCGGGTATGCGGGCCCTGTGGTGCCCCCCTCCGCTGCGCGGGGGCGGGCCGGCGCCGGCCGGAGGGAGCGCGCCCCCTGCGTCGGCCGGGCCCCGGGCCGCTCAGGTGTCTCTCATGCGTCCTACTGGTCCGCCACTTCGAGGACGAGCTTGCCGTGGTTCTCGCCGCGGAAGAGCCGCAGCAGGGTGTCGTGGAACGCGTCGATCCCGCCCTGTACGACGTCCTCCCGCGTCTGCAGTTTCCCCTCCGCCAGCCACCCGGCCAGCTCGGCAGCGGCCTCGGCATACCGGTCGGCGTAGTCGAACACCACCATGCCGGTCATGGTGGCGCGGTTCACCAGCAGGGACAGGTAGTTGGCGGGGCCCTTGACCGGCTCCACACTGTTGTACTGGGAGATCGCGCCGCAGATGACGATGCGGGCGCCGCGCGCGAGCCGGGTCAGCACCGCGTCGAGGATGTCGCCGCCGACATTGTCGAAGTAGACGTCCACACCGTCGGGGGCCAGCTCGCGCAGCGACTTCTTCACATCGTCGGTCTGGTAGTCGATGGCGGCGTCGAAGCCGAACTCCTCCACCAGCATCCGGCACTTGCGCTCGCCGCCGGCGATGCCGATGACCCGGCATCCCTTGATCTTGGCGATCTGGCCCACCACGCTGCCCACGGCCCCGGCTGCGCCGGACACCACGACCGTCTGGCCGGTCTCCGGGCGGCCGATGTCGAGCAGCCCGAAGTAGGCCGTCATACCCGTCATGCCCAGGGTGCCGAGGTATACCGGCAGCGGCGCCAACTTCGGGTCGATGCGTATGACCCCCCTGCCGTCCGAGACGCAGTACTCCTGGACGCCGAAACCGCCCGACACATAGTCGCCCTCGGCGAAGCCGGGGTGTCGGGAGGCGATGACCCGCCCGACCGCACCCGCGCGCATCACCTCGCCGAGCTTCACTGGCGGAATGTACGACTTACCCTCATTCATCCAGCCGCGCATCGCGGGGTCGAGCGAGAGCTGCAGCACCCGCACCAGCAGCTCGCCCTCACCCGGCTCGCCGACCGGCTCCTCGGTCCGTTCCCAGTCGGTGGGACGGGGCAGCCCCACCGGGCGGGCGGCCAGACGGACTTGGTGGTTCATGCGGCTCATGCGGGCTTCTCCTCGACGCGGTGACCGACTGGTCGGTATGTCACTCACGAATCTAGCTCCCGCCACCCCGCCCGGCAACGCCCCCTGGCCTCGGATACCGGGGCACGCTCACCGACGGCCACGCTCCCGCCGATCAGGGCAGCGACAGCTCCGCCCAGATGACCTTCCCCTGGGGGGTGTAGCGGGTGCCCCAGCGTTCGGCCATCTGCGCCACGAGGAACAGGCCGCGGCCTCCTTCATCCATCGTGGCCGCGTACCGCAGATGGGGCGAGGTGCTGCTGCCGTCGGCGACCTCGCAGGTCAGGGTGCGGTCGCGCAGCAGTCGCACGGTGACCGGTGCGGAGCCGTAGCGGAGAGCGTTGGTGATCAGCTCGCTGAGCACCAGCTCCATGGCGAACGCGAGCTCGGACAGACCCCAGTCGTCCAGCTTCTCTGCCACGGCGGCGCGCATCCCTGCCACGGCGGCGGGATCGAACGGCACGTCCCAGTTGGCGACGTGGTCGGGCGGAATCGCCCGTGTACGGGCGATGAGCAGCGCCACGTCGTCCTTCGGCCGGCCGGGCAGGAGCTCGTCGAGCACCGCCTGACAGCTCTCCTCCGGCGACCGGTCGGGATGGGACGCCAGGGCCTGACGCAGCAGCTCGATCCCCACGTCGATGTCCCGGGTGCGGTCCTCGATGAGCCCGTCGGTGTAGAGGACGAGTTGCGTGCCTTCTGCCAGTTCCAGTTCGGCGGTCTCGAACGGCATACCGCCCAGGCCGAGGGGCGGCCCGGCCGGCAGATCGGGGAACGACACACTGCCGTCGGGGTGGACCAGCGCGGGCACGGGGTGCCCGGCCCGCGCCATGGCGCAGTGGCGGGAGACAGGATCGTAGATCGCGTACAGGCAGGTGGCGCCCGTGACCCCCGCGCCGGCGGCCGCCTCCACCTCCTCCTGGTCGATGCGCCCGACCAGGTCGTCGAGATGGCTGAGGATCTCGTCGGGCGGCAGGTCGAGCGTGGAGAAGTTGTGCACCGCCGTGCGCAGCCGTCCCATCGTGGCCGCCGCGTGCAGGCCGTGACCGACGACATCCCCGACGACCAGCGCCACGCGACTGCCCGGAAGCGGGATGACATCGAACCAGTCGCCGCTCACCCCGGACAGCGCCGGCAGGTAGCGGTGGGCGACCTCGAGGGCGCTCTGCTCGGGCAGGGCCCGCGGCAGCAGGCTGCGCTGCAGAGCCACGGCCAGGGTGTGCTCACGGGTGTAGCGGCGGGCGTTGTCGATGCTGACCGCCGCCCGGGCGACCAGTTCTTCCGCCAGGGACAGGTCGTCCTCCTCGAACGGCTGGGGCTTCTCCGAGCGCCAGAAGTTGGCCACGCCCAGGATGACGCCCCGCGCCTGGAGGGGCACGGTGATGAGCGAATGGATGCCGTACTCGACGATCATCTGTGTCCGCTCCGGGTCCTGGGCATGCCAGCCGGGCGCGGCGGACAGCTCGGGCACCAGCTCCGGCCGGCCGCTGCCGAAACCCCGTGCCTGCGGTGTGGAGGGGAGGAAGTCGATCAGGCGGTCGAGTTCGTAGAGGGGATGGTCGTCCCGGATGCCGTGGACGGCGGTGCGGCGCATGTCCGTGGCCGTACCGGCCGGCTCCTCCCCGCGCAGCACCGGGTCGGCCAAATCGACGGTGACGAAGTCGGCGAATCGGGGGACGGCGACCTTCGCCAGTTCCTCGGCCGTACGCACCACGTCGAGGGTGGTCCCAATGCCCAGACCGGCGTCATACAGCAGTCTCAGCCGCTCGCGGGCCGTCTCCGCCCTGCCGTACAGCGCCCGCAGCTCCGTGGAGTCACGCAAGGTGGCGACCGTCCCCTTGGGGCCACCGTGACGATCCGTGGGCCGCTGGTTCACCGCAAGCAACCGCTCCCCGGCCAGGTGCACCTCGTCCGTGGCCACGCGGCCCGAGACCAGGAGCTCCACCGTGGGGGGATCAAGACTGGGCAGCTCCGAGATGTGCCGTCCCTCGGCGTCGGGCGGCAGCTCCAGCAGCCGCCTGGCCTCGTCGTTCGCCAGCAGCAGCTGACCTTCGGTGCCGACGATGAGCACGCCTTCGCGGACGGAGTGCAGCACGGCGTCGTGATGCTCGTACATGCGGGTCATCTCGGCCGGGCCCAGACGGTGGGTCTGCCGCCGCAGCCGCCTGGCCACCAGCGCCGTTCCGCCCGTGGCCAGGGCGAGCGCGGCCGCTCCGGCACCGAAGATGATCGGCAGCTGTCGGTTCACGACGCTGGTCACGTTCTTGACCTTCAAACCGGCGGACACCAAGGCCACGACTTTGCCCTTGTTGTCGAAGATGGGGACGGTCGCCTGTACCTCGTGGCCGAGCGGGCCGTGGACGCTCTCTGTGTACACGTGGCCGGCCAGCGAGGGCTCGATGGTGCCGACGAACCTCTTCCCGATCCGGTCCGGCTTTGGATGCGTGTAGCGGATCCCCTTCGTGTCCATGACCACGATGAAGTCGACGCCGGCCGCCTTCCGCCCCGCCTCGGTGAGAGGCTGGAGCACCTTGGAGGGATCAGGGGTCTTCAGGGCGGCCAGAACGCCCGGAGAGTGCGCGAAGGTCTCGGCGACGGCAATGGAACGGTTCTTCGCCTCCCTACTGCTGTCGAGCCGGGACTGCAGCACAAGCGCGAGCACCGCGGTCGCCACGAGCAGCACCACCACAGCCACCTGCAGGGCGAAGACCTGCCCGGCGACGCTCCGGGGATGCTTGTCGGTCAGTGACCGAACCGGTGAGCTCCGGAATCGGCCGAAAAGTTTGACCACGTTGACCTTTCTAGCACCGCACGGTGCTCTGCGGCCAAACATTGATGGTCTGCGGAGTCGAGGGCTGGCTCTTGACAGGGCACCGAAATCATTGCAAGGCGGTGGGTCGGGGGCTGATCACATGAAGGTGTGTTCAGTGCCGGACGCCCCCTTCTGCAATTCCACCCGACAACCCCTCCGCCGCCCACGCAAGTCAGGCAGGCCGACCACACTCGGGCAGTCCGTCGTCTCAAGCACGGTTGCAGTACGGGTACTCCAGCAGCGCTTCGCCATTCCTACTGGTCAGAGGCATGATTTTGAGTGTAGGCCGTACCTGGTGCCGCAGCCGAAATGATGGCCCAGCGCCCTGGTACGGGCCAAGCGTCGGCATTCTGGAGCGGCAGGACTGTACTCACGACGCGAGGGGACGCCATGGAGCTCTCCGAAGGCTCGGCCTGCTCGACGCCACCCCTGCGGAGCCGCAGGCCCGGCACGTACCAGCTGCAGGCGGCCATAGTGGCCTGCCATGCCGCTGCCACCGACGCCGCTACCACCGACTGGGCGCAGGTCGCAGCCCTGTACGGGCAGCCGGCAATGCTGGTGCTCTCCGCCGATCCGACGGCCGGCGGAGAGCACGGGCTGACCCCGGACCACTCCTGGAGCCCGGACCCTGCCCTGATTACGGGCTGCCGAGGTTTCCGGTTGGCCCGACGATCCGCGCGTCACTCGTTCGTCGGTTGGGTGAACCGGACGGGACATGTCACCAAGAGGAGGGCCGGCATGTTGCTGCGGGACAAGAACGCCGTGGTCCACGGGGCAGGAGGAGCCGAGCGCGCGGGCATGACGCTCGAACAGGCCCCGGAGGCCTCTCCGGAAGATCCCGGAGTCCTGCTTCAGCGTTCCCCGTCGCTGGAGACCGTGGTCAACATCAGTTGCGGCGCGGTCGTCGACGTATAGACGGCGCTGAAATTGCCCGGTTCCGGCGCCGGTGCGATCTGCGTCAACAGGGTCAGATAGTTCGAGGTTTGACCGTCATGGGGATGCGGTCGGCGTGTGCCACCGCTGAGGCCACTTCCTTGGGTGTGTGTCCGGGCGCGGGGACCAGCTGCCAGCGGGCGAGAATCGTCGCGATGGCGATGGTCGCCTCTGTCCAGACGAACCTGTCACCGATGCACTTCCTGTTGCCTGCCCCGAATGGGATGTAGGCCTCACGCCCGAGCCCGGCGGCCTCCTGTCGTTCCGGCAGCCACCGGTCGGGATCGAAACTGTCGGCTTTCGCGTAAAGACCCGGATCACGGTGGATGGCGTAGAGGCTGAACGCGACCTCGGTACCTGCGGGGAAGGTGATGCCGCTGAGTTCCACGGGTACCGTCGTGCGGCGCATCAACAGGGTGACGCCATGCAGTCTGATCACCTCGTCCAGCACCCGCCGGATCCCCTCCAGCCGGGGTATGTGCTCGATGGTGACCGGCCGGTCGCCGACGACCTCCTGGATCTCCGCGACCAGCTGCTTCTCGACCTCGGGATGGGCCGCCAGCTCGTGGAACGTCCAGGCGAGCATTGCCGCCGTGGTCTCGGCACCGGCGAAGAGGATGGTGCTGAGCTCATCCCTGACCTCGGTGTCGGAGAGCGCCTCTCCGCTCTCCGCGTCCTGGGCCGCGAGCAGCAACGACAACAGATCGGGCCGGTCGGTGGCCTTGGAGCGACGGGCCGTCATGACGACGAGGTCGATGACTTCGCGGAGGTTCGCCGCCGCTGCGTCGAAGTCGCGGTTGGCGCGGATCGGCAGGCGGTCCAGGAGCTTGGGGGAGGCCGCCCGTATGAGCAGGTTCTTCAGCAGGACGGGCAGGTTCTCACGTACGGCCTCCACCGCCGGCAGCCCGATGTCCGTGGAGAACATCGTCGCCGCCAGCGTCTCGATGGCGTACCCCGCCATCGCCTGCTCCAGCTCGATCTCCTGCCCCGGTGTCCAGGAGTCGGCCAGGGCGCGTGCGTTGCCGCTCATGATCCCGGAGTAGCCCGCGATGCGCTCCTTGGAGAACATCGGCTGCACCATGCGCCGGTGCTTGCGGTGCACCTCTCCGTCGGCGTTGGCCAGGCCGTTGCCCGCGAGCGGCCGCAGCCGGTCGAAGAAGCGACCCTTCTCGAAGCTGCGCGCGTTGGTCACGGTCACCTCGTGGACGAGCTTCGCCGAGGTGACGACGTACATGGGCATGGTTCCGAGGTCGACGCGGACTATATCCCCGTGCTCCCGTAGCGACTTCAGGAATCCGAGGGGGTCACGCCACAGCTTCACGGCGTGCCCCAGAAGCGGCACTGCTCCGGGGGCGCGCGGTACCGTTCGGGGCTTGACCGACTGCAATCCAACTGACACCGGGGAGATCCTTTGCTCTAGGCAGTGCGATGCACCGGACAGTGCGTTCCGCGCGCCGTGCGGTCTAGTCCTGAAGGAGATCTCACCACTGGGAGTCCAGCAGCGCGAGTCCGCATCGTCCGGCCGGATCGATCGCCCTCGCAGCTGAGGAAGTGCGCCAAGTTGGGTCGTGTGCAGGAGAGTTCACCGCGGACCTGCCTGCCCGACCCGAGTGGGCCATGGATATGCTGCGGGCGCTCCGCTACCTCACAGCCTGTGCGAGGTAACACCTGGCACAGCGTCTGGCGACTCCGAACCATCGTGGTGCATCCCCGGAGAGAGCCGATGGCGCGCGCAGAAAGTCCGTCCGCACGTCGGTCCTCTGACCCAAAGGCACTGCTGATGATTGCGAAGTCGACGGGGAACAGCGGGCTGAATCCATCGCCGTCCTTATTACAACGCCGTTGCTTCTCGGAGGCCTCGTGACAACCTCGAACTCAGACCCCAGCACCTCCTCCGTGCCCGTCCCGCCTCCGGGTTGCCCCGCGCATGCTCAGGGGCCCGTCGGGCTGCAGCGGATGTACGGGCCCGAGGCTGAGGGCCCGCCGAACGAGCTGTATGAGAAGCTCCGTCGGCAGCACGGCCAGGTGGCGCCGGTGCTGCTCCCCGGCGACGTGCAGGTCTGGTTGGTCCTGGGGCACCGGGAGAATCTGGATGTAATGCGCCAGTCCAGTCTGTTCTCCTGTGACTCCCGTAATTGGAACGTCCAACTGCCTGCGGACTCCCCGCTGCTCCCGATTACCGCGTGGCAGCCGCTGGTGGCATTCGCTGATGGCGCGGAGCACGCGCGGCTGCGCAGCGCGATCACCGAGAGTCTGGGGAACTTCAACCGCCACGGAGTCCGCCGCCACGTCGTCCGGTACACGAACCAGCTGATCGACAACTTCGCCGCAACAGGCCACGCGGACTTGGTGGCTGATTTCGCCGAGAAGCTTCCGATTCTGGTCCTGGCCCGGCAGTTCGGCATTGCCGAGCAGTACGCGCTTCCGCTTGGCCAGGCTGTGCGCGACATGGTCAAGGGCACCCCGACGGCTCTCCAGAGCAACCAGTTCGTCGTGGACACCATGTCGGGGCTGGTCAAGGGCAAGAAGGACAAGCCCGGGGAGGACTTCGCCAGTTGGCTCATCGGTCACGAGTCAGATCTCACCGACGACGAAGTCATGGAGCATCTGCGGCACGCGATCGTCGCCGCGCACGAGAACACAACGAACCTGATCGCGAACACGCTGCGGATGGTGCTGACCGATCGCCGCTTCCGCGGGAGTCTGTCCGGCGGTCAGATGACTCTGCCGGACGCACTGGAGCAGGTGATGTGGGACGCCCCTCCGCTCGCGGTGGTGCCGACCCGTTGGGCGACGGGCGACACCATTCTCGGCGGACAGCAGATCAGGGCCGGCGACATGGTCATGCTTGGTTTGGCGGCCGGTAACACCGACCCCGAGATCCGGCCCGATCTGACCGCGCCGGTACACGGCAACCGCTCACACCTCGCCTTCAGTGGCGGACCGCACGAGTGCCCCGGGATGGACATCGGACGGGCCATCGCAGACACAGGCATCGACACACTGCTCGCGCGGATACCCGACGTACAGCTCGCCGTGCTCGAGGGTGAGCTGCATGTGACCAGCTCGTTGATCTCTCAACGCCTCGACAACCTCCCCGTTCTCTTCAAGAGGACAGCCGTCGGGGGCGCCGCGGACGCTGACAGCGCGCTGACAGCCGCCGGGGCGCAACCGCTTCCGGCGGCGCAGCTCCCGTCACCGTCACCGGCTCCCTCTGGTGGCGTCGGCGCCCGCGAGACCTGGTGGCAGAACCTGCGGAGGCTCCTCCGACGGAAGCGCTAGCGCCTGAGGCAGGCAGGGTCCGGCGGCGCCGCGGTCCGGACCCTGCCTGCACTACGGGGATGGTGACGGCCTTCTTGGCCTACTGCGCAGCCAATGGCAGCTGTTCGTCGGCATTGAGATAGGCGTGCAAGGCCTGCAAGCCCTGGAGTGGGATGGACGAGAGACGCTCAGGCTCGACCGCGAGGGTGAGACCGGGATACCGCGTGAACAGGGTGCGCAGCGCGATCTCGGTCTCCAGCTTGGCCAGGCGAGCGCCCAGGCAGTAGTGCGCGCCGTGGCCGAACGCGACATGGTCGCGGCGTGTGGGGCGAGTGATGTCGAAGTCGTCCGGCCTCTCCTGCCGACGGGGGTCCCGGCCTGCGGCGACCAGGCTGGCGATGACGGGATCCCCTTTGGCCACTCGGACCCCGGCGATCTCGGTGTCCTGGGTGGCATACCTCATGAGGGCGTGCCGGACCGGTGAGCAGAAGCGAAGCCCCTCGTCGACCACATCGGCCCACGAGGGGGCGTCGCCGTTGGCGTCACGGACTGCGGCGAGCATCTTCGGGTTCTGCAGCAGCGCGTGCGTCGTGTTGGTGATCGAGTTGATCGTGGTCTCGTGTCCCGCGACGAGGATGAGGAACAGGGTCTCGACCAGCTCCTGGTCGGTGAGCCGGCCGCCGTCGTCGCGTGCCTGAATCAGTGCCGTGGTGAGATCGTCCCCGGGTTCCTCGCGTTTGATCTCGATCAGCGCTGTGAGGGAGCGGTATATGTCCGCCACGGCGACGCGGATGTCGGCCTCGCCGGAGGCCGCAGCCTGAGGCGTCACCAGGCGGTCGAAGCGATGGCGCAGTTCGGCGACGGCGGTGTCGGGCACCCCGAGGACCTCGCAGATAACGCGTACCGGAAGTGGGTAGGCGAAGCGCTCGCGCAGGTCGACCGGCTCGCCCGGATCTGCGGTGCCCAGAGAGTCCAGCAGTTCGCCGGCAATCTCTGCGATACGGGGACGGAGCGCTTCGATCGGCGCACGAGTGAAGGCTGAGCTCACGAGTTGTCGCAGTCGGTGGTGATCGTCGCCGCCTGCGTGAAGCATCCCGGCTCCGCGTACGAGGGCGATCAGTTCCCAGTCATCGGGTATTTGCCCGTCCTCCAGGGCCGGCCAGTGCGCAGGGTCCTTGGTCAGCTGTTCGTCACCAAGAACCTGCTGCGCGGTGGCCAGGTCGGTGGCTGCCCAGGCTGCTACACCCCCCGGCAGCTCCACAGGGACCAGAGGGCCTTGCGCCTGGAGCTGTCTCGCTTCTTCGGCGGGGTCGGCATCCGGGTCGAGCGAGAAGAGCGGGCACTGGGTCAGGTCCACGGATACTCCAACGGTATGAGGGCAGGCACGGGCTACCTGCGACGGGTGAGGCGAGCTTCGAACGAGAGTCTGCCAACCAGCAATGCGGCCAAACGACTTCCCGCAGGCTAGGACAGCCGTGGGGACGATCGACGGGCAGGAGTCAGCGAGCCTCGTACACGATCCAGATCTGTCCTGGGGCGAACGGCATGCGCCCGCCGTCCGGGGTCGTGAATGCGGTGCCGGACTCGGCTGTGTCCCGCTTCCAGTCGGCCTCGTACGCTGAGCCGTTGCGCAGGACCAGCGCGGCGCCGGAGCCCACGGTCTCGGTATACGGAGAGTTGTTGCCCCACCGGTCGTGGAAGCTCGACGGTCGCACCGTCACGTACTGCAAGATGACCGTGGCCGCACCCAGTTGCTCCCCTGACGCTGTCCGGAAAGGCGTGCCGTCCATGGTCAGCAGCCACTGCTGCCGGCCTGCCGACCAGGTGAAGCCGAAGCGTGCGGCTGGATAGCGGACGGTGTATGCGGCGGTCGGTTTCCCGCCCGGGGGCGGGGGGCCGAAGCTGAGCCCGGCGTATCCGGCGGCGTTTGCGCCAGGGGTGTCGCGCAGGGCCCGCTCGGGCCGCAGATACAGATTGTGCGGGGCGGCTCGATCCCGGCTGCGGAAGTACGCGGCCGGTGCCTTGTCGGGCGGAAGTGCGTTCAAGGGAGCTGCCTTGATGACCGGGAGGAGCTTGGTCTGTGCCCCGGAGAAGGCGAGGGTCGGCCGGTCGAACTGCCGGAGCAGTTCCAGGTCGGTTTCACGAGCGCTGCGCACCGGACCGACGACGGGCGGGACGTGGGAGGAGTAGACAGCGAGTATCCGGCTGAGCCCGGACTCAACCTGCTCGACGTAGACGATGTCCGCCTTGTCGAGGCCGGTCTGGGGGCGGGCCGGGCCGACGTTGTCGATCTTCACCGCGAGTACGTGTGAGCCTGGCACGGGCGTGGCACGACCGTCCGGCGGCTTCGTACCCGCGCCGCCCTGGCAGCCCGACACCGCGAGGGCGAGCGTGGCCACCAGCATCGCGAGCGTGGCCACTGATTTCCTCCGCGGCCCCCGCCCGGCACGCTTTCGGGCGGTCGTGGACTGAGCACAGCACGATCTGTTCCGCATGTCTCCATTCTCGGACGACCGAGAGCGGGGAGGTTGGGCCGAACGTCTCGGATCGAGGCCGAACCACCCACCTCACCACCTTCGGTGATCGGCCGCGTGACGATGTCTCGGTCGTCACTCACAGCGTGGACCCCACGCAAGCCCCGGAGCACGCTGTCTGCGACCCGCGGTTCAGGCCGTCGGGATCCTCGTGAAGCGCCCGGCGATGTGCAGGTCGGCCTCGATCCGGGCGGCTGTCGCCTGCAGTTCGGGCAGGACCTCGGTCAGGCATTGCGCCACCGTGCGGCGGCTGCTGTGCATGGCGACGTTCACGGCCGCGACCGCTCGTCCGTCGAGGTCGCGCACGGGTACGGCGAGCGAGCGCAGGCCCTCCTCGAGCTCCTCGTCGACCAGCGCGTACCCGTCCTCCGCCACGTGCTCGAAGACTGCGTCGAGCTCCGGCAGGCCGGTGATGGTCCGGGGTGTCAGTGCCCGCAGTTCGGTGCGCTCCAGCCGGGCGGCGCGATCCCGCGGCGGCAGGTCGGCCAGCAGGACGCGGCCCATGGACGCCGCGTAGGCCGGAAATCTGGTGCCGATCTGGATGTTGACGCTCATGATGCGGCCGGTGGCGACGCGGGCCGTGTACTGGATCGCGTCGCCGTCGAGCACCGCCAGGGACGCCGAATCGTGCACCTGCTGGACGAGTGTGACCAGATGGGGTGAGGCGATCTCGGAGAGCGTGGTGCGTGACAGCGGCGGATAGCCGAGCGCGAGCACTCTCGGGGTGAGGTGGAAGCTCCGCTCCCGCGCCTCCACATGGCCGAGGTGCTCGAGCGTGATGAGAGCGCGGCGGGCTGTGGCGCGGGCGAGACCGGTGGCTTCGGCGATGGCGGTGAGAGTGAGCTCCGCCCTGCCGTCCCCGAAGGCAGTGAGGACGGTGAGGCCGCGCGCAAGGGATTCCACGAACTCCGCGCCGAGTTCCTGCTTGGAGGCGTTGGTCCAGTCGGCGAGTCCGCCGGCCTGCTCCTCGCCTGCGTGCTCCTTCGCAGCCCGCATTTCCTCGGTCTGCTCCTCCTCGGCCTGTTCCTCCTGTGCCGACCGGCTCTCGCGCAGGCGCTTCTCCATGGCGGCCACGGCATCGCGCGCCCGCGGCAGCAGCGACTCCCGCAGTGACTCGGCGCTGTGGCGGCTGGTGTGGCTCACCACGCTCACCGCGCAGACCACTTCTCCGTCGGGGGCAAGGACCGGCAGTGCGAGGGCGATCAGGCCCGGTTCGATCAGCTGGTCGTCCACGGCCCAGCCCTGCTGACGGGCCGCGGCCGCGCGCTCTTCGAAGGTGTGACCGTCCTCGGCCGCGTGAGGAGGCGGCAGGGCGGGCAGGAAGGCGTGGCCGTCCGGGTCGGCGGCACGCCGCGCGCGCCAGTGCGCCCACTCCTCCTCGCTCCAGTACGCGGCAAACACCGTTCCCTGCGCGGTGCGTTCGGCGGGCAGTAGATCCCCGATGCGGAACGTGAGGGACATGGCACGCCGCCGGGTGGTCTGGTGGACGAAGCGGATGCCGTCGCGGTCGGGCACGGCCAGCGACACGGACTCGTCGAGTTCCTCGGCGAGCTTCTCGGCGAGCGGGCCGAGCGGTCCCGGCAGGCGGATGGCGGCCAGATAGGCGTTGCCCAGTTCCATCAGGCGGGGCGCGAGGACGGCGGCGTGCCCGTCGAGCCGCAGGTAGCCCATGCGCGCGAGGGTGGCGGCAATCCGGTCGACGGTGGAGCGGGCGAGTCCGGTGGAGCGTACGAGCTCGCTGACGGTCATCCGGCCGCCGGCCTCGCTGATGTCACGCAGCACGGAGACGCCGCGCATCAGCGGTCCCACGGCTTCGGCGGGCGCTGTGTCGTGGGGCGGTGTAGTGACGGCCATCGGCCCTCCGTGCGGTTCTGGAGCGTGGCACTGCTGTGTCTTCGAGCATCGGCGTCCCCTGTAGCCGTTGACATTGCGTGGCCGGTGAACGCACACTCGTCGCGTACAAATGAACTGTAGTTCATCTGGCGAACGACTGCATCCCTGCAGGTTCTGTCAGCTCATGACAAGGAACCCCTCCATGGACAAAGTCAAGCAGAGCGCCGCCGAGGCGGTCGGCGACATCGGGGACGACGCCTCCCTCGCCGTCGGCGGCTTCGGCCTGAGCGGTGTGCCGAACACGCTGATCGCCGCACTCTTGGCTCGTGGTGTCCGCGGACTGCAGGTGGTCTCCAACAACTGCGGGGTGGACGGCGCCGGGCTCGGCACACTGCTCGCAGCGGGCCGCATTGCCCGCGTCACCGGCTCGTACATCGGCGAGAACAAAGAATTCGCCCGCCAGTACCTCGGCGGCGAGCTCGAGGTCGAGCTCGTACCCCAGGGCACACTCGCCGAGCGACTGCGGGCAGGCGGCTGCGGCATCCCCGCCTTCTTCACCCCCGCCGGTGTCGGCACTCAGGTCGCCGACGGCGGCCTGCCCCGCCGGTACGCGGCCGGGGGTACCTCCCGGCCGGAGGCGGGGGGAGGCCAGGTGGCCGTGCTGAGCCCCGCCAAGGAAGTCCGTGTCTTCGGCGGACTCGAGCATGTCCTCGAGTACGGCATCACCACCGACTTTGCGCTCGTACGAGCCGCAAAGGGCGACCGCTACGGCAATCTCGTCTTCAACAAGGCATCCCGCAACTTCAACCCCCTTGCCGCGATGGCGGGCCGGGTGACCATCGCCGAGGTCGAAGAACTCGTCGAACCCGGCGAGCTGGACCCCGATGCCGTTCATCTGCCCGGGGTGTTCGTCCAGCGCGTGGTGGCGCTCACCCCCGAGCAGGCCGCCGACAAGCAGATCGAGAAGAGGACGGTACGAGCCTGATGGCCTGGACACGAGACGAGATGGCTGCCCGCGCGGCCGCCGAGCTGACCGACGGCTCGTATGTCAACCTCGGCATCGGACTGCCCACGCTCGTCCCCAACTTCCTTCCCGAAGGCGTGGACGTGGTGCTCCACTCGGAGAACGGGATCCTCGGCGTCGGGCCCTACCCGACGAACGACGAGATCGACGCGGACCTCATCAACGCGGGCAAGGAGACCGTCACGGTCCGGCCCGGAGCAGCCTTCTTCGACTCCGCGCTCTCCTTCGGGATGATCCGCGGCGGCCACATCGATGCCGCCATCCTGGGCGCCATGCAGGTCTCTGCCACCGGTGACCTCGCCAACTGGTCGATCCCCGGCAAGATGATCAAGGGCATGGGGGGCGCCATGGACCTGGTCCACGGAGCCCGCCGCGTCATTGTCCTGACCGATCACACGGCCAAGGACGGCTCCCCGAAGATCGTCCAGGAGTGCACGCTCCCGCTCACCGGCACAGCCTGCGTGCACCGCATCATCACCGACCTCGGCGTCCTCGACGTCACCGAGGACGGACTGCTTCTCGTCGAGACCGCTCCCCAAGTCACCCTCGACGAGGTGCAGGACAGGACCGCCGCGCCCGTCCGCGTCTCCGCCCCCACCCGCTGACACCCCTTCTTGGGCCTCCGCCTCCGTCCGTACCAGGAGCTGATATGACCGACCGCCTCCGTGATGTCTATGTCGTCGACGCCGTCCGCACGCCGATGGGCAAGTACGGTGGCGCGCTCGCCGGTATACGGCCCGACGACCTTGCAGCCGGTGTGCTCGGCGCCCTCGTCTCCCGTACACCCGACCTCGACCCGGCGCGTATCGACGATGTCTTCTTCGGCAACGCCAACGGGGCGGGGGAGGAGAACCGCGACGTCGCACGCATGGCCGTGCTGCTGGCCGGGCTCCCCGTCACCGTGCCAGGCGCCACGGTCAACCGGCTCTGCGGCTCCGGCATGGAAGCGGTCATCCAGGCCGCCCGGGCCATCGCCGTCGGGGACGCGTCCATCGTCGTCGCGGGCGGAGTCGAGTCGATGAGCCGCGCGCCCTGGGTGGTGCCCAAGCCCGAACGCGCCTTCCCCGTGGGTCATCAGGAGATGTTCTCGACCACCCTCGGCTGGCGGATGGTCAACCCGCGTATGCCCAAGGAGTGGACGGTCGCCCTTGGCGAAGGCGCCGAACTGGTCGCCGACCGGTACGGCATCGACCGCGAGGCGCAGGACGCCTTCGCCCTCGAAAGCCACCAGAAGGCCGCCCGTGCCTGGGCGGCAGGTCTGTACGACTCCGAGGTCGTCCCCTTCGGCGGCGTCGATCTGGCCCGGGACGAATGCATCCGTGACAACACCTCGACCGAGGCCCTCGCCAAGCTCAAGCCCGTCTTCCGCCAGGGCGGCACCGTCACGGCGGGCAACTCCTCACCGCTCAACGACGGCGCCGCGGCCCTGCTGCTCACCGACGAGGACGGCCTGCGCGCCACCGGACGCGAGCCGCTGGCCAGGATCGGAGCCACTGCCGTGACCGGCATCGAGCCGCAGTACTTCGGAGCCGGGCCGGTCGAAGCGGTCCACCGTGCACTCAAGAAGTCCGGCCGCGGCCTCGGAGACCTCAACACCCTTGAACTCAACGAGGCGTTCGCGGCCCAGGCACTCGCCTGCGTCGGACAGTGGCCCGGACTGGACCCGGCCGTGGTCAACCCGCGTGGCGGCGCCATCTCCCTCGGCCATCCGCTCGGCGCGTCGGGCGCCCGTATCACCGGAGCCGTCGCCCACCAGCTGGCCGCAGCGGGTTCCGGCACCGGCATCGCCGCCCTGTGCATCGGCGTGGGGCAGGGCCTGGCACTCGTACTGGAGAAGTGAGCCATGACCGTCACCCAGCCGGCGATCCCCGACCAGCTGACCCAGCAGCAGATCAGCGCGGAGATCACCGATGCCCACGAAGCCGTCCGGAAGGCCGTGGCGGGCGGCAGCGCCCCACCGCACCACCCGGGCCGCGACTTCGCTCCCTACCGCAGCAGCCTGCTGCGCCACCCCCACCGGCCCCTGGTCGCCGTCCGTGACGATCCCGAGGCCGCCGAAGTTTCCGGACCGGTCTTCGGCGTCACCGATGTCACCGAACTCGACGCGGATCTGACCCGGCAGCACGCGGGCGAACCGCTCGGCGAACGGATCGTCGTCACCGGCCGGGTGCTCGACCGGGCGGGCCGGCCGGTGCGCCGGCAGCTCGTCGAGGTGTGGCAGGCGAACGCCTCGGGCCGATACGCCCACCAGCGCGACCAGCACCCCGCGCCCCTCGACCCGAACTTCACCGGCGTGGGCCGCTGTCTGACCGACGACGACGGGCAGTACCGGTTCACCACGATCAAGCCGGGCGCATACCCCTGGCGTAATCACGTCAACGCCTGGCGGCCGGCACACATCCACTTCTCGCTCTTCGGTACCCAGTTCACCCAACGCCTGGTGACCCAGATGTACTTCCCCGGCGATCCGCTCGTCCCGTACGACCCGATCCTTCAGTCCGTCACCGACGCCGACGCCCGCGCCCGGCTGGTCGCCGAATACCGCCACGAGCTGTCCACCCCCGAATGGGCACTCGGCTACCGCTGGGACATCGTCCTCGAGGGGCCCGCCGCCACGCTCCCGGACCCGGAGGGCCATTGATGCACCCCACCCCCTCCCAGACCGTCGGCCCGTTCTACGGATATGCCCTGCCGTTCCCGGGGGGTGGCGACATCGCTCCCGCCGGTCATCCCGAAACGCTGACCGTTCACGGGTATGTGCGCGACGGGAACGGCGACCCGGTGCCCGACGCGCTGCTGGAGACCTGGCAGAGCGGGCCGGCCGGCACCGGCCGGCCCGGTTCACTGCGGCGCGACCCGGTGACGGGCGGCTTCCTCGGTCGCAACGGCGTGGACTTCACCGGCTTCGGCCGTGTGGCCACCGACGCGGACGGCCACTGGACGGTGCGCACCCTGGCGCCGCCCGCCACCGCGCCGTATCTGGCGGTGTGTGTCTTCGCCCGCGGGCTCATGCACCACCTGTTCACCCGCGCCTACATCGCACAGCCGGCCTCGGACTCGCTGCTGTCCGCCCTGCCTCAGGAGCGCAGGGACACACTGATCGCACGCGAGGAGCGGGAGCGGACCTACCGCTTCGACATTCATCTGCAGGGGGAGAAGGAGACGGTCTTCCTTGACTTCCACCGATGAGACGGCCGGCTGTCCGGAGTGGGACACCGGGTTGCTCGCACCCGTCAGGGCAGGCAGCCCCGCCGAGGCGGCCACCGGCGACCTGGCGGTCCTGCAGGCCCTGCTCGACGCCGAAGCCGCCCTGACCCGGGCGCAGTCCGCCGTCGGACTGGCACCGGCAGCTGCGGGCCACTCCGTCACCGAAGCCGCCCACGCGGACCGGTTCGACGCCCGCTCCCTGGCGCTGCGCGCCCGCGCCGGCGGCAACCCGGTCATCCCGCTCGTCGCCGACCTCACACACAAGGTGGCCCAACGCGCCTCGGAACACGCCGAGTTCGTCCACCGCGGAGCCACGAGCCAGGACATCGTCGACACCGCGCTCATGCTCGTCGCCGCCAGGACGCTGGATCTGACCATCGCCGATCTGGTGCGTACCGGCGAAGAGCTGGCGCTGCTGGCGGACGCGCACCGCGACACACCGATGCCGGCGCGGACGCTCACGCAGCACGCCGTTCCCACCACCTTCGGTCTCAAGGCCGCCGGATGGCGCTCCCTCGTCCTGGATGCCCACGACCGTATCGCCCGCGTCCGGCTCTCGCTGCCCGCCCAACTCGGTGGTGCGGCAGGCACACTGGCCGCCTTCCACGCGTACGCGAACCATGGCGACAACGAGGGAGACGTGGGCCTGGCGCTGATCGCCGCATACGCCGCCGAACTCCCCCTCGCCGCCCCCGACATGCCGTGGCACACGCTCCGCACGCCGGTCGCCGACCTCGGGAGCGCACTCGCGTTCACCGCCGGCGCACTGGGCAAGATCGCCGCCGACGTCCTGGTGCTCTCCCGTACCGAGATCGGGGAGGTCGCCGAGTCGGCCGGCGGTGACTCCTCCGCCATGCCTCATAAGAGCAACCCGGTCAGGGCGACCCTGATCGCCTCCGCCGCCCGCCAGGTCCCGTCGCTGTCGGCCGTTCTCCACGGTTCGCTGGCCGCGGAGGACGAACGGCCCGCAGGAGCCTGGCACGCGGAGTGGCAGCCCCTGCGCGACGCCCTGCGCCTGACCGGCGGGGCCGCCCACAACGCGGCCGAACTCTGCGCCGATCTGCGGATCCTGCCGGAACGGATGCGTAGGAACCTCGATCTGACCGGCGGTCTGATTCTCAGTGAACGGCTGAGCGCCGAGCTCGCCCAGGTCATCGGCCGCGGCGCCGCGAAGGAACTGCTCGCGAAGGCCTCGCGGCGCGCCGCCGAGCACGGCACCGGACTGGTCGAGGCCCTGCGACAGGAATCGGACGGGCTCCCCGAGGCGCTGCTGCGCACACTCGCCGACCCTCTCGGGTACCTCGGCTCCGCCGCCTCGCTCACCGACCGCGCGCTCGCCCGCCACCCCCACCGGGACCTCTGATGACTCTTCACCACCGCGCCGAAGGACCCCTCGACGCACCCCCGCTCTACCTCGGGCCGTCGCTGGGCACATCGCTCGCCGTCTGGGACAAGCAGGCTCCCGCGCTCGCCCGGCAGTATCGAGTCGTCCGCTGGGATCTGCCGGGCCACGGAGCCTCGCCGACCGGCCTGCTTCCCACTCCTGCCTCCATGGCAGACCTGGGACGTCTGGTGCTCGACCTCGCCGATTCCCTGGGCCATGACTCCTTCGCGTACGCGGGCATCTCGCTCGGCGGAGCGGTCGGCACATGGCTGGCTGCGCACCATCCGTCCCGGATCACCTCGCTCACCCTCGTGTGCTCATCGGCACGGTTCGGTGAACCCCAACCCTGGCTGGACCGGGCCGAGTTGATGAGGACGAAGGGGGCGGAGCCGCTCGCCGCGACCGCCCGCGACCGCTGGTTCACGCCCGCCTTCGCGGCCTCGGGCGATCTCGCCGTCGACTCGCTGCCCGCCGACCTTCGATCCGTCGATCCGGAGAGCTACGCGGGCTGCTGCGAAGTGCTCGCCGGCCTCGATCTGCGGCCCGACCTTGCCCGTATCACCGCGCCGACCCTTGTCGTCGCCGGCCGAGACGACAAAGCCACGCCGCCACCCCACGCACGGGCCCTCGCCGACGGCATCCGCGACACACACCTCGTCGAACTGCCGCGCGCCGCCCATCTGGCCAATGTCGAGCAGCCCCGCGCCGTACTCGACGCTCTGCTCACCCGACTGGGATCCGGCCCGGACCGCGTCGGCCCGGACCGCGGCGGCGACGGGACGGCAGTGCGCAGGGCGGTGCTCAGGGAAGAGCTCGCGGTGCACGTCCCCGCCGCCCTGCGCAACGGCCTGACTCCGGACGAGATTGCCGACGTCCTGCGCGAACACGATGTGAACCACCCCTGGGAAGAGGATCGCTGATGCACACCACCGTCGGCATCATCGGCGGCGGCCCCGCCGGACTGCTGCTCGCCCGGCTGCTGCGCAACGCCGGCGTCGACAGCGTGACCCTGGAGTCGCGCGACCGCACCTATGTGCAGAACCGCCAGCGTGCAGGCATCCTCGAACAGGGGACGGTGGACGCCCTGCGCTCCGCCGGAGTCGCGGAGCGCATGGACCGCGAGGGGATGGTCCACGACGGTATCGAGCTGCGCTTCGACCGAGGCGCCCACCGGCTCGACTTCCCCGCTCTCACCGGCGGCAGGAGCGTGATGGTGTATGCGCAGACCGAAGTGGTGAAGGATTTGATAGCCCGCCAGCTCATCGACGGCGGACCGCTGTTGTTCGAGGCCGAGGTGCGCTCGGTGGAGGGCGCCGACACCGACCGGCCGGCTATCCACTACGTCCACGAGGGGCGCGAGCAGACCCTCACCTGTGACTATGTCGTGGGCTGCGACGGCTTCCACGGGGTGACGCGCAACGCGGTCCCCGAGTCGACCCGGACGACGTACGAGCGTATCTACCCCTACTCCTGGCTGGGGATTCTCGCCCAAGCACCCCCGGTCTACGACGAGTTGATCTATGCCCACTCGGCGCGTGGCTTCGCCCTGGCCAGCATGCGGTCGCCCACCGTCAGCCGGCTCTACCTCCAGGTCCCCAACGACACCGATCCCGCCGACTGGCCGGACGAGCGCGTCTGGGACGAACTGGACGCCCGCTTCGCCATCGGCACCGACCCCGGCTGGAGGCTCGAGCGAGGTCCCGTCTCCTCCAAGGCGGTTCTGCCGATGCGCAGTTCGGTGACCGAGCCGATGCGCTTCGGCCGTGTCTTCCTGGCCGGGGACGCGGCGCACATCGTCCCGCCGACGGGCGCGAAGGGCCTCAACCTGGCGGCATCCGACGTGATCGTCCTCGCCCGCGCACTGATCCACGAGCAGAAGACGGGCTCGCCGGAGCTGCTCGACGCCTACTCCGACACCTGCCTGCGCCGGGTCTGGCGAGCGGAGCACTTCTCGTACTTCATGACAACGATGTTCCACACGGACCCGTCCCAGTCCGCCTTCGACACCCGTCTGCAGCTGTCCCAGCTGCAGCGCGTCGCGAACTCACCGCACGCGGCAGCGGAGTTGGCGGCCAACTACACCGGGCTGCCGATCGCGTGAGTAGGGAGACAGCCGGACCCGGGCGCACAGAAAATGCCGAGCAGGCTTCCCTTGCCGGTGACTAGGGTGCATGCGTGATCAACAGTGAGGGGGCCCGGCTCGGGGCCGAAGCGGCACGTCGCCTGGCTGAGGCCGACTGCTGCGAGATCGAACCAGGCCTCAGCGACGACGAGTTCCACCGCATCGAGACGACATACGGCTTCCGTTTCGCCGACGACCACCGCGCCTTCCTGGCAGCCGGCCTGCCGGTCAGCCAACCGCCCGACGAGGCAGCGACGTGGGAGAAGCCCTGGCCCGACTGGCGCAGCGGCGATGAGGACGATCTGCGGTATCGCCTCGCCTGGCCCACCGACGGAGTCCTGCGAAGCGTCGAACACGGCTACTGGCATCCGGCGTGGGGCACCCGTCCCTCTGCACTCGAGGACGCTCGTGCTGAGGCGCGGAACCATCTGGCCCTGGTGCCGCAGCTGGTTCCGGTCTACGCGCACCGCTTCCTGCCCGCGGGACAGGGGACCTTCGGGCGGCCTGTCCTCTCGATGTGGGGCACGGACATCATCTACTACGGCGTCGACCTGGCCGACTACATGAGCCATGAGTTCGTCGAAGAAGAAGACGAGGATGAACACGAGGATGCCCCCGCCAATCCGCCGGCGTCGGTGAAGTTCTGGGAGCACTTCATCCAGTGAAAGACCAGGGGCCGGACGGAAGCGGGATCGCTTCCGGCCGGCCCCTGGTCTGTCCGGGGGCGGGGAGAGGTCAGCCGTCGGCAGCCGTCACCGGCGACGTCTTCACCGCCCGTGCGGACGCGCCCCCGCTACGGCTGCCCAGCCGGGCCGCCAGCGGGACGAGGGACACCGCGATCGCCCCGAGCAGGCCTGCCAGGGCGAATGCCGTGAAGCCCCAGCTCTCGTTGCCGCCCTGGGCGAGCGCGCCGCCCAGCCACGGGCCGAGCACGGCACCCGTGCGCCCGACGCCCGTCACCCAGCCGAGGCCCGCTGCGCGTTCGCTGCCCCGGTAGACCGTGTTGGTGGCCGCGTACACCATCACCTGGGCGCTGAACAGCCAGACTCCGGTGAAGGCGACGACGACGTAGGTGATCCCCAGCGGCAGGTGCGACTTCAGCAGGAGTGCGCCCGCCGCGGTGAGGAGGAACCAGATCGCCGAGACCTTGACCGCGCCGAACCGGTCCGCCGTACGCCCGGCGATCAGCATGCCGACGATGCCGCCGGCGTTGATGACGAGCAGGAAGCTGACGGAGGAGGTGAGTCCGTAGCCGGAAGCCCGCATCAGCTGCGGCAGCCAGGTGGAAACGCCGTACACGAGGAGCAGACCGCAGAACGAGGCCAGCCAGAGGAGGGGCGTCGCCCAGCGGGACTCCGGCCGGAACAGGGCCAGTACGGCGTCGAAGCGGCCCTTCGCTCCGGAGGCCGGGGCCTCGACGGGGGTGGGGCGGGGAAGACCGAACCGGTCGGCGACCGCGTCGGCCCGGTCACGCTCGCCGCGGGCGAGCAGCACCCCGGGGGACTCGGGCAGCACCTTGGACAGCAGGGGCACGACGATCACCGCGGGGAGCACGCCCGCCCAGAACACCCAGCGCCAGCCGGCCGAGGGCGCCACCGTCAGTCCGAGCCCCGTGGCTGCCATGCCGCCGAAGTGGTACGAGGTCATCAGCAGCCCGGTGGTCAGTGCGGCGCGACGCGGCGGCGCGAACTCCATCACCATGGCCAGACACAGCGGCATGAGTCCACCGAGGCCGAGGCCCGCGATGAAGCGGCCGGTTCCGAACAGCGCGGGGGAGCCGGCCGTCGCACAGACGGCGGAGCCGAGGGAGAAGAGCGTCACGCTCACGATGAGCACGGGCCGGCGGCCGAGCCAGTCGGTGATGTTCCCGGCGACGAGTGCGCCGATGAGCATGCCGAAGGTGGTCCAGCTTCCGATGGTGCCCGCACTGGCCGGGGTCAGCCCGAGGCCGGGGTCGTCGAGCATGTACGGCATGACGGCGCCGTAGATGTTGACGTCCATACCGTCGAAGAAGACGGCGAGCCAGCAGAGGGCGAGGACGGGGAGCACGCTGCGGAATGTGTGTGTCGGTCGTTCAGGGTCCGGGTTCCGCGCGCCCGGTGTACCGGTGGAGGTCATGTGTGTCCCTGGAAGCGAGTGAAAGCGACTATGTTCGCCTGGTGAACTACATTTCACTATTCGATTGCGATGAGTGTCGGGGCGAGGCGGGCGGGTGTCAATGCGCCGGCGGCGGGAGTTTGCCGTCCACTGGGCGAAGGGGCGAACACACGGCTGGGGCCCCCGAGTCCCGGGCTTCAGCCCGCGCGGGAGTGCTGGAAGCCTCGTAGATTGATCAGTGGGCAGGGCCATGGACCGCAGGAACGGGCAGGCGCGTGATGGCATGACTCTCGACTACGCAGCGCTGTTTGCCGCCACACCCAGCCCCTACCTGGTGCTCGACACAGATTTCTTCATCGTCGACGTCAACCACGCATATCTTCAGGCCACGCTCCGCACGAGAGAAGAACTGGTCGGGCAGTACGTCTTCGATGCCTTTCCCGACAACCCCGCGGACCCCGAAGCCGACGGGGTGCCGAATCTCGAGTCGTCGCTCCACCGCGTCCTGAACTCCCGTAAGCCCGACTCGATGGCCCTGCAGAGGTACGACATCCCACTCACCGACAGGCCCGGTCTGTTCGAGGAGCGGTGGTGGTCCACGATCAACACCCCCGTCCTGAAGCCGAACGGCACCGTCGCATGGGTCATTCACCGGGTCGAGGACGTAACCGCCTTCATCCACGCGCGTCGCCCGGGCACAACACACAGCACGGGGGGCCAGGAGATGGAAGCCGAGCTCTACGCGCGGGCACGCGAACTGCAGCGACTCAACGAAGAACTGCGCCAGGCACACGCCCGAGAACGCCATGTCGCGCTCGCTCTGCAGGAGGCCATGCTCCATGTACCCGATCTGAGCAAGCACACGGACATTGCGGTGCGCTATCTACCCGCCATCGGATCGCTGAACGTGTGCGGCGATTGGTACGACATCGTCGACCTTCCCGACGGCTGCTTCGCCGTAGCGGTCGGTGACGTGGTGGGCCACGGGCTGCAAGCCGCCACCGTCATGGGAATGCTCCGCAGCGCGCTGAGCGCCGCGGCCCGGGCGGTCGAAGGCCCGGCCAAAGCACTGGAAGTGCTGGGTCTCTACGCCCGTTCCGTCGACGGGGCACTGGCCGCCACCGCCGCCCAGGTACTGATCGACACCGGTCGCCGCCTGATCACCTACAGCAGCGCCGGCCACCCACCGCCCATCCTGCTGCATCCGGACGGTGCCTGCGAGCTCCTGGACCAGGCCACCGACCCGCCGCTGGGCGCCCGACCCGCACACGCTCCCCGCCCCCAGAGCAGCCGCGCCTACATCCCCGACGCCACCCTCGTGCTCTACACCGACGGCCTTGTCGAGCGCCGAGGCGAAGATATCGACATCGGCCTCGCCCGCCTCACCGATGCCCTGACCCACCACCGGCGACTCGGAGCGGAAGGCCTCGCTGACGCCGTACTGGCCCGTCTCGAGGTGAGTGGCGGGGCCCGCGACGACATCGCCCTCGTCATCGTCCGACTGTGACGCCGGCCGGCGTTGTGGCTGAGGGCGCCGTCCGCCAGGATCCCTTCCGGAGCGCCGATCCGGCCTCCGGGGATCGCTGCCGGAGCCGAACCCGGTCACGTTGGGTTTTCGCATCGCAATGGTCATCGGTGCGGCGCATGATGGTGGGCATGGCGAAGCCGACCATCCTGACCGTCGACGACGATCCGGGAGTGTCCCGAGCCATCGCACGCGACCTCCGGCGCCGGTACGGCGAGCGGTATCGCGTGCTCCGCGCACCTTCGGGTGAAGAGGCATTGGAGGCTTTGCGGGAGGTCAAACTGCGAGGCGAGCCGCTCGCGGTGATGATCGCCGACTACCGCATGCCGACGATGAACGGGGTGCAGTTCCTGGAAGCGGCCATGGACCTCTTCCCGCTGGCCAGACGGGTGCTTCTGACGGCGTACGCCGACACCGGCGCAGCCATTGATGCGATCAACATCGTCGATCTCGATCACTACCTGCTCAAGCCGTGGAGCCCGCCGGAGGAGAATCTCTATCCGGTGCTGGATGCGCTGCTGGAAGTGTGGGCGAGCGCACCCGACCCGGAGGTGGGGGAGACACGGATCGTCGGCCACCGCTGGTCGGCGCCGTCTTTCGCGGTGCGGGAATTCCTTGCCCGCAATCTTGTGCCCTACATCTGGATCGCCGCGGACGACCCCGAAGGCAGGCGGCTCCTGGATGCGGCCGGGCTCAGCGCCGACGACGTGCCGCTGGTGATCACGGCCGACGGCAAGACCCTGCAGGCGCCGAGCGAGGCCGAGCTTGCCGCCCAGGTGGGGCTGAGCACCACCCCGGCCTCCGACTTCTACGACGTTGTCGTCATCGGCGCGGGCCCCGCAGGTCTCGGCGCCGCCGTATACGCGGCCTCCGAGGGGCTGCGCACGGTACTGGTGGAGCGGAGCGCAACCGGAGGGCAGGCCGGCCAGAGCAGCCGTATCGAGAACTACCTGGGTTTCCCCGACGGAGTGTCCGGGGCGCAGCTGACGGAACGCGCACGTCGGCAGGCCACCCGTTTCGGCGCCGAGATCCTCAGCGCGCGAGAAGTGGTCTCGCTCGAGGCGGCGGGGGCAGGCCGGGTGCTGCACTTCAGCGACGGGACCTCGATCGGGGCGCATACCGTCGTCCTGGCCACGGGGGTGTCGTACCGGCGGCTGGAGGGGCCGGGTCTTGATGAGTTCACCGGAGCGGGCGTCTTCTACGGCTCGGCCTCCTTCGAAGCAGCCAGCTGCACGGGGGAAGACGTGTACATCGTCGGCGGGGCCAACTCCGCCGGCCAGGCCGCCGTCTACTTCTCCCGCTACGCCGACCGCGTCCATCTCCTGGTCCGGGGAACCGACTTGACCCGGTCGATGTCGCACTACCTGGTACAGCAGATCGACGACATCGCCAGTATCCAGGTTCACCCGCACACCGAAGTGGCGGGCGGCGAGGGCGACAGGCATCTGCAGCGCCTGATACTGCGTGACAACCGCACGGGTGCCGTCACCACGACCGAAGCCTCATGGCTCTTCGTCTTCATCGGCGCGGAACCGCCCACGCAGTGGCTCGACGGTGTCGTCGACCGTGACGAACGGGGTTTCGTGCTGACCGGTCCCGACCTGCTGTCCGGGGGAGCGCGTCCCGCGCGCTGGCCGCTTTCACGGGACCCCTACCACCTCGAGACCAGCGTGCCCGGTGTCTTCGCCGCCGGCGACGTACGGGCCGAATCGGTCAAACGGGTCGCGTCCGCGGTGGGGGAGGGGGCCATGGCCGTCTCCCTGGTGCACCGTTACCTGGAGGCGCAATGAATGCCCCGAGCCCGCGCGACAGGCTCAGCCCGGCCGAACTTCGGGCCCTGTTCCTCTTCGAGGCCCTCGACGACGAGCAACTGGCCTGGCTCGCCGAGCGCGGCCGCGTCGAGGCGCGACCCGGTGGAGCGCCCGTCTACTCTCAGGGCGAGGCCGCCACCTGCTTCTTCGTGCTTCTCAGTGGCACGGTCGCCCTCGTCCGCCGCCTCCACGGCGACAACATCGAGTTCGGCCGCACCGATCAGGTAGGTGTCTACAGCGGAGCCACTCAGGCCTACCTCGGGGACCGGGTGGACCAGGCCTACCCCAACACGCTGCAAGCCATCACGGACGTCGAACTCTTCGTGCTGCCCGCCGAAGAGTTCGCCTACGCGGTACGCACCTGGTTCCCCATGGCCCTGCATCTGCTCGAAGGCCTCTTCTTCGGCACCCGTGCCAGCAACACCATCATCGGCGAACGCGAACGCCTGGAGGCCCTCGGCTCGCTCACCGCCGGACTCACCCACGAGCTCAACAACCCCGCGGCGGCAGCCGTACGCGCCACCGACTCGCTGCGCGACCGGGTCACCAAAATGCGCCACAAGCTCGCCCTCATCGCCGACGGCCGTGTGGACGGCACTCGTCTGCACCACCTGGTCGAGATGCAGGACGCGGCCGTCCGGCGCGCCTCCAACGCCCCCAAGCTGTCGGTGATCGAGGCCTCCGACGCCGAGGAAGAAGTCACCGACTGGCTGGAGGACCACGACGTCGGCCGGCCCTGGGACATCGCCCCCACCCTGGTCGCCGGCGGCATCGACGCCTCATGGCTGTCCGAGGCGACCGACAGCCTGGGCGACGAGAACCGGCAGGCCGCTGTGGGATGGCTGACGTACACGATCGACACCGAGCTCCTGATGGGAGAGATCGAGGATGCCGTCAACCGCATCTCGGGTCTGGTGGATGCGGCACGCCAGTACTCCCAGCTCGACCGTGCCGCTCAGCAGCCCGTCGACGTCCATGAACTCCTCGACGCCACCGTGGTGATGCTGCAGGCCAAAATCCCCCCGGCCGTGCGGGTGGTGAAGCAGTACGACCGCAGCCTGCCGCCCATTCCGGCGTACGGCGCGGAGCTCAACCAGGTCTGGACGAACCTCATCGACAACGCACTCGGCGCGATGAACGGCAGCGGTACCCTCACGATTGCCACCTGGCGCGACGGCGACCACCTCTTCGTCGAGGTCCGCGACACCGGCTCCGGCATCCCGACCGACATTCGCCCGCGGATCTTCGAGCCCTTCTTCACTACGAAGCCGGTGGGCGAGGGCACCGGTCTGGGCCTCGACATCTCCTACCGCATCGTGGTCAACAAGCACCATGGCGACATAAGAGTGGACTCGCAGCCGGGCGACACGAGATTCCGCGTCTGCCTGCCGATCACACCGCCCTCGAACGCCGAGGAACCGCCGCCCGGTGCTGCCGAGAACTCCCGAACCGAACCTGCCGTCCGGACAGGAGAGTTGCCCGCATGAGAGAGGCCCCTGCCGGAACGGTCCTGCCCGGGACGCCCCGTCGTGTCGCCGTCACTTGCTTCGGCGACGTGGAGGGTGCGGTGTGTCGGCGGGAGATCCAGAGTGGAGGTCGAGATGGCACGAGTTCTATACACGGCGGAGGCCCGTGACAGGCGGTCGCACAAGCGGCCATGGGCGCACAAATGACGGAGCCTTGGACGTCCAGCTCCGTGTGCCGAAAGAGATGGGCGGCGATGGGGGTGGCACGAACCCGGAGCAGCTCTTCGCAGTGGGTTATGCGGCCTGCTTCGAGGGTGCACTCGGCGTGGTGGGTCGTCGCGAACGCGTCGAGGCGGGCGACGTTTCGATCGACAGTCGCGTCAACCTCCTTCCCACCGAGGATCGTGGTTTCAAGATCGCGGTGGAGCTCCATGTAACCCTGCCGCAGATTCAGGATCCTGAGCAGGCAGCGCGGATCGTCGCTGCCGCACATCAGGTGTGTCCTTACTCGAATGCCACACGGGGCAACATCGACGTCACGCTGACCGCCAACGGTCACGACGTCGGCGCGCTCGGGGGCGGGTGAGCGGACGTCGCAGAAGCCGTACGCCTCGAGCAGCCGCAGCCGCAGCCGCAGCCGCAGCCGCAGCCGCAGCCGCCGTAGCTCGCTGACGGTGGGAAGGGCCGGGGCAGCGTGCCAAAGGCGTGTCAGCGGGACCTCACCCACCAGGCGCGCGCCTGATACTTCGCCATGTGGATGAGCCGGCCACGGCCGTTCACGTCTCCGACCGCGTGGACCCAGCGGCGGCGTCCGGCGTGACCTCTGCTGTCCCTCGGCCGGCCGACGCGGTCGAGCAACCCCGGGTCAAGCACGTCGTCTGTGCCCGGCTCACCCCAGCCGCCCACCCCGGTCCGAGCCGATCAGGCCTTGCTGAAGAGCTGTTCGAGGATGACAGCCACCCCGTCTTCCTCGTTCGACACGGTGTGCCGCCGCACCGCGGAGAGCACCGCAGGATGGGCGTTGGCCATGGCGAAGCCGGTGCCTGCCCATTGCAGGATGGTCAGGTCGTTCGGCATGTCGCCGAACGCGACCACCTCCGAGGAGTCGATTCCGCGCGCGGCGCACAGGGCAGCGAGGGTGCTTGCCTTGCTGACACCCGGCGCGCTGATCTCCAGCAGACCCGCCCCGCCCGAGTGGGTGAACTGCGCCACCCCGCCGACCGACGCTTCCGCGGCTGCGAGCAGGAAGTCCGCATCGAGCTGCGCCGACCAGGCGAGCAGCTTGGTGATGGGGACGTCGGTCAGCCACAGGTCCAGCAGGGACGCCACTGCCACCTCGGTGTCGGCGCCCCCGGGGAACCGAAGTCCGAACCCCGGCTCGTACAGAACCTGATGGCCGGTCTCCACGGCGTAGCCCAGTCCGGGTGCGGCTTCCGAGAGCACGGTGGCCACCTGGCGTGCGGCGGCTACCGGCAGGGCCCGTGTTTCGACGACGGTGCGCACCGCGACGTCGTAGACGAGGGCACCGTTGCTGCAGACCGCCGTTCCGACCAGGCCGGTCGCGGTGGTGAGCATGTCGACGAACCGGGGTGGCCGGGCGGTGACGAGGACGATCTCCGCACCGGCGTCGACGGCGCTGCGCAGGGCGCGCGCGGTGCGCTCCGAGAGAACGCCGCCGCGGCGCAGGAGTGTGCCGTCGAGATCGGTGGCGATCAACCGAGGAGGTTTCATCGCCCGATGTTACTGAACCGCCCGGCGCTCGGAGCCGGAGCCGGAGCCGGGATAGAAAGATGGGCATGGAACTCACCCAGATACGCTTGCTGGTGGCCGACTTCCCCGCCGTCTATCGCTTCTACCGGGATGTGCTGGGACTCAAGCCGCAGTTCGAGGCCGAGAGCGGCCCGTACGCCAAGCTCAGTCCCGATACCGGACACGCCGCGATCGCGCTGCAGGACCGAGCGCAAATGGCCGGTGTGCTGCCGGGGTTGGAGGGTGATCCGAACGGATACCGGGCCCTGGTGGTGCTGCGGGTGGATGACCTGGACGCCGCGCACGCCGAGCGCGCCTCGCGGGGGGCGGAGTTCACCCGGGACCCGGGACCGATGGGCGACCGGATGCGGGTCGCGTATCTGAAGGACCCGGAAGGAAATCTGATCGAGCTTCAGGAATGGCTGGCGCTGCGTGAGCAGGCCCACAGCACGCCGGTGTAGGAGGTGCAGCACCTGGTGGTCACCCCAGGCCCAGCACGCCGGGCGCGCCGTCGGCGCAGTGGGCGGCACCGGGACGTATCGTGCTCTGCCGACAGGCCAAACGCCCCCGCAGGAGGCCGAAGTGGATCGACGAGAAGTCGCCGAGGTCTGTTCACCCAGGGCTGAGGCGGCCGACGGGCAGCGCGCCGGCTGAGAGATCAAGAGCGGGCAGGAGAGTGATGACGGTGCCCCCGAGTCCACTGGTTACATCCGCCTGGGTTGTCGAGCACCCCGGGCCGATCACGTCCGCCCCGCTGCGGTTTGTGGAGCGCGAGACTTCCGCGCCCGGCTCAAGCGAGCTGTTGCTGCGCGTGCGCACCTGCGGGGTGTGCCGGACCGACCTGCATCTGGCCGAGGGTGACCTGGCACCCCACAGGCCACGCTGCACGCCGGGCCACGAGGTCGTGGGCGAGGTGATCGCCGCGGGGTCCGCCGTTCAGAACTTCCGCGTCGGTGACCGGGCAGGGGCTGCCTGGCTGGCGGAAACCTGCGGGCAGTGCCACTACTGCCGTACCGGGCGGGAGAACCTGTGCCCCGACTCCCGCTATACCGGCTGGGACATCCACGGTGGCTTCGCCGACTACATCGTCGTGGATGCTCGATTTGCCTACGTCCTGCCGGAAGGGTGGGGTGACGAGGAAGCCGCGCCACTGCTGTGCGCGGGAATCATCGGCTATCGGGCGCTTCAGCGGGCCGACCTGCCGCGCGGCGGTCGGCTCGGTATCTACGGGTTCGGAGCCTCCGCGCATCTGACCGCCCAGCTCGCCATCGCGCGGGGTGCTGAGGTTCATGTCGTCACTCGGTCGCCACTTGCGCAACGGCTGGCGCTGGAGCTCGGGGCGGCGTCCGCCGGAGAGGGCGCACCCCCGCGGCCGCTGGATGCCGCGATCCTGTTCGCCCCGGCCGGGCGCCTTGTGCCGGTGGCGCTCGAGGCGCTGGACCGCGGCGGCACACTCGCGATCGCCGGTATCCACCTGAGTGCCATACCTCCGCTCGACTACGACCAGCATCTCTTTCAGGAACGGACCGTGCGCAGCGTCACCGCCAACACCCGCGAGGACGGCCGTGCCTTCCTCGCCGAAGCAGCGCGGCTGCGGCCTACGGTGCGGGTCACGCGCTATCCGATGCGCAGGGCCGACCAAGCCCTGGAAGACCTGGCGGTCGGTCGCGTCACCGGGGTCGCGGTACTCGTCACGTCATGATCCACTGCCGCGCGGCCCGCCCGCTCGGGCACCGCCCAGAGGCCAGTGCAGCATCTCGTCCTCCGGAGGAATGGGGGCTCCCGAGTCGGGTCCGGAGCCGCACAGCCTGACGGGTCCTCACCGATGCTGCGAGATACTCCGGGTTGGCGGCACCGGGGTGTGGCCGGGCTGTGGGCCGTAGGCGGTCAGGAAGCGGTCGCGGAAGGAATCCATCCGCCAGACCGGGGCCTTCGGACCGGGTTTCAGGCCGTCCTGCCAGCCCCAGCCGGAAATCCGGTCCATGACGGCCGGGTCGTGGGCGACGATCGCGATGGGTACGTCCCGGCTGGCGTGGGCGCCGGTGACGATCGAGGCGGGCTGGTGGTCGCCGAGGAAGACGAGCACGGTGTTGTCGTTTCCGTACTTCTCCACGTAGGAGACGAGGCTGCTCACCGAGTATTCGATGGAACGCCGGTACTCGGTGCGCACCTGGTCGGCGTCCTTCCACACCTCTTTGGGGTCCTTGCCCTCCTTTTTGATGGCGTTGTATACGGAGCCGTCACCGAGCTTGTCCCAGCCGATCGTCTTGGGGAGGGGCGCCCAGGGGTTGTGGCTGGAGACGAGGATGATCTCGCTCATCAACGGCTTGTTGCCCGGTTTGCCGTGCTCGAGGCGCTCGAAGGCCGAAAGGCTGTACTGGTCGGGGACGGGCGCCCAGCTGAACTTCGGGCCCTTGTACCCGAGCTCCCGGGAGTCGTAGACGTTGTCGAGGCCGTAGAACTGCCCCTCCGGCCAGGACCGGGTGACGCCCGGCATGATGCCCACCGTTCGCCAGGCGTTGGCGCGCTGGAAGGCGCCGGTGAGGGTCAAATGGTCGCTCGAGGTGACGCTGCGATAGCGCTGCTGGTTTTTGATCCACAGGCCTGACATGAAAGTGGAGTGCGCCAGCCAACTGCCACTGCCGAAGGTCGGCGAGGTGAGGAAGGCGCTCCGGGAGGAGAACCCGGCCGCGCGCAGCCGACTGGTCCCGTTGGCGAGCACCGCGCCGACCTGCGACGCCATCGCCGGGTCCTCGACCGCGCTGCGGCCGTAGCTCTCGATGAAGGCGAAGATGACGTCCTTGCCGCGCAGCCCGGTCAACAGCTGGTCGGCCGGGGTGTCGCTGAACTTGTCGACGCCGGCTTCCTTGGCGAACTCCCGCTCGTCCTTGATGCCGGCACGTACCGCCTGCGCGCGGTGCTGGGCGAGCTCGGCCGTGTTCCTGGAAGCGACCGGCACGCCGGCAATCTGCACGCCCAGCGCCACACAGGTGATCCAGGCGGTCCCGAGTATCACGGTCGTGCGGGTCGCCATGGCACTGTGCCGCGCTATGAGGCGGCTCAGCCGGACGACCGCCAGCGTCATGAGGAGGAGCAGGGCGAGGACGAGGACCACGACCCCGATCACGGCACCGATTGCGCCGGCCGGGCCGACGGAGTCCTTGAGGAACGACTCGGCGTCGTCGAACAGGATCCAGTCGAGCACCAGGTCGAACGGCCGGTCGAGAACCCAGTAGAAGCCCATGTCGAGGAGGTTCAGGATGGTCACCAGGCCGAGGCCGACCCCGGCGAGGACCGCTCCCACCCGCCTCGCTTTCGGCGGCAGGACGAGCAGCAGGGCAGCGCCGAAGATCCCCTCCACCGGGATGCGCGCGAACGCGCCGGGCGTGAGGCGGCCGAGTTCGTTCGGTACGAGGAGGGCGAAGAGCACAAGCACGGCGGCCAGGGCGGTGGTCACCCACGCCACGGCCCGTGCCGCGGCCGGGTGCTTGCCCCGCCAGCCGCCGCCTGTGACAGCCTCGTCCGGGTCGGCCCGGTCGGCCCGGACGTCCGGGGCGTCACCTGCGGTGGCGTCCTCACGAACGCCGGTGCCGTCACTCGCGGCGGCGTTCTGACCCGCGACGGCATCGTCCGGCGTCAGGCCCTCCGCCATCTTGTCCGTATTCGGACGCCGACGAGGGCGCGTGAAGAGTGACAACCCGAAGGTCCTTCCATGCGAAGCCCGGTGGTGGCACGGCGGACCAGGCCTGGGAGCTCGGGGCCGCCCTTATCTGTACGGCCTGCCGGCGGCTTCCGTTCAATCACCGGTTCGCCCAAGCGGGAAGCGTACGCACCGGCGAGGGTGAACTGGTTGACGGGGTCGGCCTGCAGGCCGGGCACAGCCAGGCAGGCGGTCGTGGCCACCCCGTGCGACGACCCCCGCATCCTTCGAGACCGCGGACGCGGACACATGGCTCGACACCTACAGTGGCCCTCGCCTCTCCCTCGCGTACGTCGACTGCCGCCCGGGCATGTTCCACCGCCTCATCGACCTGCCGGAGCCGGGCGGCCTGTAGGTCGCGAAGACCTGATGCCGCAGGCCACCTGGCCCGCCGGCCACCAGCCTTGTGCCGATGCCCTCCTCGCACACCTGCCCGAGCAGCCCAACCCGCCTGTCACACCACTGAGACGGGCGTCCAAGCCGGTGGTACGCGCACGGATCTGACGGTCTATCGTGGGCGTCATGTCCGCCCCTGAGCTGATCCGTATCGTCTCCCGCGACTCGCCCATGGCCCTGGCCCAGGTGGAGCGGGTCCGCGCCGAGCTGGCCGCGCTCCACCCCGCCACCACGACCGAGGTGGTCCCGGTCAAGACAACTGGCGACAAGTGGATGGGCGACCTCTCCCTGGTCGAAGGGAAGGGGGCGTTCACCAAGGAGGTGGATGCCGCCCTCCTCGCAGGCGAGGCGGACCTCGCGGTGCACTGCGTCAAGGACGTCCCCGCCGACCGGCCCCTCCCCGCGGGCACGACCTTCGCCGCATTCCTCAAGCGCGACGACATCCGAGACGCCCTCATCCACCCTGACGGCCTCACACTGGACGAACTCCCGGCCGGCACAAGGATCGGCACCTCCTCGGTGCGCCGCGTCGCCCAACTCGCCGCTTCCCACGCGCACTTGGAGTGCGTGCCGTTCCGCGGCAACGCCAACCGACGCCTGGAGAAACTCGCCGCCGGCGAAGCCGACGCCCTCCTCCTCGCCGTTTCCGGCCTGGAACGCATCGGCCGCACCGACGTGATCACCGAGGTCCTCTCGCCCGAGGTGATGTGCCCGCCGATCGGAGCCGGAGTCCTCGCCCTGCAATGCCGCGAGGGCGACACCACCCTCATCGACACCGTCAGCACCCTCGGCGACCCTGACACCTACCGCGAGACCACCGCGGAACGTATGTTTCTTCACGTCCTCCAAGGCCACTGCAACAGCCCCATCGCCGGCTACGCCAAGGCTCATCGCAACGGCGACCTCTCCCTGCGCGCCTGCGTGTTCACCCCCGACGGCAAGACCGTCCTCAACGCCCACGAATGGGCCGGCCCCCTGGACCCCGCCACCCTGGGCACATCCGTCGCCGTCACCCTGCTGCGCCAGGGCGCACGTGAGCTGATCGACAGCATCCCCCACTGAAGATCCCCTTCAGCCGCCATGTGAGCGTTGGGATACTGAAACGCAGGTTCAGGCCCAGGCCGCAGCTCCTCACACGCTGGCTTGACCGTGCGGGGCTGTGGCTCTTGGGACGGCTCAGGTGGCGGTGGGCAGCTGGATGATCGACGCGGGTGGGACGGGAGCCGCAGGCAGTTCGAGGGGTGGCCGCGACGTCGGCGGGCTGGGGGCCCCGGTGCCGGGAACCGCGCTCCGGGTGCGGTAGGTCGCCAGCCCCCACTGCTGGTCCACGATCAGTGCCAGTCCGTGGTCGGCGAAGTCGGGCAGCAGCCGTTGGATACGTGCCTTGAGTGCCCGAAGCGTCATGGGCAGGCAGGGTGTTCCCAGGAGCAGCCTCAGATGGTGGCAGCAGACGGGAGCCTGCGCTCTGGCGATCAGGTCGAACAGGAGGCGCTGGCTGGCGGTACTCCCCGCTGACCCACGCGGCACCGGCATGGGCGGGCGGCGTCTCAGGTCGGCATGGATGCGCCAGGCCAGCTCAGCGGCCGGTCTCTGCCGGTCGAGGACGTCGAACGCCCCGGCTGTGAACGCGGCGACGGCATCCCGCCCTGCGTGCCGCAGGACGGCGACGGGGGCGATCAAAGAAGCGGCCCGGACGAGCCTTGCCAGCCCGTCAGCCTCCGTCGTGGGCACATCGAGCAGGATCATCGCTGGTCTTCGTTCCAGTACGGAGGCGCAGGCCGACTCGCTTCCCCAACGCACAGCGGCGCCGAGCGCGAGACCCGCTTGGCCCAGCCTCAGGGCCAACGTCGAACTCGAGGTCTCGTCAACCGACACCAAGGTCGGCATGTGTGCGCGGACCGGTGGGCACGGATGGATGCGCCGTCTTGTCTGGGTTTGCATCGATTAGGCCTTGTCCTGGACGTGGTCGGTTTCTGCGGCATTCATTGCCGCTGCCGGAGAGGAATTCGGGTCATTCCATTGCGGACCGCTGACGGCGTAGGGCAGGTAGCGGCTCCCTCCCCAGCGGCAGGGAAGAGCGCGCCCGGTCAGACACCGCCCGGCTCGGCGCGGGCCGCAACGAGAGTGTCGATCTCACGGGCGTGAACTACGGCAGGTAGCGCACCGGGCGGGCGAAGAACCGGCAAGAACTCCACGCCGGCCCCCCGGGCCACCTGTCTGGCTGTCTGACAGCTTCACGGGGCGATCCTGCGGGCCGTGAGGAGGCGCTGTCAAGGGCTACGGCGTGCGATTACGCACAGTTGTCCAGCCTCGGAGCCTGCGAGCCAACGAGCTTGTGCATGGTTGGCGGTGGCGCGTCGACAAGCGTGAACTCGCGTGGGCGTCACATTCGGGGTCCGGCTATCAGGGTGGTGACTTGCTGCAGTCACTTCCTGGCGACGCTGCCGGTCGTTGCTCACACGGCAGAATCCCGCACAGCATTCGGAGTTGGGCCAGGCCCTCGAGCACGTCGGCCCGAACTACCGCTTGTCGACGAGCCATTCGGCGCCTGGACACACGACGGGGGACTGGGTGCCGGGGGCACTTCACTCGGGCCGGCAGGGCCGTACGAGACTTACCAGCTACTTCAGCGTTCTATAAACACGGTCAGTGTGGGTAGCATCCGGCATCAACACAGGTACGAGGAAAGAGAGCTGTCGTGCCGGAGAACAACCCCACCCTGAAATCCCAATATGCGAAGCAAGTCGCCACCGACATCGAGGCCAACGCGAGGGAACAAGAACGCCTCAAGTCCGAGGCTGCCGCACTGAATGACCAGCTTGAGGCGCTGCAACAGGATCACGAGCTGCTGGTGAGCATGCAGGCAACCCTGGGGGCCGCCCCTGCCAAGGACACCACAGCGGCAACGACCTCAGCGGTTCCCAGGGCGCGGCGCGCCAACGTGGTTGCCGGCAAGGGCAAGCGCCCCAAGAATGGGCCGAAGAGAAAGGGCGATGCGAAGGCACAACCTGCCGGGCCGCCGCTGCGTGAACTCGTCGTCGCCCTGCTCGCCGAGCACCATGAACCGCGGTCGGCGGCCGAAGTCACCAAGGAGCTGACGCAGGCGCACCCGGAGCGCACGGTGAACGTCACACTGGTGCGCAACGCCCTGGAAGCATCGGTCGCAAAGAACCAAAGCGAGCGCACCAAGCAGCAGAAATCCGTCTACTACAGCGCTCTCACCGGCAATCCCTCCGCGGAACAGCCGGCTCCTTCGTCCGGGTGAGACCTGGCTCGGTTTTTAACCTCCGGATCTGACGGATTGCCCAGCGGGCTTGGGACATTTGCGTCGGCTTCACAACGTGTCCCAAGGCGACGAAGCCGATGCCAATGGCCAGAAAAGACGGGGAGCGGGCGCTCCGGCTGAGCACCATGAGAATGGCGCCTGCTCCCCAGAGCCGAAGGCAGCCGACGACCCGGTCAGCGCCGGCGCGGCTCGGCCGGGCTCACCGCCCTGCCGGCTGGGCGGGCAGTTTGAAGATGTGCTGCGGGGTCACGATGCTGGTGATCGCCTGGCCGAAGAGAGTGCTTGGTTCAGAGCCCTTGTAACCGATGTCCGTGTTGAGGAGCACGACCAGGGTCGCCTTCGGCTCCGGCAGGTAGACGACCAGAGACTCGTAGCCGGGCAGCGAGCCATTGTGGCCGATCCAGCCCGCGACGTTGAAGATGCCCAGGCCGTAACCGGTGTTCGGCAGGCCGCTCGGGCTCATCTTCAGGCGCTGGGCCTGCGTGGCGGGGCGGAGCAGAGTGCCGGTGGCGAGGGTGCCGGCCCAAGTACGCATGTCGTTCAGGTCGGAGATCATGGCTCCGGCGGCCCAGGCCCAGGAGGGGTTCCAGTCCGTCGCGTCCTCGGTCTTGCCGGTCGCCGTCTGGTCGGTGTAGCCGTGGGCGTGCGGGGCCGGGAACTCCGCGGCCTTCGGGAAGAGCGTATGGTCCAAGCCCGCCGGTCCGAGGACGTTCCGGTTGATGTACTCCGCGAGGGGCTGACCGCTGGCCTTCTCCACCGCGAGGCCGACCAGGATCAAGTTGGTGTTGCAGTACTCGAACTTCTCACCGGGCTGGAACTGCACGGGATGCTTGAAGGAGTACGCGAGCAACTCCTGCGGCGTGAACGGTCGTCGGGGGTCAGTCGTGAGTGCCTTGAAGAAGTCCGGATCCATGGTGTAGTTGAAGAGTCCGCTGCGCATCCCCGCCAGCTCGCGCAGAGTGATCCGCTCTCCGTTGGGGACACCGTCCACGTACTTCCCGATCGGGTCGTCCAGGCTGACTTTGCCCTGGTCGACCAGCATGAGCAGGGCAGTCACGGTGAAGGTCTTGGTTTCGCTCCCGAGTCGCATGTTCAAGCCGGTGGACATGGGCGCGCCCGTCGCCTTGTCTGCGACCCCGAACGCGCGGACGTAACTGCCCTTGCCGGGAGCCCACAGTCCAACCGTCACGCCGGGCACGTGTGCTTCGCGCATGACCTGTGTGACTGCCTTGTCCAACTGCTTGGCCACAGCGGGAGTGAGCTGCGGGAAGTCGGACGAGGAAGAGGAGGATACGGCTGGTGCCGGGGCGGGTTGGGATTCCGCGGATTCCGCGGACACCGAGATCACCAGCAGCCCGGCCGCCACGGCGCCCGCCGCCCCCCTGCGCAGCCGTGTGTGCAAGCGCGTCATGAGCCGGCTCCCGTCACGAGAGGACAAAGCTCCAAAAGAATCGTAGGCCCTGGTCACAGGTCCAGCGACTTGAGCGGTCTTCCGCACGCACCGTGGGGAACTCCCGCCCTTCCCGCTCCTGACGCTGCGGTTGTTCGCGGGCGTAGGTTCCGAAACTGTGGCTGTTGGACGAGCTATGGCTGTTGGACGGCTGCGCGCTGGCGGGCCGTTCGTACGGCGGCGGAGAGATGGTCGATGTCGTACGCGCCGTGGTGGCGTACTCCGTTGATGAAGAAGGTCGGCGTCCCGGACACGCCGCTGTGGTCGGCGGATTCCACGTCCTCGGCCACCCGCGCGGCGCCCACCCGTTTCCGCAGGTCGCGCTCGAAACGCTGGACGTCCAGGCCGAGCTGCGCCGCGTAGCCGACCAGATCGGAGGCCTTCAGGGCGTCCTGGCGTTTGAGGAGGAGATCGTGCATCCGCCAGAAGGCACCCTGGGCGGCTGCGGCACCGGACGCTTCCGCGGCCAGTTGGGCATGGGGGTGGACGTCGGTCAGGGGCAGATGCCGCCATACGTAGCGGACATCCCCGAAGTCGGCCAGGAGAGCGCGGATGACGGGTTCCGCCTTACCGCAGTAGGGGCATTCGAAGTCGCCGTACTCGACCACGGTCACCGGTGCGTCCCGGGGGCCACGGATGTGATCGCGTTCGTCGTCGACAGTCGCGGCCAGGTCGACGATGCCCTCCGTCGCGCCCAACAGTGCACGAATCTGCGTACGGCGCGGTAGCAGTCCGATCACGGCCGTGACCGCCCAGGTGATAGTGAAGGCACAGACGACCGCTGCGAGGATGCCGATCTTCGCTTCTTCCAGCTGGTCGCCGGTGAAGGCGAGGGTCGCGATCAGCATGGACACGGTGAACCCGACGCCCGCGATGGTGCCGCCGGCCGCCGTCGCGCCCCAGCCGACCGGCGGACGCACCCGTCCGTGGCTGAGCCGGCTCGCCAGCCACGACATACCGAGGACCGCGACCGGCTTGCCCAGGACGAAGGCGAGCAGGATGCCCATGGTGACCGGCGACTTCACCGCAGCCGACAGCTGCTCGGCGCCGATGGGGATGCCCGTGTTGGCCAGCGCGAACAGCGGCACGATCACATAGCTGGTCCACGGGTGGAACATCCGCTGCAGCCGTTCGTTCGGCGAGATGGCCGATGCCAGTCCCTGCCGTACCGAACGCTCGAGCTCCGGTGTCGGCTGTTCACGGAACAGCCGGAACAAGCCGCTCGCGCGCTCCAGGTCGCTGCGGGCCGCCGGATACGCATACGTGAGCAGCCCGACGGCCAGACCGGTGACGACAGGGTCGACGCCGGACTTCAGCAGTGCCGTCCATGTCGCGACGGCGAGCAACGCGTACACCGGCCCTTGGCGTACACCGGCGGCCCGCACCAGCAGAACGACGCCGAAGAGGCCCAGCGCCACCACGAGGGCGGCCACGGCGATGCGGTCGCTGTAGGCGACGGCGATGACGCCGAGCGCGACGAAGTCGTCGACGACGGTGACCGTGAGGATGAAGGCACGCAGGCCAGTCGGCAGGCGCGAGCCGAGCAGGGCAAGCATGCCCAGGGCGAAGGCGGTGTCCGTGGACATCGCGGCGCCCCAGCCGTGCACCGAGGCGTGGCCGCTGTTGATGCCGAGGAAGATGGCCACCGGTACGAGCATGCCGGCGATGCCGACGAGCACGGGCAGTGTCACACGTCGCCGCTCGCGCAGCTCCCCCATGTCGAATTCTCGGCGTGCTTCGAGTCCGACGACAAAGAAGAACAGCGTCATCAGACCGTTGTTGACCCAGTCGCGCAGGCTGAGCGACACACCGTGGGAACCCAGCTCGATCGACAGGTGCGTGCCCCAGAAGGCTTCGTAGGAGGCCGGCCCGACATTTGCCCAGACAAGCGCCGCCACCACCGCGACCAGCAGGAACGTGGCACTGCCCGTCTCCGTCCGCAGGAAATCGCGCCACGGCGTTCGCATGTCGTCGCCGCAAACGGTCTGCCCGGACAGGCCGGGAGCCGCTGAAGGTTCGGTCACTTCGTGATTCTCTCCCGCATCCAGCGGTTGGGCCTGCTGTCGCGCACTCGTCACCGGGTCGCACGCCGGGTCGCAGTGGCCCGACACCCCTCATGTCTCAGGGTTCGATGACGAGCAGTTCGATGTGGCCGCCGCAGAGCGTGAACTGGTAGAGCAGATCGACGACCCCGCCCGGGAAGTTGCCTTCGAGACGGTGAGCGGCGATGTAGCGGGTGCCGTCGACCTCTTGGGCACCGGTGAGCTCGATGGTGTACGTGTAGTCGCCGGCGGAGCGGGTCAGCCACTTCTCGATCGCCGCGCTGCCGTTGTAGGTGTTGCCGTCGTCGATCACCGTCGCGTCAGCGGCGAACGAGGTGATCGCGGTGGCGGTGTCGTGGGCGCGATGGGCCTTGAGGTAGCGGGTGATCGCCTCGGGGAGTGCGGTCGGCTCGATGGGCCGGCCCTGGGCCTGGTTGGCGTTCATGGCGGTCCTGACTGTGGTTGTCGGCGGTTTTCAGACGGCGTGGTTTCAGACGGCGTGGTTTCAGGCCGCGTGGTTTCAGACGGCGGGGGTGGTGCCGCCGTCGATGACGTGTTCGGCGCCGACGATGGCGGAGGCGCGGTCGGAGACGAGGAAGGCAACCAATTCGGCGACTTCCTCCGGCCGGTTGGGGCGGCCGAGAGGAATGCCCCCGAGTGAGTCCATCAGCTGATCCAGCGCCGCTTCGGGAGCGATGCCGGCGCCCTGCGCGATCCGGTCGACGAGGTCGTCGGCGGCGGTGGTCTGTACGAAGCCCGGAGAGACGGTGTTGACGCGCACTCCGTGCGGGGCGACCTGGTTGGCCAGGCCCTTGCTGTAGGTCGTCAGCGCGGCCTTGGCGGCGGCGTAGGCAAGGGTGCCGTTCCACAGAGGCATGCGGCGCTGGATCGAGGAGATGTGCACGATCGCCCCCGTTCCTGCTTCGATCATGCCGGGCAGCAGGCCGCGGTCGAGGCGCACCGCGGCCAGCAGATTGGTGTTGAGCTCCTTGGCCCAGTCGTCCTCGCTCAGAGCGGCGAAGCCGCCGGACGGCGCGTCGGACCCGCCGAGATTGTGCACCAGGATGTCTACGCCGCCAGGCGCTCGAGCACCTCGCCGACGACGCCCGCGGCCCCTTCGGGGGTGGACAGATCTGCGCCGACAAAGAGCTTGGAGTCGAGGCCATCGGGCTTGCTGCGGGCCGTCACCAGCACGGTTGCGCCGGCCTGGCCGAAGCGCTCGGCGATGGCAGCGCCGACGCCCTTGGTGCCGCCTGTGACCAGAGCACGCCTGCCGCCGAGGGATTCACTGAGAGGGGACATCACACGGGATCCGATCCCGGGCACGGGCTTGCACAGCACCGCTCCCGTCATAACTGCTAAAATAGAAGCTAGTAACTTCGACTTTAGCAGCTACTCATTGGGGATGGACACCTTGGCGAGCCGGATCAGGCTGGAGGACCGCGAGTGCCCGCTGTCCACGACGGTGCAGCACGTCGGCGAGTGGTGGACGCTGCTGATCCTCCACGACGCTTTCGACGGCTACACCCGCTTCGACCAGTTCCAGGACAGTCTGGGCATCTCTTCGAGCATGCTCACCGCCCGGCTCAAGACCCTGGTCGCCGACGGCCTGCTGGAACGCCGCCCGTACCAGACCAACCCCGTACGCCACGAGTACGTCCTCACCGAACTGGGCCGCTCCCTGCGCCCGGTGATCGTGGCGCTGGCCGCATGGGGCAACGCCCGCCTCGACCCGTCCCAGCGCAGCATGATCCTTGTGGACGCGAAGAGCGGCGAGGAGGTCGAACCCGTAGTTGTCGACGCCGTGACCGGCCACCGGCTCGATGACAGTGACGCGTACAGCTTCACCGCGGGCCCCGCCGCCAGTGACGCAATGCGCGCCCGCTACGCCAACAACCCCGAAGGTCGCAGGCGACCGGTGTAGCGCTTGAGGGGCGAGGCGTTCACCGACGCCCCCGGCGCCGGTCAGGCAGCGGAGTCAGCTGCTCGCCGTGGGGTGCTCGGCGGGCTCGGGCACGATGCGGTGCAGGCCCTTGCGGTCGTAGTACGTGGTCATGGCGAAGCCGAAGAGCAGGGCGGCCACCAACCCGATGCCCATCATGGTCCAGCCCCGGGTGAGGCCGGCATCGGCGCGGGCGTCGAAGTACAGGATCGCCCGGACGCCGTCGGTGAGCTGGCGCATTGGCTCGAAGTAGGACAGCAAGCGATAGAAGCTGGGCAGTGCCTGCAGCGGGATCGTGGCTCCGGAGGACGGCAGCGACAGGGCGATGAAGACAAACATGCTCACCAGCTGCCCGATCCCGCCGAACGCGGCGTTCAGGGCCTGGACGCCGACCCCCACCGTGGCTGAGGCGCACACCGAGAAGAGCCAGAGCAGCGGGATGTGGGAGGCGTCCATCCCCAGGATCGCGACGCTGGCGAGGAGGATCAGACTGGACGTCAGCAAGGACAGTGCGACCGACATCGCGCAGGTGACCATGAGCATGTGCGTGCGCGAGATGGGCACCGTGGGCCGCTGTCTGCGCAGAGGTCCGATCTCGCTGGCCGCGTAGCCGAGGCCGACGTCGACGCTGTTGCTGATCACGTTGCCGCCCAGGAAGCCGACCAGCACCAGCAGCAGCGTGTAGTAGAAGGCACTCAGCCCGAGGCCGCTGTGCGTGCTGATCGGATGACCGACCTTCACCTCGACCGAGACCGGATCGGCGAGCAAGAGCCGCTCGGCGTTGGTCACTTGACCGTCTCGGGCCTGGAGGCGCTCAGTGAGCGAGCGACCCAGTTGCTTCGATGCGGCGTGTGCTGCCTGTTGGGCGATCGAGGTGGCCAACGACGCGCCCAGGCTGCCGGCCGAAGGATTGGTCAGCACGGTCATCGTCGGTCTGTACGGGGCCTTTTGCCCGGTGGTCTCCAGCGCAGCCATCGAGGCGGAGAAGTTCTGTGGCACCTCGAGGACGCCGTACAGCTTGCCCGAGGCCAGACCGTCTCTGGCCTCGGCCGCGTCCAGCACCCGCCAGGAGACCTGGTCCCTGGGGTCGGGTGAGGTCTTGATGCCGTGGGTGATTCGCGCTCCCAGGTTCACCCGCTGTCCCATCACCGTGGCGCCCCGATCGGCATTGACCAGCCCGATGGGCATGCGATGCAGATCGCTGCGCGGGTTGAGGATGCCGCCCATGTAGACGAGGGAGAGCAACAGGGACACCACTCCGACAATGACCGTGGGCAGCACCCAGATCTTCGGGTTCCGCAGCACCCGCCCCGCGGTCGTCCCCGGCGGGTGTTGGTTCGAAGGCATGACTCTCCTCGGGAAAGCAGCCGGTGTACCGAATGTCCGCACGCGGCCTTTCGCGACAGTTAAGTGAGACCCGTCGGCGACGGCGAGACGCCTCGCCGGGTCGCTCGCGGGACGTTGTCGGCGGCGGAGTGCGGAGCCTCCTCTATCTGTTCGGCACACCGAGTCAGGAGCGCTTCTGGTCCATGTGGGACGCCTTGCTGCAGGGGGCTCTGGGGACGATCGTCCTGGTCGACACCCAGCGCTTGGAAAGCAGCTTTGCGGCGGTCGACTTCTTCGAGAACCGTCGGCTGCCGTTCGTCTTCGGCGCGAACTGCTTCGACGGCGAGCAGCCGTAGACCGCGGAGCAGATCGGTGCGGCCCTGCACCGAGCGACCCGAACACGCCCATCCTCGTGCTCGACGCCCGCTCCCGCGCCTTGCTCAACGCCGGTGCGGGTAGTGCGCTGCGGCCCTCGGTCTCTCAAGGTGCCCGCTTGTTCATCCAGGACGTGTCTTCGCCGCTGTGTCCCAAAGATCCAGCCTCCCAAGCGCGCGCATCGCGGCGGGCATCCCGCACATCTCTCCACACGGCTGTTGCGGCGCGAGTACGACTTCTGCGCCGTCGTGCTTTCCAGTCGATCCAGGAGGCGAGCGCAATGAGCGAAATAAGAGGCACCAGGAAGAACCACATGACTTGATGGTGCAGCAGTCGGCCAGCGCCGACTAGATCCGAACGTACCCGGACTCTGCCCCGTGACGCCGCGAACGGGGCGGACAGGTAGGGGAGTTGGTGGACGTCACCTACGAGACGACCGCCTCACCGTCACGACGCCACCCCGGACGACGGGCGCTATACCTTTCGTTGGAGCAGCGCCACGGTCAGACCCGAGAGGCGTTCCGTCCCGTAGTTCTTGTACAAAGTGCGCAGTACCCATGCCTGACTTGCCGGGACCGCATCCAGCGGATCCGGCTTGTTGCCCGGAACCACCAGCCAGATCCGGCTCTCGTCCTTCAGACACCCGGCCGGCTCCATGCAATAGACCGGAAACAGCTCGTCGTTGTCGACAGCCGGGGTGGCCAGGAAGACTTCTCGCATCTTCACGTCGCGCGGAAGGTAGTAACGAACCCCCTGGTCGAGCATCCAGGCCGGGCCCTCCCTGTTGTAGACCACCGCGTCCCCAGGGCGGTGGTACTTCATGATGGCTTCCGCGGCTCCCACGTAATCCGTTGGTACGTCGTCGTGGTGTGCGTACTCCCCTCTCAATTTGTGCTGATCGGAGAGTACGAGCAGAGCGATTGCGGTCAGGGCTGCCGTGACCGCCACCCGGGACGTCGTCGCCGCGGCGAGCCCGGCCCCCGCCAGCACCGCCCAGGCCGGCAGGGTGAACAAGAGGTACTGAAAACGGAAGTAGGAGATGTCTCCCTGGGAGGCCACCCACACCACCAGTGGGGGCAGCACGGCCAGGGCGGCGCACAGCAGGAGGGCAGCGCGGCGCTTCTTGGGTGCCACCACCGCCAGCGCGATCACCGCTCCGGCACACAGGCCCGAGGCGAACACCTTCGGCCAGATATCGACCAGACCCCATGCGTCCGGCCGAGGGACGTACCAGAGCTGCTGGGACACCTGTGACCTGCCCGACAGCACCACCGGGATCACGCAGGCCGTACCAGCCAGGACCGCGAGGCAAAAGCCCCACAGTGCCCAGCGCTCGTGCCGAGCTCGCAGGACCGTTGCGACCAAGTGCGGCAGCAGGACGGTCAGCGCCACCAGATGCAGCAGTCCGATGATCGCCACACAGAGGGAATACCCTGCCCAGCGTCTCCAGCTTCGAGGCACGTCCAAGGCCCGGAGCAGCAGGAGTGTTGCCAGGCCGACTGCCAGGACCACCAGGGCATAACTGCGGGCCTCCTGGGCGAACCGGCTCACGGCAGGGATCAGGGCGAACAACAGTCCGCCGCACATCCCGGCACGTCGGCCGAACAGCCTGTGCCCGGTCAGTGCCACAAGAGCAGCCGTTCCGGCCATGGCGAGCGCAGAGGGCAGCCGAAGGGCCAGGGGCGAATCTCCGAAGACCGTCATCCACCCGTGCATCAGAACGTAGTACGTGCCGTGCACCGCGTCCACGTTGTGCAGGGTGGCCAGGATTTGCCCGAAGCTGCGCTTGGCCACGTCCCAGGTGACCAGCTCATCAGTTACCAACTGCGGGGCGTCGATGCGGAACCCGGTCACTGCCAGGGTGGCCAGCGTCGGCCAAAGCCACAGCCACAGGCCGGACGGCCCCCTGGTGGGTGGTTGCTGCGCTTCGTTCGGCTGAACCTCTGCACCTTCAGTGGAACGGGTAAGAATCGCCATGGGACAGCCATATCGCCGCCGCGAAGCCTCCCGGGCCAGCCACAGGGCCGTGGAGCCCCATTTCGCCCGATCGAGTGCGCAGGCACGCCGACCACGCGGCGGGACATCGTACGGCGGCCGTTGCGATCACAGCGCAGGACATCCGCATGACGATGCCGTCGCCGGGCTGTTCCCGGCCTTCGGTCTACCAACGACGCTTTGAGGACGAGCGCCGTCGGACCGCCATCGCGGCTCCGGCGCGATGAGGCGCCGTACTCCAGCCGTCATCCCGGCCCCCCGTGCCAGCGGATGGCGACGGCACCGGCGAAGTCGCCGGCGTGGGCGAATCCCCCCAGCACCACCAGGTCGCCGTCCTCGAGGTGCTGTGAGCGGATGGCACGGTCCAAGGTGATCGGGATCGCCGCTCCGAATAGATTCCCGCATTGATCGAATGTGTGCAGGTGCCGTTCGGCCGGCAGTTGCAGGGCTTCGCGCCAGTTCCGCAGGAACGTTCGGTTGGGCTGGTTGGTGATGAACACGTCGATCTCGGTGGTGGCCACCCCGAGTCGCCCGCACAGGTCCGTGACCACCTCCGGCACGAGGCGGTTCCCGCGTGCCAGGACCTTGGCGACGCCGGCCTCGGTGAATCCGATCCGCAGCTGGGACTCCCCGGGCTCCCAGTACTTGCGGCCGTCGTCGAGCATCACGGTCATGTCGCCGGCGTAGGCACCGATGTGCCGGGTCTCCACGTCCAGCACCGGGGCGCCGGCCGAGGTCGTCACGTATCCCACGCCGCAGCCGTCGCCCGGGATCGCGGCCTGGGCGAGCCTGCGCACCTCGGACTGGGTGAACCACTGGCCTGCGGCGCTTTGCGCGTTGCAGATCAGGGCGGTCCTCGCATCGGTGGTGGTGAGCAGCCGACGGGCCAGCTTGAGCATGTACACGAATGACGCGCAGCCCGCGTTGGCCACGTCGATCAGCCATTCCGGGTGCAGGCCCAGCCGGCGTGCCACTTCGGTGCCCGCGCCCACGAACGGGAGGTCCGGCACCTGGCTGTGCACCAACAGCACATCCACGTTGCGGATCTCAGCCCTGCCGTGCCGTTCGATCAGAGGCTGTACCGCGCGCTCGATCATGTCCGCGTTGGTCTCGTCCGCGGCCACGTGGTGACGTAACGGCGGGACCTTGAACATGGGGTGGTCGCGGAGCTTGTCCTCGGCTCCGGGGTACTCGGTGTAGAACTCCGCGGGGACCGGCTCGCCGGGAAGGTAGCTTGCGACATCGGTGAGGCTGACCGTGTTCACCGCATCACCGCCGTCGCAGGTGGCACACTGACGGACAGACCGCCGCGGTGGCGGTGCTCCAGGATTGCCTTGAGGTTTCTCATCTCCACGGTGTGGCCCGCGTAGAACAGATCCCAGTAGTCGCCCACCCAAGGCCGCTCCGGGCGGGGCGCCTTCTCAGGGTGGGGGTTGTCGTCGTAGTACGGGTGCCGGCAGTTGGTCCAGGTGATCACCGACCCCGGCTTGTTGAGCACCAGCGGGGCCGGGACGACGCGCATCAGGTAAATCATCCACAGCTTCTCGCCCTGGTCCCAGGAGCAGTGGTAGTCCACCGTCATCGCCTCGGGGTTGGCCACCACCTTGCAGTAGATCCTGGTGTCGTCCTCCAGCCGGTCGTGGCCGACCCACAGTCCTGGGGTGCCGGCGGGCGCGAAGCCCCGCAGGCTGCAGGTCCACTCCTCCAGGTGGTGGCCCTGGCGCAGATAGTCATAGGCCTGCTCCGGCGGACAGTCGACGTGCTCGTGGATGGTGCAGTACTGCCCGTAGACCTGGTGGTGCGGATAGACCGCGCGGGTGAGGTCCATGCAGTGGGCGGTCAGCTCCTCCTTGCCGGTGTTCTCGATCCGCATCAGGCCGGGGATGTCAGCCAACGTGGACGGGTCCGCGTTCATCGGAACTCTCCTCGCTCTCGGTGCTTTCCGTGCGTTGAGTGCTTTCGGTGAAGGACAGGAAGGGAAGGAACGGCGGGATCTCCCGGGCGTCGCAGTCCAGCGAGATGAACGCCGGGCCGCTGCGCGCGTTGCTGCGCAGCAGTGCCTGGCACAGTTGCGCAGCGTCGCCGGCCCATGTGGCCCCAAGGGCCGGGAAGGCGGCGGCCACCCCGGCGGCGATGTCTGTCCGGGCGAACAGGTCGTTGCTGCGGACGCCGCCCTGGAAGAGCTTTTCGCGGATGGCGCACATGCCATGGGCGTTGTTGTTGAAGATCACGAAGGTCACGGGTGCGGCGTACTCGACGGCGGTGTGTACTTCCATTCCGTGCATGAAGAACGCTCCGTCGCCGGCGAGTACGTAGGTGCGTTGGCCCGTGGCCAGCGCGGCGCCGATGCCGGCACCGAAGGTGTAGCCCATGCCGCCCATGCCGACCGCCACCACGAAGCGGCCGTGGCGCGGTGCGGGAAGCAGATGGACCGCGCTGGCCCCTGCGTTGCCGGCGTCCACGAAGACGTGCGCGTCCTGGGGGAGTGCCGCCTCGACCGCGGCGACCGCCTCGGCGTAGGAGACGGTTCCACCACCGGCCTGCGCAACCGGCGTCGGTGGGGGCGTCGGTAGGGGACCGGCGTGCTCCGGGCAGGGAAGCGGGCGCGACGGGAGCTGCCGGGCCACTGCACGCAGCGTGTCCCGCAGGTTCCCGCCCAGCGCGATGCCGGCCACGAACGGCGGTTCGGGATCGATGCAGACGACCGGGGTGGCGGCCAGGGCCTGGTCCAGTCCGCCGCGTGCCAGTACCGGCAGCCGGGTGCCAACCAGCACGCAGAAGTCGGCCCGCCGCAGGCAGTCTTCGACATTGGTATGCCCCATCACCCCGGCTACACCTGCGAACCGGGGGTCCCGGTTGTCGAACACATCCTTGGCGTCCGGGGTGACCGCCACCCAGGCCCCGAGCCGCCGGGCCAGCTCCGCCAGCTCCGCGCGCGCATCCGCGGCGGCAACCCCTTCACCGGCGATGATGAGGACACGGCTCGCGCCGCGAAGCGCGGCCGACACAGCATCCCGGGCCTCGGCTTCGAGCCCCGCAGCGGACGCGGCCGACGCGGTCGCCGCCGGCACCAGCGGCGTCGGCACGAACGGCGTCGGCGTCACGCCGCGAGCGGGCACCTCGATCTGTGCCTGCTGCACGTCCTTGGGCAGCAACAGCACCGCCGGCCCCTTCGGATCGGTCTGTGCCGCCGCGACCGCCCGGGGCAGCAACTCCGCGAACGCGTCCCCGTCTTCGACCCGGGCGCAGAACCGGGAGACGGGCGTGAACACCTCCATGGCGTCGAAGGAACCTGCCTTGCCGCTGGAGTCCTGGAACGCCCCCCGGCCCTCCTGGCCGGTGGGCGGCTGTCCCACGAGAGCCAGCACCGGCACCCGTGAGGCGTACGCCTCCGCCAGACCCGGCACTAGATTCATCGCGCCGCCGCCCGAGGTGGCTGCGACAACGCCGAGGCGCCTCGTGGCGCGGGCGTATCCGTCGGCCATGGTGACGGCGGAGAACTCGTGCTTGGCGACAACGCCGCGGATGGTGCTGCTGCGGTGGACGGCGTCGTACAGGTCCTCGATGTTCGCACCGCCGACGCCGAACAGGTGGGTGACGCCGGCCCTGGTCAACTCTGCTGCCAGGTAGTCGACAAGGCGTACCCCGCATCCCTCGCGAATCTCGCGTGGCGTGGCTGTCATACGGAGCTCCTGTCAGCTTGGTCGGGCTGGACCATGAGGCCGGACGGCGAGATGACCTGAAAGCGGTGTCGGTACTCGTTCGGGGTGAGTCCCAGGGCTCGTCCGAAGGAGCGGAAGAACGTCTCGGGGGCCGCGAATCCGCAGCGGCGCGCTACCTGGCCGACCGTCAGATCGGTGGTCTCCAGCAGCTCGCGGGCGCGGGCGATGCGCGTCCGCTCGACGTATTGGCCGGGGGGCGTGCCCACCTCGCGCCGGAACACCCGGGCGAAATTGCGCAGGCTCATATTGGCCCGCTGGGCGATCTCGGCCACGGGCAGCGGGTCCTCCAGGTTGTCCAGGATCCACTCCTGTGCGGCCCGGATCGGCGCGTGATCGGCCAACTGGGCGTCGAGGACGGCACTGAACTGCGACTGTCCTCCGTGCCGCTTGAGGAACAGCACCAGAAACCGTGCTGTCTGCAGCGCGAACGCCGCGCCGTGGTCGGCCTCCACCAGAGCGAGGGCCATGTCGATGCCGGTCGACACTCCCGCCGAGGTGACGAACCGGCCGTCCCAGATGAAGATCGGCTCGGGGTCCACCGTCACGTTCGGGTAGCGGTAGGCCATCTGCTCGCAGTACGCCCAGTGCGTGGTGGCGCGCCGCCCGTCGAGCAGGCCCGCCTCGGCCAGCAGAAAGGATCCGCCGCATACGGACGCGACTCTCCGCGACCGGGCGGCGGCCTGGCCGATCCACGAGACCAGCTCCCGGTTCCCGAGCGCGTCGTTCAGGCTCCATCCGCCCGGGACGAGGAGGGTGTCGATCGGGCCCTGACCCGCCTCCAGCGGGGCGGCTTCGATCACCATCCCTGAGCTGGTCCGCACCAGTGGCGCATCGGTGGAGACGAACTCGATCCGGTAGGGGGCACCCGACTTGGGGAGCAGCCGATTGACAGTATCGAACACTTCAATGGGTCCGGTGATGTCCAGGGCCTGCGCACCGGAGTAAACAACCACCACAACACGTCGCTCTAACACGGTCACAGCCTGTATCCGGCGTCGAACTGGCCGCAATGACAGCTTGTTGACGAATCCGGCCAACGGGCAGTCAGCGACTGCTGGAGCGAGGCGCTGACCAGGCAGTTCGCGTACATGACTGGCAGGCGTGGGTGAGGTAGGTCACAGCAAGCCTCGCCGCCCGCGCATGGGGGGTGAAGGGGCGGAGGCCAGGGGGGTGTTGCTGCGTATGCAACGCGAAAACTCGCGACGACCTGGTGCAGGCGGTGCTCGTCGCCGTCGACGACAACGGGCTCCTGCGGCAGGTCCAGTACCCAGCGGTGGTCCTTCGATGCGGCGCGCGCGTCGTCCACGGTGTCGAGCGCGAGGCGGCTCAGATCCACCCGCTCGCGGGCCAGCGGTCGGCCAGCGGTCGGCCGGAGTCGAGTCGGGCGAGCAGGAGCAGGTCGTCGACAAGTCCGCTCATCCGCCGGGACTCGGCGTGGATGCGTTCCAGGGCGTGCCGTACCTCGTCGGGCACCGGTCCGGTGTGGCGCAGGGCCAATTCGGAGTGGGCGCAGACGGTGGCGACGGGGGTGCGCAGTTCATGTCTGGCGTCGGCGGCGAAGTGGCGCAGGCCCTCCTCGCTCGTACGCCGCCGCGCGAGTGCGTCCCCGACGTGGCCGAGCACGCGGTTCAGAGCCGTCGCGACCCGCCCCACCTCCGTGTCGGGGGCGGCGCGTCCTCAATAGGCGCAGAGTGGACTGGACAGGGCGGCGCAGCCCGGGAGGTTTTCCTACGATGGGAGGAGTGATCGATCTCGATGCCTGCGGTCCGAGGAGGTCGGTATGACGCACAACGCCGGGCTGACCCTGCGTATGCAACGGGTCCTGCGCGCACCGCGCGCGGTCGTGTTCCGGGCCCTGACTGAACCGCAGGAGCTGGCGAAGTGGTGGGGCCCGGACGGGTTCACCATCCCGCGTGTGGAAAGCGATCTCCGCACGGGCGGTGGCTATCGGATCGCCATGCAGCCTCCGGAGGGAGAGCTGTTCTACCTGGCGGGGGAATTCCGCGAAGTCGATCCGCCGGCACGCTTGTCCTATACGTTCCGGTGGGAGGAACCCGACCCCGAGGACCGGCAGACGGTAGTGACGCTCTCGCTTCGCGATCTCGGCGGTCAGGCCACGGAGCTGGATTTCACTCAGGAGCACTTCGCCACTGAGGAGCGCTACGCGCTGCACGAGGAGGGCTGGACTCAGAGTTTCGACAAGCTGGAGAGGCTGTTGTCGGCAGACGCGTCGGCATGACGATCCATGACGCAGCCGACATGCGGGTGCCGTTCCCGAGGAGGACTGGCACGAGGCCGATGCGTATCGCGTCGACGAGTCCGGGCGTCCCGAGTACCAGGCCACCTGGCCGGGGCCTGGGCAGGCGGCACCGTTACCGTTGCCGCGATCCTGCTCCGCCTCCGCTCGTGCCCCTGGGGCAGCCCTCAGGCCTTCGGCTGGGTGAAGCGAATGCTGTTGCCGAAGGGGTCGCGGAGGCCGCAGTCGGTTCCGTACGGACGATCGGTGGGTTCCTCGGTGAACTCCACGCCCCGGCCCAGCAGCGTCTCGTACGTCTTGCGGCAGTCGTCCGTGCTGAAGATGAGATGGCCACCCATCACCCCCTTGGTCACCAGCTCGCGGACCTGCTGCGCCGTCTCCTCGGACATCGCCGGAGCGCCCGGCTTCTCCAGCAGGATCTGGCGCTCCGGGTGACCGGGGATGCTCACGGTCAGCCAGCGCATGAAGCCCAGGTCGACGTCGGCGTTGACCTCCAGGCCAAGCTGGCCGACGTAGAAGTCGAGGGCCTCGTCCTGGTCGAGGACGTAAAGCTGTGAGTGCGTGATGGCGTTGAACATGTGCATCACGCTACCGGGCAAGCCGGACGAAAACTTATCCAAAACTGCTCAGTCGACGGAGGGTACGGGCAGTGCGGACGGTCAGGAGCTCGGCCGCATCCACGCCATCGTGAAGCACGTCGGTACGCCCGTGGCCGCCGCTTCCTTGCGGTACGTCCTCGGTGACCGACCGACGATGTCGCGGAATGTGCGGCTGAAGGTTCCCGGGCTGCCGAAGCCGACTTGGAAGCAGATGTCCGTCACACTGCGGTCGGTCTCCCGCAGCAGGAACATCGCACGCTCGACACGGCGGCGCTGCAGGTAGCGGTGCGGCGTCTCGCCGAACGTGGCCCGGAAGGTGCGCGTGAAGTGCGCCTCCGACACATGGGCGATCCGGGCCAGCGCCGGGACGTCCAGCGGCTGCGCGTAGCCGCGGTCCATCGCATCCCGTGCCCGAAGCATGCGGCGGTTGGACTCTTCTGCAGCGCGGCTCACAGCGCCATCACACCACGGTTCTCCGCCGTCCGTGACAGATCCGGTGACCTATCGCTCCGCCTCTTCCCAGCGCAAGGTGGTGCACCACGACGGCCGCGCCCAGCAGTACTGCCGACGAGATCGTCGTGCCAATGGCCGACACGCCTCCGCGGCTCACGGAAGCCTGTCGGCCATGGTGGCCAGTCGGTGCGTCATATCGTGACGCCCGGCTGGGACCTCGCCGGTTGACGGTGTCAGGCCTGTGCGTCCTCAGGGATGGAGACCAGCCACCTCGTGTCACGGCGCGGCCGCAGGTAGAAGACCCAGTACAGGGTGGCGACGGCCGTGATCCCTCCGGTCCACAGCAGGTAGGTCATTTCCTGCTGGCTGAGGATGTACGCGAGCACGGCGATCAGCAGGACCGGCATGGCGGGCCACAGAGGCATCCGCCAGGCCGGCTGGGCGGCGTGCGATCCACGGCGGGCGAGCAGTGCGGCTACGGCGACCAGGAGGTACATGCCGGTGACGGAGACGCCGGTGACGCCGTAGAGGGTGTCCAGGTTCACGAAGCACAAGAGCGCTCCGGGAACGCCCACGACGAGCGTGGCGACCCAGGGGGAGCCGAAGCGGCCGAGCTTTGAGAGCGCGTTGTTCACGGGCTGGGGCCAGGCCTTGTCGCGGGCCGAGGCGAACAGGACGCGGGAGTTCTGGATGACCATGACGATGCCCGCGTTGATGATCGCGAGGGCTACGCAGAGGCTCACGAAGGTGCCGACGGCAGAGTTGCTCCACGCGGTGACCATGCCGCTGATGTCGCCGCTCGTGAGGGCCGCGAGGTCAGGGGCGCCCATGGTGATGGCGATGACCGGCACCAGGATGATCACGGCGGAGATGGCGAGGGTGGTGAGGACGGTGCGGGCGACGTTGCGGCGCGGGTTGTCCAGTTCCTCGGAGAGGTAGACGGCGGTGGAGAAGCCCTGCGTGACGAAGAGCGCGATGGCCAGCCCAGAGACGATCAGCATCGCCGTGACCGGGTCGGTCCTTCCGTCGGAGCCGGCCACCGTCAGGTCGACGAGGCTGCCCGCGCCGCGCTCGGAGTGCGCGAAGCCGAGGACGGCGACGACGGCCGCGGCGATCACTTCGAGCACCAGGAAGACGCCGGTGATCCAGGCGTTGGCCCGCAGGTCGAGCAGGCCGGCCAGGGTGGCGAGCAGCATCACGCCGGCGCCGGCGTAGGAGGGATTGAGGTGGACGATCGGGGCGAGGTAGTCCGCCGTGCCCATGGCGATCACGGGCGGCACGATCACCACGACGAGGAGGGACAGCACGAAGACGAGCCAGCCTGCGAGCCGGCCGGCCAGGGTCGACACCATGGCGTACTCGCCGCCGGCGCTCGGGATGAGGGTGCCGAGTTCCGAGTAGCAGAAGGCGACGGCGATACAGAGCAGCGAGCCGATCGCGATGGTGAGCGCGGTCGCGGTACCGAGGCTGGAAAACAGGTCGGGGACAACGACGAAGAGGGTGGAGGCGGGCGTCACGCAGGACAGCGTGAGCAGAGTGCCGCCCACCACACCGATGGAGCGCTTGAGCTTCTGAGGGCTGCTGCCATCCGCCGCCTCGGGCACTTCAAGGACTGCGTCGGGGACGGGTGTGCGAAGCGTCTCGGTCATGGAGTGGTGGTTCCGATCGATTCGTGCGACGGGTGTCGAGCGGGAGCGCTATCGCCTCCGGGCGGCTGTGTAATGGGTAGAACCTGCTCCCGAGGCGCCATGGAACCCCGCGGAAACCGCAACGTCAACGGTCATTTACCTACGGAATCCGTAGCTACGTCTCGATCAGATTTTCGCCACTTCCATGGCAGTCCGCGCCATAGGGTTCGATTGAGCAGACTTGGGTGGGTCATGACCATGCAATCGAAGCCATTCTGGATCACTGGCTTCCGTCACCCGTTTTGTGATGCTGTTGCGATATCCGAAGCGGCAGTCCATAAACTCGGCGTGATCTGTCCACTGTCCGGACCGCGCCCGCAGCCCGCCGGTCGCCGCGCCCAGGCATGCCTGGCCGACGGTATCGGAGCACCATGAAGGCATGGTCCGAGCCAACGAGGAGGTCGAATCACTCCTGGAGGAGTACGCCGACCTGATCGCGATCAGCGGTGGGGATGCCTTCAAGGCGCGTGCCTACGAAAAGGCCGCCCGTGCCGTCGGCGGCTACCACGCGGACGTCTCGAAGCTCGACGCCAAGGGCCTGCGGGACATCCCCAACGTGGGCAGATCGATCGCCGACAAAATCGTCGAGTATCTGCAGTCCGGTCACGTCGCCACCATCGAGGAGACCAGGGCATCGATCCCCGCCGGCGTCCGCGAACTGATCACCATCCCCACGCTCGGGCCCAAGAAGGCCATGATCCTGTACGAGGAGCTGGGCATCACCTCCGTGGACCAGCTGCTGGACGCCATCCGCGAGGAGACGCTGCGCGACCTGAAGGGCTTCGGTGAGAAGACCGAGGAGAACATCCTCCACGGCATCTCCCTGATGCAGGAGGCCGGCGGTGGCCGGATCCTCATCAGCGCCGCGATGGACATCGCGGAGCACATCGTCTCCGAACTGTCCGGGATCCCCGGATGTGAACGGTGCACCTACGCGGGATCGCTGCGCCGTATGAGGGAGACGATCGGGGACATCGACATCCTGGTGGCGGCGGAGCGGTCGGCGCCATTCATGAAGGCCCTGAGCAACCTTCCGCACACGGCCGAGGTCATCGCGCACGGGGAGAAGAAGACGTCCATCCGTACCACCAAGGGCCTCCAGGTGGATCTGCGGGTCCTTCCGCCCGCATCCTGGGGAGCGGGACTGCAGTACTTCACCGGATCCAAGGCGCACAACATCCGCACCCGCGAGATCGCGGTACGCCACAAGCTCAAGCTCTCCGAGTACGGGCTCTTCCACGCCGAGAGCGGCAAGAGGATCACCGCGGACACCGAGGAGGACATCTACGCCAAGCTCGGCCTGCCCTGGATACCGCCGCCCCTGCGTGAGGACCGGGGGGAGATCGCGGCAGGACTGCGCGGCGAACTCCCCGACCTCCTGGCCGAGAACGACATCAGGGGTGACCTGCACACCCACACCGACCTCACCGACGGCCTCGCCCCACTGGAGGACATGGTCGCCGCCGCTGCCGATCGCGGCTACGCGTACTACGCGATCACCGACCACGCTCCGAACCTCTATATGCAGCGCATGACCGACGAGAAAATCCTCGCGCAGCGCGAGCGCGTACGCGAACTCGACCGGAAGCACCACGGGATGCGGCTTCTGCACGGGACAGAACTCAACATCGGCCCGGAAGGGGAGGTCGACTGGCCGGACGACTTCCTGGAGGGCTTCGACCTGTGCGTGGCGTCTGTCCATTCACACTTCAACCAGAGCCGACAGGCGCTCACCCGTCGGCTCGTACGCGCCTGCGAGAACCCGAACGTTGCCATCATCGGCCACCCCACCACTCGCCGGATAGGTAAGCGCCCCGGCATAGACGCCGACTTCGACGCGGTCTTCGAAGCCTGCGCGAGAACGGGCACCGCCCTGGAGATCAACGCGCATCCGGAGCGTCTCGACCTTTGCGACGAGGACATTCTGCGCGCGAAGCGGTACGGCGTGAAGTTCGCGGTGAACTCGGACGCGCACTCCACCACGCATCTGCCGTACATGCGCTACGGAGTGGGCACGGCGCAGCGCGGATGGCTGACGAAGGACGACGTCATCAACACATGGCCGCTTACCAAGCTGCGACGATTCCTGCGCAAGGTTGGCGCTCCGGCGTAGGAATCACGAGCGCCGCCGCCCTGCCGCTGGTGTCGGCCATGAATCCGGCGCTGGCTGCGCGGCTACGCGGGGCGCCGGTGCAGGGGGCGGGGCTTTGGACGGAACGGGCTGGGGAGGGGCAGCGTCGCCCAGATGGTCTTTCCGTACGGCAGCGTCGGGGACCAGGACCACGTGTCGCTCAGCGCGTCGATCAGTGCAAGCCCTCTGCCCCCGAGCGCCAGGGTGTCGGGGTCGCGCGGGCGCGGCGGATCCGGGCTCGGATCGGCCACGGCGCAGACGAGATGTCCGGGATGCCGGAACAGGCCCAACCAGAGGGGGTAGTCCTCGGCATCCGCCGCAGTGTTGGTCAAGGCGTGCTGGACGGCATTGGTGACGAGTTCGCTGACGACCAGCTCCGTATCGGGAACAAGCGGTTGCAACGCCCACCTGTTCAGGGTCATGGTGACGAACTGCCGTGACTGACGCGCGTTCTGGAGCCGGCCGTCCAGGCCGCAGGCGGCGAACAGGCCGGGGCCGGAGCATTCGTCGTTGCCGAGGTCCGTTGAGTCCGCACACAGGCCTTGGGGCAGCGGTGTTGTCTCGCGAACGTCACGCCGACGAGGCACCTCTTGCTCGACCCTCATCGTCGAAGAGGCTGACATGTGAGTCGTCACTGGTCATGTCCCCCTGCAGGCTTCGGTGTTCGATGCTGCGGCAGCCGATGAAGGACGAGTATTGTCGAGCGCGCCCCGAGAATGCAATTGCATCTGAGATTGCATGGCTGGTTCCGGGGCGAACGAATGTACGAGCGGGGAGGGGCTGGCGGGCATGGAGTTCTCCAACGGCATACAGGTGGGTGCGCTGAATTCGGTGACGTGGATCAAGAGCAGTCACAGCAACGCCACGGGTAACTGCGTGGAGATGGCGGCTCTGCCGGACGGCAACGTAGCCGTGCGCAACTCCCGCGATCCGCAAGGCCCGACCCTCGTCTACACCAGGGAGGAGATCGCTGCCTTCGTGGCGGGAGCCCGAGCCGGCGATTTCGACTCCATGATTGGCTGAAAGAGAGTGGTGGCCGACCGGTTCCCCCTGGCTTGCTCCTGCTGTGCTCGATAATGTCGTGGTCTTCTCATAATCCGCAGGAGCGCGCGATGGCTGCAGCTGTACCGAGCCCGTCGTTGTTCGTCGAGTCGCTGGGCGCGGTTGAGAGCAACCCGACCGCCCTGAAACTCATTCTGGGCGGCAAGTTGCGCCAGCTGCGCATGAGCGCTGGACTCGACCCGTCCGGCGTCGACACCAGGCTGGGCTTCTCCCGGTCGAAGACCAGCCGGATTGAGCTGGGTCGGCACGGTTGCAAGCCCGCTGACGCTCTGGCCCTGTTGAGCCTGTACGGGGTGAGCGATGAGGAGCGTGTCGCTGAGTTCCAGCGGCTGGTGGAGCAGTCACGTCGGCCGGACTGGTGGCGCTCGTTCAGCGATGTCCTGTCCGACTTCTTCGCTCCGCTGGTCGCCCTGGAAGGGGCGGCGGCCACCATCCGTACCTACGAGCCGTTCTATGTACCGGGCCTGCTGCAAACGCCCGCGTACGCACGTGCGGTCATCAGCTCCGGCCCCGCCCACCTCTATCCGCACGACGTCGGGCGACGGGTGGACCTCAGGCTGGAACGGCAGCGGCAGCTCGATCAGCCGGACGCGCCCCGTCTGTGGGTGCTGATCGACGAGTCCGTGCTGATGCGCACGGTCGGCGGACCGGAAGTGATGCGCGGACAGCTCGAGTATCTCGCCGCGATAATGGAGCAGCGCCGTGTGGTTCTGCAGATCGCTCCGCTGGATGTGACCGCCTCGGCCGGCGTCGGCACGGGCGTGACCTATCTGCGCTTCGCACTCGGCGAGCTCAAGGACGCCGTCTACATCGAGCACCTGACTGACAGCACGTTCAGCCAGAAACCGCAGGTCGTCGAGCAGTACCGCGACATGCTGGACCGGCTCGGGGCGTGCGCCCTCACTCCCAAGGAGTCGATCGAGCTGATCCGGGAGCGCCTGTCCGGCTCGTGACACGGCAGCGTTCCGGGTGGGATCCCGCGAGGCGCATCCCACCCGGAACTGTCGATGCGGAGGGCGAGTTGGACGCCGGCGCTAAGGGAGCCGAGCGACGCCGCCCCACTCGATCCATTCATCGGTCAGCTGGGCGGGCGCGAGGTCGGAGTCCGGTCGCCAGGTCGACACTTCCACCAGGCCCGGTTCCAAGATCTCCAGCCCGGTGAGGTACTCCGCCACTTCGTGCTCCTCGCGGACGCGCCCCCAGTGACCTCCGGTGGCTTCCGCCATGAAGTCGGTGACGAACTTCCGGATTTCGGGCCGGTCGCTGACGAGCTGGCAGACGACAAGGAAGCTTCCAGGCGCGAGGCGTTCCGCAACCCGACGGACGAGGGCGCCCGGGTCGGACTCATCCGGGATGCAGTGCATCACCGACACGAACAGAGCAGCGACCGGCTGGCTGAAGTCGATCAGCCGTGTCGTCTCCTCGTGACCGAAAATGGCTTCCGTGTCCCGCATGTCGGCCTGGATGACGGCGGTGCGGTCGTTCTCTTCCAATAGAGCTCGACCGTGTGCCAGCACAATCGGGTCGTTGTCGACGTACACCACTCGCGAGGCCGGATCGACCGCCTGGGCGACCTGATGGACGTTGTCCTGGGTCGGGAGACCGGAGCCGTGGTCGATGAACTGGCGCACGCCGTACTCGGCGGCCAGCAGACGTACCACACGCTGCAGAAAACGACGGTTGTTGACGGCCAGCGTCTTCGTGCTGGGAACCTGAAGCAGCAACTGCTCGCAGGCCTCACGGTCGGACTGGTAGTTGTCGTCGCCCCCCAGATAATAGTCGTACATACGCGCCACGCTGGGCACCTTCGTGTCGATGGCGTCCGGGCGCCACGACTCGCGTTTCATCCAGTCCTCACCCGCATCTTCGGCAATCAGGTCATGTAAGGCGACCATGCTATGAGTAGCCGGGAGGGCGGTGCAGGCGATGCGTGGGACGAGCGAGATCGAGGCATGTTTTCGGCCACACCGCGGAGTTGAAGAGGTGTAGCCGATCGTCTCCACGGCCCCCATGTGCAGGTCTTGTGCGGCTTGGTGCACGATCTGGAGGTGCGTGGGCACAGTGATGCGCCGATGGTCAGGGTCCTTCGGCGCTGTGAGCGTGAGGGGGGTTGGTCGGCAGATGTCCGGTGGGACGGGTGTTCGGCATGACGTTCTTGAGAGGCGCCGGGACGGCGAGGGCGAGGCTGTCGCTGACGAGGGGCCGGGCGTGGCGCGTGAGGGCGTCCGGGGGCGGTTGTACGGTGCGTTGAGCTGGCTGGTGCGTTTTGTGGGGGGCACGCTGCTGGGGGAGTGGCGTGGTGTTGTCGTGGAGCCGGTGCGGGGGCTTGTGCGCCGTGGGGTGGGCGGGGTCTCGTTGGCGTTGCTGGCGACGTTCGCGGTTATCTTCTTCCACGCGATTCACGTGACGCCGAGGGGTGCGGTGGTGGTGCGCCTGCTCGGCGAGGTGCGTGCTGACCTGCCGCTGCCTCTTGCCTTGTTGCGGACTCCTGTGTCGCTGTTTGTGCCTGCGCTGGATCTGCCGGTGTGGGCGGGCATTACGCAGTTGTTCCTGGCGTTCGCGCTTGCCGAGCTTTCGCTGGGCCGTACCCGGACGCTGGTGGTTGCGTACGCTACGACGCTGGCCGGCACGCTCAGCGTGCGGGTGATGATTGCGCTCGGTCCGGGGTGGTGGGGGCTGGGGCTGCCGCCTGAGGTCGGGCAGGTGCTTGACACGGGGCCGTCTGCGGCGGTGGTGGGCCTGTTCACCTACCTCGCGGTGGTCCGGCGGGCGCCTGTTCTGTTCGCTTTCACCGGTGGCTCCATGGTGCTGGAGTCGGTCGTCAAACCCAATCTGGCCGCTCGTGAGCACTTGATCGCGATCGGGGCCGCGATCGTGTTGGGGCTGCTTCACGGACGCTTCCGAATGCGTCCGCCCAGGGATGAGGCGGTGCTGCCGGACGGGGGACGGGTCGGACTTCGGCGACGTTTGATGCGTAGTTCTGGATCACCTTCCGCGCCGGAGCCACGGAAGGCCACCGAAAGCGGGTCCCGCTTCCACCACAGGGTGTGAGGCCGGTTCGGCGGACCCAGGGTGGTCGCCGGGAGCGGGCGCTCGCGCAGGAGCAGACCGGCGGTCACCGCCACCGCGGCGGTGAGGCTGTGGACACCGACCTGCTGATCCGCGCATTCACGGCGTGGAGCGAGCCGACGCCCTGGCAGACCCGGCCCTACGGCACGGTCGACGAGCCCGTCGTAGCGCGGCTCGGCCGCTTGCTGGAGCTGCCGGATCTGGAACCCGCGGTGCGCTGCAGGCTGTTGGATGCCTACGCCGCCGAGCTGTCCGACGGACAGGATCCGCGAGTGCGGGCCGCCGCCGAGGAGGCCGTCGTCCTCGCCGAGGGCCTTGGGGACCCCGGCCTGAAGGCGCTCGCACTCGCCACGTTGGCCCGGCCCGCGAGCTCGACACCGAGCTGGAGTGGCGCGGCGAGCGGGCCGAGCTGGGGGAGGAGCTCGACCGCCTCGGCATCAAACACGATGTGCCCATATACCGCTGGTACGGGCTGTTCACCCAGTCGACCGCCGCGGCAGTCGATGGCGACGTCGCCGGGGCGTACCGCCTCACCGACGCATGCCTGCTTCAAGGTCTTCGCGACCTTCCGCGCGATGGCGATGGCGATGGTCAGGCTTGGCGAGACGAAGGGCGCCGAGGAGCTGTACGCGTCCCTGCTGCCCTACCGCGACGCACCGCCGCCCTCCTCGGGTTTCACCTTGGCCATCCGGCCGGTTGCGTACGCTCGGCGAACTCGCGAGGCTCCTCGACCGCGACGACGAGGCTGCCACCCACTTCGCCCGTGCGACCACCATCGCCGAACAGTGGAACAGCTCATTGGGGATCACGGGGTGACGGGCGTGAGGAGGCCGCCGAGGGCGTCAGGCGGAAGACCGGGCCTGGCTCTTCTCATCAGGGGCTCTGTAGCCGGGAACAGAAGGCCAGCGGACTGTGATCACGACAGATTCTTCCTCCGCGTACCAGGAGTGCTCCACATCTCGGCCCCACACGACGTAGTCGCCAGGTTCGGTCAGGAGCACGCTGCGTCCAGGCAGATCAACGCGGAACTGGCCACTGATCAGGACGAGCAGAGCTGTACGCGCCTCGCCCGTCACCCACTGGGCACGCTCGTCACCGCGCGGGTGAACACCCCACTTGATCTCAACGGCCTCGCTGTGCCGGGGATCGCCGGTGTCCTTGAAGTGTCCCAGCAGCCATCCTCGGTCCATCGCCGCGTCTCGGCCTGCATTGCCCACGTACACACTGTCGTTCATGCACGCGGACGGTAGCAGCCAACCATCTTGCTGCCTGCGATGGGCGTGACCAGTACTTTCGCAGCAGACCCCAGTGCTGAGAAGAGCCGAGCTGCTGTTCAGGGTCCTGACGGAGCGCGAGGAGAAGAACAACGTGGCCATTGCCTTGAACGAGTCCTTCGTCAGGCGCACTTGGGCCGGTGAACTCGTGGGGAATGCAGCCGAAAGATCACAGGTTCGGTGACGCCGGCGGAGGGGGCTGTGCCTGGTCCAGGGGCAGAAGGGCAAGAACGTGACCGTTGTGCTGGTCCGTGGTGAGCCTGGCGTCGTTTCGGCGCAAGGCGGCGATTGCCCCGAGGTTGGTGGCGGTGGTCTCGGCGACCACGAGGCGTGCGTCTGCTCTCGCTGCTTCGTTGAGGAGTGCCCGGAGGGCGGCGGTGCCGATTCCGCGCCCGCGTGCGGAACGTGCAAGCCACATGCCTGTTTCGAGCACCTCTTGACTGTCGCGGCAGGCCAGCCGTGCTGATCCGATGATTTGCCCGTCGGTGAGGATCGCGAATGTGCTTTCTCGGAGCGGACCGGCCAGTCCCGGCCGGCGAGCCCGATGCCAGGCCCGGAAGGCGCCCTGCCGTGCCGGCGTCCAGCCCGGCGGACCGGCCACGGGTGGCATGACCTCGCCGGGTGCCGCTTCGTTGACAGCCACCGCGAGGAGCCCTTGGAGCATCTCCTCGTCGACGTGACGCAATTCCACCGTCACGATCACAGCGATTCCTCTCCACTCTGTGAGCCAAGCCGACTCTCAAGTCACTTGGTGCTGTCTTTCGATCATCGCGTTCTGCCGATCAGCGTGCCAGGGGTTTTAGGGGTCGGCGCAGGAAGCTGGGCCGGGGAACCATGACCGACCTGCCGCGAGGCGTAGAAGTCGTCCCAGTGCCTCACATCGGGCAGCCGCGCTTCTGCGCCAGTGCCGACCTGACTCTCGTCAGAGGTTGTCAGCGCTACCGGCCATAGCCCACCCGACCAGGAGTGCACTATGGCCCGCAGGATCCCGTCGCCACCGTGCGAGGTGGAGGAACTGATACCCGAGCTGGCCGGTCTAGCCGGACGACGACCCTGCTGTACCCGAGAGGCGGGACGCCGGGCGTGCACGACAGTTCCATCGGCGGTCCGCTGCTGCGGCCGGCCGACGAACCCTGGCCGTTGTGTGCCGACCCGGGACACTACAAGCCACTGCGTCAGCCCACGCCAGTCGTCGGCCCCGAGCCGGTAGCGATGGTGCCCGCTGTGCAGCTCCATGCCAGGGATTTCTTCGTCTGCCGCGGTTGCCCCGACATGCCCGGCGCGCACCGCTACGACTGCTGAAACGGCGCAGCACGGCCTCGCGGGAAACGATCGACAGTCCGGCGCGAAGCGATTTTCAAGCCCGGGACGCCGCAGACCAGACCTACCCGAGAAACAACCGGGCGTTGATACGCGGCCGTTCAGTTGAGCAGCTCCCCGGTCCGACCGGTTCACTCGAGCGACCTTGTGCCCGGCACGTCGAAGTCAGGCCGGTGAGGGCGCGCTACGCACCAAAGCACAGGCTTCGCGGCGGCCGGGTGGGCACCCGGCCGCCGCGAGGACAGACACGCTCAGCAGTGCGAAATGACCTTGCTCCAGTCGGCATACAGGCCGGTCGTCAGGTAGTGGTCGTTCACATAGCCGCCGGACAGCGCGCCGCCGGTGTCGGCGAAGAACCAGTACCGATTGCCGGTGCCGTCCGCGTCCACCGCACCCTCCGTCCAGCAGTTCACGATCAGCTGGTCGCCGTTGTGGCCGTGGTAGTACGGATTCCGTCCGTGCTCGTAGTCGGGCGCGTTCTGCAGGCCGAGGAAGGACCCCGGGTCGATGGCGGTGACCCGGGCGCACCAGTCGTTGGGATTGCCACCGATGGAGCATTTGTAGAGTCCCTGCTTCGGCGGCGTTGGTGCCCCCGCGCATTCCGGCACACCCGGAATCCACGCGGGTCCGCGCAGGTAGAGATTGCTGATCCAGCCGTGCTGGAGTGGCAGATACGACCAGACGTCGTTGGTGACGCCGCCGTCCGTCACCGACTCGCCACGCTTCTGGCAGGCGACGTAGACGGTGGTGGGTCCGGGAAAGCGGTGGGTGACGTCGGCGTCCCGGGTCGGCGCGGTCCGTACGTTGACATTGCTTGCCCACATGTCGACCGCCGTCGTACCGGGCGGCGGTCCCGGCGGATTGGGCGGCGGGTGCACGATGTTGCGCTGCGCCACCGCCGCGGCCACGGCGCGCTTGGCGACCTGGGCCGCAACCCGCGCGCCTTCGCGGTTCTGCCGCTCGATGACGGGATTGCCGTCTGCACGGGCGTTGTCGCGGTAGGCGATATGCGGCGGGTTGGTGGTGCCGTCGTCGATGCTCTGCGCGAATTCGAGCAGCCAGTTGCCCTGGCCGGGACGACCCGGTTTGTTGCATACGAGGTCGTCGATCCGGCAGACGTCGAAATACCGACCGTCGCCCAGCATCCCGGCGAACACCGACGGCACCGGGACGCGCTGCATCAGTCCGCCTCGGTCGACGGTGGTCTCCCCCGGTTGGTAGTCGGGCCTGAGGGTGAGCATCTGGCCGTTCTGCGCCATCCCGATCTGCCCGTTGTAGCGGGAGGCATCACCGATCGTGATGGCGGCACCCACCGCGGCGGAGCGGACCTGGTCGCCGACGACATCGGAGGCGGCGAGAGCGTTCTTGATGACCTGGCCGCCCTGGGAGTACCCGGTCAGGACGAGCGTCGGGCGGCTGGGGCAGGACGCGTAGAACTGGATCTCGCGGACGAGTTCGTCGCGCCCTTTCCTCATGGAGGTCCAGTAGTCGTCGGGCCCCGGGTTATCACCCAGGAAGGGCGGCCAGGGAAGATTCCAGTCGATGGCCGAGGCGGGATAGGGGAGATTGCGGGCGGAGATGTCGCTCGCGGGCACACCCTGCGCCGTGAGTTCCTTCTTCACCGCCCTGACATAGGTGTCGTTGACGCCGACGGAGCCGTAGGGAGTGGTGACCCCCTCTTTCACATATTCCGCCGTGCCATAGGCGTTGATGATGACCCAGGGCTTGTCGCAGTTCATCGCCGGCTGCGGCGGCGGTGGCAGGGCGGCTGCTGCGGAGGCGGCGGCGAGTTGCGTCGCCGTCAGCAGTCCCGCCAGCAGACCGAGGACCGCCATGAAGAGCGCCCAGCGCGGCCCTGGATTTCTTGTCTCACTCAGATCAATCGGATTCCGCAGATTTCTCAGTGTTCTCATGTGTCGTTCCCCCTAGTTGGGCCCCACCGGTTTCAGAGGGCCTCGCCAGCAGCGAACGGCACGAGCTGACACCCACCAAGGGACAGCCCGTACGGTAGGCGGGTCCGCGGCGCGCACGGACCCCGACACATGTCAGGTCCGTTCGGGCGGGGCCGGGTCAGCATGTGCAGTCCCGCTGCTTTCGCGTCGAGCAGACTGCCCGAGACGCGGGGGCCGCACCATCATTTCCATGTGGATCAAAATGACCACCAACCGGGCTGTCCCTCGCGAGGCTCTCGGAGGCGTACACACGGCCGCTCTCGTGCCGGCAGGAAGACCGGACTCACCTGCGAGCGGTGGCCTACCGGATGCCCGGCTCGCTCAGCGAGGCCGATGACGCCGTCCAGGAAGCCTGGCTGCGCATCAGTCGCGCCGGCACCAGCAGCGTCGAGAACCTCACCGGGTACGTACTGCCAACGAATCCCTGACGCAGGTCACTAGCCCGTTCGCCGTCCTTCTCGTGTTTCCTCCGGCGTGACGGTCTCTGCTCCGGTGACCTGCGTAAACGATCAAGCGAGAGCGGTCACTACGCCTGCCTGGGTGACGCGTATGGCGATGCGTCATGTTGCGGAGCTGACGGACTGTCGGTTGCCTCGGGAGCGGAGCACAGCAGAGGCGCCGCGCAGACAGGCCGGACACTGCTCCGTTGGAGGATCCTCGTGCGTAACACACATGTTGGTGTAGGTATCGGCCTGGTTCTCGGTGCCCTTTGCCTGTCGGTCCCGGCCGCTTTCGCCGCCGGTGACTCAGGCCTTGACATCGGCCCGGGGAGCGCTTCCCCGGGCTCCACGGTCACCGTCAGCACCACGGCCTGCGGCCCGGACGTGACCTATGGCAAGGGCGAGTCGGAGGCCGGAGGGGCGTTCCACCTCTTCGAAGGTGACGGTGAGGGTGTGCTCACCGGCGAGTTTCAGGTCCCGGAAGGGACTGAGCCCGGCAGCGACACAGTCACCGTGAAGTGCCCGCCGCGGACCAAGGTCACGGATACGTACCAGGTCACGGGCCGCCAGCCGAGCGGCTCGGTCGACGCCGGCTTCGAGCCGGCCAAAGACAGAAGTACGCAGTACGCCCTGGGCGGTGTGCTGCTCGCCGGAGCCGCCACCGCGGGTGTGGTCAGGAGACGCCGACGCCTGAGCGGCATCCGAACCTGACTGCCCAACTCCCACCGTATCGGCCCGGACCCGTATCGGCCCGGACCCGTATCGGCCCGGACCCGTATCGGCCCGGGGCCGCCAGGACCCCACGCCACCCCGCCGCGAAGCAGAGGCTCAATCGCGATGGAAACAGGGCACAAGACCAGCGCTTGCCCACACTCGTCCACCCCTTCAGTCAGGTTCCTGGCCTGCGCGCTGATGGCCGGAATCGTGCTGGTGATCAGCGGGGCACGCGACGAGCAGCCACCGCAGCCGTCGGCTGCCCAGGCCTTCTCCACCTCTGTACGCCCAGCCCGCAGCAGCACCGCCTCAGCCGCGGGACGCGCCGTCCAGCCGCTTCCTCCGTCGAATCCGGTCCGGCTTCGGGTCCCCGCCATCGGCGTGGACGCCCCCATGACAAGACTGGCTCTCGACGCGGCAGGGAGGCTGCGGCCGCCGCCGGCCGACCACCCCAGCCGCGCGGGCTGGTACGGCGACGGCACTGCTCCCGGCTCGGTAGGAACAGCCGTCACCGCCGGGCACGTGGACACGCCCACCGGCCCCGGCGTCTTCCACGGCCTCGGCGCCCTGTCCAAGGGCGACACGATCGAGATCAGCCGGGCGGACAGGCGCGTGGCCGTGTTCGCCGTCGACGCCGTGGAGGTCTACGACAAGAAGAAGTTTCCGAACGAGAAGGTCTATGGCGGCTCCGACGTGCCTGAACTGCGGATGATCACCTGCGGCGGCAGTTACACCAAGCGCACCGGCTACCGGGGCAACGTCGTGGTCTACGCGACGCTGACGGCGGTGAAACAGCCCGCCCGACCGTCAGGGTCCTCCGCGCTGAGGTGAGCGGCGGGTGATCGGGTTGGATTCGACGGCTCCGGCCCGATGATTCTGCGCCGCGGCGAGAGTCCTGTCTCCGACCGCACAGTTGAGAGGGTGGACCCATGACCGATCTGCGCGACACGCTGGAGACGCACGTCAGCAAGGGCTCGGTGCCGGGAGTGGTGGGCCTGCTGGCCCGCGGTGACCGGGTCGAGGTGCAGGCGGTGGGATCCGTCGACGTCGAGGGCACCGCCCCGATGGCCAGGGACTCGATCTTCCGCATCGCATCGATCACCAAGCCCATCGTTGCCGCGGCCGTCATGATGCTGGTCGAGGACGGTCGGATCGCGCTGGACGACCCGGTCGGGCAGTGGCTGCCGGAGCTGGCGTCACCGAGCGTCGTCCGTACGCCGGCCGGGCCGGTGGACGACGTGGTCCCGGCGGTCCGGCCGATCACCGTGTTCCACTTGCTCAGCTCCCGTGCCGGGTACGGCTTCCCGTCCGACTTCTCGCTGCCCGCGGTTGCGCCGCTGTTCAGCGAGCTGAAGCAGGGACCTCCGCAGCCGCAGACCGTCCCCGCGCCGGACGAGTGGATGGCGGCGCTGTCCCGTATTCCGCTGCTGCACCAGCCGGGCGACGGTTGGCTGTACAACATCAGCTCCGACCTTCAGGGCGTGCTGATCGCCAGGGTCACGGGACGACCGCTGCCCGAGTTCCTGGCCGAGCGGCTGTTCGAGCCGCTCGGGATGGCCGACACGGCATTCGCGGTACCGGCCGCAAAACTCGACCGGTTCACCGGCTACTACCGGACCGATCCCGAGGGCGGTTTCGAGCTGGTGGACGCCGCCGACGGGCAGTGGAGCAGCCCGCCGGCGTTCCCGAGCGGCGCCGGCGGTCTGGTTTCGACCGTCGATGACTGGCTCGCCTTCGGCCGGATGCTGCTCGCCGAAGGGACGGCGGGCGGCCGCCGGCTGCTCACGCCCCAGTCGGTGCGGCAGATGACTGCCAATCACCTGACCCCGTCCGAGCGTGAGTCCGCCGGGTTGTTCCTCGAGGGCATGGGCTGGGGTTTCGGCGGCGCGGTCGATGTCGAGGCCGTCGAACCGTGGAGTGTGCCGGGACGCTACGGCTGGGTCGGCGGCACCGGAACAACAGCGCACATCACACCGTCCATCGGCGCGGTCACCGTCATGCTCAGCCAGCTGCAGATGGGCGGACCGAGCTTCCCCGCGCTGATGCGGGACTTTTGGCGGTACGCGGCCGGCGTCTGAGGTGGAGCATGGTGCCTGGCGGAATACGCGCCGATGATGGGCGCCCGTCACCCTGGCCTGTTTATCAAACGGGTCGACCCGTAATATAAATGCTCATGAGCTCTTCGCCCTCCAGGGGACGTCCCAGGGATCCCCGCTCGCACGAGGCAATCGTCAGCGCGACCGCAGAACTGGTGGCCGAGGTCGGCTACGGCGCGACATCGATCGGGGCCGTGGCCGCGCGGGCCGGTGTCGGCAAGGACACGATCTACCGACGGTGGGCGGGCAAGCCCGAGTTGGTCTTCGAGGCCGTGTTCACCACCACCGACCACGCTCCGAACCCGGACACCGGAACGCTGGCCGGGGACCTGACCGTACTGCTGCAGGGTCTGGTCGAGGAGTTCCACGCGCCTGCCGCCGCAGCGGCACTCCCGGGGCTGCTCGCCGACTTCGCCGCCGACCCGGCTCTGAAGGCGCGCATCCGCAGCGACTTCCTGGCCCCATCGAAGGAACGGCTGCTGATCGTCTTCGAACGCGCCGTGCTCCGCGGAGAGATCGCGGCCGACACACCGGTGGACCTGGTCCTGGACACGATGGCGGGAGCCGTGTTCTTCCACGTCGGACTGGTGGGCGAACCCCCCACCCCGCAGTTGGCCGGCCGGCTGGCTGCTGTCGTAGCCAAAGGAATCGAGGCCCGATGAACGGCTGGCTCCTCGCAGCGGGCGTCACCGCGTTCGGCGTGGCCGCGGCGCACATCGTCGGCGGGCATCGGGATGTGGTGCGCCCGCTGCTGTCCTGTGGACTGGCAGACGAGCCCAAGGGTGTCCTGCGTGCCGTGTGGCACATGGTGAGTGTCGACCTGGTGCTTTCCGCAGTCGCTCTGGTCCATCTCTCACTGACGGACGGTACGTCAGGGTCCGGCCTGGTGGCATGGTTCGTGGCCGCGCACTTCATCGCCTACGCGGCAGCTTTCCTGGTCATCACACTGTCGGTCGGCTGGTCGAAGCCACTGTTCCGGCTGCCGCAGTGGATCCTGCTCCTGCCAGTCGCGGTACTGACAGTGGCGGGAGCCAGGTAACAACACCACAGGACTGAGCTGAAGCGCCGACCGCGTTGGAGCAAGGGGGATCACCCGAAGAGGCCACGCGGGGCAGGGCTGTTTCCTATGCTGCGGCAATGGACTGGACGGCTGTGGTCGCGGTGGCGTTGGGCGGGGCGATCGGCGTGGGCAGCACCCTGGCCACGGACCGGGTCCGCTGGCGCAGGGACAGCGTGACTCAAGACCGAGAATCGCTGCGGTCGGTGTACGTCCAGTACCTGGAGGCATTGGCTCAGGCGCGGGATGTCATATCCCATGCGAGCCGGGAGGTGCACCGGTCGGCGGAGGAGCGGGCGCAGATGGCGTGGACGGTCACTCGGGACCACGGGGTGTATGCAAGGCAGTACGCGCTTGAACTGATCGCGCCCGTCGAGGTCGTGGAGAGGACCAAGGGTGTCGCCGACAAGCTCGTGACCTACCGGGACGCGGTGGTGCAAGGCGAGACGTGGAGCGATGCCGGCTGCACCGAGGCGCGACGGGCACTGCGGGAAGCCCGGCACGCTTTGATGGACGCCATGCGCACCACCCTCGCCCGGCCGCAGTAGGCGCACTACAACGCGCCCCCCGTTACCGTGAACAAGCCAACACCCGCCAACTTGGACCGCGGTGCCGCCGCAACACGACGACTCGTGAACAGGGCCGGCGATGAGCGTGTGTTGGCGCTGAATCTCGTCTCACCTGGGCCGGGGTGAGCCTGGTCGATCGGTCGGTTTCTCCGTGCCGGACACCACGCTTCATGAAAGCGCGAGGCGAGCAATACCGGTTCTCGACCTGCCTGAGGCCACTGCTGAAACCGTCGGCGTAACTCCGTGCCCACTGCTTGTTCCGTGCGCTCTGACCGCGGAAATCGGAACTGCGGTCGCAGTGCTTCCCATCGCCGTATCCGTCCCATGCAGGAGAACGTACCCCGCTGTTTCTGTTACGGTCTTGTATCCCTTCTCGCGGAATTTCGCGATCTCTTGAGCCTCTTTCTCTGGACTGATGGGCCAGCCTTGGGATGTGGCAGTGTCAGCGACGACCCATTCAGGGTTTCCGTGGTCACTGGGTAATCCGAAGACCGTGACGTTGCAGCGATTGGTGAGTTGGGGCACGAGTCGGTTGGAAGCCGCGACGGTCGATCCATCGGGGATCATATTGAGAATATGACGCGCGGCTGCCATGCGGGGACTGGGTTGCCAGGTGGCGCTTTCTGTGAGCCGCGCGAATGGGAAGAGCGGCAATGTGATGATGGTGAAGGTCGCGCTGACGACAAGAGACCAGTGCAGGTTCCTTGCACTGTCTCTTGCTGGGTTTTGCTGGCGCATCAGAGTGAGAGCGTGGATGAAAGCGCCGAACACGATGGGCATCAGCACGGCGCTGTAATGGAAGCGAGTTCCCCAGTAGTCTTCATTGCCGGAGGTGAACCTCCATGCAAGCGTGGGCACGGCAAGCAGCATGAAAGGTGACCGCAGGGCGATAAACGCTGTGGGTGCCAGCAGCATCAGGAGAGTGATCAGCTTCGTTTCCGGGGTGACCAGGCGGAAGGTGTAGCGCAGGAGAAGGCCGAGCGGGTCGTCGTCAGCGCCGTCCGGCACTTTGTCCCAGTAGGTGAATACGCCGTCGGGGTTGAAGGCCGGAATGACCACCAGCATCTCTATGAGCGTTCCCGCAAGGCCGGCGGCTACTGCGAGGAAGCCGAGTCTGCGTTGGCCGCGGTAGGCGGCGTAGCCACCGATGACCGCGATGGTCAGGCCCAGGTCTTCCTTGACCAGCAGCAGGGGAAGGGACCATGCGACTGCTGCGCGCCAGCGCTCGTTGCCGAGAGCTTCGAGGGAGAAGGCCAGCAGCGGTACGGCGAAGCACACCTCGTGGAAGTCGAAGCCGACCGTCTGGGCGATGCCCCAGGAGACGCCGTAGCCGAGCCCGATCACCAGCGCGGCTGCCGTCCCCAGCGCGCGGTGTGCCCAGCGGGACAGCGGGACGACGGCCACCGCGAGCAGGACTGCCTGCGCCAGGAGCAGAGTGATCGGTGACGGCCATATTCTGTAAAAGGGCGCGATGATGGCAGTAATGGGAGAAAAGTGATCGCCCAGCAAGGGGTAATTGTGGCCCTTAAGGTCTGCTGTCGGGAGATGACCATGTGCGTAGGAGCGTACGGCCTGCTCGAATATACCAAGGTCGTATCCCGTGGTCAGCATGAGCTGATGCCGGCGCAGTGACAGCGTTGTGTATACGATGAAGCACAGTGACGCCATTCCCCAAGCCAAGAGAGTGCTACGGGATACAGACACCCTCCCCCCTCTCCGCCCTGGAGCGACAGACCTCGCCGCTGCCAATCTCTTGACAGTCGACAAGGCGGGGGGAAAGATTTGCATCAAGCTGCCTTCCGATGAATCGGCGTCAAGTGCGCATGCCAATCCCTTCAGTGATGCGAAAAGCGGGTCCCATCAATGAAGCCTGCCGGCAAGAGGTCGCAATTCTGGCGACCAGTCAAGGGATTGCCCAGCAGGTTTCTCAGGAAACAGCTCGATGCGGCAACCGCGCACCACGTATTACGGTAACCCCGACGCCGTCGCTTCGCGATACGCGCCAGGACCGGCGCAAAACAGGCGAGAGTTGGCGGCCACACGCGATGTCGCCTGTGGGTACCGCGGATTCTGAAGGCCGCAACAGGGCCGGGCCCTTCCGAACCGCCCTTGTCAGGGACGCGCGTCACGAGGGCCCGGGGATGACCAACGCATCGGCTCTCGACCCTGCCGTCGAAGCGACACTCCAGCCCCTTACCAGTACGGCCAGAAGCCACCCGAAAGTAGTGGCCCCCGTTCTCGCCGCTGATCATGGACTTGTGGCGCTGCCCATCCTCATCACGGACGGACCAACCTGGCCTCCGCTCTTGCTGCCCCGCTGGCTCTCATTCACTGGTTCTGACTCAACTCCTGTGGAGCGGCGCATAGCTGTTGCCTCACGCGGCGTGTGGCGCGGCGCCGGTGTCGGCGTGTGTGAGACTGCGCAGTGGCGCTCAATCCTGCTCGGAGGGCTTCATGTCGAAACCACTCGTCGTGGTAACCGGGGCGAGCCACGGCAGGCGCGCGGCCGGCACGCGGATCACGACGCGCGCCAGCCGCTCCAGCGCAGGACCGAGACTTCGACCACCGGTCCGTCGGGTGGCCGGACGGCGTATTGCTGGTATTTCGCCGTGAGCAGGCCGATGCAGCGGGCGGCCTCGGGGGACCGGTCCGGTGCCGGGAGCACCCGGGCTTCGCCATCGGCCCGGGCCCACCACAAGCGGTCCCAGTCCTCCTCGTAGTGGTCGGTGAGCAGGCAGACCGACGGGTTGGCGGCGATGTTGGCCAGGCGTTTCAGTCGCGTCGTCCGCTTCGGTTTGTGGTCCACGGCCAGCATCACCGTGTCGCCGTCCAGGGCGAACACCACCGGCACGAGGTGCGGGTGGGCCGCCGTGTCGGCCGTCGCGAGGTGGGCGACGCGCGCCGCGGCGAACCGCTCCCGTGCCTCAGCGCTCGTCAGAGCGGGCATCGCGCCCCCTTCCGGAAGTCATGGCATTCACGGCGCCTATGGCGGTCATGGCGGTTGCGGATTTTCGGATCAGTCCCGCATTCTCGAGGCGCAGCGGTTTCCGGCTTCTCAGCGGTACCGGGCAGCGACTTCGGCCAGCCGGTCCAGGAACTCCAGCGTCTCCCGTTCGGGCATCGTCGGCACGTAGAACAGCAGCCGCTCGACCCCCAGACGGCTGTAGCCCTCGATCTGCTCGGGATCGTCGGGAGCCGCGTACACCGTTACCGGCACCTCTCGGTCGGCAAGGGCGCGCAGCCGTTCGATCTTCGGGCTGAGTTCCTGTGGCGGCAGGCTGTTGGCCAGCCACGCGTCTCCGAGCTGCGCCACCCGCCGGAACGCGCCCTCGCCGCCGCCGACGTAGATCGGCGGATGGGGGCGCTGCACGGGCTTGGGCCAAGCGAAGACCGGATCGAAGTCCACGAACTCACCGTGGAACTCGGCCTTCTCCTCGGTCCACAGGTCGCGCATGGCGCGTAGCCGCTCGTCGGCGAGCCGACCGCGGGTGGAGGGGTCGGTGCCGTGGTTCCTCATCTCTTCACGGTTCCAGCCGACACCGACGCCGAGGATCACGCGGCCGCCGGAGATCAGGTCGAGCGAGGCCACCTCCTTCGCCGTGATGATCGGGTCGCGCTGCGGGATCAACGCGATGCCGGTGGCCAGGAGCAGCCGTTCGGTCACGACACCGATCGCGGTCAGGGCGACGAAGGGGTCAAGGGTGCGGTAGTACATCTCCGGCAGCTCACCACCGCCCGGGTAGGGCGTCTGGCGGTCCGCCGGGATATGGGTGTGCTCAGCGATGAACAACGAGTCGAACGCGCGTTCCTCCAGTGCGGTTCCGAGCGCGGTCGGGCTGATGCCCTGGTCGGTGATGAAGGTCGAGACTCCGAATTTCACGACGGCTCCGTCGAGGGTCGAGTACGGGAAAGGACGGGTGGCACAGATCTGCTGACTACCCGCCCCGGGCGATCCCGCTCCCATGACCACCCGTGAGAACCATCGCGGAGCACGGTTTCCCGGACCCGCGGTCGCAAAAACGCGCTGGGGTGCCGGCGGACGCGGATGGGCGGTCCGCCGGCCCAGAACCCCGGCGTGGCGTCCAGCTCCGGCCGACAATCCCTGTGTGGCGTCCCCGCAGGGCCGTGTGCCGACGTCCGGGGGGGCGGAGGACGGGCACGTTTCTCGGGTGCAGTGGCAGGTCATGCGCCCGGCGCCATGTCCGGCATGGATTTACCGTGGGATCCAGCGCGGGCACAGCCGACCCACGCAGCCGAGTCAGGCAGCCGCCACCATCCGTCGGCGGCCGCGCGCATGCCCTTGGCAGCCGCACACGCGACTCACGGGGACTCCGCCGTTGTCGACGCCCTGGATCGGTGAAGAACCGACCGCGGATGACGGGACAGACTTCGCGCGCGGTATCGACAGTCTCGTAGCCAGTGGCGAACTGGTGTCGCTGGTCTCGAAGAGGGGCACCGAGGCGCGGTTGTCGGGTGCGTTTCGACCGTACGCGCCGGTGGCACCGTTGTCTTCGACAACCTCGCTCTCGACAGCCGAGGAGTGCACCACGGTGGAAGGACCCTCGGCTGGGACCTGGCCGAGCGCATGGTGCTCCACCTGTTCGTGGCACTCGCCGAGCAACTGCCGGGGGAGCAGGGCAGTCAATGCCCCCCAGCGACCAACGTATGTGGGGTCCCTCCCGCCCGTACCCCTGTCCGGAGCGTGGCGCGTTCGGGTACGACCCGCCGGTGGTTGAGCTGTGGCCGGAGTCGCGCACGGGAAGGGCGCCGCGACCGTGCGCCACGTGCTCCCTCACCCGGCCGGCGTACGGGGGGGCCCTTGTGGACCTGAAGCAGGCACAGGCCTACGTGGCGGCGTTGGAACCGGGCGATACGACGAGGACTTTGGCCGACCGACGTCTCGCTGATCACGGTCGCAGGGCCGGGCCGTCCCTTCGTTGGAGTGAGGCTTGGCTGGGCGGGTCCGCGCCGCAGGTCGCGAGGAGCAGATAACTTCTCCCCCTGAATGGGGGAAATCTGTCGTGGCTGAGATAGACATTGCGTACTCGCGTGGCTAGCGTTCCTGATGTAGCCAACGAAGTCAGCGATACGCGGCAGAGACGAACTGGCGCGAGCATTGCACGGCACGGCAGTGGAGTCCTGGGGCCAGGAAGTGCAGGAAGGCCCCAGGACTGGTTGCCGGGCCGCGCGGCCCCAGGGGTCGCCGAGCAGCACGGCGTGTTCAGAGCAGTACCGACCCAAAGAAGAGATGAGTGAGAGAGGAGCAGACGCCATCAGGATCGCCCGAGCGAGGTTCCAGTTCGCTCGGGTACCGCAGGCCCCGGATTGGAAGGTGGTCCCCGGTCAAGCATCCGCGATCCCCGCATCTCCGACCTCCCAGGCGGACATGCGGAAACCGAAAGTCGGCGCTCAGCGCCGGTAGATGGTGTTGAAACCCCTCGGGGCCCCGGTGCCGTACGGCACCGGGGCCCCTCGACGCGTTCCGGAAGAGGTGCAAGTGCCCCCAGAAACTCCATCGCCCACCAGCGATCGATTCGACGATGACGACTACCCCGCCTACACCATGGGCCGCGCGGCCGAGATGATCGGCGCCACGCCCGGCTTCCTCCGGGCCATCGGCGAAGCCCGTCTGATCACCCCGCTGCGGTCGGACGGCGGCCACCGCCGCTACTCCCGCTACCAGTTGCGTATCGCGGCCCGCGCACGCGAACTGGTGGACGCCGGCACTCCCATCGACGCGGCCTGCCGCATCGTCATCCTGGAAGACCAGCTCGAAGAAGCCCTGAGACTCAACGAGGAGCTACGCAAGTCCACAGCAGATGCGGGCAGGGCTGCCGAGTCCTGACCGCCGCCGGAGCATCGGCGAACCCTCGCTCACCGGGCCATGAAGTACTCGGGCGGGGCACGGTGTTCGCCGGGCCGGGTAAACACGTGGGCCCGGGCGTCGTCGGCACGCGACGCCCACCCGCCGGCTGAGCCGCTCCTGCTCCCGGCGCGATCTCCATGGCCAGGCAGCATGACTCCCTTCGGGAGACGAGTCCGCCCCGCGCTCGGTAAGGGCACGGGTCAGGCCGCGGGCGAGGGGTCACATGGCCCGGACGGCTCTGCTGGCGCGTTCGATGAATTCGGTCATCGCGGGCCAGTAGGCGCGGGTTTCCTCAGTGAGCAGTTCTTCGGCGGCGGTGTCGCCGTCGGCCATGGCGCGCATCAGCCGGGCGGTGGACGGTGTGGCTTTGTCCAGGGCGGCGGCTGCTTCGGCGACATCGTCCGGGCCTTCCAGGGTGACCACTTGTACGCAGCGCAGGAGGGAGGCGTACACGTCCCGTATCTGTTCGCGCAGCCGCAGCAGCTCTGCGCGCCGGCTGTCGGGGTCAGCGATGTGAGCAGCCTCGGGGATCTTCCAGTACAACTCGCCGATGGCGACGGCCTTGTCGATGACGGCCGCATAGGCGGCTCGCCTGGCTTCACGCTGCCGGGCGAGGCGGTGAGACTCGGTTGTGGCCTCGGCCTGCAGCCGTGCCGCATTGGCGTTGCCTCGACTGGTAACCCAGCTGGCCAGCACGGCAGTTCCGGCCGTCAGCGCAGCCACCCACAGCGTGTTGTCCACGTCCGCCAGTGTGCCAGCGAGGACTGGAGAGCGATGCCGTCTCCCCGGGACGCGGCCTTGGCTGGTCGTGAGGTGACTCCTTGGCGGCGCCTTCATGGTCTGCCGGCTGCCGATCATTCATACGGCTGATGGCGCTTGGCGCGGCCACCGTGCGGAGACCCCTTGTCGAAGGGTTGTTGCTGTTGGTGGGCCTTGGCGGCCTACGAACGGCGGCGCTGGAGCTGTCCGCTGTGCGGGTACAGGCAGTTGGTAAGATCGCCTGCTCATGGACGCGAGCGCAGGAGACGAGATGACTGCCATCCCGCCGGGGCAAGTGACACTGTCGGACCGGCGAACACAGCGCAGCTGGTCGGTCGAGCTTGCGCCCTACCGGCTCGCTGCGTTCCCGATCACCCAGGCGCGGTACGCACAGGTCACCGGTCGGCGGCCGAGCACCGCGCAAGGCGACCACCTGCCCGTCGAGGGCGTTTCTTGGTTGGACGCTGTCCGGTTCTGCAACTCCCTTTCCCAACGCGAGGGGTTGGCGCCCGCGTATCGCCTCCGTGCTGACGTCGAGGGAATCGAGTGGGACGCATCCGCTGACGGGTACCGGCTACCGACCGAGGCCGAGTGGGAGCACGCATGTCGTGCCGGTACGGCCGGCGCGCGGTACGGGCGGCTCGACGAGATTGCTTGGCATCGCGGCAACTCGCACGAGCGGATTCACGACGTGGGCCTCAAGCAGCCCAACGCGTGGGGCATGTACGACATGCTGGGCAACGTTTGGGAGTGGTGCTGGGACGTCTACGACGCCGAGGCCTACGGCACCTATCGGGTACTACGTGGCGGTGGGTGGTTTGACGAGCCCTGGAGCTGCCGGGCCTCGGTGCGGCGCCGCAGCCACCCGACCTTCCAGATCGACGACGTCGGATTCCGCATCGCGCGTTCCGTCTTGCTCTGAGTAGTCCCTTGTTGGCCGGATCGCCGTCTGCGCGGCCCCTACCGCCCCAGCAACACACCTCCTCCGCCGCACCGCAGGGGGCACGGCCTCAGCTACTGCCGTTGCGCCGCCGGCGGTTGCGGCGGCGAGCCTTTCCCGCGGTCGATGCTGCCGTCATGGCTGCGGTCAGGAACTGAAGGCCGATCACGGCCCAGGAGATCCACTCCGAGGCCTGCGGAATCTGATTGCTCGGGAAAGTCATCACATGCTCCTCGCTGGTGGGCTGACACCAGCAGAAAGCCAGTCCGGCACCCTGTCCGGCAACGCACGCGCATCCGGCAACTGTCCGCCCCACAAGCCCGGTTGACAGGACATCCGGTCCTGTCCCGGACATGCAGCCGGACACACCTCACCTGGGTAGCGTGGAGGCGAGTGATGATTCCCCTGGAGGCGCACATGACCGGCGAAAACCTCATCGCGCGGGTGGCGGAGGCCAAGTCGAAAGAGCAACTGGCCGAATGTCTGAATGAACTGCTGCGCGGGCAAGAAGACCCGCCCTCACTACGCGATCTGGAGCAATGGGGCATCAATCAAAAGCGCCCGTTGCCCACCTCCACGGTGCACGACGTGTTGCGTGGTGTCCGCCCGCCGAGACCGCACACGCTGAAATCCCTCCTCGCGGCCTGCTGCGTGACGGACCAGCACGAGGTCCAGACGTGGCTCGAGGCCCTGGACAGAGTCGAGGCCGGCAGGGAGAACCCTCGCAGGCGCAGCAAGTCCGAGCAGGAGCTCGGCCCCGTCTCCGCCACACGTTTTTTCGTCGAACAAGACAACCTCACCGACATCCAGAATCTCGTCACGAACGCCGAGGAGGAAGTGTGGCTGTGGGGGACGCCCCTTTCGATGCACATCCCGTATCTCGAGCCCTACCTGAAGAAGGCGCTCGCCAAGGGTGTGCTGGTGAAGGTCCTGCTGATCAAACCGGCCAGTGCAGCGATGAACATGGCCGCTTTCCGAGCGCCCGACAATGACGTACGGAACCTGGAAGAAAGGCTCAGCATCAACCTGAACATCCTGCGCCGACTCGGAGCCCACAACTCTGGACTGGAAATCAGGCTCGTGGACTACCTCGCTCCCTACACGCTCTACGCCTACGATCCAGGCCTGGGCGGGGGGAAGATGGACCTACGGCTCGGGTCGTTCCTCGGTGACCACGACCTGCGGCCCACGTTCCAGCTCCTGCGGGCACGCGACGGTGACTGGTTCGACTACTTCTACGAGCAGTTCACCCTCGTGTGGAGCGCCGCGGCCCGTGAACCGGCTCTGTCGTAGTTACGGGACAGCGCGACTCCTGGCAGCCGCCGGGGGATGGCGGTAAGCGGCGGGCGGTGCCTGGTGGTTCACCAGGTCACGGGCAGTCGGTGCAGTCCGCGCAGGAGGCTGGGGCGCCATTCGGGAGGGGTGGATGGGTCCGCCGGCGCGAGGTGGGGGAGGTGTTCGAGGAGGGTCCGGACTGCGATTGCGGCTTCCAGGCGTGCCAGTGGCGCGCCGAGGCAGTGGTGTATGCCGTGACCGAATGACAGGTGGGTGCGGGTGTTGGCGGGGTCGCGGTGGATGTCGAAGCGGTCCGGTTCGGGGAACAGTGCCGGGTCCCGGTTGGCGGCGGCCAGGCCGAGAACAACGGGGTCGCCCTTGGGGATGGTGGTGCCGGCGATCGTGACTGGTTCGACGGGGTAGCGGTAGGTGGTGGCCAGTGCGGGGGGCTCGTAGCGCATGGCTTCCTCCACGGTGCCTTCCAGGAGGGTCCAGTCCGCTCGTAGGGCGGCGAGCTGGGCAGGGTGGCGGAGCAGCAGATGGACAGTGCTGGCGATCAGGTTGGCCGTGGTCTCGTGACCGGCCACCAGGAGCAGGAAGGCCATGCCGAGCAGCTCCGGCGGTGTCAGTGGCTCTTCCTGTGTGCTGTTGGCGTGGGCAAGGGCGTGCAGCAGATCACCCTTGGTCGAGCCGTCCGCTTCGGTGTGCGGGTCGAGTGGCCGGCTTCGTTTGGTTTCGATGAGGTCGGTGAGGTAGCCGGTCATCGCCGAGGCGGCGGCTGAAGCTGCCTCGTGGTTGGTGGCAGCGACGATCTCGGCGGACCAGGCGCGAAAGGTGTCCCGGTCCGCGCCCGGTACTCCGAGCAGTTCACAGATCACGGTCACCGGCAGGGGAAAGGCGTAGGCGTCGACAAGGTCGGCCCGCCCCGCCGGTGCCATCGCGTCGACCAGTCCGTCGGCTATGTCCCGGACGCGCTGTCGCAGTGCCTGGATGCGGTGCCGTGTGAACTCACCTGCCACCAGCCGTCGTAGCCGGGTGTGATCCGGCGGGTCGACCTGCAGCAGGTTCCGCCCGATCGCGTACCCGCCGTCGTGGGTCCAGGAGGCGGAGTGCCGGATGTCGTTGCGCAGCCGCTCGTCGGCGAGCGCGGCTCGTACGGCGGCGGCGTCGGTCACCAGCCATGCAGCTTCCTTCGAAGGCAGCAGGACGTGGTGGACGGCGCCTTGCGCGCGCAGTTGTGCGTAGCGGCCGTGGGGATCGGTGGTGAAGTGGGCTTGGTCGGGGACCAGTTCGACGAGTGTCACGGTGTCTGTCCTCCGGGGTCATGGACGTGCGACGGATGGCTGCGGTAGCGACAACCAACGACGAACAAGCGACAACCGGGGAGTGCTCCCCGCTTGCCGGTTCCAGACCGTAGCAGAAAGTGGGGAGTGCTCCTCGTTTTGGGGTAGCGTGGAGCCGTGAGACAAGACGCGGAGCGCAACCGCCGACGGATCCTGGACGCTGCTCGGGAGGTGTACGCGGAGCAGGGCGTGGAGGCACCCCTCGACGTGATCGCCCGCCGGGCAGGCGTCGGCAACGCCACGCTCTACCGGCGGTTCCCCGACCGCGCCGCCCTGATCGAGGCCGTGTTCCACGACCTGCTGGCAGCGACGCGGGAAGCGGGCGAGCGTGCCCGCGAAAGCGAAGATCCCTGGACGGGTCTGGTCGCCTACGTGATGCACATCTTCACCGGACTTGCCGAAGACCGGGGCGTCACCGACCTGATGACCACGACCATTCCCGGCATCCCCTCGCTGGAAGACCTGCACGCCCACAACGCTGAAACGTTCGGTCATCTCCTCGCACGCTGCCGCGAGAGGGGCGCCGTCGGCGACGACGTCACAGTGGAGGATCTGCTCTTCGTCCTCGCAGCTCTCGGCCGGGCCGTCCCCGCTGCCGAGGCTGCATCCCCCGGCGCATGGCTACGTCCCCTGACTCTGTTCCTCAACGGCCTGCGTGCCCCCGCCGCGTCACTGCCCGGCACACCGCTCGCCCCGCACCAACTGCAGCAGGCACTGTCGAGACTTCACTCGCCCTGACCGCGGCAAGCCCCATTGGTGGGGAGAGACCGTCGCGTCACGATCAGTCCGGGCGAAGACCGGAGTCGGACCCCGTCAGTCCGGGGTTGGCCACGGCCGTTCACCTCGGCTGCCTGTCGTTCAGTTGCTCAACGGTGAGAGCCGTACGGCTCCGGCCGGGTCGTGTCCCGCCGCGTGGTGTAGCCCGTGGGCATCTTGCGGGGGGTCCGGTACAGCACACACTGGCGAAGCGGCCCTTCGGGCACGCTCGGATCCTCAAAGTCGTCGGCCGGGTCGCGGGTCATGCCGATCCGGCGCATCACTGCCTGGGAACGAAGGTTGTTGACGGTCGTCGACGCAACGACCTCCGGCAGCCCGAGGGCATCGAAGCCGAAGGCCATGCAGGCCAGGGCGGCCTCGGTGGCGTAACCGTGACCCCACGCCGAACGCATCAACCGCCACCCGATATCCACCCCCGCGAACGGCATGTCCTCGTCCACCTCGTCCAAGCCGGCGCGGCCGATGAACTCACCAGTCTCCCGTGCTTCGAGCGCCCACCACCCAAAACCTCGCTCGTCGAACTCGGCCTGCATGAGTGCCACCGCGGCATCGCTCTGCTCCCGCGTCAGCAGTTCCCCCAAATGTTCTCGGACTTCGGGATCGGCGTTCATCGCCGCCCACGGTTCGAGGTCGGACTCCCGCCACCGGCGGAGCAGGAGACGCTCGGTACGCAGTTCTGGCATGCCGGCCAGCTAACGCCATCACGATCAGGGTGTCGATCGGTTATGTCGAACCCTCGACCTCGCCGACACCATCATCACCGTGCGCAGCCTGATCCGTCAGGCATGGACGACCCATCGCTGGGAAGAACGCCCCAGCCGCCGACCATGACCACCTGCGCATCTATGCGCCCATCAGTCAGTTGATTCTTTGTGCTTCCATGCAATCTCGTGTATGAAGTCCTCCACGAAGTCCTCGTCATCTATGAAGTGCCCGACCCAGTTCGCAAACTGAACTGCCACTTCTTTCTCGGCTGCAACCATGAGGGCGTTGGGATCAGGCGTCGAAGTCAGGTCCAAATGCTGTCGCAGCCATGCGAGATACTCCGTACGACGCCCCTCTTCGTCTTCGTCATCTGCGTCATCACGGAAACTGGCGCTGTAGTCCCCGACCATGAGCGTCCGGTTGCACCCGAGTTGCTGGCACAGATCCCGGAGATTGCGTGAGACGACAGCGATCCCACCTTCGTCTCCGAACACAACGACGGGCAGCGTCGCCAGGTCGGCGCGCCGGTCGATGCGCCAGAGGGCATAGATTGAATTGGAAGCGTTGGCGTTCGCGAACGGGAGAAGGCTGTCGAGGAACTCTGAATCCTCCGACCAGGTGCTGATGTCCGCAGTGTCTCCGAAGTCCGTCAGGTAGAACCCGGGCGAGATGTTCTCGACTCCGATTCGTTCTTCCAGCTCCTTGAGGAGGTTCAGTTCTAGGATGGGTGAGTATGCGTCACTCATAAACTGCTCCAACTAGTGGGATGTGCAAGACCGTTCGACAACATGGTGAAGGCTATCCTCGGTGGATGAACGCATCATCGACCACTTTGGGCCACCGCTGGCCCTCCTGAACCTGCAAGCGAGTCCGGGTGGTACACCGGCCTCTCAGGCAGCAAGCCGGCTTGAGTTGGCCCCGCTGAGCGCCAGGTTGGCCCGGCATGATGGCGATCATGCGCCGAGGACGCCGAAAACGAATAGGTCGTTCGTTGACGGCACCCGGACCTCAAGCGGTGTCGTCGCCGACGTGCTCAGTGTCGTGCATGCGTTTGGCGAGCTCCGGCCAGCGCTTGTGCGGCGCGGCGACGAACCCCATGAGAATGGCCGCGGCTGCATCCGCAGGCCCATAGGAAATCCTCCTGGACCGCTAGCGTCGCCGTACGCGGCGCGTCACCGCTTCGGGAGGAGCTTGTCCGTCCACAGCGGATGACAAAAGGCAAGGAGAGTACCCACTCCTTGCCACTCTCAACATATAGCGCACCGGGGGGCTTGCGGCAAGGCCCGGGGCCTGCCGCAGAATGGTCGGCCAAGGCCAGAAGCTGCAGAAATGGCAAATTCGCGAAGTGCGTGTGTTGTTGTCGATGTATGGGTTGCGCGGGACGTCGAACCGCCGGGACTCGCGGTGCGGTTGCGGGGACTCGGCGCGGAGGTGCGGGTGTGCGTACCGCCGGACTGCGCGGAGCGGCTGGCCGAAATCCAATCTCGTTGAATGGGCGTTTTGATGATTGACGTGATCGTGGTCGGCGGCGGACCGACCGGCTTGATGCTGGCCGGCGAGCTGCGGTTGGCCGGAGTGCAGGTGGTCGTGCTGGAGAAGTTGACCGCGCCGACCGAGCAGTCCCGCGGGCAGGGCCTGCACGCGCGCAGCGTCGAGATGATGGACCAGCGCGGCCTGCTGGACCGGTTCCTCGCGGTCAGTGAGAAGTTCCAGGTCGGCGGTCTCTTCGGCGGCATCGTCAAGCCGTGGCCGGACCGGTTGGACACGGCGCACCCGTACGGCGTCGCCACCCCGCAGCCGGTCACCGAGCGGCTGCTCAACGAGCGCGCCGTCGAACTCGGTACCGAGATCCGGCGCGGCTGCGAACTGGTCGGGCTGAGCCAGGACGAGGACGGGGTGACCGTCGAGCTGGCGGACGGCACGCACCTGCGCTCGCGCTACCTCGTCGGGTGCGACGGCGGCCGCAGTGCGGTGCGCAAGCTGCTCGGCGTCGGTTTCCCCGGCGAGCCCGCCAAGGTCGAGACGCTGCTGGGTGAAATGGAGGTGACCGAGGATCCGGCGACGATTGCCGCCGTCGTCGAGGAAGTCCGCAAGACCCAACTGCGGTTCGGCGTCGTCCCCAACGAGGACGGGGTGTGCCGCGTTGTCGTGCCCGCCGACGGCGTGGCCGAGGACCGTGCGACCGCGCCGACCCTCGAGGAGTTCAAACAGCAGCTGCGGGCGTTCGCGGGCACCGACTTCGGCGTGCACTCGCCGCGCTGGCTGTCCCGGTTCGGCGACGCCACCCGGCAGGCCGAGCGCTACCGGGTCGGCCGGGTGCTGCTGGCCGGAGACGCGGCGCACATCCACCCGCCGACCGGCGGGCAGGGGCTCAACCTCGGCGTGCAGGACGCGTTCAACCTCGGCTGGAAGCTGGCCGCCGCGGTCAACGGCTGGGCGCCGGAGGGGCTGCTGGACAGCTACCACGCCGAACGGCACCCGGTGGGCGCGCGCGTGCTGGACAACACCCGCGCGCAGATCACGCTGCTGGGGGCCGATCCGGGTGCGACCGCGCTGCGGGAGCTGTTCTCGAAGCTGATGGACTTCGAGGAGGTGAACCGGTACGTGACCGGGATCATCACCGCGGTCGGGGTCCGCTACGACTTCGGCGAGGGGCATGAACTGCTCGGCCGGCGGATGCGGGACGTGAAGCTGAAGCAGGGTCGCCTCTACGAGCTGATGCACGGCGGCCGCGGACTACTGCTCGACCAGACCGGCCGGCTTACGGTGGCAGGTTGGGCAGATCGAGTCGACCACGTCGTCGACGTCAGCGAGGAACTGGACGCGCCCGCGGCGCTCCTGCGGCCGGACGGCCACGTGGCGTGGGTCGGTGAAGATCAGCAGGATCTGCTCAGCCGGCTGCCCAAGTGGTTCGGCGCTGCCGTCGGCTGAGCGCGCAGTTGTGGCTCGAAAGAGCGGGACCTATCTCCGGCAGGCCGACTTCCCTGAGGCGGGCAAGATGGCGCCGGCTGCGGGCCGCTCGCGTCCGCCGGCCAGGGAGCAGCAGCTCGATGTGGAGGTCGCCGACCTGACCCAGGCCTGGGGGAGCCGCAGTCAAATACGGGTCTTGGAAGGAGTCCGCGGAGGGCCGGCTGCGCCCTTCGCGGAGGAGCCGCCGATCCAGGGCGACCATCTCGTGCCGTTGGTCCGCTACAGAGATGGTGCCTCTTTGGGCTTACTTGGATTCGACCCGCCCCAGCGGGTTGGGGCCGGCCGTCAGCGCGTCACGCGCTGCCTGCCAAGCGGAATCCCCGGGGTAGAGCTCGGTGCGGAGGTAGGCCCAGGTGAGCCGCTGGACCGCAGACACTCGCTCGGGGTTCTCGTCCGTAGTCTCGGCGACGTCATATCCAGAGACGCCGCCGAGCCCGTGCTCTGCGTCAAACAGGGTGAGCAGGGACTTGGGGCCCGGGGAGAGGAAGTACGGATCGGTGTGCCAGTCCGGGCCCCGAACCGTCAGGTGGGCAGACGCGTCCTTATCGCCGGCGACCACGAGCGCGGGAGCCGTCATCTCGGAGAAATCCGTGGTCAAGAAGAAAGAAAGATTCTCGGCTGCGGACTCGCTGAGGGCATCGTCCCCTCTGCCGGGTGCGGCAAGCAGCACACCCGCCTTGATCCGGGGCTCGGCCAGGTTCACTTCCGTTCCGTCGTGCGGATCGGTGAGCCGGGCGCCCAGCAGCAGGCTCGCGGTGTGCCCGCCCATCGAGTGCCCGGCCACGGCGACCTTGCTTCGGTCCAGGCGCCCGAGGAGCTGCGGGACAGCGGCCTCGATCACGCCGAGCTGGTCGAGGATGCACTTCATGTCCTCGGCCCGCGATCGCCAGTACAGAGGCGCCCCGGGGGTATCGGGATCCAGGCTCAGGGTCTTCGAGCTCAGATGGGTGGGCTGGATCACGACGAAGCCGTGCGCCGCCCAGAAGTTGGCGAGTGGGGCGTAGCCGTTCAGTGAGGAGAGGTTGTTCGAGTAGCCCTGGCCGTGCGAGAGGAGGATGACCGGCAGCTCGCTCCCGGTCACGGGCGCGGAGACTCGCACCTGCAGGTCCACGGCTCGGCCGGGAGCTGACAGCACAACCGGACTGACCGAGAGGACGGGAGTGGGCGAGCTGACGGCGTGGGTTGCGTAAGTCGATTCACTCATGATGCGTATTTACCTTCCATGGCCTCTGCTGCCGGTCTCATGCGGCTGGCGGCGGGTGAGGCGGTCAGGAGCGTCCGGCTTCAGCTAGACTGAAAAGCGGAGCGTTGTTCCGTTTAATATACGGAGCAGTGTTCCGCTTTGTCAACGGCCGTCGGAAGGAGAGCGTGGTGCCCGCTACAAGCCAGTCCGGGGAGATGCCGGCCCGAAGCAAGCGGGCCGACGCGCTGCGCAACCAGCAGACGCTGCTTGCCGCCGCGGCTGAGGTGTTCGTCACCTCCGGCGTCGACGCGCCGATCCGTGAGATCGCGGCAAGAGCCGGCGTCGGGATGGGGACGATCTACCGCCACTTCCCGAATCGGGCGGATCTCGTCGTCGCCGTCTACCGCCACCAGGTCGAGGCCTGCGCCGAGGCCGGCCCGACCCTGCTGGCCAGCGCCGACTCTCCGCTCGCAGCACTCCGTCAGTGGGTCGACCTCTTCGTTGATTTCCTGGTCACGAAGCACGGACTCGCTAACGCGCTGCAATCGGACAGCAGCGGCTTCGAGGCGCTGCACGCCTACTTCCTCGACCGCTTGGTGCCCGTCTGCGCGCAGCTGCTCGACGCCGCAGTCAACGCCGGCGAAATCAGGCCCGGTACGCACGCCTACGAACTGATGCGAGGCATCGGCAACCTCTGCATCGGACGTGACAGCGATCCCCGCTATGACCCCCGCCGATTGGTCGAACTGCTCCTCCAGGGACTACAGCGACCGCAGTCATCCTGATGTCGAGGGTCAGCCCGTATGCGGCGAGGGACTGTGCGGGCAGCGTTGTGTCGTCAGGCTGCCTGGATGGCAGAACGAGTACGCGCCCGCGAGATCGATGACGACGAGGGGCGGCGCCTTCTGCGGATCGTCCGCCGGGGCAGCGGGTGGGTGATGACCTGGCGGCAGGCCCAGATGGTGCTGCTGTCCGCGCAGGGCATGCCCGTCGCGAGGATCGCCGAGGTGACGTTCACCAGCGCGGACCGGGTCCGGGACGTGATCCACGGCTTCAACGCCGACGGCTTTGAGTCGCTCTGGCCGAAGTGTCAGGGCGGACGGCCGAGGGTCTTCACTCTGCCCGAGCGGCGCGAGATCAAGAGAAAGACACCCGAGTCGGCGCGAGGTCGTCACCAGGGCGAACGTTCCCTGATGCGGCACTGGATCATCTACCGGGCAGCCTTGAGCCGGGCCTACCGGTAGGGAGATCCTGGAACTGCACGCGTGTCCACTGGTGGCGGGGTCAGAGCTGTCGTGCGCGGTACAGATCGCGTATCAAGGCGATCTCGGCTCCGTGGTGCAGGACTTCCTGGTTGACCCACCACACGATGTCGATGAACGGCTCATCCGGGTCGCTGCCGTGGGGATAGGTGCAGAACCCGACGGTGTCGAGCGCGGCGTCGTCGATGCTCAGCAGTGACTTCCGCCAGGCCGTGGCGCCGGCGTCGAAGGCAGCTACCGCACCTGCCGCATCCCCGCTGATGGGGTAGTCGTCCCGGGTGAGTGTGTGGCCGCCGGCTGTGTGATCGGCGCGGAGGGACAGCATCTCGCTCAGGTGGCTCAGGCGCCATGCGATGGTGGTGAAGGGCGGCGGCCAGGGGTGCGGGTAGGACGCGGCGTCGCGTCCCCAGTTGCCGGTGCCGGCCAGGAGGGTCGCGCGCGGACCCGGTCCGCCTGCACGCCGCCGGACCGACCAGCAGTCTGGCGCCGGCTCCCAGAAGTACTCCTCATCGGTCATGGGGCCAACCTCGGTTTCCGAACCGTCACCGCTGTCCATCACCGGCCCTGTCATGCGGTCGGCCAGGCGCGCATATGCGAAGTCGAACTGCTGCAACAACGGGACCAGGCGAGGTGCGGTCACTGACGCTCCCATGTGAGCTGGTAGGCGCTTGGAGGAGGGACGAACTGATGACCCGCCAGCCTGGCACAACCGGCAGTACCCAGCCTCTCATTTTCCGATGAGGGTGCTCACCGAGACGTGGCTGAGCGGCGGCCGGCCAGCTCAAGCACCCGGCTGCAACCAGCAGTTAGCGGGACAATCATCGGGCAGGCAAGGCGCAGTCGCACAGTTCGGCGATGACTTCCGCAGGCCACGTAACCCGATCGCCCCCGGCGCCGCGTTGGGTGCCGGCCGTCGTCCAGGGGGCGGCTACCTCAGGAGCCATTTCCCGGTCGGTGCCATCACCTCTGCGCGGCTGTGACTGCCGTGGTCGGCGGCAATGAAGTGGTTGCCGATCCGCAGTGAGAAGGCCAGCACGCAGCGGACCTCGGCGTCGTCCTCGTCGGGGCAGAAGGGCCGAACAGCGAGCGCAGGTACTCCATTCGCGGGTTGTCGACGCGTCGCAGTCGCTGCGCGACGGCCTCATCGCGCCGGGCCCAGCCGCGGATCGCGAGGTCGGCCGTGGTACCCGTCATCGGCCCGTGGCCGGACGAGCGATCGTGAACAGCGGCTCCAGCTTTGCCCTGGCGTTTCCTCCGCCACTCTCGACCTGCTCGGCGCCGTATACATGGCGGGCATCAAGCCCTTCAGGTATCTGGGGGTGTATCCGGCGCTGCTTCGAGGGATCGGACGCACATGGCAGGCGAGTGCCGGCGGACGGCGCGGGGGCTGACCGATCAGACGGAGGGCCATCTCGGCCATCCGGCGTGGCCGTCCGATCAAGCGCCACGGTCCACACCCACCACGGGGCCAGACCGTCGCCAGGCCCCGTCAACGGATCTCCTGCCCGATCAACGCTGAAGATGTTCAGAGCTGGGCGTGAAGGGCTGCACGCGGGCGATGAGCAGGGCGACGTCATCGGGGTCGTCGGGACGCCGGAGTTCGTGAAGGAGCCGGTCGCAGGTTTCCTCCAGGGGGCGGTCGGGCCTGTCCAACAGGTGGAGGAGGGTTTCCAGGCGCTCGTCGATGGGGTGGTGACGGGTTTCGACCAGTCCGTCGGTATACAGGACCAGCTGGTCACCGGGACCGAGGTCGAAAGTGGTGGTCTCGAAGGCGACGCCGCCCACTCCCAACGGGGTGCCGGTGGGCAGGTCGAGCAGTTCGGGACGCTTGCCGCTGCGCACGAGGGCGGGGGGCAGGTGGCCGGCGGTGGCGATGTGGCAATCGGCGCGGTGTGGGTCGTAGACGGCGTACACGCAGGTGGCGATGTAGTGCTCCAGCCCCGAGGTGATCTTGTCGAGGTGCTGGAGGACCTGGGCGGGGTCGAGGTCGAGGTCGGCGAAGGCGCTGGTGGCGGTACGCAGGCGGCCCATGGTGGCCGCGGCGTCAATGCCGCTGCCCATGACGTCGCCCACGACGAGTGCGGTCTTGTCTCTGTCGAGCGGGAGGACGTCGTACCAGTCGCCGCCGATCTCGTAGGTGGCCTGTGCGGGCCGGTACCGGGAGGCGACCTCCAGGCCCGGAAGGTGCGGCGGGTGTTCCGGAAGGAGGCTGCGTTGCAGGGTCTCGGCGGCATTGCGCACGCTCTGGTGCGAGCGGGCGTTGTCGATGCACATGGCGGCGCGGGAGGCCAGTTCAGTGGCGAGGGTGAGGTCGTCCTCGTCGAAGGGCAGGGGGTTGCGGGCGCGGGTGAGACTTACGAAGCCGAGGATCTGGCCGCGGGCGGTGAGCGGGGCCAGCATGTAGGAGTGCACGCCGGCGCGGGCCAGCAGAGTGGCGGCGTGCCTGTCGCGGGCGAGGCGCGCCAGGTCGTTGTTGTCGGCGTGAGCGATCAGGATCGGGCGGCCGGTGCGTACGCATTGGGTGGCCAGCCGGTCGGTGTCGTAGGCGGCGAGGTGGCCGGGTGGGTCGGCGGCCTCAGCGGCTTCGGTCGGATAGGCGGCCTTCACCGCGAGGGCGCGAAAAAGGGCGGGGCCGTCGCGGGGGGCTTGGTGGCCGTTTTCCAGGACGGAGTCGAGGACGTTGACCGCGACCACGTCGGCGAGCTCGGGAACGGTGACCTCGGCCAGCTCTTGGGCGGTCTGTCCCACTTCCAAGGTGGTGCCGATGCGAATGGAGCCATCGGCGATCAGGGCCAGGCGCCGCCTGGCCTCGGCAGCCTCCATGGCTGCCTGATACCGGTCGGTGACATCCACCACCAGGTCGGCCACCCCGAGTACACGTCCCTGGGGGTCCTCCAGCCGGTACAACGAGATCGACCAGGCATGCTTGTGGTCGTCGGCGGGCGTGTGGCCGACGATGGTGGACTGGTCGACCATGGGGATCCCGGTCTCGAGGACCTGCCGCATCGCGACCTCGGGTACCTCGAACTTCGCAGAGGTCATGATCTCGCGGTAGTGCCGGCCGAGGTGGTCTTTCGCGGGTATGCCGTGCATCTGCTCCAGGGCGGGGTTGACGGCCAGGTACCGCAGATCGGTGTCGAGGATCGCCAGCCCAATGGGGGACTGTGAGATCAGCCGGGTGGACAGTGCGACATCCCGCTCCACCTTTCGAAGCGTCGGTGAGTCGGTGGCGAGCCCGAGGGCGTAGAAGTGGCCGCGGTCGTCCAGCAGCCGCATGTTACGCAGTTCCACCAACCGGGTGCTGCCGTCCTTGTGCCGAATGGGGAACGCCCCGGCCCAGCTCAGGCCGGACTCCATGACCTCGGCGAACTGCTTGATCACCAGATCCCAGTGCTGTTCGTGCACGAGTAGCGGCGCCGCGTACTGCCCGAGCGCCTCTTGGGCGGTGTAGCCGTACAGGTCCTCGGCCTGCGGGCTCCACAAGACGATCCGCCCCTCGGCGTCCAGCAGCACGGCGGCGACACTGAGGAGGTCCATCAGCCCGCTCGGCTGCGATGATCTGCCCTCCGGCCTACCGGTGTCATCCGGATGCCCTTCGGCTACGCTCACCCGGGCACTCCTTCCACCTGCCGGACCGCGTGGGCCGTCTTCCGCCGCGGTCCTTGGCCTGTCCACTTGTCTGCGGCCTGCACTCGTGTCCAGTGAGTGCTTCGGCTTCCATGGTCCCCCTGCATCGGCGTACCGGACACCCCGTCCGTACGGGGTTCGTCGGACGAAGGCCGTCCCATGCTGCACTTGAGTTGATCATTCGGCGTGACCAATAGCTGGGGTCAGTGGCGCGCCCGGCACGTCGCGGTCTGCCTCAGGGAGTCCGAGGTACGCGCGGACGGCGGCGTTGTCCCCGGCCGCGTCGGCGAGGCGGGCAGCGGCGTCGAAGGCACGGTCCCGGACCGCCCTCCACTGGCCATGCTCCGGTCAGACGGCTAACCCGCAGCCGGCCCGTTGCCTGCACCGAACGGCGGCGCGTCACCTGGGAGTCCTATCGGCGCGCAGATTGGTACCCGGCACGAATTCAGCACGACCGGTTGGGCCTGTGTCTCCGCCGGCGGCGGACAGACCGGAGCCGGGTCAGGCGGCGGCGGTTCGCGCCGCGGTGACCGCCACCGTCGCGTAACGCATCATGAAGCTGCCACCCATCGCGTCGACAGCGGCCCCGACGCCCTCCAGTACCTCCGCCAGCTTGTCGGACGGCAGCTGGGTGAGGGCGGCATGGGTAGGCATCTGGTCCAGCCACGCGTCCCGGGTGTAGGACCACTCCCAGTCGAATCGCCACTGCTCCGGGTCGCTGAACCCGCCCACCTCTCGGATCCCGTCGGCGACCTTGTTGAACAGCACCTGGTACCCGTCCAGGGCTTGCTTCGTCATCACCTGGAGGTTGAACGGCGAGTCGGGCATCACCCGCCGGTAGACCGCGGCGAAAGCTTCCGCCACGTCGGGCGGAAGCTGGAACACGTTCCAGAACGCTGCCAGCCGGCCGCCAGGCCGCAGTACCCGCGCGGCCTTGGACGCTCCCGCAACCGGGTCTATCCAGTGCCAGGCCTGACCGGCGACGACCGCATCGAATTCCCGGCCGGCCGGGTCCCAGGCTTCAAACGTCGCTACGTCAACCTCGACCCCGTGCTGCCGCGCCAGGTCGGCCATCCGTGCGTCGGGCTCCACCCCGAGCACCCTGCAGCCGGCCGCCTGGAACTGCCGGGCGGCGATTCCGGTACCACAGCCGACGTCGAGAACGTCGGGGTCGGGGCCGCCGGCGACGATCCGGTCCACCATGCCTTCGGGATAGCGGGGCCGGGCCCGGTCGTAGCGTTCGGCATCCGAGCCGAACGATTCCGCCACCTGTCGGCGTTCATGAGGCTCGAGTTCGGAAAGAGGCGCTCGCTCCGGCGGTATAGTGGGCATGTGCCCACTATGAATGGGCATGCGCCCACTCGTCAATCGGAACGGGCCCGGCGAGCGAAGGAGAGATGCACGGTGCCGACAGGGGTAGCCATCAGCCACGCGCGCGAGCAGCTGTTCGACGCCGCCGAGCGTGTCCTGCTCCGGGACGGGCCGAGCGCGCTGACCAGCCGCGCGGTCACCACTGAGGCAGGCTGCGCCAAGGGCGTCCTGCACCGGCACTTCGCCGATTTCGACGCCTTCCTCGCCGAGCTCGTATTGGACCGCGTCTGCCGGATCGACAACCAGGCCGCCGCCCTGCGCAACTCCGCCGGGACCGGCACCGTCGCCGACAACCTCACCGACGCTCTGACGGACCTGTTCGGGTCGGTCGCTGTGGCGATGGTCGGCCTCGTCACCTCCCGGGATGACCTGCGCGCCCGGCTCCGCCAGACCACGCCGACCGGCATCCCGGTACTGACGGAAGCGACAGCCATGATCGCCTCCTACCTCACCACCGAGCGCGAACTGGGCCGCATCGCGGCGGATGCCGACGTCGACACCCTCGCTCCCACGCTGATCGGGGCCGGACACATGCTCTTCGCCGACCGGAAAGGCGCCCCGCCGGAGGCTGGAGCCGTCCACAAGGTCGTGACCACGGTCATCGCCGGCGTCGTGCAAGAACCACGGCCATGAACGGCCCAGCAGCAAGCCCGCACCCGGGCGCCAGCCGCGGCAGCGATCGCGCTCAGGCCAACAGAGAAGCCCTCGGGGCAGCTGCCGGTGGTGTTCGCCGAGTTTCACCGCATGCCGGGGCCCGGCTGCTGCTGGGGGTCTACGTCGGCAATGAGCATCCTGGCCCGCAAACCCGAACAGCCGTAACGCAGAGGCCAGCCGCCCCGTTGCATCGGGGACCACAACGGACCGGTGACGACGAGAGCGCGCGCGGCCCCACCGTCGCGACGGTCCAGGAGGCGCACGAGGTCATCGCGCGCCCTCACTGGCTCAGCACCGTGCCGTAGGCCCCCGATACCGACAGGGTCAGCACTTCTTGGCGCGATGAAACGTGCCCTATTTACATGCGGTGGACTTGCTCTGCCTGCGGCCCCTTGGGTCCTTGGGTGACGTCGTATTCGACCTTGTCACCCTCCTGCAGCTCTTTGAAGCCGGTGGACTGGATGGCGGAGAAGTGGACGAACACGTCCGGGCCGCCGTCGTCCTGTTGGATGAAGCCGAAGCCCTTGTCGGCGTTGAACCACTTCACGGTCCCTGTTGCCATCAGTCCACATCCTTTGTCCCATGCCGCGGCACGGCCTTGGCCGCGCCCCGTAGCCCATCGCGGCTACGGCTCCTGAACCTTGCCATCGCGAGTCGGCTTCCGTCGATGAACGCACCGCCCAAGTCGCCCGGACAGCACGTTCTCCAAGGGCATTCGGAGACCAACCGGAGCCGGCATCGGCATTCTCGTGTTCCTTCGTCGCGCCCAACTGCGCCAACGGCGCCTCCCGACCCCCGTATGTCTCCGGGCTGCCTCCTCCCGGGCGGTGGCCCGGGCGTGTGCAGCCGTGGCATTACGCCGCACAGCGGCAACCGGATGATGCGCAGGGTCCTGGCGTTGTGTCGTCTTGGCTGATCGATGGTGCGGGCGTACGAAGTCCGGGTGAGCCGACCTGGGTTGGTGAAGCCCGGTTGGGCATCTTGCCTCGGAGATTGGGAGACGACACGCGACGACCGCGCGAGAGATCGTGACCCCCCGGTGCCGAATGCGTCGGCGCGGAGGAGATCGGGCTGCTGGCGGCGCAGAAAATGACCGAGCCGGGGGTGGTCGCACCGCCGCTCTGTGGCAGCGACAACAGGCCAAGGCATGCTGACCCGAAGGTCGCGACTGCTTCAGGCCCTCTCCGCTGACCGACCCGACCAGAACTTGCTACAGACACAAATGACCGGCCGGCGGCCCGGTTCAGTACGCGAGGGTTCTCGCGAACCGAACCAGTGCCTCTCGCGCGACTGGAGGGTCGCGGGGGCGGCCACCGGCCGGTGCATGCGACGGGCCGTTACAGCATGGGGTCGATGTCCCGGCCGCCCATGCCGCTTTCCTGCTGGCTCTCCTCCTTGAGCCGACGGGCCTTGTCCTTCAGCCGCTGACGCTCCTCCGGGTCCGTGGCACGCTCCGCGGCCTGCTCCATCTCTTGGGCCTTCTGACGCATCTGCTTGGAACGACCGCCAGACTCGCCTGCAACGCTCATGATCACTCCTTGGTGTGACGGGGAGAGCGGGCCGCACCAGCGAACCATCGCCCCCACGCCCGTGCATCTCGAACGGTCACCCACAGCTATCTACGCAGCTCGAAAGCCGTGTCGGCCTTCCAGATCTGCGCCCGTCCAGGAATGGGTTGCGTCCGGTCCGGGTGTGTGGAGGATCCTCGGACGCACACCACGTCCAGATCATGGCCGGGGCCTGGTCAGGTACTCGGCGATGCGTTCCCCCCAAGTCCGGATGTCGGCGCGAGTTCGGGACACATGCAGGTCGGCGTGCGGAAGCAACTGGGCCAATGTTTCCGCGGTCGACAGGGGGTGGCCCAGGTCATCCACCCAGGCCAGGATCAAGCCCGGCTGGCGCAGCGCCGCGATTGCCGTGGGGGAGGGCAGGTCGGACAGCGCCAGGCCACGCAGGACGGACGGCAGTACCCGCTCGGCGGGCGTCGGTGGGAACTCGGGAACGTCGGCTACGGCTGCGGGGCGAGGCTGTTTCCCCTTGGCGGCGAGCCAATCGTCCACTCCCTCTCGTTCGATGGTGTCAGCGGATTCCCGGTTGACCTGGGCATGGGCCTCCCGCGTCGTCCAAGCCGTGGGTGGGATGAGCAGGACCAGTCGGGAGAACCGTTCGGGCGCCTGGACAGCGGCGTGCAGCACGCTGCCGCATCCCATGGACGCGCCCATGGCGTCCAGGGGCTCGGCGGCGCGCAGGTGATCGAGCAGGGCCAGCAGATCGCCGGCAAGAGAGGGATAGGTGTAGTCGGTGTCCACGGGGTCGCCGGTGGATCGCCCGTGCCCCCGGGCGTCATAGCGGACCAGGCGTTGTCCCGCGGCCAGGACCGGCGCCCAGTCGAACAGGCCCATCCGGTCCTCGACGGCCTGACTGACGAACCCGCCGTGCGCATACACCGCGAGAGGGCCCTCACCGGCGTCGTCGTAGACCAGCTCGGCCCGGCGACACCGGAAGCGGCCCTCCCTGACCGTGTGCCTTCCCACTGCCCTCATAGCCGCGCGCCTTGTCTCGACACCTCTGCGCAAATTTTACGACTGCGATCAGAGCGGTCCGGCTGGAAACGCGCGCGGCGAGGCCGGCGGTGGCCAGTCCGCAAACGCCGGTACCGCGGCAGGGTGTGCGGCTGCTCGACCCAGCCGATCCCGCAGCGGCGGCAGAGCTGTTAGTCAACGGCGAAGTTGAACTCGTCCTAGAGGTTGGCGGTCGCCGCGGCGGGGCCGGCCAATCCCCGGGGCCCCCGGAGCAGTGACAGGTAGGCACCGCGAGCGCCGGAGTTTCCATCGGTGCAGCTCGTCCAGCTGCTGCTTCCTATCCGAGGGCATGGGGTTGGAGAGACTCCTCTGGAGAGTGGGTGGCCCGCACGGCAGATCCGGGTCTTGCCCGCGATATCCACACCGGCCACATGGCATGAGGCACCCCCGCCGGTCGGCGGGGGTGGTTCGGACACCTGCCGGATGGTTGAAACCGGCATTTCTCCGGAGCCTGGAAATATGGGAAACGGCTCAGCTCCGGCCAATGCCGTCCGCGTCGCCGGCTTCGGACGACCCTCTCCTGTGTGCGTCGACGACCGGGCGATCGATCGGTCTCGATCTCGCACGCTTCACTCTGGATCTCCGCACCTGACGCCTGCAGCTGCCCACGGGACAGGCCGGTCCACCGGCGCTCGAGCGCGTTTTGATCCGTCGAGCGGTCCTGATCGCCCTGTGGCGCGGCTCGTCCTTGCTCGACACCTCTCGCCGTTGAGAGGCGCGGACCCGGCCGTGTTCCGGCATGTCGGCCATTGCTGGCGGTCACTTACAGACGCTTGGCGTGGAAGGCAACGCGGCGGCGCTCGAAAAGCCTGGCCAGAGACGGTGCCGCCGTCCAGATTTGCCCGGTCAAGTCACGAATTCCAGTGGTAGGGCACAGATCGCCCGATCGGGCCTACTGGGCGGAAGTCGTTCGGCGCCGGACAGCGCGCCTCGTTCAAGAACTGCTGGTGTTATTCCCTACGTGCGCGACAGGGCGGGACGGTTTCGGTAGTTATCCGACAGCGGACGAACTGACTGGAGGCGACGGGCACATGTATTCCGACACCACGAGGGCCGCGGGCAAGAACGGTGGAGCGGCCGGCACCGAAGCGCTCCTGGCCGATGTTCTGGCCGGTGTACTGCGTACGGAGCGGGTGCCGGTGGACGGCAACTTCTTCGCGGATCTGGGTGCTGATTCGCTGGTGATGGCGCAGTTCTGTGCTCGGGTGCGTAAGCGGGATGATCTGCCGACGGTGTCGATGAAGGACATCTACCAGCATTCGACGGTCCGGAGCCTGGCCGCCGCGTTCACGGACGCTCCCGCCCCTGTCCCGTCCCCGGCACCCTCGCACGCGCCGTCACAGACCTCCCAGCCGGCCCCGGGGGTTGTCGATGCCCGATCCGATGCATCGGGCGTCGCGCCGCAGTCCGGCCCATGGCGGTACGCGCTGTGCGGGACGGCCCAGATACTGATCTTCCTTGTCTTCTCCTCCCTCGGCGCCACGATTGCCGTCCTCGGTTACGAGTGGACCCTGGAAGGCTCGGGGACGGCCGGCGTCTACCTGCGGGCGGTGTTGTTCAGTACGGCGCTCTTCCTCGGCGTCTGCGCGCTGCCCATTGCGGCCAAGTGGATACTCATCGGCCGCTTCACCCCGCGCAGGTTCCCCGTGTGGAGCTTCGCCTACCTGCGCTTCTGGTGCGTCAAATCCCTCATCCGAACCAGCCCGGTGCGTCTGTTCACCGGTTCACCGCTGTATGTGCTCTACCTCAGGGCCCTCGGCGCACGCATCGGAAAGGGCGTCACCATGCTTTCCCGCACCATCCCTGTCTGCACCGACCTCCTGTCCATCGGTGACGGCACGGTCGTCCGCAAGGACGTGATGCTGTCCTGCTACCGGGCGCACGACGGCTGGATCGAGATGGGCCCCGTCACCCTCGGCGCGGATGTGACCGTCAGCGAGCAGGCCGTCATCGACATCGGAACGTCGATGGGCGACGACACCCAGCTGGGCCACGCCTCCTCCCTGCATTCCGGGCAGGCGGTTCCAGCCGGAGAGTCGTGGCACGGCACGCCGGCGCAGCCGACGACGACCGATTTCCGCGCCGTCGAGCCTTCCGCGTGCGGCCCCCTTCGCAGGGCCCTCTACAGCCTGTCGCAGCTGCTTGCCATGCTGCTGGTGTACCTGCCACTGACGCTGGCGGGGGTGAGCCTTGTGTTCACCGTGGTGCCGCAGCTGAACGCGGTGTTCACCCTGGGGCCGCCGGCCTTCACCAGCTCCGCCTTCTACCTCGAGGCGCTCGTCGCTTCCCTGGTGGCCTTCTTCGGCGGCATATTGGTGGGCCTGCTGGTGGTGAGCACGGTGCCACGGTTGCTCAGCCTGGCGATCAAACCGGGCAAGGTCTACCCGCTGTACGGCTTCCACCACGGCATCCAGCGGGCGATCACGCGGCTGACCAACATCAGGTTCTTCACCACGCTCTTCGGGGACAGCTCCGCGATCGTGCACTACCTGCGCTGCCTCGGGTACGACCTGTGCCACATCGAGCAGACCGGCTCGAACTTCGGCACGCTGGTCAAGCACGACACCCCTTACCTGAGCACGGTCGGCAGTGGAACGATGGTCGCCGACGGCTTGTCGATCATCAACGCCGACTTCTCCAGCTCGTCCTTCCGCTTCTCCCCGACCTCGATCGGGCCGAGCAACTTCATCGGCAACCGCGTCGTCTACCCTTCACGCGGCCGGACCGGCGACAACTGCCTGCTCGCGACGAAGGTCATGGTCCCCATCGACGGGCCGGTGCGGGAAGGCGTGGGACTGCTCGGCTCACCCAGCTTCGAGATCCCGCGCACGGTGCTGCGCGACACCCAGTTCGACCGCCTGGCCCACGGCGATGAGCTGCGCCGCCGTCTTGCTGCCAAGAACAAGCACAACGCGCTCACCGCGAGCCTGCACCTGCTGGTGCGATGGTTCCACTTCTTCGTACTCGCCCTCATCACCATGGCCGCCGTCGAGCTCTCCCAGACCATCGGTGTGCCGGCCTTCGCGCTGGCCGGTCTGCTCACCCTGGTGTTCACCGTCATCTACTTCACGCTGGTCGAACGGGCCGTCACGCGGATCCGCCCGGTGAAGCCGCTGTACTGCTCGATCTACGAGGCCGACTTCTGGGGGCACGAACGCTTCTGGAAGCTGACGTCGCACCAGTACATGCAGGCCTTCAACGGCACCCCGTTCAAGACCATGGTCTGGCGGCTGCTGGGTGTGCGCATCGGCCGCCGGGTGTTCGACGACGGCTGCTCGATCACCGAGCGGACCCTCGTCAGCATCGGGGACGGCTGCACCCTCAACGCCGGGACGATCATCCAGTGCCACTCGCAGGAGGACGGAGCCTTCAAGTCCGACCACGCCACGATCGGCGCGGGCGTGACCCTCGGCGTGAACGCGTTGGTCCACTACGGCACCACTATCGGCGACCAGGCGCAGCTGGCCGCCGACTCCTTCCTGATGAAGGGCGAGGAAGTTCCCTCTCAAGCGCGGTGGGGCGGAAACCCGGCCCGAGAAGACACCGCCGTGGCCCGCGTTCTTTGAGCTTCCTGCGGTCGGCGGGCCCGCTTCACATCACCGTTGCTGCTCCCCGGCGGATGTACCGGGTCGCCACCGTAGGCCGGTGAGTCGCCGCTGTTCCGCTTACAGTGCGGCCGACACGGCTCCGACGAGCTTCCGCTCGGTCAGCTGCCGGGCGGCGCAGAGCAGTTCGATGCGCCCCCACTACGTGAGAAGGGAAGCAGCACTGGCCCCACCCGTCCGGCGTCTTGCGCAGTCCGGTGGGGCGGACGTGGAACCGAGTTAGGCTGCGTTGTTCGTGTCCGGGGTGGATGCATACGTACGGGGCAGGGGTCTGCGATGGCAGGAGCAGAAGTCACCGAGTGGCGGGGGTCCGATCGGGCCGTGGCCGCGGCCAAGCTGATGGTCGGCTGGGTGGCGCTGCTGTGGGTGCTTGAAGCGGTTGATGTGGCGACGGGCCATGCCCTCGATTCCTACGGAATCGTGTCGCGTGAGCCGGGTGAGCTTGCCGACATCATTCCGTCGGCCTTCGTCCACTTCGGCTTCGGGCATGTCGCGGCCAACAGTGTTCCGCTGCTGGTCTTCGGCTTCCTCGCTGCGCTCGGTGGCATCCGCCGTTTCTTGGCCGTGTCGTTGCTGATCGTCGTGGTGGACGGCCTCGGCGTCTGGCTGATCTCCCCGTCCAACACCAACACGGCGGGTGCGTCGGGTCTGGTCTTTGGCCTGTTCGGCTATCTGGTGATGCGCGGATTCGTGGATCGCAAGCTGCTGGACGTCGGGGCTGGCCTGCTGATCGGCACGGTCTGGGGCAGCTCGATCCTGCTCGGCATATCCCCGGCCAACACCGAGGTCAGCTGGCAGGGCCACCTCTTCGGCTTGATCGCGGGTGTAGCGGCGGCCTTCGCCTTCCGCCGACGAGCCGGAAAATCAAGTCCCGCCGGCGTGTGAAGCCAGGGTCCGAGGGGGAGCCCGGACTGGTGTTCCCCGCGATGCAGGCTGAGCCATGCATCAGGAGATCCGGCAGCGCGGCCGGAGTCTCCAGTTCGGGTCAGCAGCAGGGTCCGCGAAGGGCAGAGTACGGCGGCGATGGCGTCGGTCCTGGTGATGGGCCGGGGTTCCCACAGTGAGCCGATGCCGCGCGCCGGGTAGGCCAGTCGCGGCGGCTCCGGCAGCGTCACCCGGGTGAGCAGGCCCGGTCCTGCGAAGGCCGCTCTGAGGACGAACTGGCTGTCCTGGACGCCGAAGGCGCCGGGGTCACCGGCGAGGACACCACCAAGCAGATGCTGGACACGCAGCGCACGGGCCCACGTCTCCCGAGGGTGCAACTGCGCACAACGCCCCTGTCGGGCGCGAGAATTGTGCGACCACCATGAGCGTTGCCGCTGCCGGCACCCTGCCGTTCACCGCGACGACCGCGAGCACAGTCCGCATCCGTTCCACCGAGTGGAATCAGACGACGATCAGCGACGGAACATGGATCGAACTCCGGCGTCAGCCAGCTCTGGAGACTCGACAACGGCACTTGCAAGAGCCAATCACCGGTCAGAGACCGGCACTTGCGTGATCGGAACCTTTCCATCCGGGACCATTGTCTGACATCTTGCGTCCACCACTTCCCACAATCGGCCCGGTCGGCACCACCAGCGCCGCCGGGCTCTCGGAGGATGCATTGCTTACCCTCATATCAGGCCGTCTGAGACGTTCGGTCGTGGCCGCCGCTGCCCTCGGCGCGGCCGTCGCGTTGGTAGCTCCCGTCGGGGCTGCCCAGGCAGCGACGACCACGTCGGGGACTTCTGGGGCCTCCGCGTCGCCCATGGCCTCGTGGGCCGCCGGTACCCGGGCCTACCTGGTCATCACCGCACCGGGCGACACGTCGGCCGTACAGACCGCTGTCACGGACAACGGTGGCACGGTGTTCGCACACTACGACGCAATCGGCGTGATCGTGGCGCACTCGGCGTCCACGACCTTCGCGGGCACCATGCGCGGCGTCAGCGGGGTCCAGCAGGTCGGCGCCACCCGGACCTCGGATGTTCCGGCCGACGCCTACAACCCCGCGATTCCCGCTGCTCCCACGCAGGCCACGACCACCCTCACCGAGTCCAACCGCTGGGACATGACCCAGATCAATGCCGACAAGGCATGGGCCGTGACCACCGGCTCCTCCGCGGTCAAGGTGGGTGTCCTCGACACCGGCGTCGACGACCTGCACCAGGACATCGCGCCCAACTTCGACGCGGCGGACTCCGTCTCCTGCGCCTATGGCAAGGCGGACACGAGGACCGGCGCATGGCGCCCCGTCGGCGACCACGGCACGCATGTGGCGGGCACGATCGCGGCGGCCAAGAACAGCAAGGGCGTCATCGGTGTGGCCCCGGGCGTCAAGATCTCCTCCGTCCGGATCGCCGAGCCGAACACCAGCCTGTTCTTCGCCGAGAACACCGTCTGCGGTTTCATGTGGGCCGGCGACCACAGCTTCAAGGTCACCAACAACAGCTATTACACAGACCCGTGGATGTTCAACTGCCCGGACAACGTGGACCAGGCAGCGATCATCGAGGGCGTCAGGCGCGCGCAGGAGTACGCGGAGAGCAAGGGCTCGCTGCAGGTCGCGGCCGCGGGCAACTCCAACTACGACCTGGCGAACAAGCGGACCGACACATCGAGCCCGAACGACTCGACCCCCGTCACCCGCACCATCACCAACGCCTGCATCGACATCCCCACCGAGCTGCCGGGCGTGGTCACCGTCGCAGCCATGGGCAATGGCAACGTCAAGGCCTCGTACTCCAACCTCGGCCGGAACATCATCGACATCGCGGCCCCGGGCGGCGATGGCGCGTCCGGGGTCTACTCGACGCTGCCGGGCGGCAAGTACGGCACGATGAACGGCACGTCGATGGCTTCCCCGCACGTCGCCGGTGCGGCCGCACTGCTGGCGAGCACCAACCCCGGCTCCACGCCTGCGGACCTCCGGGCCAAGCTGGCCACTCAGGCCACCGACACAGCCTGCCCTTCCGACAGCCGCTGCACGGGCACGACCGCCAACAACAGTTTCTTCGGCGAGGGCCAGGTCGATGCGCTGAAGGCCGTCGGTGGCACGCCGCCGCCCGGCGCGTACTTCGAGAACACTGTGGACGTGGCCATCGCCGACAACTCCACGGTGGAGTCTCCGCTCACCGTGACCGGGGTCAGCGGCAACGCCCCGGCCACGCTCAAGGTCGGCGTGGACATCAAGCACACCTACCGCGGCGACCTCGTGCTCTCTCTCGTGGCCCCCGACGGCACGGTCTATACGCTCGAGGACTTTCCGAACAATGACGGCACCGACAACGTCGCCAAGACGTACACCGTGAACGCCTCATCGGAGGTGGCCGCGGGCACGTGGAAGCTGCGCGTCCGTGACGTCGCCTCCCAGGACACCGGCAAGATCGACGCTTGGAACCTGACCTTCTAGTGCGTCACCGGGTCCCGGTGGGGGCTGTGCGCAGCTCTCACCGGGACCTGAGCTCAGTGCACAGCCAATGAGTCGTCCGACCTGCTCCGCCGCAGGTACGAGCGCGGGCATCACGCAGCCTGCGAGCCCCGGAAGCAAAGCCCAGCAGAGCCTGTATCACCGCCAGGGTGACCAGTTCAGAGTTGCTGAGCTTCGGCGTCAGCCCACTCGCGGTCGCTGGGGCGTCGCTGGATCGAAGTTCGTGACATCAGTTGGGGGCGGTGTCGTCACTGGGCAACAAGGGTTCCCAGCCGTTCAGCAGAACGATCACCACTCGTACGCGCCGATGCCTGAACATGTTGCCCCACTACCCAGTTGCGGTAGCGATCACCCAGGCCGGCCTTGAGGGTCGCAGCCGCCGCAGTCGGACCCCTGTTCCGCCATCCCTTCCAGCGCAATCGCCCGCTGTATTCGCCATCGGACTCCCTGCAACCTGGGTGACCGCTGACGAAGGGGCTACGGCGGGGACTGGAAGTTCCGCCGCCTGCTGGAGGAACCCTGCCTTGACTACGTGGCGGCGGTGCTCACGTGCGGTAGACGCGCAGGTGCTGGTCAGGGCGAGCCCAGGGTTTGCCCCGAATAACGGCGGGGAGCTGTAAGGAGAGAGGGGGGCCGCTCCTCTACCGGAGGACATCATGATCATCCTCGGAGTCATTCTGCTCATCATCGGCCTCTTGGCCGGCATCGGTATTCTCTGGACCATCGGGATCATCCTGGTCGCGATCGGGGTCGTTCTGTGGATTCTTGGAGCGGTAGGACACGCGGTCGGCGGCCGACGGCACTACTGGTAGCGCCGCGGCACTTCCATCAGCCAGGTCGACCGAGTGTGTCGACGATGCCCTCCCCGCGGTGGCATCAGGTTGTCAGTCCGGCTGAGTGCTGCTGCCGTTCATGGTCCCTGCCTCACCTCCAGTGGACCGGCTCCCGTACGCCCTTGCTGGTCATGGTCATCCCTGCCGACGTGGCCGACCGCGAAGTCCTCATCCGTCTCCGCCTGAGGGCATCCTGAACTCACCCTCGTTTGGGCCGGTTCCGCCTCGCGGTCGGGCCGGTCGAATGGTCCAGTAACCGCCTGCGGCTGACCGTGAAGCCGTGAGTCGAACCAAGAACGCGATCGGGTTCGCCCTCGTCCCTCGCCTGTCCCGCCACCCCGAACGCGGAACCCAGCGCACCCTGGGGGCGCTCTTCGAGGCGGCTGTTCATGTCCCGCCCGAGCCTGGCGAGCGGGTTCAGGGGCGTCCCGAACGGAGGGGACTGCCAGGACCCGACGGTCGAGGCAGGCAGCAGCGAGGACGGCCGGGCGTCGTGTGCTCACGGCATGGCACGCCGAGCGTGTCTGCGGTGACGGCGCTTCAGTGTGGGGTCGCGGGCGAGATCGGTGAAGGCGGCCGTGGCGCGTTCGGTGTCGTGATCGGCCAGCACGCGGACGGTCGCCAGACGCCAAGCGCTGTCCACCGTGGTGTCCTGCGCAAGGGCGACAAGCAGGTCCGTGCCGCGCTTTTCCCCGGCGTCGGCCAGAATGACGGCAGACTGCAGGCGGATCCTGACGTTCAGACTGGCGTCCTGGGCGAGGTGACGGAGTATGGCCGGGCCGCGATCGTCTCCGATGCTGGTCAGCTTCTCGGCCGACCTCAGACGGACGTCGGCTGGGGTGCTCGCGTCGTGGGCCAGGCTGTCGAGCGTGTCAGCGCTGCGTTCGTGACCGATGGCGGCCAGCATCGAGATCGCGAAGGAGCGGTGCCCCTTGGTGAGCTTTGTGTCGCGGGCCAGGTTGTGGAGCAGGCCCACGCCGCGCTCGTCGCCGTACTGGATCAGGGCCGCAGCGGCCTCGATACGCCATTCGTCGTAGACCCAGGTGTCGGTGGCGAGGTCGTGGAGCAGGGCCACACCGCGCTCGTCGCCCATCTCGGCAAGGACCACCGCGGCTTTGACACGCCATTTGCCGTTCGCGAGGTAGCGGACCTGGGCAACCTCGACGAGCGTGTCGACGGCTCCTTCGACACCGAGCCAGCCCAGTGCCTCGGCCGCCTCCACCCGGTAGTTCCTCGTCGCCTTGGAGAGGTAAACATTCGCCAGGGCGGGATCGACCTGAGGGTCCAGCCGGTCTGGATGCGCCCTGAGATCGGCGCGCCGCCGGTCGTCGTCGGTGATGCGGGCGAGGGAGACGAGGGCTTTGGTGGCAGCGTGGGTGACGGGGGCGGGAAGGTCTGTTCCCAGGCGCTTCTGCTCGGCGAGTAGGCGGCAACCGATCATGTTCGTCTGGCGGGCGAGTCTCAGCAGCGCCCTCTCGACGTTTGGTGCATCCGGGTTCCTCTTCTTATCAAGGAGCATCTCGAGGAGAAAACCGGTGTACGAGGCTTCCTCCGTGCCCGGCGGCTGCCAGAAGCGTCGGCCCCATCGGTTCCAGGGCCAGTGCCGGGACCACTGATTCCCGAAAAGGCGGGCGGCCTCCTGGTCGCGGCCCTCCTGTGTGCTGGTGGCGTGGTGCGCCGCACAGTATTCGAGAAACGTCTGCTGGAGGAAGACGAGCTCGCCTGCCTGTTCGGTCAACAAGCCGCTACGCAGCACGGTCTCCTTGAGAATGGTCCGCGCCATGCCCAGGGGAGGGGGCGGTGCCTCGGTCCAGGATTCCAAGAGGAACTGGAACGGCTTTTCGCTCCCGGCCAGCCGTTGGGCAGCGAGATGCCCGGCGACGTTCAGCGCGTGATCGCGGATGTACTGGGCAACGGTCTCGCCGCCCGGGTACTCCAACGCGCTTCGTTCTTGGAGTTGTCGAAGCTCCAGGATGAACTTGTCGTAGATCTCGCCTCGGCTGGAGGGCAGCGATACGGGGTTCGTGGCGTAGAGCTGACACAGCAGTCCAGCCAACAACGGGACGCGGGCCAGCTCGGTCAGTTTCCGATCCCGTACCTCGGTGACGAAACGCTTGGCCGCCTCTGCGGGATCTGGCACCTTCAGGACTTTGAACCAGTCGTAGGCTACTTGCGGTACGTCGTCGTAGCCGAAGGGCAGCAGGTCGAACCAGGGCACATGGGCGCCGAGCAGGCCCAGTTCGTGGGCCGGCAGCGGGCGGGTGGCCACGACAAACCGGTACAGGTCCGTGTCGCCTCTGTCGGCGAACGCGGCTAAGTCACGCAGGAGACCACGGCGGGCATCGGAGCCGGGGATCTCGTCGAGTCCATCGACCAGTACGAGCCAGGGCACGTCGGGCAGCGGTCGGGACCTGAAGAACGTCTCGGGCAGTTTCATCCGGAGTTTGTCGTTCACCGCCTTGGCCAGGGCGCTCGCCAGCTCTCCGCGAGTCAGAGCTGTCGCGGGCACCAGCACCGGGACCGGCGTCCCGTGATCGCCGCGCAGTGAGCTCGCGACACCGGCGTGCAGCCAGGTGCGCAGCAGGCTGGACTTGCCGCCACCCGGGCCGGCCAGTACCACGCAGGTTCGCGCGTCGGCCAGAACCTTGTCCGTGGGCAGCGACACCGGCTGGGATACCGGTGGTGGGCGGTCGCCCGGCTCTTCCTCCAGACAGCGGACCTGCTCGCGCAGATAGACCTTGGCGAGCGGCGGCGTCGTGTCGTTGAGTACGCCGGCATACGGCTGGTCCCCGGCCGCCCGTGAGGCGGCCGTCAGGTACGTGTCCAGCGGCTCGTGTGCAATACGCGGGTCCACCCCATGCGCCGTGAGCGTGTCGAGGAACCCGGGCAGGTCCAGCATCCCGCTGAAGGGGACCGCGCTCAGGACGCTGCTATTCACGGTGATGTTGCGGTCGAGGACCAGCACTCCGATGAGGAGATCATCGGAGGTGAACAACGGTCCGCCCGATATGCCTGCCCAGCCCGATCCGTGGTCCCCGTGGCGAGGCCGCTTGTTGTCGTGAACGGTCAGCAGCCCGGACCTGAGCCCCTGCAAGGGGTCGACGTGGCCGCGCACAGCCATGGTGTCGCGGCTCCCGTCCGCACGCTTCGCGGCATCGGGGAACCCGAGCCCCCAACAGGAGACGCAATCCCGCCCCGTGACTTCACCGAACCGCACCCGGTCCGGCGGGGGTTCGGCCCGTGACCCCGCAGCGTCGATCAGCAGCAGGGCCACATCCCGCTCAGGCGTGGCCTTGATGTTCACCGGCCCGCTCGGCCAGCACCGCGACGCGGGGAGCCGCTGAGCGGACCGCCGGCCGTCCAGCGGTTGTACGTGGATGGGCGCGCCTCCCGCGACGACGTGGTACGCGGTCAGCACAAGGCGATCGGTCAGCAGATATCCGCTGCCGACTCGCTTATTGGCGACCCGCACTTCGACGACCCGGTTGTCGTTGATCGGTTTCAGCAGGAGCCGTGGAGGGGCAGGTCCTCGCCGCTGTCGTCGATCGGCTGGAGTATGAGCTTGAGCCGGTGAACGGTTCCGGCACTGAGCGCCCCGCCGACTTCGGCGGACCATGGCAGCACCAAGATCCTGGTTTTGGCGTTGCCCTCCTTGCGGACCTCGACGGAGAACTCCAACTCCACAGGCCCCGTACGGAACTTCAGCTTTCCCTCGCCCTGGCCCTCGTGGACAGCCTGTTGCAACTGCCCCCGGACCGCACTGATCGTCTCGCCCAGTTCAGCCCACAATGGCGCCTCAGACATATACCCCCCTAGCCTTGCAGTGCGACGGGAGTCACCGTAGGGCTACCGCATCCCGCGGGTCCCCGAAATCAGTGAAGTGCCCGCGGATTCGTGAAGCACGGGGGTCATGCCCAAACGTGGAACCCGCTGCCGATGCTGGTCGTGTGGGGTGGGTGAGTGGTCTCCGGGCTGTTTGCGGCCTTGAAGCGTCCTCTGTACGCGAGACGCGCAGGGAGCCATCGTGACTGGTGCCCATTCGGTGTGGCGCAGGATGATCCGGTCACCCTGAACAACGGAGCTGGCGGGAGCAGGCGGGGGCGCCCGGGGGCGGATGGACGGATCACGACGCTCAGCTCACCACGACCCGCCACGGGGTCGGTTGCCGGACGCGGCCTGGGCCTGGGTGTCGTGCTCGTGACGCTGAGGGCGCGGCTGCGGGCGCGGTGACCGCCCTGGTGGTCCGGGGCGGGCCGCCGGGGAGCTGGCGGCGGTCACCTTGTCGGGGTTGAGCACGTCCTCGCCGTACAGGTCCTGCACCCAGTTGGTTTGGTAGATGGTGTCGAGGTAGCGCTCGCCGAGGTCCGGGGCGACGGCTACGGCGGTGAGTTCGCGCGCGTCGTGCCGGGCCAGCCAGCCCATGGCGCCGCTGACCACCGTGCCGGTGGATCCGCCGAACAGGAAGCCGGCTCTGGCCAGACGACGGCAGGCGCGGATGGTGTCCGCCTCCTCGACGCGTATCACCTCGTCCACATAGGACTCGTCGAGCAGCGGCGGACGGATGCTCATGCCCAGACCGGGAATCATCCGGCGTCCCGGGGTACCCCCGAAGGCCACCGAGCCGACGCTGTCCAGTGCGACGACATGCACCGGCCGGTGCCACTCCCGGAAGTAGCGTGCACAGCCCATCAGGGTCCCGGTGGTGCCGGCCCCGACGAACAGCACGTCCAGGTGCGGGAACTGGCGGGCGATCTCCGGCGCTGTCTTGCGGTAGTGCGCCTTCCAGTTGCTCGGGTTGGTGTACTGGCTGAGCCATACGTAACGGTCATCGGAGGCGCACAGCGCGCGGATGTACTCGAGCCGTGCGCCGAGGAAGCCGCCGTTGGCCTCCTGTCCGGCGATGATGTGTACCTGGCTGCCCAGGGCCTCCATCATCAGCCTGGTCGACAGGTTGCAGCGGGAGTCCGTCACGCACAGGAACCGGTAGCCCTTGCTCGCCGCGATCATGCTCAGCGCCACGCCGAGGTTTCCGGACGAGGACTCGACCAGAATCGAATTCGGCGTCAGGACTCCGTCCCGCTCGGCGGTCTCCACCATTTCGGTCGCGGCTTTCAGCTTGATCGAGCCGGCGAAGTTGAAGCCCTCACATTTGAGGAAGAGCGACTGCCCGAAGATCGATCGAAGGTCGACATAGAGCTGTTCCTCGTTGAAGGCGTAGGGAACGGAAATGACGGGCATGATGGCCTCCTCCTCTGCGGCATTGCACCTTCGGAACGTCCATCCGACCGTGGTGGCGGGCTTTTCGCCTTACCTGTGTTCACCGAGTCGGACGGGGAGTTGGGCTAGGGGCCGCAGTGTGGTGCGCGTTGATCTGCGGCGATATGGCCGCTGATTTCTCGGGGGTTAGTTCCGCATAAGCCTCCTTGTTGTCGGTAGGCCGAGGTCTCGGCCGGCTCATCCGTACCGGCTCAGTTCGTGGAAGAAGTCGTCGATGATCTGCAGTTCTCCGGAGCGGACCACCTCGTCGTAGACGTACTTGCCGACGGCGAGGTCGAGCACCCCGAGGCCGAACGGCGAGAACACCAGCGGCCGGTGCACCGGCGCCATCACCCGCCCGGCCATCACGTCGTCCAAGGTGCCGTGCAGGAAGTCCCG
>NZ_JBIAQG010000005.1:0-124556 GCF_042888805.1 Streptomyces sp. NPDC002730
CGAACGCAAAGCCGACCACTTCCTCGCCTTCACCAGCATCGCCTGCACCCTCATCTGCTACCGCAGACTCACCAAATGAGATGACGTCTTAGGCCGCCCTCCGACGACGCGTGCGGGACACAAGCGCCGGAACCGTGCGAGCAGCCAGGAACTCGATCACGGCGCTCTCGGGGATGAGCACACGACGCTGATCCTTGACGTAAGTGATGCGCCGCTCGGCGATGAGGCGTCGCACAAAGCGCTCACCGCCAAGGAACTCGGCTGCCTCGCGCACCGACAGATGGGGTTCAAGCACGACGCTCTCCCGTCTCTTCAGGACCAGAGTCGGACAGCCCGGACAGCTCCAGTTCTGGCTGTCCGGGTCGTTCGTGCTGGTCAGGTGGGGTAACCGGACAGTCGGACAGCTGGGACACCTCTTGGGTGGCCTGTGTCCGGGTCTCGGTGTCCGGGTAGTACTGGCCACTGCCGTCCTTGGCGAGCTGGCCGTCAGCGGCCATGCGGGAGCAGGTTCGGCGCACGGTGTCCGCGTCGGCGTCCGGGAACGCTTCGGCGATGTCCTTGGGCCGGGCTCCCGGGTTCGCTCGTACGTAGCGCAGGATCGCGGCGCGGGTGTCGCCGACGGTGTGGTCGGTGGCGGGGCCGTCGAGCAGGTGCCAGGCTCCGGAGGCGTCTTGGAACTGGAGCGCGTATTCGGCTTCGTTCACGTCGCGTCCGGTGACGTGCAGAATGCCGTCTGCCTGCCCGCGGGCCCGCCTGTCGCAATGGGTGGACGACCATCCGGTCGTCTTGATCAACCAAACTGCGCCCGTTGATCGCCTGAGATTGACTCTGGGGCACGAGCTTGGCCACCTATGCCTGCACTCATCCGAGGTCACCCTCACGATGGAGGAGGACGCGACACGGTTCGCTGCGGAGTTCTTGATGCCGGAGGAGGTCATTCGCCCCCAACTCAGGAACCTCACGCTGGGGCGCCTCCATGACCTCAAGCGCGAATGGGGCACGTCGATGCAGGCACTCATTGAGCGGGCTCGCGACCTCAACGTGATCAGCTCCGACAAGCGGACCAACCTCTATAAAGCTCTCAGCAACAAGGGTTGGCGCACGCAAGAGCCCCTGAGCAACGAACTGATCCCCGAGGTACCTGCCTTGGCCCAGTCAATTGGCGAAGCCATGGCCAGCAAGGGGCTCACCCGGGAGGAGATCGCCTCGATCGCTGGGTTCTCGGACCCGTCCAGGAACACGACCTTTGTTGCCCAAGAGCGACGCCTCCGGGTGATCTGAGCTCCCGCCAGTAGGCGATGACAGCCGATTCGGAAGGCGACCTACAGACGGGCTGTACCCCTCGGGTGTTGCAGCCCGTCGGCGAAGCCGCCCCCTGTAGGTCACAGGAGCCGGAGGCGTCTTCCTCTTGGGTGGCTGGCTCAGGCGGCGCCTTGTCAGGAATGGTTCTGGTTTCTCCTGTGAAACGGTGCCCCGGCAGGGACGAGACACGGCAGGATGCTCGCTATGAGTGGCGGGGGGCACGGCCGGCGGCCGAAGCGCGTGGGTGTGTGGTACTTGCTTTTGTTGTTGCTAGCGGCTGTCGCGGCGCTGGCACTGGCCCGGCACTTCGGGTTGGGCACGGAAGCGACGGCGGTCGCCCTAATGCCTACCGTGGCGCCAGCATATCTGGCATGGAAGGCCTTCTATCACGACCGAATCGAAGCCGCTGTCGTGGACCTAGAGACGGTCGCGGATCAGCTGGCCCAGGCGGTACAGAAGCAGTGGGACCACGAGGCCGCTATCCGCCGGGTCAATGACCCGTATCCGTTGTCGGTCGCCTGGCGTCCTGCTGAGCCTGATCTGGTCGAGCCCTGGCCCCTGTTGGCCGAGGTGGCGCGCGCCTGGCCCGGTGGCCCGCCAGGGGATCCTGCCCGGTGGCCAGGGGACGCCGCAGGGCTGACGGGCGCTGCTGCGCAGATCGGTGAGGTGTTCACCCAGCGGGTACCCACCCGCCGCTTGGTGGTCTTGGGTGAGCCCGGCGCGGGGAAGACCGTGCTGCTGATCCGTCTGCTGCAAGACCTCATCGCACAGCGGCCGGACGGAGGCCTGGTGCCAGTGCTAATCTCCCTCGCCTCCTGGGATCCCCGCCAGCCCCTGCAGGGCTGGCTCGCCGACCAACTGCGCCGTAGCTACCCCGGCCTGCGCACCGCCGCCCCGCAGCCCATGGTTGGGGCGGACCCGGTCGACTTAGCCCAAGCCCTGTTGGATGCCCGGCGTATCCTGCCGCTCCTCGACGGCTTTGACGAACTGCCTCCTGCCCTGCACGCCTATGCGCTTGATGCGCTTAACCTAGCCCTACCCGCGAAACAGTCCTTGGTCCTAGCCAGCCGTGCCACCGCCTACCGCACCGCTGTGCAACGGTCCGGCGCCCTGGTTCGGCTCAACGGCGCTGCCGGTATCCACCTGCTGCCGCTCACCCCCGACCAGGCAGCCGCCTACCTGAGCCATGACGCTGGCGGCGAGCACACCGCAGCCGCCGACCGCTGGACCACCGTGGCCGCCCACCTGGGCACCGATACACCCGTCGGGGAGGCGCTGAGCACCCCTTTGGGCCTGTTCTTGACCCGCACCATCTACAACCCTCGCCCACACACCCCGGCCATCCCTAGACCCGTTCCGCATCCAGATGAGCTGTGCGATTCCACTGCCTTCCCCACCCGGGACGCCCTCAACACCCACCTATTCAACGCCTTCATCCCCGCCGCATACACCGCCCACCACACCCCCCCGTCTCGCTGGTCCGGGGCCCAGGCCTACCGCACCTTTGTCCTCCTCGCCCGGCACCTAGAGACCAATCGCGGCGGTAGCCCTGACCTGGCCTGGTGGGAACTCCGCCACGCCGTTCCCGCGTATGTCCACCGCCTCGCGGCCGGACTCACGTTCGGGCTTTTGTTTGGACTGACGTCTGGACTCGCATTTGGGCACATATTCGGACATGCGATCGGATACGCGATCGGGCTTGTATGCGGGCTCACGCTCGGGCTCGTCTTTGGACTCGTGTTCCCACCCGCAAGTGCACCAAGTGCACGACCGCGCTGGACATCCGGCCCGCTCATAGGCTCGCTCGCGTTCGGGCTCGCGGGCGGGCTCGCGAGCGCACTCACGGTCGGGCGCACAGCGGGGCTCGCGTTTGGGCTCCTGGCCGGGCTCACGGTCTGGCTCCCGGGCGGGATCGCGGCAGAAAAATCTGACCTGACCACCATGGTCGGACCCGCAGCGCTGCTCAACCAGGACCGCCGCGTCTTCCTCACGATCGGGCTCGCGGGCGGGCTCGTGTACGGGCTCGCTTTCGGGCTCGCGGTCGGGATCGCGTTCGGGCTCGCGGTCGGGATCGCGGGCGGGATCGCGTTCGGGCTCGCGTTCGGGATCGCGTTCGGGATCGCGCTGACAGCATGGACAGGCTTGGTAGTAGCCAGGTCGTACATGGCCGTGCGGCACAAAGTCCCTCGGGATCTGATGACGTTGCTCCGGGATGCGCACGAGCATCGTGGTGTGCTGCGGCAGGTTGGGGCGGTGTACCAGTTCCGCCACCTCGACCTGCAACGCCACCTCGCCCAGCAACCCTGGCCGCCCACCATCTGACCAATGCCTCGCCCCCGTGGTCAGCGATGTCACCGTGGTTCAAATCCCACACCCTCCGCAGGTAGGTCCACAGAAAAGACCCGGCCAGGTGCTTCGGTCGGGGGCAATCCGGGCTGGCGGCGGCCAGTGAATGACCGTCACTCCCGACCCAGCGTGATCCGAAGCGACGATCGAGGGGTTTCCGGGCTGTCCGACTGTCCGGTTAAAACTCTGACCTGGGAGAACCACCCGGACACTCGAATCAGAGGTTGTTCGGGGTGTCCGGTTACAGATGGCTGCAACATCCTCGAATGTTGCAGCCCGTCGGCAAAGCTGACCTCAATGGGCCGCAGGCGCCGCAGGCGGTTCCGCTGTCGAATCGCGCACCACTTCGCACCACTCAGGACGGACAGTCACGGTCAACTGCGGTGACATCGCGCGCTTGGCTCAGCCCTGAGCTACGAGGGTTCATACAGGTCAGCGTATGAAGCGGCAACGTCATTCTCTGGATTCCCAAGCTCAGAGCGCGGGTTCGATTCCCGTCACCCGCTCCATATGAAAGCCCCAGGCCAGCGGCCCGGGGCTTCTTTGTTGTCTAGGCCGCGCTAAACACCTTGCACCAGATCCGCACCAGAAGGCTTCTCCTTGCCCTTCTGCCGGGCCGCCCGCACCAGCTGGCCCAGCCCGCTCGCGACCTCCTGCTGACGCTCCACGTCCGAGTGCTGATAGATCAGGGCCGCCGCCGCACGCTGTGGCAGTGCTCCGGCCGACACGTTTGGTGGAAGTGGGCGGACCGCCCGGACGACCCTCTGAAGCCCTGCCTGCATCCCCAGCTCTTCCAGTCCTGGACATCTACTGCTGACATCAACGACGGCGCACAGCCGCATCCTTGGACGACCCAGTACAGCAGTCGGAGGCCCAGGCCTACGCGCAACAGAGGGACAGCGATCGAACTCCTAGAGCGGTGCTCACAGCTCGTGCCCGCTCCGTTCCCGACGGGTCGGTAAACCATGGTCAACAGCGGGTGCCAGGAAGAGCCCTAAGGTTAGCCCTGGCACCCGTGTACGCAGGTCAGGCCGCAGCCGAGGCCCCAATGCGCGGTGATTCCCAAGCTCAGGCCTCAGGCGAACGGCGAAATCCCCAAGCCTTCCAAGTGCGCGAGAGTTGCCTCAAGGCACGCGTCGGCGGACGCCTCATCTGACCTGAAGAACGACTCCGCGCCCAAGACACCACCGGAGACGATCACCATCCAGCGATGCCCCCGTGATCTCTCACCGTCAGCCTTGAAGACCACCGAGCACCCTCGCTCGGCTAGCCACCCCATCAGTTCCACAACGTCCACATCCGCCCCTCCAGGGGGATCATGCCAGCCACGGGGATGCGGCATCGTCGGGCAGTCTCGGGGCCCTACGAGGGCGACCAGGCGGAGCGACTGCACTGAGCACGCGGCTACAGCAGCGCAGTACCGCAACTGCAGCAAACGTCCCCGTCCAGCCAGCTGGTGCGGGCCGCCAAAGACCGCCTCTGAAGCGGTCCCGGGCCGTCGCGGGGCTACCACGGTGGCGGCTTGCGCCCCTAGTAACAGCACTGGTTGGGAACGCCTAGCAGCGGGGCAGGGTGCCGCTCTCCTTGGTGAGTTTGGCGCTGTGGGCCCAGCCTTCGGTGTTCGTCCCATCGATACGGGCGTAGATCCACTTGTTGCCGTAGGCGTTGGTGATGTAGCAGTGGTAGTAGAGCTTCACACCGGTCTTGACCGCGGTCACGTACTGGCATTCCGAGTACGGCCCGGTGTAGAGGTGGGACGTCTCGGCCAGGTAGCCGTAGCCGTCGCTGCGGTTCTCGTGGCCCCAGCCGGTGCAGGCCGTCGACACCGGGGTGGGCTCCTTCACCGTCGGGCTGGGCTTGGTCTCTGGAGAGGCCGACGGGCTCTCGGTCGGCTTGTCGCCTTCGACGCCGGGCTTCTTCGTGGGGCCCAGCTCCTCGTCCTCGTGACCGTCCGGCTCCTCCGAGGTCGGCGGCTTCGAGGACGTGCCGGGAGAACCGGCGGACGACGGGGTGCTGCCCCCGGTCGGCCAGGGGCTGTCCGTGGGGGAGCCGACGCCGGGCGGCGTCGCCTGTGCGCCGTCCGTGGTCGTGCCGCCCTGTCGGGCAGTCAGGGCGTAGGTGATGCCGCCGCCTGCGGCGAGGAGCACGACGGCGGCCGCTGCCGCGACGACGGTGCGGTTGCTGCGGCTCCGTGCGCGACGGGCTGACGTCCGGCTCGTCTCGGGAGCGGGGACTCCGGCGTGGCCCGCGACCGGCGCGCCGTGCTGCGGCAGCGTCGGCGGCAGGTCGGGCTGCGCGTAGCCGGCGTGCGGAGGCTCAGGCTGCGGGGCGGGCTGGGGGAACAGCGGGGGACCGAACCCGGGGGGCGGTGCGGCGGCGGCCGCAGCCCCGGGACCCACCGTGGGAGCGGGAGCGGGTGTCGGCGTCGGAGCGGCGGATGCGAGGTGCACCGTCCCGCCCGAGGCGACGCGCTCCAGCATGCCGCGCGCCTGTTCCGCGGTGGGCCGGTTCTCCGGCTCCTTCGCCATCAGCGCCTGGAGCACCGGGGTGAGCGGTCCCGCCCGGCGGGGCTCCGGCAGGGGCTCGGTGACGATCGCCGAAAGGGTGGACCACGCGGACGTGCGGCGGAACGGCGAAGTGCCCTCCACGGCCGCGTAGAGCGTCATACCGAGCGACCAGATGTCCGACGCGGGACCGGGCTCCCTGCCCTGCGCGCGCTCCGGCGGCAAATAGTCGAGGGAACCGACGAGTTGACCGCTCTGGGTCAGCTTGGCCATGGCGTCGTCGCCGGAGGCTTCCATGCTGGCGATGCCGAAATCGGTGAGCACGACCCTGCCGCCGTGCTCGATCAGCACGTTTCCCGGCTTGACGTCCCGGTGGAGTACGCCGGCCCGGTGCGCGGCGTCGAGCGCGTCCATCAGCTTGGCGCCGATCGCGGCGGCTTCGTGCGGCTCCAGTGTGCCGCGCTCCGTCAGCACGTCGTCGAGCGAGGGCCCGTCGACGAGTTCCATGACGATGACCGGGAGGCCCTGCTCCTCGGTCACGTCGTGCACGGTGACCACGCCGCTGTGCCGGATGCGGGCGGCGGCCTGCGCCTCCCGCTGCATCCGGGTCCGCACGTCGGCCAGTTCGGCTGCGGAGGTGTCGGTGAAAGCCCGCAGGACCTTGACGGCGACCTCTCGGTTCAGGAGTTCGTCCACCGCCCGGGCGACCACTCCCATGCCGCCGCGCCCGATCATGGAGGTCACCCGGTAACGCCCGCCGAGTACCTTGCCCGTCAGCTCTCCGCCATGCGCTTCCCCCGCGGTCACCGCACGCTCCGTTCCGTGGTTGTTCGTGAACCATCAATCCGAAGTCCTCAAGGGTAGAGGCAGGGGCGTGAGGGGAATGCGGCGGCCGTGCGCAGGTATGTGGCTGCCCATCAGGGTTGTTGCCCATGGCGGGCACGGCGGTCCCTGGCCGTGCGTCGCCACCGTCGCCGCCCGGCTACGCCGCCAACGTATGGAGGCCGCTCGCCGTGATCTCGCCGACCCCGCCCTGTGCGGTACACCCATTCATGCCATTGCCGCACGGTGGGGCTTTCCTCGCGCCGCCGACTTCAGCCGCGCCCACCGCACCGCCTACGGCACGACACCCAAGGGCTACCGGCACCTGGCCCTCCACAACCCCGAGGAGGAGTGGACTCATTGCTAACAGGACTGTGTACCCAGCGCTCATGACCTTCCCGCCATATCCGAGCATCCTGGAGGGACATCCGTCGCTCAAAGCGGTGCTCTTGCTCTGCTCCACGGATGGCCAACCTGGGCGGCGTGATGACGGGCTCTACGTGCACGGACCAGTGCGCGCGTTCACGGAACAAGGGCGTCAGTCCTTCGACCGTGCCCATGACGGGGAACGGGGAACCACGCATGAAGATGAGCAAGTTGGCGGGGGTCGGCATCGCCAGCGCCGCGCTGATCGCCACCCTGCCCGGCGGGATCGCCACGGCCGACACGCCCAGCTCGGCCGAGACGGCCGCCACCGCGCGAGCCACTGCAGCCAGCGGCTCCGCATCCCCGGGTTTTTCCCACTCACTGCGAGGGAGAGCGTAAAGATCCGCAAGACGAAGAAGCTGAACTCCACGGCCGTCGGTCTGCTCCCCAAGGGCAAGCACGGCCGCGAGTGCAGGAACGACGGATCCAGCTTGTCCGGCCAGGCCTACAACCTCTGCGGCAAGAAAGACAACCAGTGGAGCCACCTGGAGTACCGGGGAAATGAGGGCTGGGTCCCCCGCGCGTGCATCAAGGACCCCTGGGGCTAGGACCGGGCACCCGGACGCCTGACAACACAGGTGCGCCCCGAACTACGTTGATCATCAAGCACCGGGCGGGGCGCACATTCCAACCTGAAAGGCACACACCTTGCGTATACGCACCGACAAGCTCACTGGAACGTACATGAAGCGTAAGTTGCGCATGACCGCTGTGGCCGCTCTGGCGGCCACCGGAGTGGCCCTCGGCACCGCCGCTGCCTCGCCTGCCGTGGCCGCCCAGACCAGCCAGGCGAAGGCCAGCTGCTGGGGCGGGTATTACGTCAACAAGGCGGACGACATCGTCGGGGACGTTACCTGGTGCCCGAACGGCGACACCGTCTCGATCAAGGACATGACGGCCGACGGCTACACCATGGGGGTCCGGGTCTCCGACGGCAGCGGCAAGTACCGCTGGTGCAAGGCATCCGGTGTGGGCAAGACGACGCGATGCAACTTCGACCTCCGCGAGAACAAGACAATCACCATTCGCGGATACCTGGAGCGGAAGGGCCACGCGACCATCTGGGTCAACACCCACACCTACTCCAACTGAACACCTGGTCGGTTCACTTGAGCCGGTGATACTCCGACCCGGCGCGCGGCCCTGTCGAGGACGGCAAGGCCGCGCGCTGCCGCGCGTTGGCCTGAACCCTCGTAGCTCCCGCCCAGTCATCGACTCGGCCGCCGCAGGTGGGTCATCGAGCGCACCCGGTCCTGGCGACCGGATACCGCCGACTCAACCACCGCTACGAACACCACCCCTGCAACTACCTGGCCATCCTCGGCCTCACGGGCGGCCGGATGGCAGCTTCCGTACCGCACCAAACGTGCGCCGCCTGCCCTTTTTGTTGGCCATCAGGCGGCCCTCCCGTAGCGGGAACGGCGGCGGCGGACCGGCTGGATGGTGTTGGCGTCGATGAAGGCCGCCAGCGCGCTCTCCGGGATGCGGACATGCCGACCGACCTTGACGAAGGTCACGCGCCGTTCGGCAATCAGGCGACGGGGGAAGCGCTCGCTCGTGCCCAGCCGGTCGGCAGCCTGCGCGACGGTCAGAAGCCGCTCAGCCATGGGTGGGTTCTCCTTCCGTGCCGAGGGCGGGGGCGAGCGAGGCGGATAGCCATTCCTCGCCGCGGGTCAGGCCGATGCCGGCGAACGCCCAGTGGGCGACGACGTATGTCGTCTCGTCGTCCTGGTCGACCTCGACCGAACGGAACTCCTCGGACAGAGCCGCGAGCGCTTGAGCGCGCCTCCATTCCGCTCGGGCATTACGCAGCGCGCCGAGGGTGGTCGAGTAGCGGCGCGTCTTGGTCGAGAAGTGGCCGCGGAAGCCGCGCATGTGAGCCCAGGCCCTCAGCCGCAGCTCAGCCAGATCCCTGCGCGCGCCGAGCAGCCAGGCCGTTCGGATCATCTGTCGGGCGTGGTCCGTGATGCGCGCATGGGCGAGCTCGGCAAGGAATTTGATGGGCCGGTCCAGGGTGCCGGTCGCTGCCTCTGCGCCTTTGGTGGCGTTCTTGGCGATGTACGCCGCGACGGCGCGTTGACGGAATGCCGGGGTCTATCGGCGGAGCGTGCAGGCCACCACGTCGCCCGCCCGCTCCTCCCGGTCGGCAGTTTGGCCGTAGGAGTCGCTGCGGATGTACACACGGTGCAGCCGCCGGTCCTGGCCGTCCCGGCGCGGCGTGAACGGCGCCCGCGCGTGCGCCTGGTGCGGAAGCTGTCGGCGATCAGCACGTCGCCTGGGGTGAGGGAGACACCCTGGGTTGACCTCGTCGAGGGCTTTCGACGGCTCCGCGTCCGCCTCGGCGTCCCGGCCGGGGTTCGCCTTGAGAAGTTCACGGTCGTAGCCGGGCAGTGGATCAGGCAGGCGGCCCCCACAGGAACCTGCGGGGGCCGCCTGCTGCTGGTCAGCTCTGCAGCTCTCGCTTGTAGTTCTTCACGATCGACACGACCGGGTTGTCCGGCAGAGGCTTGCCGGGATCCTTCACGGTGAGTTCAGTGGGCCACGACGTGCCGGGGTAAAGGGCGACCGCCTCGGTGTCGACTCGTACCGTCGCGTCGAATCCGCCCGGCCCGGTGATGCGTACCTCGACTTGGTAGAAGGCTCGCTCCTTGCCGCTGTTGGTGATGCTCAGCGGCACCGTCAACGATCCCCTGTCACGACGGGGCTTGAAGACCGTGACATCGCCGCTCACAAGGGCTGGCTGTCCGAACTCCTCATTGCCTTGAGCCGTGCCGGTCGGTGTGCTGCGGGTGATGGGGTCGCCGCTGGCAGCCGCTGCCCGCCGCTCGTCGATCTCGGCGCTGATGCGATCCTGCGCCGCAGGCTGAGATGACGACGGTGTGGGTGCAGGCGTCGCCTCGGTGGATTTTGAAGGCGGCTCCGCCCCTGTCGCTGACTCTGCCGATCGACCGACAGACGGGGGTCCACTGGGCGTAAATGAACCGGGCGGGCCGCCGGCCGTTCTGTCGCTCCCCCCGTCCCCTCCGGTGAGAACAAAGACCGTTCCAGCTGCTATTGCCGCTGTCAGCACCAGGGCTCCGCCCCAGGCGACAGTCCGGCGGCGCGGCGCGGGCCGCCGCCTAGTTGCACGAGAAGGCATATTGGGAGGTGTAGTTGATGAAGTTCGACATCCTTGCGGTGACGGTGGCGCACACGGGGTACTTGGTGTAGACGGGACCGGCGTACTGGCTGAACGTGCCAGTGTCGGAGTCGCACTTGGTGCCCGGGTACCCGTCGCAAACCTTCGCCGTCATACTCTGGGCTCTGCCCGTGTTGTTGTCGAAGATGAGGCACCCGCCTGCCTGACTGTTGTAGGTGAACACAGTTGCAAGGCGCAGCCTGGGGTCAGTACCCACCGGCAGCGGTATGGCTTTGGTCAATGTGTACCCCGAGCCACACGCGTTCGCTGCAGCCGCGACTTCACCCGGGTTGGCCACGGCGAACTCGCGAGTCTCCGTGGACACCTCGACGGACACCTTCACGTCGGTGCCAGTGGGATCCTCAGCGGCGGACGCCTGAGGCGCAGCGACAGCCAGGGCAGCGACGGTGGTGGCGGCGGCAACCGCTAAGCGAGTGGTGGATCTGGCTATGGCCAGCATGTAGGTCCCCCTCATGAATGCACCAAGTGCAAACGAATGATCTTGACCGGATCGGCAAGAGGCCATTGAAGGTTGCCCGGACTTCCCAGACCCCCAGTCCGCGTGCGCCCTCTCACGACCAGACGAGAGCCTAGGAGGCGCTCGTGCCGTCCCCAAGGGGTCTAGACCGGCCATCGCCTCCCTCGCGGCAATTGCAGCTACGGAGAGCTACGTAGCACACCGGCGCTCTAGCTATACGCGGCATTTAGGCCGCCGAGCGTCACCTGGAGCCACACGAAGCAACGGGACATGTCCTGCATCACATGCCCATCAAGGGGCTTCCTGGCACCACCCCCGCCACGCGTCGAAAACGTTCTCGCTAGCCAAGCCGACGCCCTACATGTGGATTTGACCCTAAATTCCCCTCTGCCTCAGCGCGCGACGACGAGCGAAGCTCGACGTCCACTTCCTGAGCGCGCCGGATACCTTCTGCACGTTGAGGCTGGAAACGGACGCAACCACCCTCTGCCGTGGTGGATACATCCACTCACAGTGATCACGGTTGCACCGTTAGTGATCGGTCGATGGCTGGAAGAACTCAGCCGCACGCTCGCCGACTGCGACCGCCACCTCTTCCGTGCTCGAACCGGCCCCGCCCTCACCTCCGAGCTTGTCGACATCACCGACGTGATCCTCGACAAGGTCACCGTCCTGCGGATGCACGGCTCGCAGATGCACCCGGCCCGGAAGATGTACCGCCCGATCCGGCACGCCTGGACCACCTTCGCCGACCTCCTGGCCGGCACCGGCACCTACGCGGAACGCTTCTACCGGACGGAGTCGCGTGAAGAGCATCGCCCTCGAAAGGCCCTCGTACGCCGGGAAGTGACCGTGCACCGCGCGCCAGGGCGAAAGCCGGACCGGCCCGTACCGAGCGCATTCCCTACCACCGGCTCCTGTCGACCGGCACGGTCCTCGGCGGCATCTCCAGTGCCTTCGGGGTGTCCTGGGCGCTCAAGCACGGCCTCCGACTACACGACGGGCTTTCTCGTCACGGCCGCGTGATGCTGCTCACCGGAGCGTTCGCGGTCCTCGCGATCCGGCCGGAGATGGACGCCCGGCGCCTCAGGCTGTGATCAACGACACACGCGCACTGCTGGTCACTCTTTGCTCGCCCGTCCGCGAACCACTATCCACGACAACACCGTTGAGCAGCCTGGCCGACAATCCCTCCCGGCGGGCCGCTCGTTGATGATCCTGAAAGCCCATCGATCACCTTGGGGTACGGGGGCCGAGTCGGCCATGCCGAAGGTGCAGACCAGTACGCGAACACATGATCGAGTGGCCGAGTCTCGCCGCTGACATCCGTGGAGAAGCAGCAGAAGCGGCAGAAGCGGTGCAATTCCCGTACATAAGCCAAGTATTCCGGCGCCCCGATCACCCTTGGTGACACCGGCCGACTGCCCCGCATGGCCTTGCCGCGCTCAAAAGCCTTCTCGCCGCCACCCCGGCTGACTTAGGTTCTTAGTTGTCGCGAAGGGCCCGGGGAGGGGCGCTCGCGGGGTGGGCAATTGCTGGACTCCAGGGGGGATTTCACTTATGCAGGCCATCAGTGGCAAGCAATTCGTTCACGTGGGTGATACCACTGTGCCAGGCGCGGCCTCGGGTCTCTCACCCCTCTCGCGGATGCCCTAAGACCGGCGCCCTATTCGACCGGCGCGCCGGAGAGTGCCCCCGGAGCGCCAATTCCACCACCCGGGATGTTCGCCCGGCCTGAGCTTGCCTGAATCCGCGTCGCGGCCGCCTCGGCCGCGGTCTTCGCGGGCCGGGCGCCCGGTGCCCCGTACTCCTCGTCTCTCACGCCGTTCGACCGGCCACTCCCCGCCGGATTCCCGACAGGGCCGTACCGATCCGCAGACCACCCGGGCCGACGCATGTCCGGACCGCGCTCTCGGCCGCGCTCCGATGCTCAGATCACCCTAATTTTCCGGGCACTTGTGCCCCGTCCCGATCTCGTGCCCGCACGAAAGGAAGCTCGATGGCTGACGAAATGGTGCGTCGCGCCCAACGATTCATCAACACCACGTACGGGAATGGTGCCACCCTCGGCATATCCAAGCTGGACGAGAACGGCCAGACCAGCTGGACCGTCATGTACGCGCTCACTCGCGCCTTACAGTACGAGATGGGCATCACCGCGCTGTCCGACAGCTTCGGTCCGGGCACCCTTTCAGCGCTCCAGGAGAAGTACGGCAAGCTCGACGAGACCACGATCCCGTCGGCGAACTTCTGCCGGATCATCCAGTCCGCCCTGTACTGCAAGGGCTACGACGGCGGTGACATCGACGGCAAGTACAACTCCCGCGTCAAGGCCGCGGTGCTGAAGCTGAACCAGAACATGGGCGTGGACGGCACCTACCCGGGCAGCTCCCTGTGGCCGAAGGTCGTCAAGGGCCTGCTCAACATGGACGCCTACGTCACCGTCAACAGCGGCTCGGAGACCATCCGCTCCATCCAGCAGTGGCTGAACGGCCGGTACGTACTCCGCAAGGACTACTACGTCATCCCCTGCGACGGTCACCACTCCCGTGACGTCGCCAAGTCGATGCTCCTGGCCGTCCAGTACGAACTGGGCATGGCCGATGGTGTCGCGAACGGAGCGTTCGGCCCCGGCACGCAGGCCGGCCTGAAGAGTCACACGCTGTCCACCGGCTCCTCCGGGGTGTGGGTGCAGCTCTTCACCGCCGCCATGGTGCTCAACAAGCGCCCCGTGTCCTTCTCGACCTCGTTCACCTCCTCACTGGCCGACAGCGTCAGCGTGTTCCAGGCGTTCATGAAGCTCGCCGTCAACGGACAGGGCGACTTCGGGACATGGTCCTCCCTGCTGGTCTCCTACGGCGACCAGACCCGTCAGGGCGAGGCGTGTGACGGCATCACGAAGATCACCCCCGCCCGCGCGCAAGCCCTGAAGAGCGCTGGCTACAAGTACATCGGCCGCTACCTGTACAACCCCTCCACCACCAGCCTGCCGGAGAAGGAGATCCAGCCGGGCGAGCTTGCGACCATCAAGCAGTACGGGCTGCGCTGCTTCCCGATCTACCAGACATGGGCGCGCTCGGTCGACTATTACAGCGTCTCGCAGGGCGTCGCGGACTGTATGAACGCCGCGTTCAAGGCGGAGGAGCACGGATTCAAGCCGGGGTCACGCATCTACTTCGCGGTCGACTACGACGCGGTGAACGACGAGGTCACCTCGCACATCCTGCCGTACTTCCGGAGCGTCAAGGAGCAGATGGACCGGCTGGGCAGCCCCTACAAGATCGGGGTCTACGGCCCGCGCAACGCGTGCTCCCGGATCTCCGCGGAAGGCTACGCGGACACCAGTTTCGTGTCCGACATGTCGTCCGGCTTCTCCGGAAACCTCGGCTACGCGATGCCGGAGAACTGGGCCTTCGACCAGATCGTCACCAAGGTGGTCAGCTCCGGTGACGGCCGGATCGAGATCGACAACAACATCGCCTCCGGACGCGACACCGGCCAGGGCGACTTCCACCCCGCTGCACCCCAGAAGCTCGACATCGGTTTCAGCCTCTCCTACTGGGAGGCATTGCTGAAGGAAGCCGAAGGCTATATGGAATCCATAGGCAGACCGACGAGCGGCGGCGAAACGGGCAATGGTTATGTTTACACCAGGAAACAGTGTCTAGAAACAATCATGACCCTCGACGCAGCCATCACGTCGGCGGCCCGCCGGTACCGCATGCGCAAGGCCCTCATCCAAACGTCGGCCTTCTGGGAGTTCTGCCACTACAGCTACAAGGACGTGACGGAGGACGCGGGCGTGGTCCTCTACCACACCGGCGTCATTCCGGACTGGGGCAAGGATCTGCCGGGCGTCAGCAGGCTGGTCGACTCCAGCACCGGCGTCGCCAAGGTCTCGGGACGTACGTGCATTCTGTCGCGGAACAGCTCGATCCGTGCGGGGCTCCTGGAGGGTGAGATCCTCGACTCGACCGCCGACGGCGACAGGTGGGCGATGTGGCAGAAGGTGAACCAGGACAACGTGTTCAATGTGAGTACCGTCCCGCACCTGCACATCTGGGCGGCCGACGGAAAGGCGGGTGACCATGCCGAGACCCCGATCCGCCGTCCCGCACTCGACTACACCGACACGGAGACGTTCGAGATCCTCCGTCGGTACCAGGGATCAGGCCCCGTGGCCGAAAAGGACGCTAAGTTGCGCATGCCGCTTTATGCGATATTCGAGAAGTACAACAACATCATCCGCGGGTCCTGACGCATCGTGATCACGGCGTCCGGACCCTATACAGGCCACAATGGACTGGTACTGGTCTCCCTCATATTCGGGGGAATCGTTGCCGTGGCCGCTCTTGCCGTCTATCTGGGCTCAGCGGTCACTCAACGTCGCCGTCGCGCGTACACCCCGGCGACTCGATGGCGCGACATTTCCATCCTGTTCACCACTGTGTCACTCGCCCTCTACGTCTGGGGATGTCTCCACATCTTCTTTCTCTACGGGAAGGAGGGAGGAGAAGATTGCTTCACATTGAGCGACTTGGAAAATGGCGTCAAATTGAACGAAGCTGCGGGTGACTTCATCCCGCTTCGACTCATCTGTCACATGTCAGACGGACGCAGCCACTCCATCGTCATCCCCGATTACATCAACCCGTCCATCGCCGCCCTTCTGTTAACTGCTGTGGCGGCCGGAATCGCCTCGGTCGTCCTCCACCGCAAACAGTGCAACTCGCTATCTCAGAGAAAGGAACGCCCCAGTTGAGCCGCACCGGCATAACCCGCAGACACGTCCTCACCACAACGGCTGGCATCACAGCCGCCGCAAGCCTTGCCACCACAGGTCTTCTTGCCACCCCGGCCACCGCAGCGCCCCAACCTCTCAAGAACGACAAGCTGAAGGAGGCACTGCGCCGCCTCGAAGCCCGACGCCGTCGCCTCCATACGGGACGCCCCTCCGCCAACCGGTGGGAGATGCAGAAGGCTGTCGACCCGGAAGGGGACATCGTGACGCGTCCTGTGTCCGGCACTGGCCTGAGCATCGCAGTGCGAAAAGGCGATGTGGACACGGTTCTGGTGTATGTGATCCGCCGCTTCCACTACGAGGTCGACGCCCTCGGCCTGCACGGCGAACCGAACCCGGTCGAGGGCTGGGTGACACCGTCGGCGGTCCGCGACAGCCGGCTCCCGGAGTCGAACCAGGCGTCCGGCACCGCCGTCGTGATCCGGCCGGACTCCTATCCGCCCGGCGTGCGGGGCGGCTTCACCACGGGACAGCAGCTGATCATCCGCGACATCATCGCCGACACCGAAGGCGTCGCCCGCTGGGGCGGCGACGACCGCCGCCCCTACGAGGGCCTGTTCTACCTCACCGTGCGTCCGGGGGACGCACGTCTGCAGCGGGTCGCGGCCAAGATCCGGGCCTGGGACGAAACTCCGGGCGCGGGTGCCGGGGTGGTACCCGACGTGACGGAGCCCTCACGGCGCCGCCAAGCCGCCCGCTACCGCTGAGCGATCCGACGCCTGACGCGCCCGTCCCCGGCAGGGTTCCACCCTGCCGGGGACGGCGTCCTCGGATGAAAGCGCGGCGAGATCCAGGCACCTGACGGTCGAAGCCCGCTCAGGCACCAGCTCACGTACCGCACAGCAGCGGCCGGGCCGCCGCCCCCGGGACTGGCTGTGGCGTCGAACCGGTCCATGAACCGGCTCACCGAGCGCCAAACCCTGGACGCAGCTCTGCACATCACCCTGTACGCCACCACTTGCACGCGCAACAAGCCTCCCTTGTCTGGCGGGTGCGCCGGGCGGTGGAGCACACGACGAGGTCGGGAACGCAGTCGGCCTCGCGCAGCCAGCGGCCGGCGCCGGGGCGTCGCGGCAGCCGCGCGGGGCGAGAGGCCGCTCGTGGTCGGCCACGTCGTCGGGCCAGGCGGATTTGACGTGCCGCAGCACGACCAGGCGCCGGGAGTCGCCTGCGCTCACGGCGTCTCCTGGTGCTGGTGGCCGACCTCGCGCGCGAGGTCCAGCCCGAGGACGCGGTCGAGATGGGCGAACGTCTCGAACTTGGCACCGGCCGGCACTTCCGCGTCCCTCTCCACGCTGCGCAGCATGTCCAGGACGGCGGGGACGCCGAGATCGTCTGCGAGCGCGGCATGAGCCTGTCGCATCAGGTCGGCAGGGATCGGCCTGGATGGCTCCTGCGCCCAGTCGGCCACCAGTTGCCGCCAGTGCCGCAGTGTCCGCCGGGCCTCGACGAGCGCGGCACCGGTGACCATGACGGGCGTGCGGTAGGCATGGCCGAGCAACAGCATCCTGACAGCCAGCGGATCGGTTCCCTCTGCGGCGGCTGCGTCCGGGGAGCCTGGGCCACCCTCGCCCGGGGGTGCTGTGCCGACCTGGCCCACGTCGATCCGTACCCCGTCGACGCTGTCTTGCTGGTCGGTGCCGAGCGCGAACACGTGCACGTCGGCGAGAGCGCTCGGTGTCCGACTCGGATCGTGAGCACGCACCGTGGCGGGCGGGTGGATGCCGAGTACGGCCATGACCCGGTCGAGCGCCTGAACTTGCTCCTGCGGCAGGTCCGGTGCGGTGAGCACCGTCAGGGTCTGCAGGCCGTGCAGCTCAGCGGTGCGCGCGAGTACGTCGCCGAGCAGCAGCACGCGCAGGTGCACCGCGCCGATCCCGTTGTCGATGACTGGTAGGTGGACACAGATGCGCAGGAGGTGGCGGTGCGCGGAGGGAATCTCCACGAGGTGGCCGGTGCGGGCGTCGGCGATACGCAGCATGCTGCGGAGGCTAGTCGTGGAAACCTCCGGTACGGAGGAAGCTGGCAGATGAAGCCTCGGGCCATAGAAACCCGGGTTCGGTCGGTGCGGCCTCATCGCAGCCGCTCGCGGCCGGCCCTGCAGCCGAACCCGACGCACCCCACGTGCCACTACGTGCGATTCGTAGGGTAAGCAGGGGTCACTACGGGCACCGTCCGGCCGCTACCCAGCCGCACACCTGTGCAGCGTTTCCGCTGGTCAGGAACATGTCTGGCGATCAAGTGCTGGTTGATTCCCAAGCTCGGAGCGCGGGTTCGATTCCCGTCACCCACTCCATATGAAAGCCCCAGGCCGGCGGTTCCTCCGGCCGATGCGGGATGGAGGTTCTCCGGCTGCGCCAGGACCGTAGGAACGGAACGTTTCAGTGCGCCGTGGCGTAACAGTGGCTCACCGGTACCTCTGCCTCGTCTGTTGCTTACGCCTGCTGCTCAAGCCTCACGCCTGTGACTTGCGCCGACGCCTCGGCCGTCTTGGGGCCACCCGCTCCGCTGTCGGCGGTGGCCGAAGAGGAGGCGGGCCCCGGGTCCAGGGCGTCGCGGACGGCGGTCAGGATGTCCTCGGTGTCGGCGCCGAGTGCTCGGGCGGAAGAGGTGAAGTGCCGGGCCAGAGTGGTGAGTTGGTCGGCATCGTGCGCGTGCGGCTCGGACGGGAGCGCCGCGACCCGGGTGCCCGCGCCACGGCGGGTGCGGATCAGCTCGGCGGCCTCCAGCTCGCGGTAGGCGCGGGCCACGGTGCCCGGCGCCAGACCGAGGTCGGCGGCGAGCTGGCGCACAGTCGGCAGGCGCTCGCCCTCGGCCAGCCGACAGGTGCGGATCAGCGCGGCCAGCTGGGCGCGGATCTGCTCGTACGGCGGTACCTGGCTGGTGGTGTCGACGCGGACGGCGGGGTCACTCATCGTCGAAGGTCCCATCGTCGGCTGCCTCGTCGTCGACCGCCCGGGGGGCCACCACGGTGATCAGGGACCATCCGAAGGTGAACAGGCTCAGCAGGCCCAGGGGACAGATCACCACGATGGTGGCGGCGCCCAGCGGGCCGGCGCAGGCCTTCTCCGTGAGCGCGACGAAGATCATCAGAACGACGAGCAGCACCTGGCTCGACACCATCAGCCCCCAGGCTCCGGTAATCGCCCACGCGCGGTCGCGGCGCTGCTGGTCGTCGCCCGGGCCGTGGGCGATACGGCGCAGGGCCCAGACGCAGGCGGGGGTTCCGACCGCGAGGGCGGCGAACATCGGGCCGCTGTAGTACAGGCCCGGCCAGGGACCGAGGGAAGCGCGCATCCCTTCGCAGGTGACGGTCATGACACGCCCCGCTCTGCCTATCCGGTCGGGGTCGGAGGAGGCCGTGACCGCACCGATCACCAGCAGGGTGACGAGGGACGCCGCCTGCAGAAGAAGCAGGGGCGCCATACGGGGCGGCACGTGGGCTCGGAGCAGGCGCGGGGCGAGACTCGCGGTGCGTACCGTTTCCTGGGGACGCAGGGTCAGGGCGTCGCCGAGCAGGACACCGCCCACCGCGCACAGGCCGAAAGCGGTGATGGCGAACACGAGGGGCATCGTGATGTCGCCGCTCTCCATCGTGACCAACTGCTGTGCGGCCACGATGCCGATGGCCAGACCGGACCAGCGGGCGTAGTGGTCGGCGTGGTCGAGGAACCGGGACTGGAGCGGGACGGTGTCGAGCATATGGAGATCCCCCCAGATCATCTTGTATCAAGCGGTGGGTACAAGATGCCCTGGTCGGGATCTTGTGTCAAACGCTCGATACAAGGCGATGCAAAGGGAGACGGCTTCTGACACAAGGGAGTTCCCTCCGGCGCAAGGGGGTTCCCTCCGGCGCAAGGAGGTTCCCTCCGGCGCAAGGAGGGGACGCCCTCCGGCCCAGGGGTGCCCCTGGGCCGGCTCAGCCCACGGTGACGACGTGGGATTCCGCATCGCGCGTTCCCTCGCGTGCTGATCCACGTTGTGTGCATGACCGCTTCCCGCGCGTCGTACCAGATCACCTGAGACAAGAGGCGAATCGGACCAGACCACTTGAGACGCAGACCATATCGACGGAGAGGGGACATCACAGATCCGCGCGGTGAACGCGAAGACCTCGGCGGCCTCCTCGTCGACCAGGCTCTGCGGCCGGACATCGACGACCACGCCAGTCCCGTCGGCCAGCCGAGCGAAGTAGTCCGGGGTGTGCTCGCGATCCCGCTCGTCGTCAGGCCAGACCAGGCGGAACGGCTGGGAGGCCAGAGCCACGACGGCGGGATCGAAGTCCAGGGCCATCGCCGCATCGCGCTCCACCCACGACTCGTAGCCCACCAGAGAACGCGACGTCACCGCCCAATAGTCGCCCGTGAAGTTCTTCTGCCCCTTGAACGCGGCGAACTTCCGCGCCGGTGAGCCAAGTTCAAAGGGCTCACCCCAGTAACGGGCCAGTGGCCCGAGCCGCCGCGCACCATCGGCACCGACGAAGCCCACCTGGACGTCAGCCGCGAACTCCCAGGCGGGTGCCGTCTCCGCAGGCTCACCCACGAGCACCTCCCCGCCGCCCTCAGCCCTGCACTGCGAGCGTGGAACACCCCGCGGAGCCCCGTGCCCCGGACGCGGAAGGCGTCACCCCAACGAGCGACAGCCCGTTTCAAACACGTCAGCGAATCAGCGTCCCGTGCCATCGATAGTCGGCTCCGTGCCATCGATGGTTGAGTGAGATCATGGACAGCTTCGAGATCGATGAGAACTTGGTGCGCTCTCTGGTGCGTGAGCAGCATCCTGACCTTGCAGGACTGGACCTGCGTGAGGTGGTCGGCGGTTGGGACAACCAACTGTGGCGTCTCGGAGACGAGTTGGCCGTGCGCATGCCGCGCACGGAGCGTGCGCCGTCCCTCCTGCGCAAAGAGCACCGGTGGCTGCCCGCCCTGGCCCCGCGTCTACCACTTCCGGTCCCGACCCCCATGCGGATCGGTGAACCGTCCGCACGCTTCCCGCGGCCATGGACCATCGCGACATGGGTTCCCGGCGAACCAGCCGACCGCGCCCCCATCAGCCACGACAGCGCGGCCGACACTTTGGCGGGCTTCCTCAAGGCACTCCATGTGAAGGCGCCCGCAGATGCACCGGTCAGTCAGGATCGCGGCGTTTCCCTCAAAACGCTCTCGGACGGTTTCGAAAAGGGACTCGAGGAAGTCGCCTCCGGAGGCGATGCCGCTGACCTCCGGAATGTCCGGGACGTCTGGGACGAGGCCGTTGCGGCTCCCGATTGGGAGAGCCCGCCTGTATGGCTGCACGGCGACCTTCATCCGGCGAATGTCGTCGTCTCGGACAGGACACTCTCGGGCGTGATCGACTTCGGTGACATGTGCGCCGGCGATCCGGCGATCGATCTCGCGGCTGCCTGGGTGCTCCTTCCCGCGGGGGCGGCTGCACGGTTCTTCGACGCGTACGCACACGCGGACGAGGCGATGATCCGGCGCGCACGAGGGTTGGCTGCCGCGAAGAGCCTCTTCCTCATCCTCATGGGCCGGGCCGGGGAGCGGGGCCTGCCAGGCGGCAAGCCGACATGGGGACCCGCGGGCCGGGCGGCGCTTGACCGTGTTCTGGCATCAATCTAGGAGGCTGGCAGACTTTTCACGTTGCTCAGCTTGCGGAGGCCACGCTCGAGGTTCGTCGCCAAGGGACACCCAGGTCACCTGAGACCGTAAGCGAATCGGGCCAGATCACCTGAAACGGGGACAAGATCCTTGGAGACGGGACACTCGCTCCAGTCAACGCTCGCTGAGACGGGTGTCCTGTGCCATCGAATGTTGAGCGTGCGCCGTCGAAGCTTGAGTGAGGGGTAGCGGTTGAACTGTGCCGGCCAAGCCGACTCGCTGCTCCTCGGCCCCCGCGCGGACCAGAACAACGCCCCGGGTCCCGGCGAGGGGCGCCCGGGGCGTGTGATGCTGCAGCCGCGGGGGCGCCAGCAGTTCCGGCCAGGCATTCCTGGTTATGCGAACTGGCCGGGCTGGTAGTCGCCGGCGGGCTGCTGGATGATGACGTTCGCCCGGTTGAAGGCGTTGATGAGGGCGATCCCGCACACCAGGGCGGCCAACTGCTCCTCGTCGTAGTGCTTGGCGGCGTTCGCCCATGCCTCGTCCGTGACCCCACCGGCCGCATCCGCGATGCGGGTGCCCTGCTCCGCCAGCTCCAGCGCGGCCCGCTCGGCCTCGGTGAAGACCGTGGCCTCCCGCCACGCCGCGACCAGGTTGAGACGTACCGAGGTCTCACCGGCGGCGGCGGCGTCCTTGCTGTGCATGTCGGTGCAGAAACCGCACCCGTTGATCTGACTGGCGCGGAGCTTCACCAGCTCCTGCGTCGCGGCCGGCAGCGTCGAGTCCTCGAGCACCTTGCCTGCCGCAATGATGTGCTTGAAGACCTTGCCTACGGTCGGGCTGCTGAAGGCGTCCAAACGGGCACTCATGGCGATCTCCTCTGCCGTTGTCGGTGCTTACACACTTACGACGACACAGCTCGGCAGGATGTGACATGAGCGCCTGTGACCTGTGTCTCCCCTCCCGCACTGCAGCAGGGACCACCACGCCGACGTTCACGTCCACTGCCGAGAGCGGCGGCCGTCCTTCCCTCCTGCGGAGGTCGAAGCCGTACTGGTGGCGACGGATCTTCGTGAGGGGCGAACAGAGGAGGCGGGCAATCGGGGGAGGTTACGGGCGGCGTCCCCACGCGGAGATCATCGGGGCGGTGGCCAGGTCGAGGCGTCCGGTGGCGACGTTCGCCAGGTGGCGGTCGATCTCCTCGTCGGTGGCGAGTCCTTCCGCCACCAGACGGCGGCGGATCTGCCGTACGGTCGCGGCCTCAAGGACGGCACATGCCGGCGAAGTGATCGGGAAGTACGCGTCGGCCTGAACGTCGTCCAGACCGGCCTCACGCAGCAGCCTGGGCAGGGTTCGCCCGTACGCGAGGTCCGCGCCGCGTGCTGCCATCAAGGTGCGGAAGCCGGATCGCAACCGGTTGGCGAGTTGCTGTTCGGGACCCGACTCGTCCGGACACAACAGCGGCTGCAACCCCGGGTCGGCGTCCTCCAGGAGCAGCCAGCCGCCGGGCCGCAGCGCCTGGACCATCTGGCGCAGCGCCTCGGTGCGGTCGGTGACGTGTACCAGGACCAGTGGCGATTCTGGCAGAGGGGCAGTCGGGCCCCGTCGCCGGGCGCTGGGCGCTGGGCCGGTGCATCACGGATTGGATTCGCTGAGCACGGGGGAGGCCCCGTCCGTCCGGGAGATCGGTCAGTGTGTCGGCCTGTCGAGCACCTCGTCGGTGGCGTAGCAGCTCCGCCGGATGGAACAGGCCGGAGTGATCAGCCGGAGCGGGCGGCGCCGGCGCTTCTGCCGGATCGGCTGACGAGCCCGCTGATTCTGCTGCGCATGCTGTGGCTCATGTGGCGCTCTAGGCTGGTATCCCGGCGGCCGGAGGAGGCGCTCATGCCGAGGCCCGTATGGAGCGGCGCTATCTCGTTTGGCCTGGTCACGATCCCTATCAAGGTGCTGCCCGCCACCGAGAACCGCTCGATCAGCTTCCACCAGTTCCATGTGGAGGACGGCGGCCGGATCCGTACCCGCAAGGTGTGCGAGATCGATGGCGAGCAGCTGCGCGGCGACGAGATCGGCCGGGGTTACGAGGTCTCCAAGGACACCATCGTCGAGGTCACTGATGAGGACCTGGACAGCATGCCGCTGCCGACGGCGAAGGCGATCGAGATCGTCGCGTTCGTGCCGGCCGACAGCATCGACCCGGTGCGCATCGGTGACTCGTACTACCTGGCCGCCGACGGGGCCGTTGCCGCCAAGCCCTACGTGCTACTCCGCCAAGCTCTGGAGCGCAGCGCGAAGGTAGCCGTCGCCAAGTTCGCCTGGCACAACCGAGAGCGCCTCGGTCTCCTGCGGATCAAGGAGGACGCGATCGTCCTGCACGCGATGCGCTGGCCCGACGAGATCCGCGACCCGGCCGAGCTGACCCCGAAGCCGATCGAGCTGGACGACGAGGAAGTCGACGCCGCGATCCAGCTCATGGAAACCATGGCGGCCGACGACATCTCCGGCTACACCGACCACTACCGCGAAGCCCTCGAAGAAGTCATCGCCGCCAAGGCCGCAGGCAAGACTCCGCCCAAGGCGGAGGGCGAGCAGGAACCGGCCGGACAGGTCGTCGACCTGATGGCCGCGCTGAACGCCTCCGTCCAGGCGGCGAAAGAAGCGCGCGGCGAGAGCGGCGAGCACGCCACCGTGCACGAGATGCCGAAGAAACGCACCGCGAAGACGACCGCGGCCAAGAAGAGCACGGCGGCCGCCAAGAAGACCGCGGCCAAGAAGACACCTGCGAAGAAGACCGCCGGCCGAAAGCCGAAGAGCGCCTAGACCCAACCAAGCCCCGGACACTCTCTCCACGCATGTCCCAGCTGTCCGACTGTCCGGTTAAGCACACGACCTGCGGAAACGACCCGGACAGCTCAAGGCGCGCCTGTCCTGGCTGTCCGGTTACCGACGGCTGCAACACTCCCCGCGTGTTGCAGCCGTGGGCGGAGCCACCTCTTTGTTGTCCAGGTTTGCTGTCCAGGCCAACTCACCGCCCAGCGAATGGCCGTTCGCGCCCTCCGAGCCCTCGGACGGAGCACTGGGAGGGCACAACGTCGCCGCCCTGCCTGAGTACGGAGTTCAAGGCGATTCGAGCAGTCCGAGCCGGTCGGCAACGTATCGGTGGAACTGCCACAGCGGGCGTTCGAGGTGGGACAGCCGTCCGGGGGTGGCTTGCGCGGAGCGCAGACCCCGCATGACGCCCTTGTTGGCGTGGGCGTCCTCAGCCTGTACGACATTGAGTGTCCTGGTGACGAGCTCGACCCTGTCCCGGAAGTCGGCCAGTTCGAACGCCTCTGGCGGCACCAGAATGTGCACATCGAGTTCGTGGCTCTCCGGCCCGGTGGGGCGCCAGTCGAACCATGTGGCCATGTCGGGCGAGGCAGAGAAGAAGAACATCGGGAAGACGCCGGTGACAAGACTGGACGAGCGCTGCAGCCTGGTCGCCCCTTCGGGAACCGGGAAGAGGGTCGGCATGATGGGCTGCCCGTCGGGGCCGACCCCCGCCGCGGCTTCCTTGTTGATCACCATCGGGTAGCTGAAACAGTCGTCCTCGTGCGCCCCGTCAGGGACGATCGTCGACGTGGGCCACAGCGGCTGGAGGGTCTCCCGGTGCGTGCCCATGTGGTGGTACGCCTCCGAGCCGTTCTCCACGGCGATCTTCCAGTTCACGGGCTGCTGCCCCCAGGGGAGGGAAGCGGCCAGCCGCCAGGTGCCGAGGTCGAGCGGCGCGAGGGCGGCTTCCACCGCACCCATGCGCGGTGCCAGGGGCTCCGCCTGGGGGTCGAGGTTGACGAAGACGAAGCCGTGCCAGGTCTCGATCCGGAACCGCGGTAGTGACACGTCTTTCTTGTCGAAGCCCTCTGCCTCGTGCATCAGAGGTGCGCCCGCCAGTCCCCCGTCGAGCCGGTAAGTCCACAGGTGATAGGGGCACATGAGGCGTTTGGTGGTTCCGCACCGGGATTCGGCGTCGTTCAGGAGATCCATCGAGCGGTGCCGGCACACCCTGGAGAGGGCGTTCAGCCGTCCCTGCTCGTCACGGGTGACGACCAGGGCTTCACCGACGAGGTCGACGGCGAGCCAGTCACCGGCCTCGGGGATCTGCTCTTCGCGTGCGACGCACATCCAGTCCCTGCGGAAGATGCGTTCGACTTCCAGTTCGTAGAGCTCTGGTGACCAGTACGCCTCGGGCGGCAAGGCCGTCGCCCGGGCGAGCGGTAACCGCGCCACAGCGGCGATGGCGTCGAGCAAGGCTTGAGTTCCCATGCGGGCAGCGGCAGTCGGAGCGTGCGCGTGAGTGTCGGTCATGCCATAAAAATAACATTCGTTATGTAAAAATTGGAGAGGGCGCCTCGCTCGGACCCTTGTGGGGTCTGGGCGGGGTCTGCGCTGCACTGCGATGACAGAGAGCTTCGGCGACGGATCGGCGACGAACCGTCCTTGCCGACTCAGTAGAGTGACGACTCATGGGCCGTAAGCCGAATCCTGACCGTAAGCCCGAGCTGCTGGCGGAGATCGTGCAGCAGCTCGTCCGCACAGGCGTCGGCGATCTGTCGCTCCGTCCGCTGGCCACCGCGCTCGGCGTCAGCACTTACACACTCACCTACCACTTCGGCTCCCGGGAGCAGCTGATCAGCGAGGTGGTCCAGCACATCGAGGCCGAGCAGCACCGGCTGACCACGACCTGGTTCACCGGCGATCCGGTGCAGGCGGTGCGCGAGTACTGGGCATGGCTGGAGGAGCCCGAAAACCTCGCCCAGGTGCGGCTGGTGCTGGAAGTCGCCGCGCTGCCTGCAGAGAGCCAGCCGATCCCGGCCACGGTCCGCTCCGGCCTGGTCACCGCGTGGGTGGAAGCGCTGACGGAAGCTCTCACGGAGCGCGGCGAGGAGCCGGGCACGGCCCGCGTGCGCGCCTCTGTTGCGGCTGCGGCGCTGGCCGGGTTGGCGCTGGACCTGCTCGCGACCGGCGATCACGAGCGCACCCGCGCGGCGGCCCACCTGATCGCGGATCAGGTGGGCGTACCGGCTGTGCCGCGCTGACCACGGCTGCGGTCAGTGTTGCCCTTCGGAGATGTCGAGATGTTTCGGGGTGCGCCCATACGGCGAGGGCGGCAAGGAGCATCAGGCCCGCGCCGCTGAGGCCGACCACGCCGAGCGAGTCGGTGAAGGACTGCTGAGCGCGGCGGGCCGGCTCCCCTGCGGCCGGACCGGCGTGCTGGGCGAAGGCGAGCGCCCCGGCGAGTGACTCACGCACCGTCTGCGCCGCCGCGCCGGTGACCCCGTCGGCGGCCAGGTCGGTGAGCGACAGGCCGCCCCGGTAGGTGGCGGATGCGATGTTCCCGAGCACGGCCACCCCCAGCACGCTGCCCAGCTCATAGCCGGTCTCCTCGATCGCGGCGGCACTTCCGGACTCCCTGCCGGCGCGCCGGCCATGATCACTGCGGAGGCGATCGCCGGCGATCCCATACCCGCTCAGATCAGCAGCAGGGACAGCGCCACCCACGGGTAGGTCGTCGGGGCGAGCGCGATCAGCAGCAACCCCCCGCCGGGGACCGCCAGGCCGCCGGCCAGCACCGGGCGGGCCCCCAACACGCGGCCAGCCGCGGAGCAAGCGGCGAGACCACGCCGGCGCCGAGCGCGGCGGGCAGCAGCCGCAAGCCGGCCTGGAGCGGCGAGAAGCCTTCGACCAGCTGTATCCACTGCGCGATCAGGAGCATCATCGCGGCCTCGCCATAGCGGTGGTGACAGCCACGACGGCGCCGGCAGTGAAGGGCCGGCTGCGGAACAGCCGAATCTCCAGCAGCGGGCTCGCGGAGAGCACCGCCAGCCCTGCCCAGCGGCGGGGGTGAGGGCGTGCGGCGGGAGCCGGTTCGACGAACGGGGCGAGCGTCATGAGCTCCTCCAAAGGGTGGCGGGGGCCTGGATCCAACCCCCTCGCAATTAACATCACGTTCGTTATTATAACGTTCGCCTTGTTGAACTCTCTCTGACAGGAGCCATCCACCATGGCCGCACTCCTCTACCGGCTCGGCCGGTTCTGCTTCCGTCGGCGGTGGACGATCACCGCCCTCTGGGTCGCACTGCTGATCGCCGTCGGCGTAGGCGGCGCGGCCCTGTCCGGGCCGACCTCCAACTCGTTCACCATCCCGGGCACCCAGGCCCAGAAGGCCATGGACCTCATGGAGCAGCGCTTCCCGGACACCCACGCGGGCGGCGCCACCGCCGTGGTCGTCTTCGCCGCACCCGATGGCCGCACGCTGGCCGAACCCGACGCGACCGCCGCCGTACGCCAGTCGCTCGACCAGCTCCGCCGCGACGCCGAGGTCGCCGACGTCCTCGACCCCTTCGACGCGATGGCCGTATCCCCGGACGGCCGCTACGCACTGGCACAGGTCACCTACAAGGTGCCGATGGGCGACATCCCCAAGGGCGCCCGAGCGACCTTGGAATCCGCCGCCTCGATAGGCCGCTCCGCAGGCCTCACCGTGGAGAGCGGAGGCGACGCCCTCCAGGAGCCATCCGCGTCCGGCACCGGCGAGGTCATCGGCCTCGCGGTGGCCGCCCTCGTACTCGTCATCACCTTCGGTTCGGTCCTCGCGGCTGGACTGCCGCTGGTGACCGCCCTGATAGGCGTCGGAATCGGCGTGTCCGCCATTACCGTCACCACCGGTTTCGTCGAGCTGAGCTCCAACACCTCGGTACTGGCCACGATGCTGGGCCTGGCCGTCGCCATCGACTACGCGCTGCTGATCGTCTCCCGCCACCGCGAGGAACTCGCGGCCGGCCGCTCACCCCAAGAGGCGGCAGGGCTGGCGGTCGGCACCGCCGGATCGGCCGTCGTCTTCGCCGGGCTGACCGTGGTGATCGCACTCGCCGGACTCTCCGTCGCCGGCCTGCCGATCCTCACCCAGATGGGGCTCGCCGCCGCGGCCACCGTCGCTCTCGCCGTCCTGATCGCCCTCACCCTGCTGCCCGCATGTCTCGGCTTCACCGGACAGCGGCTCCAACCCCGACGGCGTGCCGACAGCCTCGACGCCTCTGCCGGCCACCGCTGGGCCCGTCTGGTCACCCGTCGACCGCTCACCGTCCTGCTGACCGCCACCGTCGCGCTGGCCGCACTCGCCATCCCCGCCCTGGACCTGCGCCTCGGCATGCCCGACGACGGCAGCGCCGCCCCCGCCACCACCCAGCGCAGGGCCTACGACCTCGTCACCAAGGGATTCGGCTCCGGCCACAACGGGCCGCTGCTCGTCGTCGTCGACACCAAGGGGACCGGGAGCGCCGAGGGCCCGGCCCAGCGGACCGCCGAACGACTCACCCCGCTGAGCGGCGTCGCCGCAGTGACTCCCGCCGTCCTCAACCAGGCCGCGGACACAGCCCTGTTGACCGTGATCCCCAGCACCGCCCCGGACAGCACGGCCACCGGCAGGCTCGTCTCCGCCATCCGCGACCTGCCCGCCCCCTCGGGGGCCACGGTCTCGGTCACCGGCCGTACGGCCATCAACCTCGACATGTCGACCAAGCTCGGCAGGGCGCTGGCCCCCTACCTCGCGCTGATCGTCGGCCTGACCGGAACGGTGGCGATGGTTCCGCAGGTTTCCCGTGCCGGCTGCGTCCCGGCAGGGTCGCGGGTCTTCCGCGCATCGCATGCGCTTGAGAACGCCATGGCGACTTGCACAACCCGCTCTGCCGGTTCCTTGAGCGGTCAGTCGGCACCGCCCGGGGACCCCGGGGCAGAAGAGAGTCCCCCATGATGAAGATCGCTGACCAACTGCGGGCCTCGCCGGGGCCTGCGGCCGAGGTCACAGCACGGCGGTCGGTGTCCGCCGGTGACGCCGGTCTGCTTCTTATAAGGATCACGTTCGGCCTGCTGATGGCAGGACACGGCTGTCAAAAGCTTTTCGGGATATTCGGTGGCGAAGGCCTCACCGCAACGGGGAAGGGGTTCGCCGCACTGGGCTACAGCCCCGGAAAGGTCTACGCCGCCATCGGCGGTGGCTCGGAGTTCCTCGGAGGCCTCGGACTGGCTCTGGGGCTGTTCACCCCGCTGGCGGCGGCTGCCCTGATCGGCGTGATGATCAACGCCATGGTGACCGTTAGCGCGGCACACGGTCTGTGGGACGCGAACGGCGGCGTGGAGTACGGCGTGTGCATCGCGGTCGTCGCTCTCGCCATCGCCGCCATCGGCCCCGGCCGGCTCGCCCTCGACCGGCCCTTCCGCTGGGGGAAGGGCGGCTGGCGTGAAGCCGCCTTCGCACTGTGTCTCGGAGGGATTGGCGCCGCCATCGTGCTGAGCCTCTAGAGCCGACCGCGCGGGCCGGCGTTTTGGGGCTGCTGGTGTGCGCAGCGGCGCTCTGTGAACAACTGAACGCCTTCCGCAACGGCCGCCAGTGGACTCCCCGGGAAACTCGGGGAAACTGCCGCCGTTCCACCCTCGTGACCAAGGTGGAACGGCCGTCACGCCGATCGCCGGCAGCCTTGCGTCCAGCCGCACGTGGCCCGGCAGCCGAGCCGGCCGGGCTGCCCGCGATACGGGCGCCGAAGATGCGGACAGTCAGGTGCGTGCCGCTCGGCTGCTGCCATGAGCCGGGCTACTCGGTGGCACTGAGCGCTGCCACAGGCTCGCGTTTTCCTTCCGGTGCGTGCGGACTATGGCGAGGGCCATGACGAGAGCCCACGCATCCATTGCGAAGGCCGCGATCCGTTCCAGGCCGCCGAGTCCGATGCCGGGATCGTGCTGACCGAAGAACATCCACGCAGCAACCACTGCCGCGGCGGCTATGGAGAGGGTTATGGGGCGCAGTCCGCCGAACAGGGAAGCCCGCGGGGCGAATCCGGTGCAGATGAGCCCGATATTTCCCAGCGCCATGATGAGGAGCGCCCCCAATACATGCAGGTCCTCGTTGACGTCCGCAGGAACAAAGCCGACCAGGACCCACCCACCGGCATTGATGACAAAGAGAATCCGGGCACTTCCCGATATTCGGCCACGGCCCCAGCAGGCACCGGTCAGCAGCGTGCCGACGAGCAGCAGTACGCCGTGGACGACGAACGAGGCGTTCATGGCGTCGTGCAGCGGTGAGCACACATACCGCGGTCGGGAGACGTCCCATATCTGGCATTCGACGTTGCCGAGGTCACTGATGTTGTTGTCCGCCCAGCTGTAGGGCATGCGCCAGGCGGACTGCACGACCAGTTGGACGACGAGGAACTGCACGGTGGCGACGATCCATGCCGCTGCCCCGATCCTTGCGGCCACGGAGCTGCGGTTTTCGGCGTGCGACACGGGTTTCGATTTCACGACTGCCTTTCGGGCCCCGAATTGAGTCATTTTCGTTCGCACAACGTTCGCAGTCGACGGTGAGCCTCCGCATCGCTGCGACGGGGGAAAACGGAATCCCCCTGCTGCGGGATCCCGTTACTGGCTCTTTCGGGGGAGGTACACCGCCGGGCAGGTAGGTACTGTGCGGGCCGTGAGGACAATGATTCGGCCGCTCTTCAGCAGGGCCACGTACCGGGGTTGGATATACGCGTTTCTCGGCGCGGCCATGAGCCTGCCGCCGCTGGTCGTGGCACTCTTCGCTGCGCCGTCGCAGTGGCCGGCGGCGCTTCGTGCCCTGGGATTCAGCCTCGTGCTGTGCGCGGTGCTCGTGGCCATGGGCGCTCCGCGAGCGGCGCGCCGGGGGTGCGTTCGGCTGGCCAACGGGCTCCTTGGCACGGGTCTTCCCGCCCCGTTGGAATCGTCGACGTCCCTGTGGGTGAACCGGCTCTGGACGTCGGCGTATCTGGCCGCACACTTGGCGGTCGGTGGGGCGGTGACCGCGGTGGCCTGCCTGTCGGTCTTCGCAGCCGTCGTGTTCCTCCTGGTCTGGCTGAGCGGTGGTGGTCCGGTGGCGAGTTTCGGGTGGACCATCCACGTGGAGCACGGGTGGCAGGGCCTGTGGACGGTGGTCGTCTGCGCGGGATGTCTGGCGCTCGCCGGGTACGTCACCGTCGGCGGCGCGGCTGCCATGCGCCTGCTCGCCGCGTTCCTCCTCGGCCACCGGCCCGCCGAGCGGCTGGCCGCCGTGGAGGAGCAGCGGGATCTACTGGCCCAGCGCAACCGGCTGGCCCAGGAGCTGCACGACTCAATAGGGCACACCCTGACGGCATCCACCATCCAGGCCGCCGTCGCCGGGGAACTGATGGACAGCGATCCCGAAGCGGCCCGACGCGCCCTCAGCAGCATCGAGGAGACATCCCGCGCCGCGATGGACGACCTCGACCACGTCCTCGGCGTCCTCCGCGAAGGTCGGTCGCCCACCACACCGCAGCACACCCTCGCCGACCTCGGCCCCTTGACCGAGCGGGTCCGGCAGGCCGGGGCCGGGCTGCGCGTGGAGACCGCCGGAAACCTCGCTCAGGTACCGGCGACCGTGTCGCGGGAGACGTACCGGATCGTTCAAGAGGGCCTGACCAACGCCTTACGGCACGGTGAGACGGCCGGAATCAGCCTGCGGATCGCCGCGCGGGAGGGCTGGCTGGAGGTGGAGATCATTAATCGGGTCGACGCAGCGGTGCCCTTCCGCCCGGGCAGGGAGCGGGGCCATGGACTGACCGGGGTCGCCGAGCGGGTGCGGCTGCTGCGCGGCGAGGTGTCGGCGGGGCGTACGGGCGAGCCCGCAACGCACTGGCGGCTGGCGGCACGGATACCGCTACGGTCGGCGCCATGAACGCGCACAGCGGCCCAACCAGGCTCCCCGACCCGCTGGTTACGGTCCTCGTTGTCGACGACGAGGAGCTCACGCGTACCGGACTGCGGGCCCTGCTGTCGGCCAAGCCCGACCTCGACGTCGTCGGCGAGGCCGCCGACGGCGCCGAGGTGCTTCCCATGGTCGAACGGCTACGCCCCGACGTAGTACTGATGGACGTGCGGATGCCTGATGTGGACGGCATCGAGGCGACTCGGCGACTGCGGTCCGTGCTGCCCGACCCGCCGAAGGTCATCGTGATCACGACCTTCGAGAACGACGAACACGTCTACGACGCCCTGCGGGCCGGTGCCAGCGGGTTCATCCGCAAGCGGGCGCCGTCCCAGCAGATCGCGCACGCCATCCGGCTGGTAGCCAGCGGTGACTCCGTGCTGTTCCCGGACGCAGTCCGCCGACTCGCCGCCGGCCGACCCGTACGGCGGGATACCACCACCGGCGGGGCCGCCCTGCTCACCGGCCGCGAGATCGAGGTCCTGCGGCTCATGGCGAAGGGCCGGTCCAACCAAGAGGCGGCCACGCAGCTGCGGGTGAGCCTGGAGACCGTCAAGACGCACGTGGGTAACGTGCTGACCAAGCTGAGCGCCACCAACCGCACCCAGGCGGTCGTCATTGCCTACGAAGCGGGTCTGGTGGGCTCCGGGACGAACGACCAGTAGCACCGGTCGGCGGAAGTACGACCACCGCGCACCGGACCACCGCCCTGCGCTGCGTACCGGCCCATGGGCGCAGAAGGTGGCAGGAACGCATGCGGCAGACCCATGCCCCTTTGCAGGTGCCCCTGCCGTGCCGCTTGCCTGCCTCCTGATCACCAGTCCGAACGACTGACTCCCGCGGCCTGTCGCGCCCTGGCATCCGCCGCAATCGCCGCAGGTCGGATTCAGTGATCACAGTGTGGTCGTCCGGGCGCCATCCGCGCCGGCTGACTGTCGGGACGGGGTCGAGAGGAGCTGATCGTGGAAGGGGCACCCCCAGACGCCTGGAAATGGGAACTCGACCGCACGTCCGACCCGAGGCGCGAGCCAGGACCGATCAACCTGCAGCGGTATGCGTTCGTACCGGCCTACGGCGGGATCGCCACATTCTTCGGGCTGCCGCTGTGCCTCAATCCGGACGACCTTCGTGCCGGCCACGTCGATGTGGCAGTCCTTGGGGCGCCGGTGGACATGTCGACCGGGCACCGAGGGGCGGCCTACGGGCCCCGCGCGATCCGGTCCGACGAGCGGATCCTGCCCAACACCCCGCAAATGCTGGTCAATCCCAGCACCCGCATCAAGCCGTTCGAGGAGCTGACGGTGGTCGACTACGGCGACGCCGCGGTCGACCCGTTCAGCATCGACAACTCCATGGAACCGATCCGCGCTCTGGTGCGCGAGATCGCCGAAACGGGCGCGATCCCCATCGTCCTCGGCGGGGACCACTCGATCCTGTGGCCGGATGCCGCCGCCGTGGCCGATGTGTATGGTCCGGGCAAGGTCGGTGTGATCCACTTCGATGCGCATCCGGACTGCTCCCACGACCTGTTCGGTCATCCCGTCTCGCACGCCACACCGATCCGCCGGTTGATCGAGGACGAACACGTCCCCGGACGCAACTTCATCCAGATCGGGCTGCGCAGTGCGATCGCGCCCGACGACGAACTGCTCGACTGGATGCGCGAGCGCGGACTGCGCGCGCACTTCATGGCCGAAATCGACCGCCGCGGATTCGATGTGGTCCTCCAGCAAGCCATCGACGAGGCCCTGGACGGGCCGGAGTTTCTGTTCGTGTCGCTGGACATCGACGTGCTGGACCCGGCCTTCGCGCCCGGCACCGGCACGCCGGAGCCACCCGGCCTGACCAACCGCGAACTGCTGCCGGCCATCCGCCGGATCTGTCACGAGACGCCGGTCGTGGGCATGGACATCGTCGAGGTCGCGCCCCACCTGGATCCCGGCTACACCACCACAATGAACGCCCGCCGAGCCATCTTCGAGGCGCTGACCGGGATCGCCATGCGTCGCAAAGGCCTGGCCGGACCCGCCTACCTGGACCCGGCGGTCGCCGGACCGCCGCCCGGGCAAGGGAACTAGAGCGGCGATCGAGCATGTGAAGCGGGCACCGCAGGCCCCGGCCGGCCGCCTGGGACCGATCGCACCCGCCGCTACTAGCCGGGCGCCGGCTGCCCATGGCGTCATGCGTGTCTACCGGCGTCCGACCGTTGAAGTCGGTCTCCGCGATCGGACGGCCCGCCTCGTCGTATGCGTATGACCGGGCCAGTCCCTGCGTGTTGATGACCGCTGCGTCAGGCGCAGTTGGGTGTCGTACGCGAAGGCGTATGCAGTCCCGTCCGGATCCGTTCGGGTCCGTTCGGGTCCGTTCGGGTCCGTTCGGGTCCGTTCGGGTGGCGGGCCCGCCCGTGGTCACCCCGCCCGGGTGCCGCTGCGGGCGGTGATGTGGGGCGGCGGAGTGATGCCCTCCTTGAGCGCCGGATCAGGTTCCGGCTCACCGAAGGAGGTCACCATGGGCAGGACGCCGGCCCATATCCCGAGTTCGGCGTCGGGTCCGTCACCGTCGTCGGGGCCGCCGGTGCGGATCTTGACGGAGGCTTCCTCCAGCGACAGGGCGAGAAGCGCGGTGGCCGCCAGCTCCTTACGGTTGGGCTGACGTGCGTACTCCCACTGGCCGGGGGTGGCGTGCTGGGTCAGGCAGCGCAGACCGGCGAGTTTCGTCTCGGGGTCGGTGACGAGGCGGGGCGTGCCGTAGATCATCGCGCTGCGGTAGTTGACGCCGTGCTCGAACACCGACCGGGCGAGGACGAGGCCATCCACATGCGTGACCGTGACGCACACCTCGGCGTTCGGCGCGGCGACAAGGCTCCGGCTGGCCACCGAGCCATGGAAGTACAGGTTCCGCCCGTCGGTTCCATAGACGGTCGGGACGACCATGGGATGTCCGTCGACAACCACACCGAAGTGGCACATGAAGCCGGCGTCCAGGATTGCGTTGAGGGCTGCGCGGTCGAGACTTGCCTGCTCCCGCAGTCGGCGGTGACGGGTGCGGTCGTTCGCGGGCAGTGTGGGCGGCAGTGGGCTCTGGTTCACGTGACCTCTTCCAAGTAACCCTTGAACGGGGGCCTTTGGCGCGCGGTGAGCGGTGGCGGTGGGCGGTGGGCAAGCCGCGTACCGACGTGGGCCGGGCCGGACGAGACGAACGGCCGACCCGGCGGGGAACGTCATCCGGCGCTGTCGGCGTGCGGGCACGGATCCCTCCCGGGGGCCACGCATCGGCATACCTGAGGACGGTCACCCTCGAAGACCGCACGCTACCGATATCGCATAGCTTACGCCACTGATCCGCGAAATCAGTTGTTTCTACATCTCTATTCAACTGAATCTATTGTTCTCCTTGGTCTTCCGCCAGTAGCTGCCGGGGTTCGGAGCCGGCGGGGTGCCCAGAGCCCATCGCGGGAGCGCCGTCCAGGCCGGGGAGGCCGGAATGATCCTGGTACTCGCTGGGCGACCCTCCGCGAACCCCCAGCCGCCAGAATGAAGTCATGAGCGACGCCGACCTGGGCAGCTGCCTGCGCGCCTGGCGCGACCGCCTGCCACCCGCCGAAGTCGGCCTGCCGGCCGGCCCGCGCCGGCGCGCGCCCGGGCTGCGCCGCCAGGAGCTCGCCACCCTGGCCGGGCTCTCGGTCGAGTACCTGGCCCGGCTCGAACAGGGCCGCGCAGGACGGCCCTCAACCTCCGTTCTCGGGCCCCTGGCACGTGCCCTGCGGCTGACCGAGGAGGAACGCGACCACCTCTACCGGCTGGCCGGACACTCGTCGCCCGCGCCCGGGATCGCGTCCGCGCACATCACGCCGGGGCTGCAGCGGATCATCGACCGGCTGAACGATGCCGCGGTGGTGGCGGTCGACCGCGCCTGGAGGGTCGTCCTGGCCAACCCGCTGGCGATCACACTCCTCGGCGACGACGCGACAGGTGCGGACGGTGAGCGCAACATCCTGCGCCGGCACTTCACCGGGCGGCCCTCGCGGGTGATCCGTACACCCGCCGAAGCCGCGGACTTCGAGGCGTACGCCGTCGCCGACCTGCGCGCGAGCCTCGGGCGGTTCCCCGCCGACCCGTACCTGCTCGGGCTCATCGACGAACTGCAGTCGGCCAGCCCGCGCTTCACGGAACTCTGGGCACGGACCGACGTCGCCGCGAGCACCTCGCAGCTCAAGAGAGTCGAGCACCCCGAAGTAGGGCGGCTGACGCTCAACTGCGATGTGCTGGAGGCAACGGATTCGGCACTCCGCCTGGTCATCTACACCGCCGCGCCGGGCACACCCGACCACCAGGCCCTGGCACTGCTCTGCGCCGTCGGCCCGCAGACCTTCGGGTGACTTGGGTGCCCGTGCCGTAGCCGTTGGATGGGCGGGATCGATGATCAGTCCGGCCCAAGTCCGGGCTCCCCGCATCGAATTGTGGGACAGCGGTGTTGGCGCCACAGACCTGAATGACTCTCGAGAGCCGAAAGCCGTTATGAAATCGCAGGTTTGAGCAAGGTTTCGCGCACTCCGGCAAGGCAAGCAGGGAGGGCATGAGCAATCCCCATGAACCCGTGCCCGTAAATGACACCTACAACCCCTATGACCGTAACCGGGACGCCTATGGGCGCAGTCGGGACGGCGCCGGAGCAAACCGGGCAGCCTTGGTCATCCACACGATCGCGGACATAGCTGCAGGCTTTCTGGGCCTGTGGATTCTGCTGTACCTGCTCGACGCCAACCAAGGGAATGTCTTCGTCGGCTTTGTGCACGACATGGCGGACTGGCTCGCCGGCTGGTCCCAGGACATCTTCACCATGGAGACCGAAGGTCTGCGGGTTTTCCTCAATTACGGCCTGCCCGCCGTTATTTACCTTCTACTCGGCCATGGGATCGCTGCACGGATACGCCGCCTCTGACCGAATTCGGGTCGAGCGCGACATGTATGTCATGAGGTCCGCGATCAAACCATGCAGGACGACGCGGACCTCACCATGAACGGCACGCCTCTCATCCCGGCATTCGTAACGACATGTCCGGGAGTACGAGACACAACCGGCAGTAAATCTTTGCAGCAGCATCACAAGGGCTGCGCGCCACCTTCGACGGGTGCCAGTAGCGTTACTGGCCTCTCGATCCCGCGTGCGAACTGAAAAACAGGTCGCCGGCGTCCCTGGCGGCGCAGTCAGCACAGAAAGATCGCAGATGGACTACTGCTCCGCATGCCGCCGCACTCTCAATGGGGCACTCGTGTGCCCAGGGTGCGGCGCATACGCTCCGGACATTGCCCCGCCTACCCATCGCCTCCACAGCGCGGTCGCCCCTACCGCAACGACGAGGCAGGCATGGCGCGCGGAGGAGGTCCCCGCTCCGGGGTCCTACCCCGGCACTCATCACTCGGAAGCCGCACCGATCGGCAGCAACGCATCCGAAGACGCGGTGGCGGATGCGTCGGGCACTGATTCATCCGGCGGCTTCGACGGCGCGGCCTCCACCGGGCAGGGCCGGGCGGCTCGGCGTCGGCAGCTGGCACGTTGGAAGAAGAACCGGCGTCGGGCCGTGGCCGCAACGGCCGTTGCCCTTGTCGGTGGCGGCCTGACCGTAGCCGCGCTGCCGACCACCAGGCCTTCCACCAGCCACACACACGCGGCCTCACCGCCGGAGCCGGTGACCGCGGACATGCGGACAGCGACCGCCGACTCGTCATTGGAGCAACCGGACACCCCGGCTCCGCGGCATCCAAGCACTCGCCCACCCACGACGACCAACCGGCAGCACAGCACCGCCGTCGCCACGCCTTCCACGGCGACGACAAGCCGGCAGCAGAGCTCCGCCGCCACGGCCCGACCCCTCGCCGCTCCGAGCGCAACGCCGCACATCACAGCCGATTCGGCCAAGAGGGCGACGCACGTGGGCAACGGCGGCGCCCCAGCCCCGGAGACGACAGCGCCGCCCGCGCCGGCGTCCACCGAACGCCCCGGCGCAGACACACCGGCTGCGACCCTTCCGCCGTCGACGTCGCCGGGCAATCCGGCGTCACCGACGCAGGTGTGTCTGATCGTTCTGTGCATCGGCTGATCGCTCGGTGACCATCACCGCCGACATCAACTCGCGCTGACGGAAACGCGCCTCGTCCCACCCGCGGCTGCGCGGGCGAGCGCTGCCGACACATGCCCGCGGAGCAGCGTGTCGCGAACTACACACGGTGTGTGGGCTCCCAGGCGACCGGCCGGGTGTCCCTCCCCCCTTCAGGACGGGACGGGCACCGCCCGGCTCCACAGTTCCTCGGCGTGTTCCGCGAACCTGTCGAACATCCCGCCGTCGCCCTGGCGGCGCAGATGCGGACGCACGGCGTCAGCCCGGGTTCGCGCCCTCGCCGTCATGCGCGGCGTCCGCTTGAAGCGCGGCCTGCGCGATGTTGCGGGCCATGCCGCCGAACACGACCGCGTGGAACGGCGACACGCTCCACCAGTAGACATGCCCGAGCAGACCGTGCGGATGGAACAGCGCCCGCTGCCGGTAGCGGGCCCGGCCCTGCTCGTCCCGGTCGGAGTACATCTCCAGCCAGGCGAGCCCCGGCAGCCGCATCTCGGCACGCAACCGCAGCAGCCGGCCCGGTTCGATCTCCTCCACACGCCAGAAGTCCAGCGAGTCCCCCACCCGCAGCCTTGCGGCGTCCCGGCGGCCACGGCGGAGTCCGGCGCCTCCGACCAGCCGGTCGAGCCAGCCTCGTACCGCCCAGGCGAGCGGGAAGGAGTACCAGCCGTTGTCACCGCCGATCCCCTCGATGACCTGCCACAGTGCCTTCGGTGAGGCATCGACGGCGAGCGCGCGTCGGTCGATGTAGAGGCTGCCCCCGGCCCAGTCCGGGTCCGAGGGCAGGGGGTCGCTCGGAGCGCCGGGCAGCGAGGCGGAGGACCAGCGGGTGGTGACCTGAGCGTCGCGTACGCGCTGCAGGGCCAGGGTGAGGGCCTGGTCGAAGCCGATCGGTGCACCAGGCGGATCGGGCACGTGCTGGGCGATCTCATGTTCGCGGCAGACGACCTCGTGCCGCAGCGACTCGGTCAGCGGCCGGGCGAGGGAGGCGGGAACGGGAGTGACCAGGCCGATCCACAGGCCGGAGAGACGGGGTGTCAGCATCGGTACGCGCAGGATGAAGCGGCGGGGCAGGCGGGCCACCACCGCGTACCGCCGCATCATCTGCTCGTATGTCACGACGTCGGGCCCGCCGATGTCGAACACGCGGTTCACCTCGTCGGGCATCCGGGCACTACCCACCAGATACCGCAGCACATCCCGGACGGCGATCGGCTGGATGCGGGTGCTGACCCAACTCGGTGTGACCATGACCGGCAGCCGCTCGGTGAGGTAGCGCAGCATCTCGAAGGACGCCGAACCGGAGCCGATGATCACCGCGGCGCGGAGCACGGTCGCCGGCACAGCCGAGCGGAGGAAGATCTCGCCGACCTCGGCGCGGGAGCGCAGATGGGGTGACAGTTCGCGCTCCGGCACATCGGCCGGGGTCAGTCCGCCCAGGTAGACGATGCGCCGTACGCCCGCGGCGCGGGCACGCTCGGCGAACACCCGGGCGGCCTTCCGGTCGGTCTCCTCGAAGTCGTCTCCGGCCCGCAGGGCGTGCACGAGGTAATAGGCGACATCGATACCGCGCAGCGCGTCGCCGACCGAATCCGGATCGGTCACATCCCCGCGTACCACCTCGGCCCGTCCTGCCCAGGGGTGGTCGCGCAGCTTGTCCGGAGACCGGGCCATGCACCGTACGCGGTACCCGGCATCCAGCAATTCGGGCACCAGCCGGCCTCCGATGTACCCCGTCGCGCCTGTCACCAGACAGTGCGGGCTCCGGGTGTCCCGGCTGCTCATGGAGGCCTCCGATCCGCGGGGGTGCACCAATGCCACTCTCGCCCCTGCCGACGGATTCCGCTCATGGAGCGGCCCCGGCTGCGGTGCCGCCCTCCATGAGCACGCCGGTAAGGCGGGCGCCATGGGCGCCGTGGAAAATGTTGGCTGATCGTCAGACGGGCTCCCTGAGAACGCCTTTCAGCCGAACCCATGGCAATACGCGAACGGTGGAATCAACTGTGGCAATGGTCGGGCTGTTCTGGGTCACCGAGGATGCGATCCACCTCGGTGCACCACCCGGCGAGTCGGTGCGCCCCGCCGAACGCGAGGCTGTTCTCCAGCAGTGGGCGCAGTCCTGATGGCGGGCCTGTCACTGCGGCCCGTTCCTGTCTGCGTGCTCAGCGGCTCGGCCCCGCCGCTGGCCCGGCACGGGCACGATCCGGCCGCCTTCGTCGAGATCGGATCCCTGACCAAGGTTCTCACCGGCACCCTGCTGATACGGATGGTCCGGGCCGGCCTGCTCGGCCTCGACGACGCGGTGGAGCAATGGCTCCCGACACCGCCCGGATCGGGAATCACGCTCGGGAAGTTGGCAGACCACACGTCGGGCCTGCCACGGCTGCCACCCGGCCTGAACGGCCGCGATCCCTACGCGGCCTTCGACGAGAACGCGCTCCGGACCGTCCTCGGCCGACTCGGGGAGATCGCCGTGAGGCAACCGGGACAGGAGGAGGAGTACTCCAACCTCGGTTACGCCGTGCTCGGTGCGGCCCTGGTGTCCGCGGCCGGGCGGCCGTACGAGGAATTGGTGCGGGAGCATGTGCTCACGCCGCTGGGGGTGCACGAGGTCACCGCGCATCCGCCCGCCGACCGACTGCTGAGCGCGCGGAACCTGTTCGGCAGGGAACGCGCCCGGTGGACCATGGACGGGCCGATCCTGCCCGCAGGCGGGTTGTGGGCCACGCCTCGAGCGCTGGCGACCGTGGTCACCCGACTGCTGCTCGAGCGCTCTCTGGGCGAACCGGCGCCGTCCTGGCAGTCGGCGGGGCCACTGTTGTGGCACAACGGGGCGACCCGCGATGCCTCGGCCTTCACCGGAGTGCTCCCGCAGACGGGGAACTGGGTGCTCGTCCACCGGCTCGGCGGATCGCCCGGCCGCACCGACAAGATCGGACTCGGCCTGCTCGCCGCCGCCGGGAACGCGGCGGGACAGGGGGCCGGGACCGACCGGCGTCGGTCCCCGTGACCTAGCGGTTCTGCGGCGGGAAGTGTGCGGTGGCGACGACGGAACCGTCGGGGGCCGTCAGCCGGGCGCCGGACACCGTCGCGGGGTCCACGGCGGCCGGGGCGCCCCAGTAGCCGTAGCCGTCCTTGAGTGCGAACGAGCCGATCGGAACCGTGTGGCCGTCGGAGAGTACGAGCCGGCAGTTGACCGTTCCGACGCCACCCTCCAGGTCGACGGACATGTACACCCAGCCCGGCGAACCCGGATAGGCGAATATCCGGCCCACTTCGTGGTCGTCCGCGACGAGGGACGCCTGCAGGAGAGCCTGGTTCACCTGGACCGTTTCCGAGGCGGGGGCGACGGAGTGGTCGACGGCCGTGCCGATGGCCCAGCCGCCGAAGCCGACGGCGATCGCCAGGGCAGCCGCGGCGGCTGCGACACGCAGGCGCGACCACAGGCGCCGGCACGCCGCAGGCCGTGACGGGTTCAGCCGGTTCGCGACGCGGGTCTCGAAGCCGACCGGCGGCTCACTGCCCGGAAGCAGACCGAGCAGGCCGTCCCCGACGAGGGTCAGCTGCTCGATTTGTTCCCGACAGCCGGGACAGCGGTCCAGGTGCGCGACCGCCTCGGCCCGCTCCCGGGCCGGCAGAACGCCCAGCGCCAGCTCGGGGGCGAGCTCCTCCAGCCGATCGCAGGTCATGCAGCTCATGATCGGCTCCCCTCAGCCTCCAGGGTCACCCGCAGCTTGCCCATCGCCGTTCTGATCCGGGTCTTGGCCGTGCCCAGCGGAATCCGCTCGAATTCGGCGATCTGCTGGCCGGTCATCCCGTAGATCCCCGCCATCACCAGGGCGCGGGCCTGATCCCGTGGCAGAGCCGCCACCGCGGTCCGTAGCCGGGCGGACGTCTCGTCGGCGAGCGCCCGCTGCTCAGGGGTGTCGGTCACGATGTCGACAAGCGCGTCCAGGTCTTCGGGCGCGACAGGACTGGCTCTGCGCGCCCGCACCGTGTCGATCGCCAGATTGTGCGCGATCGTCGTCAGCCAGGTCTTCACGGACCCGCGGCGGGAGTCGTAGATCTGGGCGTGCCGCCACGCCCGCTCGAACGTCTGCTGCGCGATGTCCTCGGCAAGCTGGAGATCGCCGACAACCACGATGGCGACGCCGAAGACCGTGCGCTGGAAGCGGCGCACGAACGCAACGGCGATCTCCGGATCGCCCGTCGCCAGTCCGGACAGCAGTGCCTCGTCCGACGCGTGGTCGAGAGGGAGGCCCATTCTCCTCATACCAGGGGATACGGTCGGCCTCCCCGAAGGGATTGCTCCGTCTCCGCGGGAAATCACCCTCCTATTCTCCTCCTCCGTTCGCCCAAGGCGTCCGTGGTCCGACCGCCAATCCCTCGGCGCGGTTCATCCGTAACACCCTGCACGACGGAACTTCCAGCGAGGGCCGAGCCATGACAAGGACACTCACCCGGAACCGTGTGGTGCTGGGGATGGCAGCCGGAGCGCTGGCGGGCGTGCTCGCGGGCTGCGGAAGTGGAAACGGAAGTGGGAACGGAGGCGGCTCGACGACTTCCACACCCCCGAAGAAGAGCGTCGAACCAGCAGTGACGCAGGTGAAAGCGGACCTGACCGACTTCCACATCGCACTGTCACAGAAGACGTTCAAGCCGGGCGCCTACGCCTTCGTCGCCAAGAACAGCGGCCATCACGACCACGCCCTGGAGATCGAAGGCCCCGCCGGAGAGCACCGCACCAAGACCCTCACTCCCGGAGCTTCCGAGACGCTCGAGGTGACCTTGAAGTCCGGCACCTACGAGATCTACTGCCCCGTCGACGGGCACAAGGACCTGGGCATGAAGACGCAGATCACCGTGGGTGGTACCGATGCGCCCGTGAACACGACCCCGCCGAAGAGCAATGGCTACTGAGCGTGCCGGTGTCGCAGTCACTCTGCGACGGGGCACAGCCGCGCCGTCGGACAGCTGGCTAACCTTCTCTGATGACCACCGAGTTGACCCTGCTGTCGCGGGTCTCCTGCCGCGACCAGGAGATCACCGCGCCCAGGCTGCGCGGCCTGCTCGCCCTCCTCGCGGGCGAGCTGCGCACAGGATGCAGCACCGCGCTCCTGGTGGACGGGCTCTGGCCGGACGGGCAACCGGAGAATCCGACCAAGGCGCTGCAGATCCTTGTCTCGCGCGCCCGGGCACGCCTCGGCTCCGACATGATCGCCAGTACCCCCACCGGCTACCGCCTCGCGCTGGGCGAGGACCAGGTGGACAGTTCCGCCGTCCTTCGCCGCGCCGCCGCGGGCGCGGAGCGCTCCCGGGCCGGGGACCATGCGGCGGCGCTCGCGCACGCCGAGGCGGGGCTTGCGCTGTGGGACGGCGGTGGCGGTGGCGTGTTCCATGAGGACGCCATACCCGACGACCCGGTGTCCGCGCTGCGTGCGGAGCGGGCCCCTACGTATCGGTCGCTCATGCGGGTCCGCGCCCTGGCCCTCGCGCGGCTCGGCCGCCGGGCCGAGGCGGTGGAGCCGCTCACCGGCCTGGTCCGGGAGCTGCCGCGGGACGAGGAGGTGCTGCTCGAGCTGTTGCGCTGCGAGGCGGCCACCGCGGGGCCGTCCGCCGCTCTGGCGACGTACGACGGCTATCGCCGAACGCTGCGCGACGAGCTCGGCACCGACCCGGGGCCCGCGCTGCAGGCCGTGCACCAGGAGCTGTTGCAGGGTGAGGCGCCGGCGGTCCGCCGTGGGGTGCCGCACGAGCCCAACCCGCTGCTCGGCCGCGACGCCGACATCGCCGCGGTGGCCGAGCTGCTGCGCACGTCCCGGGTCACCTCGATCGTCGGGGCGGGCGGCCTGGGCAAGACCCGGCTCGCGCATGTGGTGAGCCGCGAGGCGGAGCAGCGGGAGGTGCATCTCGTCGCGCTCGCCGGTCTCACCAGCGACGACGACGTGGCCGGTGAGGTCGCTTCCGTCCTCGGCGTCGGTGAGTCGCTGCGCACTCCGGCGAGCCACTTCGCCATCCCGACAGATGTCCTCACCGGCATCGTGGGCGCCCTCGGTCCCGGTCCCGCGCTCCTGGTTCTCGACAACTGTGAGCATGTCATCCGCGGCGTGGCAGAGCTGGTGCAGGCCCTGGTGTCGATGACCCGCGATCTGCGGGTGCTCACCACCAGCCGGGCCCCACTCGGCATCTCCTCCGAATCGGTGTATCTGCTGCCGGAGTTGAACCTGCCGACGACCGTCGAGCTGTTCGAGCAGCGAGCGCGGGCCGCCCGCCCCGGTGTCGAGTTGCCCGCCGAGACGGTGGCCGAGCTCTGCCGCCAGCTGGACGGGCTGCCACTGGCCGCGGAGCTGGCGGCGGCGCGGGTACGGGTCATGTCGGTCGGCGACATCGCCCGTAAACTCGAGGACCGGTTCGCCCTGCTGCGCGGCGGGGCACGGGACTCACCACAGCGCCACCGCACTCTGCACGCCGTCGTCGACTGGAGCTGGAACCTCCTGGACCCGGCCGGGCGGGCGGCGCTGCGCGCGCTGTCGGTCTTTCCCAGCGGCTTCACGTCGGACGCGGCCGAGCAACTGCTCGGTGCCGACGAGCTGTTCGGTGCCGATGAGCTGTTCGACGGCACGCCCGGCGGAAGTGACGTCCCCCAGGTGCTTGAGGACCTGGTCGACCAGTCCCTGCTCAAGGTCACCGACACCGTGTCCGGCACACGCTTCGGAATGCTGGAGACCGTACGTGAATTCAGTACGGCCCGTCGGGCGGAGGCCGGCGAGGACGGCCATGTGACCGGGCAATTCATGGCGTGGGCAGGCGACTTCGGGGCGGCCCACCACGATGCGCTGTTCGGGCCCGCCCCCTTCGCGTCCTGGGAGCTGATCAGGGCCGAGCAGGACAACCTCGTCCAGGCGCTGCGCCTCGGCCTCGCCCGGGGTGACGGCGCCACGGTCGCGGCGACCACCGCGGTGCTCGGGAGTCTGTGGACCACCGAGGCCAACTACGCCCGCCTCGTCCCGCTCACCCAGGACACCGGACCACTGCTCTCCCACTTCCGGCCCGGGCCCGGCCTCGTCGAGGCCACCCGGACCGCCGCGGTCATGTGCACCGCCAATCTGTTCCTGGGCGTCGGTCCCGGGGCGATACGTCCCCTCGTCACCCTGCGCCGGCTGCCGCCGGCCTCGCCGGACACCCTGATCGGCGCCCTCTCGATCGTGCTGTGCGCCGCACCCGAGCTCCTGGGCCCGGAGCACTCGGCGCTGAACGCGCTGTGCGACAGCGACGAGCCCCTGCTCGCCGGCGTCGCCAACTGTGTCGCCGGCTATGTGTGGGAGAGCGAGTACGACCTGGATCGCGCGCTGACGGCGGCCGACCGGATGCTCAAGGCCTTCGAGGACCGGCACATCCCGTGGGTGCAGGTCATGGCCCCTTGCCGGATGGCCGAACTGTGTCTGCAGGCCGAGCGGGGAGAAGCGGCACTGCCCCACATGAAGTCGGCCCTGCACGTCCTCGAGAAGCTCGGGGTGGCGACGGACTCGCTCGGGATCCGCTGGGGAATGGTGCTCGCCAGTCTGCAGACCGGCGCGGTCGACGAGGCGGAGCGCTGGCTCGAGCAGATGATGCTCAACCAGCCGCGGGAGACCTCGGACGTGCTCACGCCCGGCCTCGGGGCACGCGCGGAGATCGCGCTCGCGCGTGGCGAGACCGAAGCGGGTCTGCGTCTGTGGCGCCGGGCCGTCGATCAGGTGAAGAACAGCGCGGGCCCGGTGTTCGGCGCCGAACGGGACCTGGAACCCTGGCTTCTGGAGGTCCAGGCCGTCGCTTTGACCGCTCATGCGTGGCACGGCCGGCTCGACCTCGTGGAGGAGATCAGCGGCGCTGTGGAGGACAGGCTCGGGGCGCTGCTGACGCGCCGTGACGGCCTGCCGACCCTGGTGACCTCCCCGGTCTGCGGTGCGCTGCTGCTCGCGCTCGGCGCGGTCGACCTCGACCACGGCCGTACGAGGTCGGGGGCGCGGTTTCTCGCCCTGGCAGATCGCTTCCGTCATCTTCGCAACTTCCAGCCCACCATGTCCTCCGCCCGGGCGCGGCGGGCGGCCGAACAGGCCGACAGGGCCGCGTACGCCGACGCCGTGTCGGAGTACGCCGCCCTGGACGGGGACGGACTGCGGGCCGCCGCGCTGACGGCGCTGGAGGAACGGGACACCCCCTAGGAACCCGACACCCCCTGGAGACGTACCGGCAACCGGATCAGGTGGAAGCCGTCCGCCGGCCAGTGCCCGAACTCCAGCTCGTCCCGGCCCACGGCGAGCGCGGTGTCCGGCCGCTGGACGAGCAACTGGTCGAAGACCACCGAGGTGACCAGGCGGCCGAGGGCTGCGCCCAGGCAGTAGTGGGCGCCGTGGCCGAAGGCGAGATGACCGTCACCGCGGCCGAACTCCCGTGTGATGTCGAGCCGTTCCGGTGCGTCCCCGTACTCCTGCGGGTCATGGTTCGCGGCGAGCAGGGCCACCGTCACCGTCTCGCCCTTCTTCAGCGCGGTCCCGGCGAACTCGAAATCCTCGGTGGCATACATCGAGGCGCCGATCCGTACGAGGGTGACATGGCGGAGCAGTTCGGGTACGGCCCGCTCCAGCAGCTCCGGCTCGGCACGGAGCCGGGCCAGCTGGTCCGGGTGGTCGAACAGGGCGAGTACCGCGTGGGCGAGGAAGAGGGCGGGCGGGGTGATGCCGGTGCCGATCAGGAGGAAGACGACCGAGACCAGCTCGTCGTCGGCGAGCGGAGCGAGATGGGGGTCCCCCCAGCCGGAGGCTGGGGGAGGTTCTTCGTCGCCGCGGGCGCTCGAGACCAGCGCGGAGATGAGGTCCTCGGTGGGCTCGGCCCGCCGCCGCGCGACGAGCTCCTTGACGTACTCCACGATGCCGATGAGCCCGTCGGCCATCCGGCTTCCGTCGCCGTACGCGAAGTCGCGTATCCACTCGCACACCTGCGACCGGTCCGCCTCGTCGACGCCGACGAGCTCGCAGATGACGACCGTGGTCAGCGGGTAGGCGAACTCGCCCAGCAGATCGGCCTCGCCCTTCGCGGCGAGCTCGCGGATCAGATCCCCGGCGGCTCGCTCCACGAACGACCGGAGGGCGGCGATGCGCCGGGCGGTGAACGCCCGGGTGAGCGGGGCGCGGCGCCGGGCGTGCTCCTCGCCGTCGAACAGCGACAGATGGTCGGTCACATACTTCGCGTACTCGGGCGGGAAGCCCTCGAACGCGGCCTCCAACAGTTCGGCCTGGGGGTCGGAACCTTCGGCCCCGCCGGGCACCTTGGAGCGGTCCCGGATCAGCCGGGGCTCGGTCAGGGCGGCCTTCACGTCGGCGTAGCGGGTGATGAGCCGGACCGGTGTCCGGAGCCCCGGAAGCACCACATGGGGGAGCTCGGCCTGCGTACGGAGGTTCGCGTATCCCCGGACCGGGTCCTCGACGAGCTCGGGCGTCAGATGGACTGTGTTCTCGGACATGATGCGCCTTTCCGGGCGGAGGGGTCGGAGCTTCGGAGGGGTCGGAGCTGCAGGGGAGTTGGGGTTTCGGGTCAGCGGGGGTCACGGTTGAAGATCTTCTTCGACCAGAGGTAACCGGCCACGGTGATACCGAGGCACCAGGCGACGGCGATCAGCCCGTTGTTGCCGATCTCAGTCCCCGTCAGCAGTCCGCGCAGGGTCTCGATGACGGTGGTGAACGGCTGGTACTCGGCGAACCAGCGGATCCAGGACGGCATCGAGTCCACCGGTACGAAGGCGCTGCTGATGAAGGGCAGCAGGAACGAGAGCGGAAGCACGGCGTTGCTCGCCGCCTCGGGGTTCGGGCTCTTCAGGCCGAGGCCGACCGCAACCCAGGTGAGCGCGAAGGCGATCAGGGTCAGGATCCCGGCCGCGGCCAGCCACTCGACGGGCGTCGCGCTGGACCGGAATCCGATCGCGAGAGCGACACCGACCACCAGGGTCAGGCTGACCACGGTCTGGATCACGCTGCCGACCACATGGCCGATCAGGACGGAGGCGCGGGAGATCGCCATGGTGCGGAAGCGGGCGACGATCCCTTCGGCCATGTCGGTGCAGACGGCCACCGCTGTCGGTGTCGACCCCGAGCCCACGGTGATCAGCAGGATTCCCGGTACGACATAGGCGATGTACGCGGCGCGGTCCCCGCCGCCGCCGAGCCCATTGCTCAGCGCGCTGCCGAAGACGTACACGAAGAGGAGCAGCATGATGATCGGCATGGCCACGACGCCGATCGTCATGGAGGGGTAGCGCCTGGCGTGCAGCAGATTGCGCCGCAGCATGGTGGCGGAGTCGCGCAGGGCGTACGACGTCGAACTCATCGTGGAACTCATCGGGCTTGCACCTTCTCGTTGTCGGGGCGGCCGGTGACCGCGAAGAACACGTCGTCGAGATCGGGGGTGTGCACGGACAGTTCGTCGACCTCGATCGACGCGGCGTCGAGTACGTCGAGAACGGCGCGCAGTCCGCGTACGCTGCCGTCGTTCGGGACGTTGAGCGTGAGCGCGTCGGCGTCCCGCAGACCCAGGCCAAAGGCACGGGCGGCCGCCTCGAATGCGCTGCCGTCGCCGAACGTCAGCCGGACGTGACCGCCGGGGACAAGGCGCTTGAGCTCCTCCGGAGTGCCCTGAGCGACGAGCTTTCCCTGGTTGAGTACCGCGATCCGGTCCGCGAGCTGGTCGGCCTCCTCCAGGTACTGCGTCGTCAGGAAGACCGTGACGCCGCCGGCCACCAAGTCGCGGATGATCTCCCACATGTTGTGGCGGCTGCGCGGGTCGAGCCCGGTGGTCGGCTCGTCGAGAAAGATCACGCTCGGGCCGCCGACCAGGGTCATCGCGATGTCGAGCCGGCGTCGCATACCGCCGGAGTAGGTGGAGGCCGGCTCCTTGGCCGCGTCGACCAGATCGAAGCGCTCCAGCAGCTCGGCAGTGCGCCGGCGGCCCTCGCGGCGGCCCAGGTGGTGCAGGTCCGCCATGAGGGTCATGTTCTCCTCGCCGGTGATCATGTTGTCGACCGCGGAGAACTGGCCGGTGACACCGATCGCGGCGCGTACCGCTTGGGGGTCGGTGGCCGGATCGTGCCCGGCAACGCTCAGCCGACCGCTGTCGGCGGTGATCAGTGTGGACAGGATCTGGACCGCGGTGGTCTTGCCGGCGCCGTTGGGACCGAGCAGCGAGAAGATCGTTCCCTTGGCGACGTTCAGATCGATGCCGTCGAGCACGACCTTGTCGCCGTACGACTTGCGCAGCCCGGTGGCCTCGATGGCCGGTCGGGTTGGGGTGAGGCGTTGGTTCGAAGTCATGCCGCAGAGCGTGCGAGCGGTGAGCTTCACCGCGGTTTCACTGTGGTTTCAGTCGGCACGACGCCCGTGAACCGGACGCGCAGCTGCCGTACGAGGACTCTGATCGCGCTCGTCCTGCCACGCCGTGCGCCGATGTCGCCGGGGGCAGGCACGGGCACGCCTCAGTCCAAGGTCTCCCGCTTCGCGACAGGCCCCACCAGAGTCAGGCCGCGGCCGCGAGCGCTGAGGGCCACATGAGTGCATCCACTGCGCCGTCCTGTGGAGCCCCGGGTGAGCCTGTTTTGCCGGAGCCGCCCACGTCTATGGATCCTGTTGCTTGATCTCGGTCGATGGCCTTGCTGCCGATGAGTCATGGCCCGGAAGTCGTCCGAATCGGGCAGTCGGCGATGGCAGAAGACCTGCGGCAGTGCCGATTGAGGCAAGGGAGTGATCAGCGCGATGTCGGTGGAGGTGGTGCAGACGGCGGACCTGTTCACCCACGCCATGGTGCGCCCCTGGAGTGCGCGAACACGTACCGAGTCGATTTCACACTGGGGCCGGTCCGGATGGCCGTCCGCACCGAGCTGCTCGACAAACGCGGTGGGGCTTCTGCGTCCGCATAGCCGGCCGCGGGGCCACGGCCTGAAACAGAAACTTCCCACAGCCTGTCCGGCATTGATCGCTCGACTCTCCCCACGCCGACAACAACGGACGATCACTCATCAAGCGCCTTCCGAAGGAGCCCCGACCCGATGCCCAGACGTTCTGGATGGCGTGTCGCCCTGGCCGCCACCACCACAAGCCTGATTGCCGCCGCTTCACTGGTGGCCGCCGATCCGGCGTTCGCACAGTACCCACCAGCTCCCGGTGTTGTGATCGACGACAACACCGTGGTCCCCGGCGATCCGATCAACCACACCGCGACCGGCTTCCAACCCCTTGAGCAGGTTGTCGCCGGCCTCGTCCCCGCACCCGGAGCCGCAGCCAGGGCCGCACTGAGGGCATCGCCCGCGTCCGTACGGCCCCTTGCGTCGCCCACACCGAACGGCGATGGCGGAGGAAGCGGGGGCGGCGGAGGAGGAGGGGGCGGCGGAGGAGGCGTGGTGCTCGGCACCTTCACCGCCGACGCCAACGGCATTGTGACGGGAACGGTCACCATCCCCCCGCGCGTCCGAGCGGGCACCTACCTCTTCCAGCTCGTCGGCCAGACATCCGGACTCACGCTGTCCGCGACGGTGACCGTGTCCGCTGCCCCCGGTAACGGTGGCGGGAGCCAGCCGCCCGGCGGCGGCGGGACTCATCCGCCCGGCGACGGCGGCGGGAGCCATCCGCCCGGCGACGGTGACGGGCACGGACGACCCGGTGACGGGGACGGCGACGGCGACGGGCACGGACGACCCGGTGACGGGCACGGCGACGGCGACGGCGACGGTGACGGCGACGGGCGCGGTGACGGGCACGGCGGCGGCAACGACGACGGGCACGGTGACGAGAATGGGGGCTCCTCCAACTCAGGTCACGACAACGGCTCCTCCGGTCATGGCAACAAAACCTCCGGGCTTGCGGACACCGGTTCCTCGGATGCACCGGTGGCTCTGCTCACCGCGGCAGGTGGTCTGTTGCTTCTCGGTGGCGGGACACTGGTGATCGCCAGGCGTCGGCGCACTGACGCTGAACGCGGCTGAGACCAACGATGCCGTGGACCACCCAAAGACTCTCGGCCAGCGCCGTTCTGTCTTATGTCACCGGCCTGGTGCGACGGAATCACCGTCGCATCAGGCCGGTGATGTGGGTGGCGGCAGGCTTTCTTCTCGCCGGTTCGGGCTGGGTGCTCGTCACGGGCCTGTACGCCCGTAGCGAGCTGCTCGCGGCCCGACTCGACCTGGAGACGCTGCGGAACACGGTGACGGCGTCCCCCTCGCCGGTCTCGACGGCGAGTGGCGCCACGGGCCGTAGGGCGCGCGCCGAAGCAGCGGGCCGTTCCGCTGCGGCGCACGCGGCCCGGGCGCACCGGCTCACCAGCGGACCCGCGTGGTCCCTGGCCGCGCACCTGCCCGGCCTCGGAGGCCCTCTCGCGACCGTCCGTGGTACGGCCAAGGCCGTCGACCGGCTGGCCGGCGAGGTGCTGCCGGCCGTCGTGAGCGCCGCCGGCAACATCACCAACGGCGCAGGGGCCGGTGGCGGGCACCTGAACCTCGCCGAACTGCGCAGTGCCGCCCCAGCTCTCGAGCAGGCCTCACGACAGGTGGCGGCAACGCGTACGGAGGCCCGCAGATTGCCCCGCCACACCTGGCTGCCCGCCGTGGACCGGATCCGGGACCAACTCGTCAGCCGGCTGGACCGGATGGCGCCCGCTGTGGAGAACGCCGCCACCGGCGCCCGCCTCCTGCCGCTGATGCTGGGGGCGGACGGTCCGCGGCGTTACTTCGTGGTGTTCCAGAACCCCGCAGAGGCGCGTGGAACCGGTGGAATGCCTGGTGCCTATGCCACGCTGACAGCCGACAAGGGCATGCTCGCGCTGACGCAGTTCGGGCACGACTCCGCGATGATGAGCGCTCGCCCCAAGGTGGACCTCGGTGCCGAGTTCGCCACCATGTACGGACACAACGACGCGATGAACACGTGGCCCAACTCCAATATGAGCCCGCACTTCCCCTACGCTGCGCGCATCTGGTCGGCCGGCTGGCTCGACAAGAGCGGCGAGCGTGTCGATGGCGTACTCGCACTGGATCCGGGCGCGCTGGCCCGGCTGCTCGCTGCTTCCGGGCAGGCGCGCACGACCGACGGCACAGTCGTCAGCGCGGACAACGTGGTGGACATCAGCGAGCGCACCAATTACATGACGTACCCGGACCCGCTCAAGCGCAAGGCTTTCCTGCTGGACGTGGCCCGCGCCGCTGCCGGGCGGTTGATGACCGCCGCCGAGGATCCCCAACTGCGGCCCGCGCTGCTCCTCGGGCTGTATGAGGTGCTGCGCAACGGGCAGATGACCGCCTGGAGCGCCCACCCGGACGAGCAGCGGGAGCTGGAATCACGCCCGGTCGGCGGCTCCTTGCCGCGGAGCCCGGAGCCCTACGCCGGGCTGGTGGTCAACAACGCCGCCGGCACCAAGCTGGACTACTACCTCGACCGCACGCTGGACTGGTATCCCGGCCACTGCACCACCACCGGCCGCGAGGTCACGGTCAAGGCGGTTCTCACCAACCATGCACCGCCCTCAGGACTTCCGGCATACGTCACCGCCCGTCTGGACAAGCCGACCTATGCGACGCATGCGGGTGACAATCGCCTGCTCGTCTCCTACTACGCGACCGCCGGGGCGAGTCTGATCAAGGCGACCGTTGACGGGCGGACGGCTTTCACGTCACCGGGCGTCGAGCGCGGACATCCGGTGTACAGGTTCGACGTCGAGGTGCCCGCGGGCGGCAGCCGCACGGTGACGCTGCACCTGCTGGAGCCTCCGGCCGACCGTGCGCCCACCGTCTTCCACCAGCGACTGACGCGCCCGCTGCGGGCCACCGTGCACCCGTCCTCGGGCTGCTACGGAGACTGAGCGGGGGACCCTGCCGGTCAGCCCAGCACTGCTGCGGCGATCCGTTCCACTGCTTCTGTGATACGGGCGGCGCACGCCCTTGCCTCTCCTTCGGAAGCACCGTAGGGGTCGACCAGGTCGTCGTCCCACCGTCCCCCGCCGCTCACTCCCCGCCGGGCCGCGGCCCCTCTGGTCAGGGCTGCGGCCCGTTCGGCCGGGTCGGTCAGACCAGCCGCGTCGTCCTCGTGAAGCAGCCGGGCGAACTCCCGCAGCGTGAAGGCGCGTCCGAGTCCATGCACCGGACGGAGCCGTACCGCTGCCTCGCGGTGTTCTGTGGCGGCACCCAGAACCAGTGCCGCGGCGCTCACGGTGGCTGCGGTGAGCCTTCGGGCGGTGGCTCCGGCGGGATCCCCGCCCATCTCGGTGAGCAGGGCGGCGGCGACCGGGTCCATCGGTGTGCCGTTCACCGCGGCGGTACCCGCGCTCGACACCCGGAACTTGCCCGATGCCGAAGCCAGTCGGGAGGTCAGCAGACGTTCTGCCAGTGGCGAGCGATGCAAGTTTCCGGTGCAGACGACGAGCACACGGAACGGTTCACGCACGGTGGAGCAGTCGATCACGGCATCACCCACGACGGCGGAGCACCGCAAACATGGTGTGTCCGTACTCGCCCCGGGACGCGAAGCGGCCTTCGGCGACCAAGCGCGCATGGCGACGTTCCGGCATGCGCACCCGGGCGGTGGCACGGCCCGCCAACTGCGCCATCCACGCACCGGTCACGGGACGCAGCGCCATCCGGACGGGTCGTTGACGTGCTGCCCGGGTGTAGTACAGAGAAGGCGGCTGGCACTCGACGAGGACGAGGTCCATACCGAGGACCTCGGCCACGGCGGTGAACTGCCGGGGGCTCCACCGGGAGAGGTGGTGCGGTGGGCAGTCGTTCGGTTCCAGATCCTGGCGGAACAACCGCTCACGGTTCGGCACGGAGAGGAGGATCTCACCGCCCGGCACCACAATCGTCGCCAGCGCGGAGAGAAAGCCGCGTACGTCTGCCACGTGTTCCAGGACCTGGAAAGCGCAGACGACGTCAGCCCGGGCGGGACGGACCAGGGCGTCGGCGCGGACGTCGTCCTCGCTCACCTTGATGCCGGCCGCACGCAGCAGGTCCGCGGCGTCAGGGTTCTTCTCGAGCGCCTCGACGGAACTGCAGCGTCGGAGTACGGAACGGAGGAAGGCACCTTCGCCCGAGCCCACTTCGACCACCCGTGCACCGTCGACGATACGCTGCGCGGCCTGATCGAACTCCCAGCGCCATGTCTCGTATGCGATCCCGCCGGTGAAGAGCTGGGAGTAGAAGCCGGAATCGCCCTCCAGCGCCGGGTCGAACCAGTCCAGCTCGCAACGGCCGCAACGGCGGAGGGCGACGGGACCGTCCCCGTACTTCGCGATGACATCGTCCGAGAATGCCGTGGCCCACTGCTCCGCGTATGCCTGCCAGACGTCGGAGAGGTGGACCTGAGACAGCGTAGCCGCGGATGACGCACCGCAGAGAGGACAGGGATTCGATGAGGAATCCAGCATCGAGCAATCCTTTCAGGAGGCGTTTCTACGTTCGGCGGTCACGAAATCGACGTGCCGCTCCCTGCCGGACGCCGCACATGAATGTCAGCAAGACAGCCAGACCAATGACGCACACAGCCAGCCACTTGCTCCATATCGTGGGCGTGAGATGCGGGCTGTGTACGACGGCCACGCCGGCAACGAGAGCAAGCCACACATGGATCCGCGTCATGGCCACGACCGGAGAGAGAGGGAGGTAAAGCACGACCAGAATGATCAGCACGCATTCGAGCAGGGACCGCTGCCGGTAAAAGGATCCGCCGAAAGTCACCATGTACACAGCGGCGTACGCCGCCGATCCCAGGACCGCGGCACGACCGACCCCTGTGGCGTCCGCCCATGCCCTTCGCAACGCAGTGGGAGCAAGGGCAAGGGAGGCGATCCAGATGACGGTGCCCGGATAGAGCCAGCGTTCCGGGACCGCGGTCCCCGCCCCGTACTCCCAAGGGAACGGCCCGAACAGCAAGGTCACCAGGTACTGAGGATGATTCAGCAGGTTCTGCGAGCCGTATCCACCGGTGAAGCCGAGACGGGTCCCGTCGTGGACCTCCAGACTGTCCACGAGACCGAAGAGCGTCATCATGCGAGGAAGAATGAAGAGGGCGGCGGCCCCTGCGACGATCAAGGAGCCCACCAGGTACTCGCGGCGGAATTTCACCCGAGCGAGCAAGGCGACCGCGAGAAAGAGCGCTGCGGCAGGTCTCAGGTACAGGCATGCGCAGATGCTCAGCATCGTGCTGACACAAGCAAGCGAGAAGCGTGCCCGGGTCTGCGCAAGCAACGACCACAGGACGAGGCTGGTGATCAGCCCGTCCTTCAGACCCCAGGCATCCCACAGCATGAGGGACGGACTCGTGCCCACCATCAGCCCAACGGCGGCGGCTCGCTTGTGCCCCCGCCCGGATGCCATGGCCAATCCGTACGCTGCGACCGCGCCGGTGGCCGCGAGCAGAGCGAGCACTGCCTTGGCGGCAAGCCACCCGCCGCCGGTCATGACTTTGCACAGCGCCATGATCGCTGGGTAGCCCCACACCGCCGAACCGACCAGCCCTGACAGATCTCGCGTATCCAACCGGCTCCCGCTGCGCCAGGCCTCGGCGATCGCATCGCTGACGGAGTCGTATCCCCGAGCATCGGGAAAGAGCGCGTATCCGTTCGTCTGCGAGTGGACGACCAGGACAACGCCCAAGTGCAGAACTGCCGCGACTGTGAATACCGCGAGCGCACCCCAGAGCGACCTACGTGGACTGTCAGGGGTGGAAGAGTGAGCGCCGGCAGGCGTCCTGAGCACAGTCTCTGCGCGCATGGTGAAACCGGCCTCTTCCGAATCTGTGCGCGTGGCGCATACCGGCCACTGGGACTACGGCCTACCCCTTGCGGGCAAGCACGACCCGAGTATGAAAACCCCGGTACAGGGACTCGACCACAGGCCACGAGATTACAGGAGCGAGAAGTCCGGAGGCCCGGCTGACGTTCCGTGTCGCCATGACGAAATCGCGCTCCACGAACTCGACTTGCGAGAAGTGACGACCGAAGGCTTGAGAAATTTCGCGTTTTGTTGGGTAGTTGATACCGCTTCTGCTGTATTCAACGTTGCGTGCCGCAGTCTCGGCAGCAGTGAGGCACCGCTGGAAGGAATTGCGGATGCCGAGCCGCGCCCACAGGGAAACGAGCGCCGGATGCTGGAACCGCCCACCGAAGGGGGTGAAGATGTGCGGCTCCACCGGCCGCCAGCGAGCAGGGAAGATGTGCAGGGTCCAGGCGCCGGGTTTAAGGACCCGAGCGATTTCACCGATCGGCTTGTCGTAGCTCATCACATGTTCGAACACGGAGGTTGAGTAGCAGAAGTCGAAGGAATCGGAGGGGAATGGGAACTTCCCCTCCTCGTCGGAGAAGTGGAGGCATTCCCTGCCGTCCGTCGACAGTTCTGACCACTGTGCGGCCAATTGCTCCACAGGCCTGTCCACGCCTGTCACCTCGTAGCCTGCGGCAGCGAACTCGCGGACATGCCGGCCCGAACCGCATCCGAAGTCCAGCACGCGGTCACCCCGGGCAAGCCCACCGCGGCAGGCCAAGATGGCTTGGCATGCCGAAGTCATTGCCTGAGTCCCAAGAATTTCAGGGGCGTCGATCGCCATGTCAGCTCCCACACGCATTCACCGGTCAGGGCTCGGCGACCATAACCCGCCGTTCGGGGCTGACCGCGATGTTGACGGTGCCGGACGGAAGAGGTCACCGGATCAGAGCACACGGTGATGTTTCCCGAAAAGGAGAAGCGGCCGTTGCGCGAGCAAGGCTCAGAGAAATGCCCATATACGTGTGGTAAGTATCAGGCTTTGGAGGCGGTGCACCGGCAAGCAGGGGCCCGCGATGGCGACGGACCAATTATCCGACGGCGCATCATGCTGGGAGTATTTATGTGCGGTGTAGCTGGAATCGTGTCAACGAGCCCTCCCGACCCCGAACAGGTACGCGAGATGTGCCGCCTCATCGTCCACCGGGGGCCGGACGGAGAGGGCTACCACAGCGACGCCCACGCCGCCCTGGGGATGCGCCGGCTCGCCATCATCGACGTGGCCGGCGGAGCACAGCCGGTCTACAACGAGGACGGCACCGTCGCGGCGGTCTTCAACGGCGAGATCTACAACTTCATGGAGCTGCGGGAGCAGCTGGCCGCGCGCGGGCACCGATTCGCCACCGACAGCGACACCGAGGTGCTGGTCCATCTGTACGAGGACCACGGCGAGGACCTGGTCGGACATCTGCGGGGCATGTTCGCCTTCGCGATCTGGGACGCGGCGCGAGGCCGGCTGCTGCTCGCACGGGACCGGGTGGGCAAGAAGCCGCTGTACTACCGGCAGGCCGGAACCTCGCTGGCGTTCGCGTCGGAGCTGAAAGCTCTTGTGGCCGATCCGTCGGTACCCCGTGAGCTGGACCCGGTGGCTCTGCACCACTATCTGGCCTACCAGTACGTACCGGCCCCATGGTCGATCTATCGCGGCATTCACAAGCTGCCTCCCGGGCACCTGCTGGTATGGCAGGAGGGCGAGGCGCGCCTGCGACGCTACTGGAAGCTGGATTTCACCCCGCGACCCGTGGGCAGCGAGCAGGAGGCGGCAGAGCAGGCACGGGAGTTGCTGCTGGACGCCACTCGGGTCCGCATGGTCAGCGAGCGCCCGCGGGGGGCGTTTCTGTCCGGCGGTATCGACTCCTCCGCGGTGGTGGCCGCCATGGCGCGGCTCAGTGATCAGCCAGTGAAGACGTTCTGTATCGGATTCGACGATCAGCGCTACGACGAGCGGTCCTACGCGGCGTCCGTGGCCCGCCGCTACGGAACCGACCACCACGAGTTTGTGGTGGCCGGGTCGTCCGCGCTGGAGATTCTGCCCACTCTGGCCCGGCATTTCGACGAGCCGTTCGCCGACTCCTCGGCCATTCCCTGCTTCTTCGTGGCCGAACTGAGCCGCCGGCACGTGACGGTAGTACTCAACGGCGACGGGGGAGACGAATGCTTCGGAGGCTACCGGCGCTATGCGTTCATGAAGAGAGTGGGGCGGATGCAGCCCCCGATCGCTCTGCGCGGCGCACTGAACCAGATCGGTTCCGCGCTGGCGCAGGCAGACATCGCTCCCCGGCTGCGCAGGGTCGGCCGTGGGTTGCGGCTGCTGAGTGAGACGCCACAGCGCCGCTACGCCAGCCTCATGTCTCAGTTCACCAGCGAAGGCAAGGACGCCCTGTACACCGAGGCGATGCACGAGCAGGTGGCCGGCGTCGACAGCTACGACCTCATCAGACAGACGTTCGACGCTTCCTGTGCCGACGAGGACGTCAATCGGTTTATGGACGTCGACGTCAACACCTATTTGCCGGGGGATCTGCTCGCCAAGGTGGACATGACCACCATGGCTCACTCGCTCGAGGCTCGCTCCCCCTTCCTGGACCACCATCTGATGGAGTGGGCCGCAGGCCTTCCCGGGCGGTGGAAAGTCGACGGTCAGGTGACCAAGACGCTGCTGAAGAAGGCGATGACTCCGTGGCTGCCACCCGAGTTGCTCGCCCGGCCGAAGGCCGGATTCGGGGTGCCGCTGGCGGACTGGCTACGTGGGGAACTGCGTCCGATGGCCTTCGACCTGCTGACCGACCACACCGCCCGCTCCCGCGGTCTCTTCCGGCCGGAGGAAGTGCAGCGACTGCTGCGCGAGCACCTCAATGGGCGCGACCAGTCCAGTCGGATTTGGTCGCTGTTGCAGTTCGAGCTGTGGCACCGCACCTGCGCGGACCGGCCGCGTGTCACAGCGGCCGCCGTACCCGAGGGCGCCCCTGGGTGCCGTGGCTGACAGCACGCGGCAGGCACTCGGCATGGTGGGCTGCCAGGCGGCATGCCTCGTGCTGGCCGCTGTCACGAGCGCCGTCATTGCCCGGTCGCTGCAGCCCGAAGGCCGGGGCGTCTACTCCATGGCAATCACCGTCGCCACTACAGCCACCATTCTGGGACACCTGTCCGTCGAACAGGCACAGAGCGCTTTGTGGACCGACCCGGAGCGCCGGGAAACACTCGCAGGCAACAGCGTGTCGCTCGCTCTCGTACTCGGAACGCTGGGCGGGCTTGCCGGCACAGCGTGTGTGGCGGCGCTGGGTCCTGACGTGCTCCACCTGCCGGGGCTGTCCATCGTGGCAATGGCCTGCCTGGGCGTACCGTTGGGCGTCGCAGTCAACTACGCCAACAACATTGTGCTGCTGCGGGGCCGGTCGCAGGTGGCGAACCGGGCCGCGCTGACTCGTTCGCTCGTTCAGTGCCTGGCGCTGTTGGCGCTGGCTGTGACAGCCGGGTTGACGCCCGCGTCAGTGGTCTTCGTCTGGGTCGTCGCCGAGGCAGTTCAATTGTTGGTGTTCACCATCATGGGCGGTACTGCGGTGCGCCGCCCAAACTTGAGACTCGTACGCACGACTGTGGTCACCGGCGCCCGGTACCACCTCGGCCCCGCTTCAGTCTTCCTCTTGCTGTACGCGGACGTCTTTCTTCTGGGTGCGTTCACCAACGCCCGGGAAGTCGGTATCTACACCCTGGCAGTCACCCTGGTCGGCTACAGCCGCCTTTTGGCCGATGTAACCTCGCAGGTCATGCTGAACCGCCAGTTCGAATCCAGCGCCGCCGAATCCGCCGTCGTCACCGTGCGGATTTCGCGGTACGCAGTCCTCCTGGCCCTCGCTTCGGCCCTCGCTCTGACGCTGACCGCCCCCGTGCTGGTTTCCGCTGTGTACGGTGCGGCGTATGCGGATGCGGTGCCGCTCGTGATGCTGCTGGCCCCTGGCGTGATGATTCTGGGGGCGACCCGGCTCCCGAGCGCCTACCTGCTGCGCTTGCGCCGTGCGCGGCTGGTCGTCGTGCCGTCTGTGATCGCCCTCGCAGTCAACATCGCACTGAACCTGCTGCTGATTCCCGTGTGGGGCGCTGCCGGAGCCGCGATCGCCTCCTCGCTGGGATACGCCCTGCTGGCGGCCTGCCAGGCGCGGCTGTTCGCCAGGGAGGCCGGTATCGAGGTCCGGAACCTGCTCCCTGCCACTGCAGACGTGCTGGCGCTCCTTGCGGCGGTGCGTCGCTGTTTGCCGCAAAGGCAAGCCTCGCCATTGCCGCCGGCCGGATAACCGTTGGTGGTCTGGTGACCGTCACTACTGCGGTCCATCACCCGGACGACGGCGGGTCGCGGTTGATGGCGGAACAGGAAGGGCTGAGAGGCTGGACGAGAAGGAAAGCGCGCTGTGCAGTACCCGAATCCACTGGCTGAATGGAGCTGGTATCAGTGGCTGGGAGCCTCGACGCCAGGGCTATGCCGATCGCCGGGGCTGTCGGCGACGTTGTGGGACCGTCCCGGGTGTGCCTGATGATCGGTCAATTAGGGCTGGGCGGTGCGGAGAAGCAGGTCGTGCTGCTCGCTCGCGGCCTGGCTGCGCGAGGCATTGAGACCACGTTGGTGCTGCTGTCCGCAAAACGAGGGCCGCGTGAGGCGGAACTTGCGGATTCGGGGGTGACGGTGATCAGCCTGGGTTGCCGGGGAATCCGGCCATGGGTCGATCTCCGAGGCGCCGTGAAGAACACCGCGGTCGGCGTGAGGGCGTTCGCTCGACTCATGGCACACCTGCGACGCACACGGCCGCAGGTCTTCCACGCCTACCTGTTCCACTGTTACGTCCTCGCAGCTCCCGCTGCCCACCTTGCACGGGTTCCGGTGTGCGTGGCCGGGCGGCGCAGCCTGGGCACGTTCAAGGAAGGGCGCCGTGGGCTGCTGGCCGTGGAGCGGGTCGCGACCGGCATGACCGACTTCGTCGTGGCGAACGCTCAAGCGGTCGCCGAGGATGCCCGGCGCCAGGAAGGCCTGCCGCAGGACAAGATCGCCGTCATTCACAACGGGATGGAGGCGCGGGACTTCCGGACGGCGGCTCCCGCTGATCTGACCACGGATCTGCCGGTAGTGCTGTGCGTGGCGAACCTGCGTACCTACAAGGGCCACCAGTACCTGCTCGACGCCGTCGGCCGGATGCAACAGCGCGGGCTGCCCTGCACCCTGGTGTTGATCGGTGAGGGTCCAGAGCGTCCCCATCTGCAGCGACAGGCCGACCGGCTGGGGATCGACGTACGCTTGCTGGGCCATCGCACCGATGTGCCCGCTTTTCTGGCTCGGGCGGACGTCGTCGTCCTGCCTTCCCTGGAAGAGGGCCTGAGCAACGCGGTCATGGAGGCCATGGCTGTCGGCCGGCCCATGGTCGCCACCGCGGTCGGTGGAACGCCTGAACTGCTGTGCGATCGAGGTGTGCTGGTGCCGCCCGCCGACGCGGAAGCTCTTGCGCAGGGCCTGCAATGGATGCTCACCGACCGCGCAGCCGCCACGCGACTCGGGAACGCAGCCCGGCAGTGGGCACACGAGAACCTGAACGCGGACACCATGGTGGAGCGCCACGTCAGCCTGTACCGGGAACTGCTGGTACGTCGCAGATCCGCCAAGTAGGCGGGGGAGTCTGACCGGTGCTGCTACTGCGCTACGCCCGGAACGGCGGGTCGGCGCCCGTCCGCTGACGTCGGCGGCGCCGACCGGGCTGCCGCACGGGACGAGCGCGGGCACCGCGGCTCGTAACGCAGGTCAGGCCACCGCGGTCGCGCTGCGCGCCTCGGATGACGTCTGCGCGGTGTCCTCGTCGGCGAACGAGGCGAAGACGTACTCGTTGCAGCCCAGGCCTCCTCCGCAGGTCTTGAGATGACGCAGCTCCAGCCCATGGCGCCGGCCCACCCGGAACACCTCTTCCGGAGCGGCAACTTCGAAGGGATAACCTCCGACCCAGTCGATCAGGTCGTATCGGGCGGACATGCCGCGGGCCCGTCGGACCTGGCCGCCGGCGGGACGACGCCCCGTGATGGCCAACTTCAGCAGGGTGACCGCTCGTCGGGGGGCGTTCAGGTACACCCCACTCCCGGCGACCAGCAAGCGCCGCGCCACCGGGCCGGAGGAGTTGTACGTGCGCTTGACACGTGTCCACCCCCGGCTGCGCAGGCCCTGGTCGTTGTAGATCGACACATACAGCAGCCCGCCGGGGGCGACCAGTCTGCAGGCGGCGTCCAAGGCCTCCCACAGGGCGCCCGTGTGGTGCAGCACTCCCCAGGAGTAGACGATGTCGAACTGTCCGAGGCGGGAGGTCAGGGAGGAATCCAGCACCGAACCCTGCTCCACCCGCCAGTCGCTGTCGGGGGCGTACCGGTTACGCAGCTGCCTGGTGGTCGCCACGGCGTCGGGGTCGTAGTCGAAGGAGTGCACCTTCGCACCGAGTTGGAGTGCGGCCAGCGAGAACAGCCCGCTGCCACAGCCGATGTCCAAGAACGTGCGCCCTTCAAGGTCGCCGGTCCCCAGGGCCGCTACGAGGGACTCCCGAGCGACAGCGATACGGTCCTCGTCGACCAGCCTGCTGAACTTCTGCCAGTTACGGCCGAAGGCAAAGCGCTTGCCTTGCTCTACCTCGCTGGAGCAGTCGATCACCTCATGGTCTCCTTCCTCCTGGGAACATGTACCGCGGATTCCCGGCAAACGTGCGTAACGGGGTAACGTGCGTACTGACGCGGGTATATCAGACGTCGGCCGAAAAGGGGCTCAGCGCTGCGGTGATGGGCACAAGAATCAACCGAATACCGGGCTCTCGGTGCGCCTTCCACGGCCTCTCGAAATAATTCCGACAGGGTTGGCCAAAGCCGTGGACACATACTTCGCGCCCTTGACAGATACCGGAGTGTGCTCGGCTTAATATCTGGCACATGTCGACTGCCACGCACCAAAGCACGGGTTTCGGCATCCCACGCCTACGCGTGATGAGAGTCATCACGAGAATGAATATCGGCGGTCCGGCCGTCCAGGTCTCGGCCCTCATGCGGGGGCTGGATACCGAGCGATTCGACCATCAGCTGATTGCCGGACTTGTGGGTATGGGTGAGGCGGACTATCTGGAGCAGCGGGCACCCGACCTGCCGGTCCATCGGCTCAATGGCCTGGGCCGGACTGTGCGGCCCACGGACGATGCGCGCTGCCTGCTCGAACTGACGGCAGCCATGCGCCGATTCCGGCCCCATATCGTCCACACGCACACAGCAAAGGCGGGCGCACTGGGGCGGGCGGCTGCCGTGCTGGCGCGTGTCCCCTCAAGGGTGCACACATTTCACGGCCATCTCCTGCATGGCTATTTCTCCCCGACGAAGACTCGCGTCCTGGTGCAGACCGAGCGCAGGCTGGCAGCCCTCAGCGATCGGTTGGTTGCCGTGGGCAGCCGGGTGCGGGACGACCTCGTCGCCGCCGGTATCGGAAAGGCGAACCAATTCACGGTCGTACCGCCCGGCACCAGACTCGCAACCGCACCAGAGCCCTCGGAAGCCCGGCGACTGCTCGGACTCCCGCAGGGCTGTCCCGTGGTTGCCTATGTGGGACGAATTACCGGAATCAAGCGACCCGACCGCTTTCTCGCCGTAGCCCGCGAGGTGCGCCGCACCGTACCCGCAGCACATTTCGTGGTGTGTGGATCGGGCGACTTCCAGCCGGATCCGGAAGCGGTCACCGACCTCGGTGACTCACTCCACCTGCTGGGCTGGCGCGCAGACGTGGAGACCGTATACGCGGCGGCCGACCTGGTGTTGCTGACCTCGGACAACGAAGGCATGCCCGTCAGCCTGATCGAGGCCGGCCTGGCGGGGCTGCCGGCGGTGGCCACAAACGTCGGCAGCGTCGCGGAGGTCGTACAGGACGGAACGACGGGGCTCCTGGCCGGGCTGTCGTCCGGTGAACTCGCTCGCCACACCGTGACTCTGCTGCGCGACGGGGAACTGCGCCAGGAGATGGGGGCACGAGCGCGTGCGTTCACCAGCCGGCGCTTCAGCGAGGAACGTCTGGTGGCCGACACACAGGCTCTCTACACCTCCATCGCCGTCGCTCGAGGCTGGTGGACCGCATCCCCGTTCGAAAGGTGAGCACTGTTGAACGTCCTTGTTACGGGAGGCGCCGGCTTCATCGGCGCCAACCTTTGCCGAGAGCTTGCATCGCGCCCGAACGTGGGCAAGGTCATCGCTCTGGACGACCTGAGCACAGGTTTCGCAGCCAACCTGGTGGGAGTCGACGCGGAGCTGATCGAGGGCAGCATTCTCGACCCCGACCTCCTCGACAGCGTTGTCGCCGGAATGGACGCTGTCGTCCACCTCGCGGCCCGCCCGTCCGTGCCGCGCTCGCTGGCGGACCCGGTCGCCAGTCATCACGTCAATGCGACCGGGACGGTGTACGTCCTCGAGGCCTGCCGACGCGCAGGCCTGCCGGTGGTCGCCGCCTCGTCCTCCTCGGTCTACGGTGCCGTTCCCGTGCTTCCAAAACACGAGGAGCTGCCGACCCAGCCCATGAGCCCCTACGCCGCGAGCAAACTCGCCACCGAGTCCTATGCCCTCGCCTACGGCGCCTCGTTCGGCCTCCGGGTTCTGGCGTTTCGGTTCTTCAACGTCTACGGGCCGTTGCAGCCGGCCGGCCATGCCTATGCCGCCGTGATCCCGGCCTTCATCGATGCCATGCTGCGCGGCACGCCCGCGAGGGTTTTCGGCGACGGACTGCAGACGCGGGACTTCACGTATGTCGGAACCGTCGTCAGGGTGCTGGCCGATGCGGTCCTGCGCAAGGTCTCGTACCCCGGTCCGGTGAACCTGGCCTTCGGTACCCGGGTGCCCCTCATCGACATCGCCCAGCAGCTCGCGGAAATCGTCGGGTCGCCGGCCGACATCCGGCACGAGGCGGCGAGGGCGGGAGACGTCCGCCACTCCCAGGCCGCGGATGGACTGCTGCGCGAGCTCTTCCCCGATGTCGCCCAAGTGTCGCTGCCGCGTGGACTGGCCGAGACGGTGCGCTGGTTCCGTACCCTGCCCGAGTACGCCGAGCTGCCACCGGCCAAGTCCCTCACGGTGGAAGTGGGCTGACGACAGAGTTGAGGGGAGCCACGGCGACGCACCGTGGCTCCCCTCAGCTCTGTGCGTCCCCGCTCACGGCGTACACAGGGACCCTCAGAAGCAGCCCCCAGGCCACCAGGGTGATCGAGACAACCGTGACCAGCACGGCGTTCTGCGGGAGGACCTTGAACATGACGAGCACCGCTGTCAGGCATGTCATGGCTGCGAAGCCCCCGATGACAACGGCTACTTGACGAACCGTCAGTCCCAAGCGGCGGAGTCGGTGGGCGATGTGATCCCTACCGCCCTGCAGCACAGGTCTGCCCTCCCTGCGTCGCGCGACCATGACCAGTCCGGTGTCCGCGGTGACGACCAAGGTGATGAGGAACAGACTGGTGTACCCGGACAGGGCGCCGTTGTCCCTGTGCAGAGACACCGTGGCGGACGACACCAGAAAGCCCACGAAAAGCGAGCCCGCGTCACCCAGAAAGATCCGTGCCGGATGCCAGTTGTGGAAGAGGAAGCCTGCGCACGCCCCGGCCAGGGCGGCCATGACCGAGGCAGTGCCCACCAGACCGCCGGAGAGAGCGGCGCAGCAGAGGAATCCCGCGGTCACCACGGTCACGGTGGAGACCACGCCGTCCATGTTGTCCAGCAGGTTGAACGCGTTGGTGGTGAAGAGGATCCACGCGACCGCGACGACCACGTCGAGCCATGTACCGAAGAGCACGGGATGGCCGCACCACAGAACCACCACCAGGGCTGCCGCCGCCTCGATGCAGACACGAACACGGATACTGAGCGGACGCAGGTCGTCGGCGAGGCCGAGAACGGCGACGAGCGCAGCGCATGTGAGCACGACGCCAACCGTGGTGTCGTGCTCCTTCGCGGCGAGTGTCGCCACACTCGCGGAGCACAGGGTGGCACACGCGACCGCGATGCCGCCGAGATAAGGCGTGGGGTGGACATGGACTCTGCGTGCATTCGGCTGGTCGGTGTATCCCCGCCGCAGGGCCAGCCGCCGCAGTGGCTCGGTCAGCAGGGCAGCGATGAGTAGAGCCCCCAGCCCCGCGACTGCCGACACCAACCAGGGGCTCAGACCGGACATGGACCCGCCAGCACGGTCTGGCCGGTGGAATTGCCTGTGTCCCCCTTGGCCTGGCCGTCGGCGACAAGCCCGAGTACCTGCCGCCTCACCTCGCTTCGGGCATCCGCGACGGCGTCCGCGAGTACATCGTCGAGGTTCCGTTGCGGCTGCCAGCCGGTGAAGGCCCTGAGTTTCGTGGTGTCGGGGACGCGACGCTCCATGTCTTCGAACCCCGGTCCGTAGGCCTCGCTGTACGAGAGACGGTGCACGGACGAAGTGCTCTCGGCGCAGGCGATGATCCGCTCCGCGAGATCCAGAATGCTGATCTCCTCGTCGCTGCCGACATTGAAGGTCTCACCTACGGAATCCGGAAGGTCGATCAGCGACAGAAGCGCTTCGACCACATCCGCGACATGGAGGAAACAGCGGCTCTGCTGCCCGGTGCCGTAGACGGTGAGGTGTTCTCCTCGGACCGACTGACGGGCGAATCTCGGGATGACCATGCCGTAGGCGGGGCTCTGCCGGGGACCGACGGTGTTGAAGAACCGCACGATGGTGGAACGCAGTCCGTACTCCCGGCGGTACAGCTCGGCAAGGATCTCGTCGACCGCCTTGGCGGTGCTGTAGGACCACCGTGGGACAGAGGGACTGCCCAGGACGCGGTCGGAGGTCTCGCTCAGTGGCCCGGAGGAGTTCTTGCCGTAGATCTCCGATGTACTGGCGAGGATTACCCTTCGGCCATAGCGGTGTGCGGACCCGATGACGGTTTCGGTGCCCTTGGTGTTGATGGTGAAGGAATTCAGCGGCTGTTCGACGATGAGTTTCACGCCTACGGCTGCCGCCAGGTGCACTACACAATCACATGCACGCACCAAATCGTCTACGAGCGGCGCATCCAGTACGGAGCCGTTGATGAATTGGAAGTTACCCTGCTCGCGCGCATGCGCAAGGTTCTCCAGGCGTCCGGTGCTGAGGTCATCGAGTGCGACGACCGGCTCACCACGTGCCAGCAGTGCATCGACGAGATGGGAACCGATGAAGCCGGCTCCTCCGGTGACCAGGTACTTCGGACGATCCATCACGCCGTCACTCCAGGTTTGCGGGTGGGGCGTTGCCGGGGGCATGTGCACCGGCGACGCATGGCAACGATAACCGGGGATAACGCAAATAGAATGAATAGAACCCGCAATTAGCCCGTTCGTGCCCCCCTTGACGGCCGGCATGGCTCCATTCGCCTGACGAGTGTCACTCAAGAGATGGACGGGAACCGCGTCGAGCGAGTGGCAGGCATATTCCTCCGAAACATTCTGATTGGCAAGGAGATAGGAGTCTCACCGTGTCGGCGGCATCAATGTCTGCGTCATCACGGTGCCCGCTCCCTGAAGGACGGCGTCCCCGACCCGAGTTTCGTGGAGACCACGCTGAATGACATGGGGGCGCCGCCGAGGGGACGCCCATGCACTCCGTTGGGGTACTAAAGCGCGAGCGTGCATGCCATGTGCCCCAAATCCCTCAGCGTGGTCCTAGCGTGACTGTCCACTCACTCACTCCGATCGGGGATGGCCTTGGATTTGCGCGAATACCTACGAGTCCTTTCCCGCCGATGGCACGTCATCACCCTTGTGGCTTTGCTGGGGACGGGGGCGGGCATCCTGACAAGTGCCTTGGCCACTCCCGAGTACCGGGCAACGACCACGCTGTTCGCTTCCCTCCAGGGTGGTGCTGCCGACACGTCCCAGCTGAATCAGGGGAACTCGTTCACCCAGGCGAGAGTCCAGTCCTACGCCGATGTGGCGGCCAGCCCGGAGGTGACCAAGCCGGTCGTGAAATCCCTCCAGCTCGATCTGACGCCGTCTCAGCTGGCTGAGCGGATCTCGGCCGAGGCGCCGCTCAACACGGTGCTGGTCCGTCTGACCGTCACCGACACCCAGGCGGCGCGAGCTGCCCGGATGAGCAACGCGGTCGCTGCTCGCTTCGCACAGGTGATCAGAGAGCTGGAACGTCCGGAGAAGAGCAAGTCCACTTCCCCGGTGCGACTCACCGTCACCCAGCCTGCCACCGTGCCGTCCGCGCCTTCGTCGCCGAACACCACTCTCAATGTCGCGCTCGGTCTGGCGGTGGGCCTGGTTCTCGGGCTGGGTCTGGGTGTCGCACTGGAGACAGTGGACACGTCGATGCGTGATTCCAAAGCCCTCGCCGAGTGCCTGGCAGGGGCCGGTGGGCCTCCCGTGCTGTCCAGCATCGTGCAGGACCCGCGAGCCGTACGGCAGCCGATCTCCTTGCGCGACGACAGGCACGGTCCTCGTGCGGAGGGCTTCCGGAAGCTTCGGGTCAACCTGCAGTTCGCGGAAGTGGACCAGCGGCCGAAGGTGATCGCCGTCACCAGCCCGCTGCCCCGTGAGGGCAAGAGCAGCGTGTCGGTCAACCTGGCCGCCACACTGGCCGAAGAGGGCGCGAGGGTGTGCCTGATCGACTGCGACCTGCGCCGCCCATCGATTGCTCCAGCCCTTGGCCTGGTCAGGGACGCCGGGCTCACCACAGCTCTGGTGGGCCAGGCCGAGCTGCATCAGGTACTGCAGTCGGCCGGGTTCTTCTCCGTGCTCACCAGTGGGGTGATTCCGCCCAACCCGACCCAGCTCCTCGGAAGCACCCAGTTCGCCTCATTGCTGCACTCTCTTGCCGAGCAATTCGACCATGTCGTGGTGGACACCCCTCCGGTGCTCCCCTTCGCCGACACGGCAGCGATGGCACCCTCCATCGACGGCTACCTGCTCGTGGCGCGCGCCGGGCGGACAAGCAGGAGCCAGGTCGTCGACGCCTTGCGCATCCTCGAACGCGTCAACGTCCCTGTGCTGGGGGCCGTCATGAATGGCGCTCCGGCACGCGGGGAGGGCGAGGCATACGGCTATGCGTACAAGTACCGGCCGAAGCAGAACGCGACAGACCGGCTTACCGCGCTCGTGTCGTCGCGCTTCGCGGCAGTGGTCCCCGGCCGAGGACCCGCTGCCAAGGGGCACGGGGCGCCGGCTTCGGCCAAGACACGACCGCAGAACCAGGTGACCCGGCCGGTGTTCGTGGACGGCCTGTCCCCTTCGGTCGTCCCCTCGCCCCCCACCGGCGGCGAGCCGACGCCGGGACAACTACGCCTCGGGAGCGAGCGTCCGTGAGCCGGTCGGACGGGGCACGGTTGCTCCTGTCGGCCACCGTGCCGGTGTGAGGCGTCATGCGTCTTGCGCCGGCGGTCCCTGTCGTGGTCGTGGCCCTGGTCAGTGGGATGCTCGTCCCGTCGTGCGGGACGGGTGGCGGAGCCGAGGGCCGCGGCCCGGGCATGCACGGGCGGGCCGCGGCAGGGGTCGAGCGGTTGAAGGTCGAGGTCGTCGAGGTCCTGCCCCATGACCCGAAGGCCTTCACCCAGGGGCTGGAGATGACCGGCGGCATGCTGTACGAGAGCACAGGCGTGGCCGGACAGTCGTCGGTTCGGGCGGGGCCGCTCGGCAAGCCTCCCGCGGTCCGCGCCGATTTGCCCCTGCCGCTGTTCGGCGAGGGAATCACCGTTGTGGGGCCGACTCTGTGGCAGCTCACCTGGCAGGACGGTGTCGCGGTCGAACGGGACGCGAGGACGCTGGCCGAGTTGCGCCGGGTCCCCTACCGGGACGAAGGCTGGGGAGTGTGTCACCAGCGGCACCGCGACCGGCTGGTGACGAGCAACGGCTCCTCCCGGCTCACTTTCCGGGACCCCGGAACACTCGTGAAGACAGGGGAGGTTGCCGTCACCGCTCATGGGCGGCCCGTGAGCCTGCTGAATGAGCTGGAATGCGTCGGTGACATCGTGTACGCAAACGTCTGGTCGGCCGATCGGATTGTGCGTATCGACGCCAACACCGGCACGGTGACCGGCGACATTGATGTTCCGGCACTGCTCGGCGCAGCCGAGAGGCGGCACGCGAACGTCCTGAACGGTATCGCGGCCATTCCCGGGACCCATCAGTTCCTGCTCACCGGCAAATGGTGGCCCAAGATGTTCCGGGTCGCCTTCGTTCCCAGGTGACTCACCATGCAGGGCCGTTGCAGTGCTGATCGGCGACATTCCGCTGCCTCATGGGCAGGGATCTGACCATGCCCATGCTCGTCGGAACCTCAGGGTGGCAGTACAAGGACTGGCGCGGCGTTCTCTATCCGCCCGAGCAACCGCAGCGGCTGTGGCTGGAGGAGTACGCCCGGCATTTCGCCACTGTGGAGAACAACAACGCCTTCTACCGGCTTCCCACCACGGAGATCTTCGCCTCCTGGCGGGAGCGGACGCCGGAGGGCTTCGTCATGGCGGTCAAGGCCAGTCGCTATCTGACCCATGTGAAACGGCTGCACGACCCGGAGGAGCCGGTGCACCGGCTGATGGACCGGACCGAGGGCCTGGGCGACCGGCTGGGGCCCGTACTGCTGCAACTGCCGCCCAACTTCCGGGAGGACGTCGGGGCTCTGGACGCCTGTCTGAGCTGCTTTCCCGGCACGGTCCGGGTGGCCGTCGAATTCCGCCACACCTCCTGGTGGGAGGCCGAGCGGGAGCTTCGGCCGGTGCTGGAACGGCACAGCAGCGCGCTGTGCTGGGCGGATCGGGGGTCCCGCCCGGTGACACCGCTGTGGCGTACAGCCTCGTGGGGGTACGTGCGGTTGCACGGCGGCATCGCCGAGCCCCCGCCGCGCTACGGCCGCCAAGCGCTGAAGTCCTGGGCCCGACGCCTCTCCGACGCCTGGCCGGACGAGGACGATGTGTATGTGTACTTCAACAACGACCTGGGCGGTGCGGCGGTCGTGGACGCCGCGAAATTCGGCCGGGCAGCGGCCGCGTTGGGCCGGACAGTGAGCCGTACGCCGTCGGCCCTGGCGGCGGGCGGAAGCGGCGCCACGGACCTACGATGAGATGACCGTCGAGTCGAACCGGCGTTCCAGAGGAGGCTGCGATGGAGGAGCATTTCGTCTGGGTGACGACGCGCCGCATCAAGCCGGGCGCGTTGGAGGAGTTCGAGAGGGTCTGGCGCCCTGCTCCGCACCCGCAAGGCCTGCGCCGCGCCTATGCGTACTGGTCCGAGGACGGACAGGAGATCACCGGGGTGTCGTTCTGGGACACCAGAGAGGCGTGCGACTCCTGGCGGGCCTCCGAGGCGGAGACACAGCGGCGTGCGGCCATGGCCCCGTACGTCGTAGAGGAGCGCGAAGGCTTCTACCGCGGCCGCGAGCTCGGCGTCGGTTCCGCCTGAGACCGCCGCGGCGCCCACCGCCGCCGCACTCCCCCCTGCCTCCGGGGCCACTGAAGACATGGCCCCGGACCGACCGTGGCAAGGCAGACACGATCAGCCGGCCGTCGCCGGCTGCGTCTGCGGCACATCGACGAGAGCGGTCGGCAGGGCAAGGTACGCCGTGACTCCGCAGACTCCCTCCTGCCCCTGGGTGGGGCGCAGTTCGACCTGGGCGCCGAGCCGGGCTGCGAGGGTCCCGACGACGAAGTGGCCGAGGTAGCGGGTGGGGGCGACCAGGAAGGACTCCCGGCCCGCGAGCCGGGCGTTGGAGCGGGTCAGTTCCTCGGCGGTCATCCCGGAGCCGCGGTCGACGACCGCGAGGCAGTACTCGCCGCCGTCGCGCCAGCCGTAGATCTCGACCGGACGCGTAGGCGGTGAGAAGAGCAGGGCGTTCTCGATGAGTTCGGCGAGCAGATGGGAGAGCTCGGCGACGGCCCGGCCGCGGATCCGGCCCTCCTGTACGTCGACCACGGCGACGCGCTGGTACTGCTCCACCTCGGCGATCGCCGACTGCACCACCTCGGCCGCCGACACCAGTCCCGACCAGGTGCGCGGCGGCAGCTCCTCCCCCGCGAGCACGAGCAGCGACTCGGCATTGCGGCGCATGCGAGTGGCCAGGTGGTCGAGTTCGAAGAGCTCGCCGAGTGCGTCCGGGTCGATCTCCTGACTCTCCAGCGCGGTGATCAGGCCGAGCTGGCGGGAGAGCAGTGCCTGATTGCGGCGGCCGAGGGAGGCGAGCGACTCGGAGCTGTTGCGGCGCAGCACGGCCTGCTCGGTCGCAAGACCTATCGCAGTGTGCTCGACATTGTGCAGGGCGGTGGCGAGCCGGGTGATCTCGCGGGCGCTGTCAGGCACCCTGCGGGACGGTCCGGAGACGAGTTCGTCGTCCGCCTCGGCCTCCTGGATCCGGGCAACGGCGGCGGGCAGCCCGGTACGGGCGACCGAGTCGGCCTCATCGGCGAGTGCGACGAGCGGCCGGGTGATCGAGCGGGCGGAGAGCACGGCGAGTGCGGCCGCGACCGCGAGGATCAGCACACCGAGGCCGATGAAGCCGCCCAGCTGGCCGGTGGCGTCGTCCCCGATCCGGTCCGCGCGAACCCGGACCTCGGCGCCGATCTGCCGCTGAACGCCATGGAGTTGGTCGACGAGTGCGGTCATCGACGACCACCATGTGCCGGGGTCCACGGCGAGCCGGCTGCCATCGGCTCCGCCCTCGGCCCGCTTCTCGTAGCCGATGGCCCGCCGGGCGCCCCCGGTGGCGAAAGCGGCGTCGAGCGCGGACTGCTGGGCGGGGGTGGCGAGTTCGGCGTACTGGGCCAGGAAGGCCAGCCGGGCCGCCCGCACCTCGGTGAAGTCGAGGAACTCGCTCCGCTTGAAACGCCCTGCCGCGAAGACCCCGTTGAGGGAACCGCGCTCAAGAGCGACGGCCTCGGTGGCTCGGACGAGAGCCTGCCAGGCGCCCATCGCCTCGGCGAGGCCGCGGTCACCGCGAGCCGGTTCCGCGGCTGCGGCGCCGATCAGTCCATCGATCGCCTTGGTGTACGCGGCCAGGGTTGGGGCGCGCTGACCAGTGCCGCCGTCAACCTGGCGGCGTACGGTGGCCAGTGCCGCGACCGGGGTGAGCGCCTCCCGTAGGGCGTCGGCGGTGTCCGCTCCCGCGGCCCCCGCCCCGAGCAGGGCGTCGAATCCGGCACGGGCGGTTTCGGTGCGTGCGCGCTGGACATCGACGTCGTCGCGGTACTTCGCGGCGCCGCCCAGCAGGCCATTGGTGAGGCCACGTTCGCGCTGCAGCTCACGCACGAGGTCCTGGGCCTTGAGGAGGAGCTCGACTCGGCCGGAGGTCTCGCGCGCCGCGGAGAAGTCGGCAGCCCGGTCGGCGACGCCGAGGCCGGTCACGACCAGCAGCAGACAGGTGGGGACGGCGAGCACGATGGCCACACGGCCGCGGATCGTGCCCCAGCCGGGCAGAGTGGGCGGTTGCTGTAACAGGCGTCGTTGGATGCGCATCACATCCGACGACGTTACGAACCGGGGTGCCCGGCGTGGTTTCCCGGGAGTAAGGGTCTGGTTGCTACCGGTTCACAGGAGCCCGGGCCGCGGCGGGCACCGTACGCCACCATTTCGTAACGCAGCGGCCGACCCCACGGCCTTTGGCCTCCCACATCCGCAGCCGACCGGTTCCTGGCGGGCGCAGATCCGGCTGTTTGCTGGTACACGATGGGGTGGGCGCCGGCTGGTGCACAGGGAGCTGAGAGGGCGGGAGGCGCGGATGGGTGGTGACGTCGGTCGGGGACGGGTGCTGGTGGTGGACGACGATCCGGCGATCCGGCGTTCGCTGGAGCGGGGACTGCGGTTGGCCGGTTTCGCGGTGTCGCTGGCCGAGGGAGGGCGGCCCGCCCTGGTCCATGTGCGCCGGGAGCCGACCGATGTGGTCGTGCTCGATATTTCGATGCCTGATCTCGACGGAATCCAGGTGTGCCGGGCGCTGCGCGACGACGGCAACGACCTGCCCGTACTGATGCTGTCCGCGCTGGACGAGACGGCGGACCGCATCGCGGGGCTGCAGGCGGGTGGCGACGACTACCTGGTCAAGCCGTTCGCGTTGCAGGAGCTGGTGCTGCGGCTGGAGGCGCTGCTGCGCCGACGGCCGCCGAGGGACACGGACATGGTCCGCATCGGCCTTCTGGTGCTGGATCCGGCGGCCCGCGAGGCGAGGCTGGACGGCGAGTTGCTGGTGCTGACCCGGCGGGAGTTCGAGCTGTTGGAGGTCCTGGCGCGCAACGCGGGGATCGTGCTCACCAGGGACCAGTTGCTGGAGCGGGTCTGGGGGTACGACTTCGAGGTGCGCACGGATGCCGTCGACACCTTCGTCAGCTATCTGCGGCGCAAGCTGGAGAGCGGCGGCCGGGCACGGATCATCCATACCGTACGGGGCGTCGGTTTCGTCCTGCGCCCGGACGACGGGGGCCGGAGCGCGTGAAGCTGTCGACGCGTATCGCACTCGCCATCGGCGTCACCGTGCCGGTTCTGGTGCTGGCGGCGGGATGGTTGCTGCTCCGGCTGGTCGCCCGTGATCTGCATGCGGAGCAGGACGCGCATCTGCGGGAGCGTGCGGCAGTGGCCGCGGGGGACGCCCGCCGATTGTTGCGGGCCACCGCCGCCGACCGTCCCGCGGCGGTCGAGCAGGCCCGTGAGCGGCAGTTGTACGCCTCCGGCCTGGATGTCGGTATCCGGCTGACCGGGCCGCGGGGCACCGTCTCGGGCGGCCCGCAGCCCGATGCTTCCGTACCACTTCCGCAGAGCGCTCGGACGCCGGTCACCATCGAGGAAGGGTCCAGGAGCTGGCGGGTGCTGTCAGTGCGTGTGCAGGGCTCGCGCCCCGGTGTCGACGGCACGCTGTGGCTGTTCTCCCCCGATACCGCGAGCGAGGACCAACTGGCTCTCGTACGTCGACGCGTGGTGACCGTGGCGCTGCTGGCCGCGCCGTTGTCCGGGCTGCTGGCTCTGGCTGTCGCCTCGCGGGCCGGCCGCCCGCTGCGACGGCTGCAACAGCGCACCAGCGGCCTCGACCCGAGGGTGGATGCGGCAAGGCTCGACCACAGGCGGACCGGGGTCACCGAGGTCGACGACCTCGCCCGTACGCTGCAGACCGTACTGGCCCGCTATGACGAACAGGCCGCGCGGACCACGGGTGCCCTGACCACAGCCCGGTCGTTCGCTTCCGCCGCGGCGCATGAACTGCGCACCCCGCTGATGAGCATGCAGACGAACCTGGAGATCCTCGCCGAGCATCCCGACCTCGCATCGGCTGACCGGGACGAGGTCCTGAGGGATCTCCGGGCCGAGCACGCCCGGCTGCTGAGCCTGCTGGTGATGCTCAGGGAACTCGGACGGGGCGACCTGGTCGAGGCCGATGCCTTCGGTCCGGTGGACCTCACCGAAGTGATCGACGCCTCCGTCGCCGACGCCAGGCGCAGGCATCCCACAGCGGAGATCACCGTGCCGGTGATGCCGCGCCTCAGCGTGCACGCATGGGAACCCGGAGTACGGACAATCGTCGACAACCTCCTGGCCAACGCCCTGACTCACGGTCGGGGCAGCGACGGACGGGCCCGGATCGAGCTGGGCCTTCGAGCGGGCGGACACCCCACGGGCTCGGTCGCCGTACTGACGGTGGACGACCACGGGCCCGGCATCCCACCGCCACGCCGCGATGCGGTGTTCCATCGCTTCGAGCGCAGACCGGACAGCCCCGGCTCCGGGCTCGGCCTGACCCTGGTCGCGCAGCAGACCGCCCTGCACGGCGGCCGCGTCCAGGTCCAGGACCGCCCTGGCGTCGGTGGCACGCGGATCGAGGTGCGGCTCCCGGTGCGGGAGAGCAGGCAGACCGAGATCCTCCTGCCGGCCGAGCGGGACTGGCTGACCGGAACTGCCGAGCACCCACAGGGTTTCCACAAGGACGGCTCCTAACTTCTCGGCAGGCGCAGGCAGATGGGCCTCGCCCTGTTCCGGAGGAGTAACCGCCATGAGGACCGTCAAGACCGCTGCCCTGGCTCTCACCACCGTCGCCGCGCTGCTCGCCGCGGCAGGCACGGCCTCCGCCGGCGGAGGGACACCGTCGCCGGACGCCGCACCCACCGGCGACGGCGCCCAGGCTCTCTGCAAGCGGGTCCCGAAGATCGAGAAGCGTCTCGATCGAGCCCTGGCCCGCCTCGACGGGAACGCGACGCAGCGCGGCTCCATCGCGCGGCTGGCGAAGCGGGTCGAGAACGCCAAGGCAGCCGGTCACACCGAGATCGAGACCTACCTCAACGACAAGCTCACCTTCCGCCGCTCCCTCGTTCCCACCCTCGAGAAGCGCAGGAAGGACCTGACCGCCGTCAAGACCTGGTGCGAGGCGAACAACAACGGGAGCGAGAAGTGATGTCCCGCCGACGCACCGCCACCGCCGTCGCGGCCACCCTCCTGTTCCTCACGGCCCTCACCGGCTGCGGGCAGAACAGCGACGACAAAGTCGGCGGAACGCCCGACGGCCCCGTGACCACAAGCCCCGCAGAGGTCACCGACATGAAGGCACTCGTGGATGCCGCCGAGTCGGCCGCTGCCGCAGCGGAATCCGCGGCGGCGGAGGACGGGCGGGGCTGATCGGGCGGAGGACGCGCGGGGACGGCCACCCCGGCGGCCTGTCGGGATGCAGCCGCGCTGAGGCAGGGCGACGATGGACGCACCCTGTGAAAGGCGGAGGCCGATGTCGAAATACCTTGTCAGAGCCAGGTTGACCGTGGATGGGCTGAAGGGCCTGCTCAAGGAAGGCGGTACGGCGCGCCGTGAGGTCGTCGAACGCATGGTCCAGAGCCTGGGGGGTCAGCTCGAATCGATGTACTGGGCATTCGGCGAGGAGGACATCTATGTCACGGTGGACCTGCCGAACAACGCCTCCGCCGCGGCCTTGGGTCTCGTTGTGTCGGCGGCCGGCGGCGTGCGCACCAGCATGGTCGTGCTGCTGACGCCCGAGGAGATCGACGAGGCGGTCCGCCAGAAGGTGGACTACCGCGCACCCGGCGCCTGACGCGTCATCGCTTCTGTGGACGCGCCCTGAACCGCCGCACACGAGCCGACCGGAATTCGGTCAACAGCCGGTTTACGGAGCAGAAGCAGTGCCGCGTCGTCGTGGAGGCGGCCGCCCACGTGCGCCAGCAGCTCGTTGTGCAGCGCGGCGACGGTACGGGACGGCTCGTCCGACACATGCCGTGCCACCCGGTCGATGAGCGGGTAGAACTCACGACTGTGGTTGCGGGCCTCGGTCACCCCATCGGTGTAGAGAAGCAACTGGTCTCCGTCGGTGAAAGTCAGCACCTGAAGGCTGGGGGTCTCACCGGTGAGGGCGTTCAGCCCGAGAGGCGGAGCCGGATGGGTCGGTTCGACAGCCCTGACGTCGGATCCGCGAACCAGCAGCGGAGGGGCGTGTCCGCAGTTGACTATCTCCATGCGCCCGGCCCCGGCGTACCCGGCGACAACGGCGGTGACGAAGTCGTCGGGACCAAGGTTGCGCGCCAGGCTCCGCTCGATCCTGCCGACGACATCCAGGAGATCCGGCTCGTCATAGGCGGCCTCGCGGAAGACACCGAGCACCAGCGCAGCGGTGCTCACCGCGGGCAGCCCTTTGCCGCGCACATCACCGACGATCAGCCTGATCCCGTGAGGGGTGGGCACGAGCGCGTAGAGGTCCCCACCGATTCTGGCCTCCGCCGCGGCGGCGCTGTAGCGGACAGCCACCTGGAACTGCCCGACCGTGGCAGGCACGGGCTTGAGGAGGGCGTGCTGGGCAGCCTCGGCGACTGAGCGGACGGCTTCCAGCACCCGTTCGCGACGCCCGCGCAGCGCGCTGGCCAGGCTGCCCGCGAGGGTTACGGCGACCAGTGCGGACAGGACGATTGCCTGCTCACGGCCCGGCGCACCGCCGCGTACGCCGAACACCGCGCCCAGTGCCACGGCGATGAAGCCGATACGGAGGACTCCCGACGGCCTGCTGGTGGCGGCGGCCAGCGTGGGTCCGACGGCGAGCAGCGGCAACCAGGTCGCCCCGGCTCCGCTGATGAGGGCGAGGAGCGCAACCGCAAAGACGATCAGCGCGGGCGCGCCGGCGAGGAGGGCGGCGGTGCGCGGCTGGTCCAGCTTCGTTGCCCCCGAGGCCAGGATTTCCCCCGGGCTGTCGTCCGGCTTGGCCGGCGCAACGGTGCCGGCCGTCCGCTTTGTGAGCTTCCAGATCCGTGGGCGGTCGCGCTGATCGTCTCGGGTCTGACTCATGTTCGCGTCCGCAACTCCCTGATTCGTTGGTAAGGCCTGAATCGCCCGGTTTGTCCAGGAAACAGGTATGAGCGGGTGAGTCACAAGGGCAGGATTTCAGATAGTGAGCGAAAGGCCCCTGGTCACGCGATTCGCTGCCGGGATCAGCTGCGCGAGGACTTGATCGATTCGGGAGAGCCGGTCCGCCCGGACGGAGACACCGAGCGAGCCGAGTGTCTGCCCGCTGTATACGGGCACGGCGACGCAGACCGTACCGAGGGAGTACTCCTCAAGGTCCAGGACGGCCGGGGTGGCGGGTGAAGAATCGAGTCGTCGGAGCAGTTCGGAACGGTGGGTGATCGTCCGTGGCGTGAGATCGGCGAGAGGGTGCCGGGAGAGGTAGTCGCCGCGGGAGTCGTCGTCCAGCTCACGCAGAACGCACTTGCCCAGCGCCGTGGCGTGCCCGGCGTCCTCGAATCCCACCCAGAGGTCGGCCCGTGGTGCCCGGGGGCTGTCGACGATCTCGGCGACCCGGATCTCGCCGTCCTCGTAGAAGGTCAGATAGGCGGCTGCCGAAATCTCGTCCCGCAGAGCGGCGAGCGTGGGACGGATGCGCGTGAGCAGCGACTGCCCACGGCTTCCGGAATGCAGCATGTGCAGCTTGTCCCCGATGACGAACCCGCCGTCGTCCAGCTTCCGTAGATACCCGTCGTTGACCATCGTCCGGAGCAGGTGGTACGTGGTGGCCAGGGGCAGCCCTACCTCACGCGCCAGCTGTTTCGCCGGTACGCCGCCCTCGTGTTCCCCCACGGCTTCCATCAAGCGGAAGGCTCGCTGCACGGAAGTGATGAGCGTTGGGCCCTCTTGAGCACCCATACCCCCAGATTGCGCCCGGCGCTTCGCGTTAGCAAGGCGCCTCGGCCGGGGCCGCCGGCATGGCCCCGGACCGGATCCGTCCGGTCTGGTGCCCAAGCTCTTGTCGCAGCTCTCTTTGCCTGGTTGTCTACCGCGGGCGATCTCGAACAGTTCGCCGACGGGCTGCGTATCCGCTGTGGGTACGAGGGTGACGATGGGAGAGTCGTGGCGCCAGTGGCTGGGCAGGAAGTACGGGGCACTCTGCCTGAGGGACTCGGTGACGCGATACGCGACACCGCCGAGGAGATCGCCGCGCTGCTGCGCGGGGTTGCCGACACAGGTGTTCCGGTGCCCGGGTCGGAGTGGAGCGTCGGGGCGGCCGCAGCGCATCTGGCCCAGGCCAATGAGCTGATGGCCGATATCGCGGCAGGGCACGAGCGCAGCTACGGGGACGGCACCGCGCAGAGCCTGGCCGAGGCCAACGAGCGCGCGCTCGCCGAGTTCGACGAGCGCGCGGCCGATCCGCTGGCCGGGATGATCGTGGAGCATGCTGCCGCGTTCATCGAGGCGGTGGACCGGCGCACGGTGGAGGGGACTGTGTTCACCCCGCTGGGCCCGATGAGCCATGCCGAACTGGGCTCGTACCTGCTGGCGCACATGCTCGGGCACGGCTACGACCTCGCCCGCGCGCTGGGCCGCCCGCACATGATCGACCGCGCCCGGGTCGAGCTGACCCTGCCCTTCCTGATCACGGCCATGCCACGAGTGGTCGACACCGCCACCACCGCCGGGCTGACCGCCCGCTACACGATCCGCCTCTGGGGCGGCGCCCGCTTCGGCGTCACCATCACCAACGGCGCCGTGGCCGTGAGCGCGCAGCCGCCGAGCCGGCCGGACTGCACCATCCTCACCGAGCCGGTCACCTTCCTGCTCATGGCGCTCGGCCGCTGCGGGCCGTGGGGCGCAATCGCCCGGGGCCGCGTCCTCACCTGGGGCCGCAAGCCCTGGCTCGCTCCCCGCTTCCCGACACTCTTCACGGCGCCCTGAACCGCTTCCGCGGGGCCCGGGCACTGCGGACGGCACTCTCGCGGCGTCACAATGGTGGTGAGGGACACACCTGCCGTTGCGGAAGGGCGGGAAATGCCGGTGCCGTACATAGCTGTGACCGCTTTGAGCCATGACGGGCTGATCCGGGATCACAACGAGGACAGCCTCGTCGTCGGACCGTGGACGCTGTGCGGCACCGTGACCGAGAGTCCCCAGACGCTGCTGTTCCCCGCAGGCACACCGCTCGTCGTCGCGGTCGCCGACGGGCTCGGCGGGCAGCCGGCCGGCGAAGTGGCGAGTTCACTGGTCGTCCGCCAACTCGCCTCGCTCGGTCCTACCTTGGACGGCGAGCAAGCAGTCCGTGACGTTCTGGACCTCTGCAATCGCTCGGTGTATGCGGCGGCCGACGGGGTTCCTGAGCGGGTCACCATGGGAACCACGGTCGCGGGCGTCGTCGTGCTGGCGGATTCGCTGCTGACGTTCAATGTCGGCGACAGCAAAGTGTTCCACGTGACTACTGAGGACGGACTTCGCCAGGTGAGCGTGGACGACAGCCCGCCGCCGGCACCTGGGCGGCGCACCACGTCAGCCGTCACACAGACGCTCGGTGGCAGCCCCGCGTTCAGCGCCATCACGGCGCACATAACTGCCGCCCCGGTGTCCACGGGCGATCGCTACTTGATCTGCACCGACGGGCTGACCGACCCGGTGCCGGACGATGCGATCGAGAGCCTGCTGCGGGTGCACGACGACGGCAGGGCCGCCTACGAGTTGTGGAAGGCCGCCATCGAGGCGGGCGGGCCTGACAACATCACGTTCGCGGTGGTGCGTATCGGCGAATAGGGCCGGGTGACTTTGACCCAGCGCGTACTGGTGATCCCGCACTTCGTGTACGACCCGCCGCAGTAGGCCTGACACGGCGAGGGGGCGCTCTCCCTTGTTGAGCTGGGCAAGGGCCGTTCCGCTGAGGCTCGTTCGGTCGCGTATCGCGGGCATGTCGCCCGCATGTTTCACCGGGAAGACTAGAAAAGCATCGCCGCTGAGCCGTGTCGCGGGTCCCGGTCGCGCTGCGCCGGGCGGACGGAAATTCTTGTGCCTCCCAGCGGTCACATTCCTCCGGCGCGGCGGGTCAGCCCAGTGACGGACCGGACTCCGTCAAAGCTGATGAGACCCGCGACATGAGGAGTACGCCATGACTGAAGGCATGAAGACGATCATCTACCCCGTCAAGGACCTCGCCCGGGCCAAGACCCTGTACAGCGAGCTGCTGGGTGTGGAGCCCGTCATGGACGAGGCCTACTACGTCGGCTTCAGGGCCGGCGGCCAGGACATCGGTCTGGACCCCCATGGCCACGGCAAGGGAATGACCGGCCCGGTCGGCTTCTGGCACGTCGACGACATCCGGAGTGCTGTCAGCGCCCTCCTCGGTGCGGGTGCGGAAGCGGTGCAGGACATTCAGGATGTCGGTGGCGGCAAGCTGACCGCCATCGTGAAGGACTCCGACGGCAACGCCATCGGACTCATCCAGGCGGCCTGACCTGCCTTGACCGGTCGGCCACGGGGGCGGCGGGCCGGGGAGCCGCAGGCGCCGGCTTCTCAGTCGCCCAGGACCTCCAGGTCGAGCCCGCTGAGCCGTTCGGCGTCGGCGAGGATGTCGATCGCGGTGATCCTTCCGTGCGTGATCGTGAAGCCGAAGACGACGCGCGGCCGTCCGCCCGGGGCCCAGACGAGTCCTGCGGAGCCGTTGATGAGCGCCGGCTGTGCGGCCTTGGCGCGGCCCGCGAAGGTGTCGGCCACGGCAGCCGCACCGCGCGCCGCGCCCGCACCCGACAGTGCGGCCGCGGTGTCCGTACGGAGTACGACGTCCGGGTCGAGCAGTGCGAGCAGCGCGTCGAAGTCGCCGCCGCGTGAGGCGGCGAGGAAGGCGTCGACGACTTCTCGCTGGCGGGTGACATCGGTTTCGGGAACCCCGGGCGTTCCTTGCACCCGTCGGCGGGCGCGGCTGGCGAGCTGCCGGGTCGCGGCCGGAGTGCGCTCCACGATCGGGGCGATCTCGTCGAAGGGCACCGCGAACATGTCGTGCAGGACGAATGCGAGCCGCTCGGCGGGCGCCAGCGTGTCGAGTACGACGAGCAGCGCCAGGCCGACCGAGTCGGCGAGCAGCGCCTGGTGCTCGGGGTCGGCGGTGTCCTCGTGGCCCACGGCGGGTTCGGGCAGGTGTGCGTCCCAGGGGTCCTCGCGCCGGGTCTTGCGTGAGCGCAGCATGTTGAGCGAGACCCGCGCGACGACCGTCGTCAGCCATCCGCCCAGGTTCTCGACGTCGCCGGTGTCGGAACGGCTGAGCCGTAGCCAGGCTTCCTGGACGGCATCGTCCGCCTCGGCCGACGAGCCGAGCATCCGGTAGGCCACCGCCCGCAGGTGGGCCCGGTGCTCCTCGAAGCGCTCCGCCAGAACCTCGTTCTCGTCCATCGGTCACATTCCTTCGTCGCCACGTGTCGTATGAGTGACCCACGAAACCCGAGCAGATGTGACAGGAATCCGGCTACGGCTGATCGAAAAGCCGCGACAAGCCGCTGACCGGTACCTGTCGGTACCGGTCGGTGCCGGTCGGTGCCGGTCGGTGCCGGTCGGATGCCCGCAGCCAGAACGTGCGCCGCGGCGCGTTCGACGTGCGCTCAATCGGCGTCGAACCAGGACTTGCCGGAAGCCCAGTGCTTGACCCATCCGGCGAACCCGGGTTCGGCCGTGGTGAACCCGAACGGTGCCCCGAATGGGCCGGCGCCCTCGCCGGTGATCAGGTAGATGTGTCCACGGTGTTCTCCGGTGACGATCAGGTGCCAGTACATGCCGCAGCCGTCGGTGCCGAGCACGATCGAGCCGTGGTCGAAGACCGGGTCGAGGAGTGCGTCGATCTCCTCCTCCGGCCGCGGGTCCTCCTCCCACAGCCACTGTTCTGTCAGCGGAAACGGCTTCGCGAGGTCGCGCCGCGGGCGGTCGTCTCCCCAGTCCGAAGGCATGTCGGCCAGGGGTATCAGCCCGTACTCCGTCGGCGCGTCGGTGCATCCGTCGCCGATCTCGGCCACGAACGTCCGGTACGGCTCCGGCAGGACGATTCCGTGTTCCGCCTCGAAGGCACGGAGCGCGTCCCAGCCCAACGGCGGCTCACACAGCTCCGGATCGAATGCTGCGCGCAGTACCTCAAGGTCTTCCGCGCGGGAGTGATCGATGTCCATGCGGCCCATGGATACCACCACCCACTGACAGCGCTCCGCCCCGCAGGGCCCGACGGCTGACACCGTCTCGCCCGAAGCCGGCCTGCGGATCGGCCGGCCCGCGGAGTCAGACCCCGACGCCGAATTCCCTGGCGCGGATGCCGGCTTGGAAACGCGACGTGGCGCCCAGCGTCGTCATGAGCTCGGCGACGCGTCTGCGGTAGGTGCGCAGCGACATGCCGAGGTGGCGTGATGCCGTCTCGTCGGTGTGTCCGGCGCTGAGCATCCGCAGGATCTCGCGAGCCTGATCGTTGAGTACGGGAGGTCGAGTGCGCCGGACGTCGGCCAGGTCGGCGGCGGTCTCCCAGTTCGCGTGGATCAGCGATCTGACACCGTCGACGACGTCCGGTGACCGGACCACCGTGTAGGTCCGTACCCCGCGGACCGGTGTTCCGGCGAGGATCGCGACCTGCCGGTCGATGACAATCGCCTCGCGGGCGAGCGGCCCCGCGCAGATCCGTATCTGAGCGCCCGACTCGGCGATCCTCACCAGACGACGCTCGGATTCGGCATCAGCCAGCGCCTGCGTGGTGTACAGCTTGCGCATCGACAGACCGCCCGGTGTCAGAGGCGGCCGCTTGCCCCCGGCGAAGGCGGCGTTCACTCCGGACGACCAGGTCAGCAGGTCCGCGGCCGCGCACAGGAACTCCTGCCGCGCTCCGGTGAACAGGTGCCCTGCCCGGCGCACCAGTTCCTGCTCGCCCCGCAGGGTCACGATCTGATCGGTTGCCATCGTTCGAACAGTCTGCGACCCGCTGACGATCAGGGTCAACGTGACCCTCTACGGAGCGGAGCCGATACCGGCCTGAGCAGGGCCGCAGCCGGCCTGAGCAAGGACCGGTACTGGCCTGGGCGAGGGCCGCAGCCGGACCGGCGGCGGCCGGTGGCACACTGGCGGTTGTTGCCCGAAGGAGTTCGCCGTGCCGATGATCCGCAATCTCCGCCGTGCGGTGCGCCGCGCCACCCGCAAGACCGTGGACCTGAGCCATCCGGCCCGCTCCCCGCTCGGCAGCACGGTCGTCAACTGCGTGATCTACGAGGACGGCGTACGGCAGCCCGAGAACTACCCGGTCGACGAGGCCGTACGGCGGGTGCGCAAGACCGGCCGCGGCTTTGTGTGGATCGGGCTGCACGAGCCCTCCGATGCGGAGTTCGCCGGTGTCGCCGAGCTGTTCGGACTGCATCCGCTGGCCGTCGAGGACGCGGTGGACGCGCATCAGCGGCCCAAGGTGGAGCGGTACGAGGAGTCACTGTTCGCCGTCTTCAAGACCTGCCGCTACGTCGAGCACGAGGAACTCACCGCCACCAGCGAGGTGGTGGACACCGGGGAGCTCATGATCTTCACCGGTACCGACTTCGTGATCACCGTCCGGCACGGCAGGCATGGTTCGCTCGGCCCGCTCCGGGAGGCCCTGGAAGCCACGCCGGAGCAGCTGGCCAAGGGGCCCGCCGCCGTACTGCACGCCATAGCCGACCAGGTGGTCGACGACTATCTCGCCGTCGCGGACGCCGTGCAGAACGACATCGACGCCGTCGAGACCGCCGTCTTCAGCGAGCAGGCAGGCCATGGCGACGCGGGCCGGATCTACCAGCTGAAGCGCGAGCTGCTGGAGCTCAAGCGCGCGGTGGCGCCGCTGGACCGGCCGGTGCACGCCCTGGCCACCCAGCCGCTGCCGCTGGTCGGCCCGGACATCCAGCCGTACTTCCGTGATGTCGCCGACCATCTGTCGCGCGTCACCGAGCAGATCTCGTCGTTCGACGGACTGCTCGACTCGATCCTCCAGGCCCACCTCGCGCAGGTGACCGTCGCCCAGAACGAGGACATGCGCAAGATCACCGCATGGGCGGCGATCATCGCGGTGCCGACCATGGTCTGCGGGGTGTACGGCATGAACTTCGACCACATGCCGGAGTTGCGCTGGACCTACGGCTACCCGCTCGTCCTCGGCGTCATGGCCGTCGCCTGCTTCGTCGTCCACCGCAGCTTCCGCCGCAACGGCTGGCTCTGACTCCCCCGGCTTCCCCCGGCTCCCCCGGCTCCCCCGGCTTCCCTCGGTTCCCGGACGGGCAGTTGACGCCCGTTCTATTGACATGTGCCTGACTCGGCGCTGAGATGTGGTCGCTTTCGTTCGCCCCCGTTTGTTTGTGCGCCATTCACCCCCCTCCGGAGCCGAACATGCACACCGAACGACACACCATCAGAGAGCGCCTGGCCGTCGTAGCCGCCGCGCTCACGCTGCTCACCGGCGGCGGGGCGCTCATCGCCGTCCCGGCTGCCGCGGCCGCGGCCGCCACGGACGCGAGAGCTGTCACGGCTGTCACGGCGCCGGCCGCCGACAACGGCCTGGCGCGTACGCCCCAGATGGGCTTCAACAACTGGAACTCCACCCACTGCCGGGCCGAGTTCAACGAGGCGATGGTCAAAGGCATCGCCGACACCTTCGTCTCGCAGGGCCTCAAGAATGCCGGGTACACCTACGTCAATATCGACGACTGCTGGGCACTCCCCTCGCGCGACACCGCGGGAAATCTGGTCCCCGACCCGGTGCGCTTCCCGGGCGGCATCAAGGCAGTCGCCGACTATGTGCACTCCAAGGGACTGAAGTTCGGGATCTACTCCAGTGCCGGCACCAAGACCTGTGACGTACAGGGGTTTCCCGGCGGTCTCGGCCACGAGCAGCAGGATGCCAACCTGTGGGCGTCCTGGGGCGTGGACTACCTCAAGTACGACAACTGCAACAACACCGGCGCCGACGCCAAGCAGCGCTACACGGCGATGGCCAACGCACTGAAGGCGACCGGCCGGCCGATCCTCTACAGCATCTGCGAGTGGGGCGAGAACCAGCCCTGGAACTGGGCGCCGGACCTCGGCAACTCCTGGCGCACCACCGGGGACATCAGCGATTCCTGGTCCAGCATGATCGGCATCGCGCACCAGAACCAGGGGCTGGCGCCGTACGCGAAGCCCGGCGCCTGGAACGACCCGGACATGCTCGAGGTCGGCAACGGCGGGATGACCGACACCGAGTACCGCACCCACTTCAGCCTCTGGGCGCAGATGGCCGCCCCGCTGCTGATCGGCAGTGATCTGCGCAGCGCCTCCCCCGCGACCCTCGCGATCCTGAAGAACACCGACGTCATCGCGGTCGACCAGGACAGCCTGGGCAAGCAGGGCACGGTGGTGGCAAGCTCCGGCGGTCTGGTGGTGATGTCCAAACCCCTGGCGGACGGCGGCCGTTCGGTGACTCTCACGAATGAGACCACCTCCACGAGGACGATCTCGACGACCGTCGAGGCGATCGGGATCGGCGGCGCGTCCTCGTACACCCTCAAGGATCTCTGGTCCCAGCAGACCAGCACCACCACGGGCACCATCAGCGCTTCGGTGCCCGCCCACGGCACGGTGATGTACCGCGTGACGCCGGGCGCTCCGGTGCCGCCGCCGGCCGGGGTCAACCAGCTCAGCGACCTGCCGTGGACATCGGCGGTCAACGGCTGGGGCCCGGTCGAACGCGACCGCAGCAACGGCGAACAGGCCGCAGGCGACGGCAGAACCCTCACCGTCAACGGCACCACCTACGCCAAGGGCCTCGGCACCCACGCGGCGAGCGACATCACGTACCACCTGGGCGGCAGCTGCCGGTCGTTGAGCGTCGATGTCGGCGTGGACGACGAGTCGACAGCGGGCGGTTCGGCGGTGTTCAGGATCTATCGCGACACCGCGCTGATCGCCGACAGCGGGCCGCGCACAGCCGCCGACCCGCCCCGCCGACTGAGTGCCGACCTCGCAGGCGGTACGCAACTGAGGCTGGTCGTCACCGACGGCGGCGACGGCATCAACTACGACCACGCCGACTGGGCCGACGCCAAGCTGACCTGCGGCAACGGCCCCGCGGCCGGTACGCACGCACTCAGCGACCTGTCGTGGACATCGGCGGTCAACGGCTGGGGCCCGGTCGAACGCGACCGCAGCAACGGCGAACAGGCCGCAGGCGACGGCAGAACCCTCACCGTCAACGGCACCACCTACGCCAAGGGCCTCGGCACCCACGCGGGCTCCACGATCACGTACTACCTCGGCGGCAGCTGTACGACGCTGACCACCGGCGTCGGCGTCGACGACGAGTCGGGGGGCGCGAACGGGTCGGTGGTCTTCCAGATCTACCGGGACGGCACAAAGGTCGCCGACAGCGGCAGGCTCACCGGCGCCGACGCGTCCAGAGACCTCACCACGTCTCTCACCGGCGGCCTGGAACTCAGGCTGGTGGTCGCCGACAGCGGCGACGGCATCAACTACGACCACGCCGACTGGACGGCACCCAGGCTCACCTGCACCTGAGGGGTCGGAGCGGCGCGGCATCCGCCGCCCTCCTCCGACGTGGTGGCGCCGGGCTCGTCGCACAGCCCGGCGCCGGCGGACCGGCGCCGCGAGAGCTCGCGCACGTCCGGGCAACGTCGGTGCTACGTCCGGGCAACGGGCATGGGCGGCCCTGGCCGCTCATCGGGGCGGTGCCACCAGGCCCGTCTCGTAGGCGATGATCACGAGCTGGACCCGGTCGCGGGCGTCGAGCTTGGAGAGCAGCCGCGTCACATATGTCTTGGCAGTGGCGATGCTTATGCAGAGCCGGTCGGCGATCTCGGCGTTGGACATGCCGCTTCCGACGAGGGTCAGCACCTCGTGTTCCCGCGCGGTTATGCCGTCGACTTCCCGTCGTGGCGGGGCGGATACGGGAAGGGCCGCGAACTCCTTGATGAGGCACCTCTCCGCGATGACGGTCTTCCTGTGGCACCAGACCGCGATGATGGCGGTCACCGCGACCGGCCTGCTCGCGGGCACGGCGCTGCCCGGCCTGCACACCGTGCCCGACGGCCCCGGCCGGGTGCTCGCCAGGATCGCCTGGCTGCCGGTGTTCGCGGCGGCGCTGCTGGTGTGCTGGGCCGCGTTCCGTACGTACGAACAGCGGCGGCCCGACCAACGCGGCCGTACCAGGGTCGTACGCGAGCAGCGGCCCGCCCCGGCGACGGCCGAGCGGATAGTGGAAGACCACGGCATACAACGTCCCTGCGGAGTGAGCACGTGATCAGAGCCCGGCGGCCCGAAACCCTCGACGGGTACGGCGAGAACGTCCTTCGCGTCTGGTACGCGGCATACGGCTCCAACATGGATCTTGACCGGCTGAACGACTACCTCGCCGGTTGCCGGGACTCCCGCCCGCCCGCGCGTTCGGTGGCGGTCATGCTGCCGGGGCTGCTGTACTTCGCCACCGAGTCGCTGGTGTGGACCGGCGGCAGAGCGTTCTACGACCCCGAAGGCGGCGGCGAACTTCCCGCCCGTGCCTACTTGCTGACAGCCGCACAGTTCTCCGACATCGCAGCGCAGGAGATGTACCGGGAGCCGGGACCGGACCTCGATCTGACGGAGGTTCTCGGCCGGGGGCGCGCGGAGACGGGCCCCGGGCGGTACGAGACGCTGGTGTGCGCCGGTCTGCTGGACGGTTGTCCGGTGCTGACGTTCACGGCCCCGTGGGGCGTCGGAGACGTCGCGGTGAAACCACCCGCTGCGGCCTATCTGCGGCATCTCGTGGCGGGGGTCGTCGCGGCACACGGATGGAGTGCGCTGCGGGCTGCCGAGTATCTGGCGGGCTGCCCGGGGGCCGAGGGACAGTGGACGGCCGCGGAGATCGCGGCACTGGTCTCCGACGGCAGCGGGAACGAGAACAGGAGCGGGCGCGGGAACAGGAGCGGGCGCGGTTCGGCGTGAGCGCAGGCCGGGCGTTTCAGAGTTTCAGCAGGTCAGGCAGGTCGGCGAAGGAGTCGAGAACGTGGTGCGGTGTGCCGTCGGCCGCCGCGTGCGTCTCGGGCAGGTACTTGCCGGTCTTCACCAGCACGCCGGTGATTGCGCAGCGCTGGGCCGCCAGTACATCGGATTCGATGTCGTCGCCCACCATCACCGTCTCCGACGCGTCGGCGCCGAGGTGGGCCAGGGCGGTGGCGAAGAACGCCTCGGCCGGCTTGCCGGTGATCTCCGCCTCGACGCGGGCGGCCCGTTCCAGCCCCAGGAGGAACGCCCCGGTGTCGAGCTCGAGCCCGCCCGACGTACGCCAGTACAGATTCCGGTGCATCGCGACGAGCGGCGCACCGCGCTGCAGCTCACGGAAGGCACGGTTGAGGACCGGATAGGTGAATTCGTCGCCCGCACCGCCGAAGACCACCACGTCAGGGGCTGCGCCATCACCTTCCTCGACGAGCGTCACGCCCGCGAGATCGTCCCGTACGTCACCGGTGTTGATCAACAGGCAGCGGGCTTCCGGATAGTGCTCGCGCAGGTACGCGGCGGTGACGGCGGGTGCTGTGAGGATGTCGTCGACACCGACCGGAAAGCCCGCACCGGACAGCTTCGCGGCGATCGCGGCGCGGGTCCGTGAGGTGTTGTTGGTGACCAGCGCCAGGGGGAGTCCCGCGGCTCGGAGGCGTTTCATGGCCGCTACGGCGCCGGGCAGCGGCTTCCAGGACACGGTGAGCACGCCGTCGATATCGATCAGGGCCGCGCCGATTCGTTCCATACGGACGACCGTAGCCCCCGGACCACGCCAACCTCCTCAACAGTGGCAAATGGGGTTATTTTGAAAGAGGTGCGGGAGTGGTTCCTGTCTCCCCTGGGTTGGGGGTGAACCACTGTGCTGTTCACCGATCGCACGGACGCGGGACGGCGCCTGGCCGAAGCGCTACGTCACCTTCAGGAGGAGAAACCCGTCGTCCTGGGACTGCCCCGGGGCGGAGTCCCGGTGGCCTTCCAAGTGGCGCGGGCGCTCGGCGCCCCGCTCGATGTGATCGTGGTCCGCAAGCTCGGCGTCCCGTACCACCGGGAGCTGGCGTTCGGCGCCATCGGCGAAGGCGGAGTGCGGGTCATCAGCGACGACATCGTCCGCCGCGGCAGGCTCCGGCGCGAGGAGCTCGCATCGGTCGAGCACGCCGAGGAGGCGGAACTCGTGCGGCAGGCGCGGCGGTTCCGCGAGGACCGGCCGCGCGTGGCACTCGACGGCCGGACGGCGATCATCGTGGACGACGGGATCGCGACCGGTGCCACGGCGGCGGCCGCCTGCGAGGTCGTGCGGGCGCAGGGCGCGGGCCGTGTGGTGCTGGCCGTTCCGGTGGCGCCACCGGACGCCGCCGCCTGGCTGCGCACCAAGGCGGACGAAGTGGTGTGCCTCTCCACGCCGGCCATGTTCTCCGCCGTCGGCGAGTGGTACCAGGACTTCTCCCAGACCCCCGACGAAGAAGTCGTCTCGCTGCTCGCGCAGGCCGCGGACGTCGGGACCACGGAAGCCGAGGTCACCGGGGTCGAAGTGGACGCCGGCGGGGTCCGGCTGGCCGGGGACCTCACCCTTCCGGACGGTGCACAAACGGTGGTGATGTTCGCCCACGGCTCGGGCAGCAGCCGCCACAGCCCGCGCAACCGGCATGTGGCGACGGCCCTGAACCGGGCGGGTCTGGGCACCTTGCTCTTCGACCTGCTCACACCGGCGGAAGAAGCCGACCGGGCAAACGTCTTCGACATCGAAACCCTCGCCCAGCGGCTGGCGGACGCGACCCACTGGCTGCGGAGCCGCGAGTCTCTCCCGATCGGCTACTTCGGGGCGAGCACCGGAGCCGCGGCGGCACTGCGGGCCGCCGCTTCGGCCGACTCGGACATCGGTGCCGTGGTCTCCCGCGGCGGCCGGCCCGACCTCGCCGGACCGCACCTCGCGGACGTACGGGCGCCCACCCTGCTCATCGTGGGCGGCCACGACACATTGGTGCTCGATCTCAACCGGCACGCGCAGGCGGAGCTGCGCTGCGAGAACCGGCTCGAGATCGTCCCCGGCGCCACGCATCTCTTCGAGGAACCCGGGGCCCTGGACCAGGTCGCGGACCTCGCCCGCTCCTGGTTCGTCAGGCACTCGACAGGCTCTGACCGACCGTCATAGGGGGCAATACTCCTGCTGACGGAGCATGCCCCCGGCGTGACGGCGTGCGGCTCTGCTACCAGGATGCGCCCGCGACCTGCTTGGTGGTCGCGTTGAGGCGGTTGAAGAGATTGGTGACGCCGATCATCAGGATCAGCGCGGCGAGCTGCTGCTCGTCGTAGTGGTCGGCGGCGTCGTCCCAGATGGCGTCCGGTACCGGGTCGGAGCGGTCGCTGAGCCGGGTGGCGGCCTCGGTGAGCGCGAGAGCGGCGCGTTCGGCGTCGGTGAAGTACGGCGTCTCGCGCCAGGCCGCCACCGCGAACAGCCGCTCGTCCGTTTCGCCCGCCTTCCTGGCGCTGCGCACGCCCCCGTCGACGCAGACGCCGCAGCCGTTTATCTGGCTGGCGCGCAGGTGCACCAGCTCGAGCGTCGTCTCCGGCACGCCGCCCTTCCTCGTGGCCTTGAGCACGTTCAGGATGGCCGGCATGGCCTCGGGAATGACCACCGCGGGGTTGCTCATACGTGCTTCCATGATTGCTCTCCTCGTATCCGCCTGGTTTCGTTCTTCACTCCTCTGACGGATCTCGACGGAAGAATGTGACCGATGGACGAGAAAGATTTTCTGGCGGAGAGATTCGAAGCCGAGCGGCCCCGTCTGCGGGCGGTTGCCTACCGGATGCTCGGATCGCTCAGCGAGGCGGAAGACGCGGTCCAGGAAGCCTGGTTACGGCTCAGCCGCTCCGACACCGGCGACATCGGCAACCTCTCCGGATGGCTGACAACGGTCGTGGGACGGGTGTGCCTTGACATGCTGCGTATGCGCACATCACGGCGCGAGGACCCGCTGGACGTGTATGTGCCCGACCCGGTCGTCGGCCGCGCGGACACGGTCGACCCCGAACACGAGGCGCTGCAGGCCGACTCGGTCGGTCTCGCCCTGCTCGTGGTCCTCGACACGCTGGCCCCGGCCGAGCGGCTCGCCTTCGTCCTGCACGACATGTTCGCCGTTTCCTTCGACGAGATCGCCTCCATCGTGGAACGCACTCCGGCCGCGACGAGGCAGCTCGCCAGCCGCGCCCGCCGCCGGGTGCAGGGCGCGGCGCCGGTTGCCGACACCGATCTCGCCCGTCAGCGAGAGGTGGTCGACGCCTTCCTCGCCGCCTCGCGCGGCGGTGACTTCGAGGCGCTCCTCACGCTGCTGGACCCGGATGTGGTGCTCCGGGCCGACAGTGGTGCGGCGGCTGTGGGCGTGTCGAAGGTGGTTCGCGGTGCGCTGGCCGTGGTCGAGCAGGCGATCACGTTCTCGCGGTTCGCCCAGTACGCACAGCCGGCTCTGGTCAACGGAGCCGCGGGTATCGTCGCGGCTCCCGAGGGACAGCTGTTCTCGGTCATGGGCTTCACGCTCACGCACGGGAAGATCGTGGAAATCGACATCCTCGCCGACCCCGAGCGCCTCCGCCGGCTCGACCTCAGCGACCTCACCGACCTCAGCGGCCTCACCGACCAGGACGACCGCGGCGACCGCCACGACTGACGAACCGCGGTACGTGCCCGTCAGACCTCGGCGATCAGCGCGTACCGTTCGTCGGTCACCGGGCCGCCCCACAACTGCGGGTCACCGCTGAGCGGTTCGACGCGCACCTCCGTCACGAGTGGGCGTACGGCGGCGGCCAGTTCCGCCGCACCGATTCCACCGTTCCACGGCAGCGACGCGGCTTCCGGTACGTAGGGCACTCCCTTCTGCCCGGCCTCCCGCCACCGGCCCTCGACCAGCACCAGCCGGCCGCCGGGTCGCAAGCGGCTGACCCACTCGCGCAACGCGGCCTCGGGGTCGGGCAGCGTCCACACCAGGTGCCGGGAGAGGAGGACGTCGAAGCGCCGGTCGCCCGTCGGCGGTATCGCCGCGTCCCCGACCAGGAAACGGGCCGTAAGGCCGGCGGCCGCGAGCTTCGCACGCGCCTGGTCGACCATGCGTGGCGCCAGGTCGACGCCGGTCACCCGGTGTCCGGCCTCGGCGAGCAGCAGGGACAGGGAGCCGGTGCCGCAGCCGGCATCGAGAACGTCCACCGGGTCTGACGGCAGCCAGGAGCGCAGCAGCCGGTCCCATGCGGCACGCGTCAGTCCGGCGCGGAGTCCGTGGTCCGGTTCGTCGTCGAAGCCAGGCGCGGCGGCGTCCCAGTAGTCGGTGATCGCAGCAGTGGGGTCGGTCATGACACCGAGCTTCTCATCAGCGACTGACAACGGCCGCTCGCTTCGGACGTCTGCCGTCACCTCACGTCAGGGCGATGAACAGGCCGAGTGTCACCAAGGCGACGACGGCGCCGTACAGCGCGAGCGTCACGGAGCGCGCCTCGGCCGACGGGTCGCCGCCGCCGGCTCGGGAGAGGCCGAGGACAGAGGTCACGAGCAGGGCGAGCGCGGCCGCACAGAAGGCGGCGATCAAGGAGTCGATCATCTTGCGACAATCTCACGGGTCGTCAGATGTCGCATTTCGGCGATCGGCCGGTCCGGTGAGGCGGCGCTCGTCACGGCGAACGTCACGGCGAACGTCACAGCGGCCGCCACGGCGACCGTCACAGCGAACGTAACGGCCTCCGGCACGGCGCTCGTCAGCGACCGTCACGGCCGCTGCCCGAACTCCTTCAGCGCATCGGTGAGCCACTTCGTCCAGAACGTCTCCAGCTCGATGCCCCCGCGCAGCACCACATGCCGCAGCCTGTCCTGCTCACTCGACTGCCGCTCCGGCGGAAAGTCGCGCTCCTCGATCGCCGAGTACTCCTCCAACTGCCGCCGGTGCATGGCGAGATGACGTTCCAGCTCCGCCTCGAGCCCCTCGCTGCCGACCACGCCCGCCGCACGCAGCCGGAGCAGCAGCGGGTCGCGGGCGGGCTTCGGGTCCTCGGACCTGGCGACCCACGCCGTCAATTCCTCGCGGCCCGCGGGCAGGACCTCGTACTCCTTCTTCTGCCCGCGGGTCGGCTGCGCCGACGGCAGTGCGCGGATATGGCCCGCCTGCTCCAGTTTTCCCAGCTCGCGGTAGATCTGCTGGTGCGTGGCCGACCAGAAGTAGCCGATCGACTTGTCGAAGCGGCGGGTCAGCTCCAGCCCCGACGAGGGCTTTTCGAGCAGGGCCGTGAGGATCGCGTGCGGGAGGGACATGGCTCGATCCTAGGTACGCGGCGCCGGCGCCTCAGAGCGTGGCCGCGAGCCGTGTGCCCTGGTCGATGGCGCGCTTCGCGTCGAGCTCGGCCGCCACATCCGCCCCGCCGATGAGGTGCACGGAGTGGCCCGCGGCGCTCAGCTCCTCGTACAGCGCGCGCTGCGGCTCCTGTCCCGTGCACAGCACAACCGTGTCCACGGGGAGGACCCTGGCCGCGCCGTCGACGCTCACATGCAGGCCCTCGTCGTCGATCCGCTCGTACGTCGCCCCGGCGGTCATCTGGACCCCGCGGTGCTTGAGCTCCGTGCGGTGGATCCAGCCCGTCGTCTTGCCGAGACCCGCGCCGACCTTGCTGGCCTTGCGCTGGAGGAGGTGGACGGAGCGCGGCGGCGCGGGCCGCTCGGGGGCGGTCAGGCCGCCCGGCGCGCTGTAGTCGGTGTCCACGCCCCACTGGCGGAAGTACGTACCGGCGTCCAGGCTCGCGCCCTCCCCACCGTCGGTGAGGAACTCCGCCACGTCGAAGCCGATACCGCCCGCACCGATGACCGCGACGCGCTCGCCGACGGGCGCGCCGTCGCGCAGGACGTCGAGGTAGCTGAGGACGCTCGGGTGGTCGACGCCCGGGATCTCGGGGGTCCTGGGCGTGACTCCGGTGGCGACGACGATCTCGTCGTACGCGGCCGACGCGAGGTCGTCCGCGGTGACGCGGGTGCCCAACCGGATCTCCACGCCGTGCAGTTCGAGCTGCGTACGGAAGTACCGCAGCGTCTCGTTGAACTCTTCCTTGCCCGGGATCCGCTTGGCGATGTTCAGCTGGCCGCCGATCTCGTCCGCCGCGTCGAAGAGGGTCACCTCGTGTCCGCGCTCGGCCGTCGAGACGGCGCAGGCGAGCCCGGCGGGGCCGGCGCCGATCACGGCGACGCGCTTGCGCAGCCGGGTCGGCGAGAGGACGAGTTCGGTCTCGTGGCAGGCGCGCGGGTTGACCAGGCAGGAGGTGATCTTCCCGCTGAAGGTGTGGTCCAGGCAGGCCTGGTTGCAGCCGATGCAGGTGTTGATGGCCTCCGCGCGGTCCGCCTTCGCCTTGGCGACGAATTCGGGGTCGGCGAGGAACGGCCGGGCCAGCGACACCATGTCCGCGCGCCCCTCGGCGAGCAACTGCTCCGCGACCTCCGGGGTGTTGATGCGGTTGCTGGTGATCAGCGGGACGGAGACGGACCCCATCAGCTTCTTGGTCACCCAGGTATAGGCGCCGCGCGGCACCGAGGTCGCGATGGTCGGGATACGGGCCTCGTGCCAGCCGATCCCGGTGTTGATGATCGTCACACCGGCCGCCTCGATCTCCTTGGCGAGCGTGATCACCTCCTGCAGCGAGGAGCCGCCGGGCACCAGGTCCAGCATGGAGAGCCGGTAGATCAGGATGAAGTCCGGGCCGACGCGCTCACGGGTGCGGCGGACGATCTCCAGCGGGAGCCGTATCCGGTTCTCGTACGAGCCGCCCCAGCGGTCGGTGCGGTGGTTGGTGGCGCTCGCGATGAACTCGTTGATGAAGTAGCCCTCGGAGCCCATGATCTCGACGCCGTCGTACCCGGCGGACTTCGCCAGCTCTGCCGTCCGTACGAAGTCCTCGATGGTCTCCTCGACCTCGGCGTCGGTCAGGGCGTGCGGGACGAACGGGCTGATGGGGGCCTGGATGGCGCTCGGCGCGACCAGGTCCGCGTGGTACGCGTACCGGCCGAAGTGCAGGATCTGCATCGCGATCCTGCCGCCCTCCGCGTGCACGGCGGCGGTGACGGCCCGGTGCTGCTCCGCCTCGGCCTCGTTGGTGAGCTTGGCGCCGCCCTCGTACGGACGGCCCCGGTCGTTCGGGGCGATGCCGCCCGTGACGATGAGGCCGACGCCGCCGCGGGCACGGGCGGCGTAGAAGGCGGCCATCCGCTCGAAGCCGCGCTCGGCCTCCTCGAGGCCGACATGCATCGAGCCCATGAGGACCCGGTTGGGCAGCGTCGTGAACCCGAGGTCGAGCGGGCTCAGCAGATGGGGGTACGGGCTCAGCGGGCTCGGGGTCGGGCTCATCGGGGCGCCTCCTCGCGCAGGGTTCGTCAGCCCAGTTCTAGCGGGCCGCGAGCGATTATGCAACAAAGTGCAAAAGGGTTTCTGCCGGTGTTGCACAGGCTGCCGCCCAGCGGACCGGCCCGACCGGCGGGTCGTCCTTTGTCCTGACGGTCCGACAAATGTGCTGATCAGTCGTACGGGTGAAACTGGGCGCCGGTCCGGGCTTCGCGGACATAACGTGCCCCTGTGGCGGGATATGGACAGTTGAGCGCACTGGGGATCGCAGCGATTCTCGGCTCGCAGGGGATCGGGGTCGGGGTCGGGGCCGGGATCGCCGACCAGGTGCCGGGTGTGACCGATGTGTCGGTGTCCGTATCGATATCGGTGTCCGTATCGGTGTCGATCTACTTCGACGACTGCACGCCGGCCCCGACACCGACTCCGACCGTTCCGCCGACACCCCCACCACCCGTGCCGCCGGCACCCTCACCGCCCGTGCCGCCGGCACCCTCACCGCCCGGCACTCCACCGACCAGTACACCGCCGCCGCCCGAACCGGAGCCGCCCGCGCCCGGCCCGACCGTGACGCGTCCGGTCGTGCCCCCGCCGCCCTCGACGCCACCGCCCCCTCCGGCGCCGACCGCGGCACTGCCTCCGGCGCCGCAGCCCCCGGAGCCCGCACCCAAGACGTCTTCCGCACCCCCGCGCGCTCCCGTCGCCGGTAGGGGGCCCGAGCGGCCGCGCGCCCTCGCCGTACGCAACCACCGCCGGGCGGCCGGAAAACGGGCCGCCACCAAGACGCCGCTGGTGATCCTGATTCTGGTGATCACCACTCCGGCCGTGCTCGCGGCAGCGGTGCTACGGCCCCGCTCACGGTCCGCCGCGTCCCGGAGCGGCCGCGCCTGACCACGCACCGCCTTCGCCCTCGCCCCCCACCCGATCGGAGAACCCTCATGTCGGAATGGCTGGTCCTGACCGGCGCGATGGCCGCCGCCTGCGCCGTCGTCCTTGTCATCACGGTGCTCAGGCAGCGCAGGCTCAGCAAGGCCGAGGACACGGAGGAGAACGATCCCGCCGAAACCCCCGACGTCCTCGAGTACATGACGATGATGGTCGGCGTCGTGTACGCGATCGTGCTCGGTCTGGCCATCGCGGGCGTCTGGGAGGCGCGCGGCGCCGCGCAGGACGACGTACGCCGCGAGGCACAGGCGCTGCACGAGATCACTCAGCGGGCGCAGGTCTATCCGGCCGGCGTGCAGGACAAGCTCCGCAGCGACATCGACCGTTACGTCTCCCATGTCGTCGACCAGGAATGGCCGCGGATGATCGACAACAACGAGCTCTCCGGCCGGGGCGCGGAGCTGCTCGGCGTCGTACGCGCGGACATCGCCGAGCGGAAGCCGGCCAATGAGCTGGAGGCGCAGGCGTACCAGCCGCTCATCGATCAGATCGCCATTGCCGACGACGCGCGCAACGCCCGCGCGCAGAACGCCGGGGAGACACTGCCGGGCGTCGTGTGGTTCGGCCTGATCACGGGGGCGCTGGTCACGGTCGGCCTGATCTTCGCGCTGCAGATCGGCGGCACACCGCGGGAACTGCTGCTCGCCGGGCTGTTCAGCGCCCTGATCGCGTTTCTCCTCTTCCTGGTCTGGGACTTCGACGCTCCGTTCGGGCGGTCGGGCCAGGACTCGGCGGACGCCTTCCAGCAGCTGTTCACGAGCGCGACGGGGCGGAGCTGAGCCGAGCCGAGCCGGACTGCCCGGCAGCCGCACGGTGCCGACCACGAACAGAAAGCCCAGGCACGGGGTGCTGCTCGCCGTCACCCCGGCTCACTTCTGCGCGTGCTCCCCCACGTAGAAGAGGATCCACACGAAGCCGGCGAAGAGGTGAGTGGCGAAGACATAGACGAAGACACGCAGAGCGACGCCCCGCTCCTTCCAGCTTTCGCTCTCGCTCTCGCTCACCGCAGTCCTCCAGCCGGTCGGTACCTCGAGTGGTCCCCGTACCAGGGTACGAGCACCCGGAATAGAGGGCGGGGGGCGCGAGCTCGCCGGACTGATGACCGCGGGTGCGCCTGCCGGCGCAGCTGTCGGAGTGCCCGCCCGTGCGCCGAACGGCCCCTCATCGCTGACACAGTTTGTCTGATTTTGCGTAGGCTTTACACAGGGCTACGTACCGGAGGTGGCAGGTATGGCAGACGCGGGCAGGATCGTCGTGGGCGTGGACGGCTCCGCGCCGTCGATCAGGGCGCTGCGCTGGGCCGTACGGCAGTCCGAGCTGACCGGCGACCCGGTCGAGGCCGTGATCAGCTGGGAGTACCCGGCGGCGGGCTGGGCGTCGATGGTGCCCGGCGTGTCCCCGGATTTCGACCCGGAGGCACTGGCGACCCAGATCCTCGCCGACTCGCTGAAGGAGACCCTCGGCGCGGAGAGGGCCGCCGCCATCACCCAGAAGGTCATGATCGGGAACGCCGCACAGGCCCTGATCGAACAGGCCGACGGCGCCTCGCTGCTGGTGGTCGGCCACCGCGGCTACAGCGGCTTCAAGGCGACGCTGCTCGGCTCGGTCGGCCTGCACGTCACCCAGCACGCGCCGTGCTCGGTGGTCGTGGTGCGGGGCGAGCCGGACTCCGGGACGGACTGAGGCCGGGGAGCCGCGGCACGGGCCGGAGTCCGGGCCTCGCGCTACCGCCCCTCTCGTCCGGTCGACCGGCGGCTTCGACGACCGCTCCGACGAGGACCGCGAGCCGCACGGGCGAGACAGTGCGCCGCCGCCTCACCCTCGAACCGCCGGGCCCGCAGCTGGTTCAGAGTGAGATGGAGGGCGGCGGCGACCGCCGTCACAGCGCCACCACATCGGCGACGACACAGGCGACGTTGTCGGGGCCGCCCGCGCCGTGGGCGAGCGCCACCAGTTCGCGGACGGCCTCGTCCGGGTCGGCGATCACGCCGACGGTCCGCCGCACATCCTCGTCCCGCACCGCCGTGAACAGGCCGTCGGAGCAGAGGAGATAACGATCGCCGGCGCGCGCCTCGTGCAGCTTCAGATCGGGACGGGCGAGCCCTTCACTCCCGTCCAGCGCCCGCAGCAGCATCGCCCGCTGAGGGTGGGATGCCGCCTCCTCGGGGCTGAGGCCGCCCTCATCGACCATCGACTGCACGACGGTGTGGTCGTGCGTGATCTGGAAGAACTCACCGTCGCGCAGCAGATAGGCGCGAGTGTCGCCGATATGGACGAGCGCCAGCTGCGAGCCGGTCCACACCATCGCGGTCAGCGTCGTACCGGAGTCGGCGAAGCCGTTCACGGCGGCGTTGGCCCGATGGACGGCGTCCTCAAGGGCGTTGAGCAGATCTCCGACCCGGGAGGACGCGGGCCCCCCGGCCTCCGGCCCCCCGGACTCCAGGGGCTTGAGCGCATCGATCGCCGCCGCACTGGCGGGCGCGCCCTCGTCCCCGAAGCCGTCGGCGACGGCAAACACCCGGGAACCGGCGTACGCGGCATCCTGGTTGGTCTCCCGGACGAGGCCGCGGTCCGACCGTGCGGCGTAGCGGATCCCCAGAGGCGTGCTGAGCTGAGACATCGTGTCGGTGTCCTTCCCTGACAGCTGGTCGACGAGGAAGGCCGCCAGATCACGCCGCGCGGAGGTCTCCGCCTCCACCTGTGCCCAGTACGCCCGGATGTCCCGGGCGGCCGCGGCCGTGTCCGACGCGCACAGGTCGCAGACGTCCCGGACTCGGGCCAGCGGCATCCCGATCCGCCGCAGCCACGCCACCAGCCGGGCCCGCTCCAGCTGCGTCTCGTCGTAGTACCGGTATCCGGTGAACGAGTCGACGCGGGCCGGCGGCAGCAGCCCCAGCTCGTCATAACGGCGCAGCGCCTTCGCGGACAGCCGGGAAGCGCGGGCGAACGCCCCGATCGTCAGCAATCCCATGCTTTCCTCCTCGTACCAGGCACTTCGCCCGGCCCCACCGATGCTGGGGCTTCCCCGAGGGAGAAGGTCAAGGCAGAGGCTCACGGTAGACAGCACACACGCGCCGCGCGGCCGCCGGATCTGAGCCGACGGCCGCGCGGCGCGCAGCAAGGACGGGATAGGAGGTAAGAGGACTGGGGTTCTGCCGGTCCTACTCCCGCTCGTAGAAGATGTAGAAGGCGGTGATGGCCACCCCCGCGCCGATCGCCAGCGCGATGGCCGACGACCTGAGCACACTCCCCCCGGCGAGGCTGATCAGGTAGCCCATGGATACGGCGCACAGCGCCCCGTACGCGGCTGCGCGCAGTTCGCGCGGGAGCGACTGCTGGAACCTGCCCAGCGTGTACGCGAGCGCCGCGAAGGCCACGCCGGCGACCACGCCGAGTACGACGTCACCGCCCGTGATGGCCCCGCCGTTGCGCTGGACGAACGCCGCGTAGAAGCCGTAGACCACGCCCAGGGTGGCGGGCATCGCCCAGCCGAGAGAACCGTGGTGCCGTGCGGGCACCGCTGCATGTGCGGCCATGAGAGCTCCTTCCCTCTCGTCCCCCGCGTCCTCCTCTCAGAGCACACCCGCACCTGCCGCCTGGCAAGTCGGAAGACCGCCCCGGATTCGGCGGACCGGGTCGGCGGGCCCATTCGGCGGACCGGGCCGGAAGGCGCTGAACCTCCGGCCCCCGGTCGGCGGCGCACCGCTCGCGCCCGCGCCGCCGCCCGCGTTCCCTTGAGGAGTGCGGAGCTTCCTCTCAACGGCGTCAGCGCTGCTGATCGTCCTCGTCGCCGTCCTGACTCCGCTGAGCGCGCTCGCCGTCTGGGTCGACCGGGAGATCGGCGACACCGACAGCTACGTCGCCACGATGGAGCCTCTCGCCTCGGACTCCCGTGTGCAGAACGCCGTCGCCGTCCGGATCACCGACGAGGTCAAGAAGAGGATCGACGCCTACCCGTTCCAGGAGAGCGTCGAGAGCCTGGTGCGGGACGCCGTGCTCTCCTTCGCCGGCACCGCCGCCTTCAAGACCGTCTGGAACACCGTCAACCGCGCCGCCCACACCGCCGTCGAAGACGCTCTGGCCGAGGGCGGCGACAGTGCGGTCAGCATCGATCTGGCGCCCGTCACCGAGCGGGTGAAGCAACAGCTCGCCGACGAGAACGTGCCGTTCGTGGACCAGATCCCCGTCGAGCACACCCGGATCACGATCCTGGAGTCGGGCAAACTCGGCACGGTGCGCGACGTCTTCCACGGGCTGCGGATCGCCGGGCTGTGGCTGCCGTTGGCGACGGTGCTGATCGCAGCGGGCGGGGTGCTTCTCGCCGTACGCAGAATGCGCGCCCTCGTCGGACTCGGCCTCGCGCTCGCGGCGGGCGCGGTGCTGCTGCGCATCGCGGTCTCGGTCTGGCGCGGGCTCGCCCTCGACGATCTGCCGCCGGATGTGGACCGCCCGGCGGCGGCCGCGGTGTACGACGCGCTGACGGCGACGCTGCGCACGGCGGCGTGGTGGGTCCTGGCGGCCGGGCTCGCGCTGGCGCTGGCGGCCTGGCTGGCGGACCGCCGCCGCCCCGCCCGAGCGGCACGGGCGGCACGAGTGGCACGAGCGGCCTGAGCCCATCGGGCCCGCCAGGGTCCTCGGATGGGTGTCCACGCCGGGCGCGACAAGCCGCGGGCGGGAAAACTGCAGGCTGGAGGTGAGCCATGGAACGCCTGGAAGCGGACGTGTGCGTGGTAGGTGCGGGTTTCGCGGGTCTGGCCGCCGCGCGGGAACTGGCACACGCCGGCCGCGACGTGGTGGTGCTCGAGGCCCGGGACCGGGTCGGTGGGCGAGTGTGGAACCGGGAGATGCCGGACGGCACGGTCGTCTCGGCGGGCGGCACCTGGCTGGGCAAGGGCCAGGACCGGATGTTCCAGCTCTGCCGGGAGCTGGGCATGGAGGTGTACCCCCAGTACGAGCAGGGGGATCAGGTCCTGCGCCTGAACGGCGTCAACCACCGCTACCGGGGGTTGATCCCCAAGATCGGACCGGTGGCGGTCGCCTCCTTGGGCCTCGCGTTCATGCGCCTGAACCAGATGGCGCGGCGGCTTCCGGCCGACGCGCCCTGGCAGGCCCGGGGCGCCCGCAGGCTGGACGCCCGCACGCTCGGGGAGTGGATCTCCCAGCCGCACAACGTGCCGTCGGACAAGGCCCGCATCCTTCTCACGTCATCGATGAACCTGCTGTTCTGCGCCGATCCGGCGGAAGTTTCGCTGCTGGGGGCGCTGGTCCTGGCCCGTGGCGGCGGCAGCTTCAACTACTACACCGACAGCCGGAAGACCGAGACCCACCTGGTGGACGGCGGGGCGCCGGAGCTGGCCCGGCGGATCGCCGAGCGGCTGGGTGAGGCGGTGCACCTGTCGTCCCCGGTGCGGCAGATCACGTACAACGGCACCGATGTGCAGGTCCACTCCGACGCGCTCACCGTGCGGGCGCGGCGGGTGATCGTGGCGACCCCGCCCGTGCTGGCCGGCCGGATCGCCTTCGACCCGCCGCTGCCCCCCGACCACAGCCATCTGCGGCAGCGGCTGGCGCCCGGCGCGATCATCCGGGTGCTCACCACATACCCGGAGCCGTTCTGGCGGGAGCAGCACCTGTCGGGACAGACGCTGGCACCCCAGTCACCGGTCGCGGTCACCATCGACCAGACGCCGCGCTCGGGCCGGCCGGGGGTGCTCAGCAGCTACGCGTTCGGACCCGGCGCCGTGCAGTTGGGCCGCCTGGAGCCCAAGGAGCGGCGGGACGTGTGGCTGAACGCGCTCGCCGAGCGGTTCGGCCCGCAGGCTCACACCCCCAGTGGCTACTTGGAAACCGACTGGTCCGCCGAGCCGTGGTCGCTGGGCGGGATGGTGGGCTACTTCCCCACGGGCGTACTGACCAACTACGGCCCGGCACTGCGCCGGCCGGTGGGCCGGATCCACTGGGCGAGCACGGAGACGGCAACGCTGATGCACGGGCTGATGGAGGGGGCCGTGCGCTCGGGCGAGCGGGCGGCCGACGAGGTGCTGGCAGCCCTCTGATCGCGCGCCCGGCGCCGGGCTTGTCGGCGCCGGGCTTGTCGGCGCCGGTGCCGGGACTGCCGAGCAGGATGATGTCGTCCGCAGCGGGAATGCCGTCGTCGTGTTGGGCCGCCGCGCTCCACGAGGAGACCGGGCATGGGCCGGCTCCGATCGCCGCGTTGGCAGACGGCTGGGTCCGCCGCACGGACCGGACCCGGCAAGAGGGTGTCGGCGACGCTCAAGGTGCCGGCCCCAGGCCTTGGCCTCGGGTCAGGCGGGCCGCTCGGGTGAGGCGATCGCCCTCGCCGCCTTCACCTCCTGACGCAGCGGCGCCAGCACCCCCTGCTCGTCGCCCTCCAGTTCCGCCCGCACCTCCACCAGGACCACGTTCGACCGCAGCCCCTCCGACAGCTCCTGCAGCTGATGCTCGATGGCCGCCACCTCGACCGGCGTCGGCGGCTCCGCCCCGTGGTCGACCCGGACCCGCGCCGCCGTCGTCGCGTCCACGATCCGTTCGACCGCGACGACCAGCGGCCACCACGCCGCCGCCCGCGCCCCCACCGGCGGCGGTTCGGTCAGGGCCCGCTGGAACTCCGACCGTACGGACGACAGATCGCGATAGATCCGGCGGCGCCTGCGCACCCTCTCCCCCTGATCCTCGTCCGCCCCGAACGCGCGCCCCACATAGCGCGCGGTGTCCTCCACCGCCGTCGCCAGCCGGTCGCCGATCCGGGTGTGCCAGCTCTCCGGCCAGAGGAGATAGCCCGCCACCAGCGCGATCGCGCAGCCGATGAGGCTGTCCACCAGGCGCGGCACGACGAGGTTGAAGCCCTGGTGGTTGAGGACGTCGGAGAGCAGCAGGATCACGGGTGTGATGGCTGCCGTCTGGAAGGCGTACCCCTTCGCGGAGAACGCGGGGATGAGCGCCGCGAGCACCATCATCACCGGTACGTCCCACCAGCCGCGCGGCACCTGTGAGAGCACCGCCGCCGCGGTGACCAGGCCCGCCGCCGTGCCGAGCGCGCGCAGCACCGCGCGGGAGAAGACCGAGCCGAAGTCCGGCTTGAGGACGAAGGTGACGGTGAGCCCGACCCAGTACGAGCGGGACACGGGCACCAGGGACACCAGGGACTGGGCCAGCCCGATGCAGAGCGCGAGCCGCAGCCCGTACCGCCAGGACGGCTCGGAGAGCAGCACATTGCGGGCCGCACGCCGGGCCCGGACGCGCAGCGCCGCGGGCCGGCCCAGCCGGTCGTCCACGTTGTACGGGTCGGCGTCGGTCTTGTGCACGACGGCGGCCGCGTACCGCAGCGCGGCGTCGACAGCGCGGTCGGCCGGGCCCTCCGGCTCGGGCAGCACCAGCTCCGGGGCCTCGCTGCGGCCCTCGGCGACCGCGTCCGCCAAATCCCTTACGGCGGCGGCGATTTCGGGCCGCCGGGAGGCCCGGCCGTACCGATGCGCCGCCGCGCCGCCCTCGACCAGCGGGATGAGCGCATTGAGCTGGGCGAGCAGCCGAACCATCGGGCTGCTGCGCCCGTGGTCCCGGGCCCGGCGGGCAAGGATCAGGTCGTAGGAGGCGTTGAGTGACTGGGTGACGGCCTGGCGCTTTTCGTCGTACGCCGCGGTGCCCGCCGTCGCGAAGAGTTCGGCGACGCTTTCGTAGGCCGCGGCGACCGCGGCCCGTTCCGGCTCCCGGCCGCGCAACGGCCAGGCCAGCAGCGTCAGTACAAGGACGAAGAGCCCGCCGAGGCTCAGCAGCAGCGGGGGCTTCCACCACGGCTCCGGCATCGGCAGCCCGGCGCCCACCACCGCGTTGAGCAGAAGCAGCAGCCCGGACACGGACGCCACCGCGCCGATCGACGAGATCATCCCGGAGACCAGCGCGACGAAGGTCAGCGCGACAACCGCGAGCCAGCCCTCTCCGTACACGAGGGTGCCGAGGGTGACGCCGACCGCGCCGAAGAGCTGCGGGACGGCGATGTTGAAGATGCGCATCCGGTAGGAGTCGGCGGTGTCGCCGATGACGCCCGAGAGTGCGCCCATCGACACCAGCGCGCCGTACATGGGCTGCCCGGCGGCGAGCCCGACCGCGAGCGGCGCGGACAGCGCGACGGCGGCGCGGGCGACGGCGGCCCAGGGTATGGGCGCGGTCTGCGGCAGCAGGCCCTTCAGCAGCCAGTCGGGCGGCGTCAGCCGACCCGCCCGCGTCCCTGGCCCGCCCTTGTCTTCGCCCATGGTCATCAAAAGACCCCGAAGAGGCCGTCCGGCGCAACTCTTCCGCACGATGGCCGGGCCTCTGCACGGCGGCCGGGCCGGGCGGTCAGCCGCGGTAGTCCTCCACCTCGTCGGCGGGCCGGACCCTGGCCGTGTCCGGGTCGTCGCCGAACTCCGATTTGGCGCGGCGCCGGCGCAACAGGTCCCAGCACTGGTCGAGCTTGACCTCGATGGCGTGCAGCCTGGCCTGTTCGTCGGCGTCGAGACCGAGCTGCCGGCCGGAGCGCTCGCGCAGGGAGCGTTCCTCCGCGACGAGTGCGGCGATGCTGCCGAGTATCTGGTCGTTGTCCATGACACCTGCTCTCGGAGGACGAGTCTCAGAGGACGAAGACGGTCTTGCCGCGCGCGCCGCCCGCCCGACTCTGCGCGAGCGCTTCCGGAGCCTTCTCGAGCGGGAATTCGGCGTCGACCGGCGCCTTCAGTGAACCGTCGGCGACTGCCGCGGCGAGGATGTCGAGCAGCGCCGCCGAGGCGTTCAGCCGGAAGTCGGCGCCCTCGACACCGGCCGGGAGCCGCGCGGGTCCGGCGGCGAAACGAGTGGTGAGGGCCCGGCCTCCGGGACGTACGAAGGCGGCGTTCGCGGCGAAGGAGGCCGGGTCGCCGGAGCCCAGGTCGACCAGGGCGTCGACGCCGTCCGGGCACGCGTCCCGTACCGCGGCCGCCAGATCGTGCGCGGTGGTGTCGACGGTGACGGTGGCACCGAGCGCGCTCATCCGCCGCTGTTCGTCGCCGCGCACAGCCGCCAGCACCCGTACGCCACACGCCGCGGCCAATTGCGTCAGATAGCTGCCGACGCCGCCCGCCGCGCCGACGACCAGGAGGCTCTGCCCGACCCCTACGCCCACCGCCTCAAGGATCTGCGCGGCGGTCATCCCGGAGGTGGGCAGCAGCGCCGCGGTCTTCATCGGCAGTCCGTCCGGTACGAAGGCGATGGGGGCGTCCTGCGGCATGGTCACGTACTCCGCGTACGTCCCGGTCCCGACGGGCGGGCGCGCGGCCTGCCCGAAGACGGCGTCGCCCACCCGGAAACGACTGTCGCCGGGGCCCACGACATCCACCTTGCCCGCGAAGTCCACGCCCATGACCAGCGGGAACACATGCTGTGCCCGGCCCTGAAGCATTCCGTCGGCGGCCTGCCAGTCGTACGGGTTGAGCGCCGCGTACTCGACCTTCACCAGCACCTCGCCCACGCCGGGCTCCGGCTTGGGAATCTGGATCAGTTCGGGCTCGGCCTTGAACGCCTTGACGGCGACAGCGCGCATCGGGAACGCCTCCTGATGGACGGCCCCCCGGTATCACCACGTCCCCACTCTCACCCGGGCGGCCGATCAGCGCACGTCGTGCAGTTCGAGCTGGACGAGCAGCGACCGGTGGTCGGTGTCGGCCAGGTCCAGGAAGCGGGCCTTGCCCACCGAGAAGTCCTCGCTGATCAGCACATGGTCGATCTGGGCGCCCAGCGGCCGGCGGACGGCGGACGGCCAGGACGGGGTGCGGGCCGCGCCCACGAGGGTGGCGCTGTCGCGCAGATCTCCGGCGTCGAGGATCCGGCGGAAGGTGGCGTGGTCCTGGGTGGCGTTGAAGTCACCGGCGACGAGGGCCGGCCGTCCCTTCACCCCGGCGGCGTACGTACGCAGCAGGCCGAGCTCCCGCTGCCAGTCGGCGACGCCGCTGGGGATGGGCGGCAGCGGGTGGGCGAGCTGGAGGTTCACGGTGCGGTCGCCGACGACGGCGACCGCACCGGGCATGGCGAGCGTGCCGTCGACGCCCGGAGCGGCGCGCAGCGGGAGCTTGCTGAGGATGGCCGAGCCACTGGCCGCGTAGCCCTCGACGACCTTGCGGTACGGATAGTCGCCGCGGGAGACCCTCGCCGCGAGCGCGTCCGTGCAGCTGGGATCGCATTCCTGGACGAACACCAGGTCGGGCCGCTCGCGGCGGACGGCGGCCAGCAGTCCCTCGGTGGCGTTGCCGAACTCGACGTTGGACGTGAGCACTTCGAGGCGGGCGACGACGGGCCCCGGCGGATCGTCGGTCAGCCCGGTGTCGTACGGCCTGACGAACCAGCCGGTGACGGCGAGCACCGCGGCCGCCCAGACCATGCCGGTGCGCCACCGCGCGAGGAGGGCCAGCAGCAGGGCGGCCCCGGCCGGCAGCAGCAGCCAGGGCAGGAAGGCGAGCAGCTGCGGCACCGGGGTGATGCCGTCGGTGTCCGCGACGCGGCAGCCGGCCACCGCGCTCGGAACGATCAGCAGCAGGGCCGCCAGCCACGCGGCGGCGCGCCGTGCGCCGGAGGGGCGGAAGGGGGCGTCCGGCTCGGCGGCCGGAGCCGCCGTCGAGATGGCGCTGTCCAAACCGGCCTCCGGGCGCGGGATGTTCCGACGGTCGAGTCACTCCACTCATCAAGGACGTCAGTCTCGGCGACTTTGTTGCGGCTGTCGCGGCGATTCGCCGCAAGTCACCTGGGGACCTCGGGTCGCTCCGACTTCCTGGACTGCTCGGACTTCCTGGACTGCTCGAGCTTCCTGGGCTGCTCGAGCTTCCTGGGCTGCTCGGGGGCGTACTGGCGCAGCGCGTTGATCAGCAGCTCGAGCCCGAAGGTGAACTCCGCCTCGTGGTCGATCACCGCCAGCTTCGGCGCGAGCTTCGCCACCGCCGCGAAGCCCGAGCCCTCGAGATACGCCGCGCGCTCCCGTACGTCCGACTCCTCCTCCCCCTTGAAGCCGGGCGAATGGAACTCCCGCAGCAGCGAGCCGACCTGGAAGGCGATGAGCAGCCGCAGGGCATGCACGGCGGCTGCCTCGTCGAAGCCGTGGTCGAGCAGGACGGAGAGCGCGCAGTTGATCGTCGGGAGCGCTCCGGGGGAGGAGAGCTGGCGGGTGAGAACCAGCTCGCAGGCGCGCGGGTGACGCAGTGACGAGCGACGGAAGGCGTACGCGACCGAGCGGATGCCTTCCTCCCAGCCGCCGGGGGACCGCCGGGACAGCTGCATGTCCGTGGTGATGAACTCCGTGACCCCGTCGAGTACGTCCGCCTTGCCGCCCACATGGTTGTAGAGCGACATCGCCTGGACGCCGAGGGTGGCGGCGATCCGGCGCATGGAGAGCGCGTCCACACCCTCGTTGTCGATGATCCGGAGCGCGGCGCTGACGATCCGTTCGCGGGACAACGGCTCGCGGGATGACGGCCGGTGGGCCGATGTGCCGCGCTCCGTGGGTTGTTGACGGGTTCTTCCGTCAGACATCGGGGGGCTCCTGAGTGGGTTTCGCGGACTCTTGCCGTACTCCTTGACGACTTACAGCGTAAGTGCTTCGCTCGGTCCCGTACTTACGGCGTAAGTACGGGATATCCGGCCTGGGGGGCGCCCGCAAGATGACGAAGGAAGCGCGTGAGGCTCTCGTCCTCGAGCACAGGGAGAGCGAGAACCGGCACGAGTTCGGCGACACGCTGAGGACCTTCAGTCATCCGCGGTACGCGATCCTCGCCACCGGCCAGTTCTTCGACGGGCACAACGGCGAGCTGTACGGCTTCCCGCCCGCCGGACGCGCCTTACGCTGACGGATACCGGCGATGTCCCTCTTCGAGGACGAGCAACTGGTCTGCGAGCGCGTCTGCTTCGACACCGCGACGATCCTCACCCAGCTCGGCCTCGCGACGACCCTTCCCCTCCCCGCGTAGCCGGAGCCTCGCATGTCTCAGCCCATCGTCCACCACCTCGACTGCGCCCCGATGCACCCGGTCGGCGGCGCCCCACTGGTCGCCCACTGCCTGCTGGTGGTGACGGGCAGCGGCCTCGTGCTGGTCGACACGGGTCTGGGCGCCGCGGATGTCTCGGACCCGCGGCGGCTCGGGCCGTTCTTCCGGCGGACCATGCGGCCGACGCTTGATCTGTCGCGTACGGCGGTCCACCAGATCCGGGCGCTGGGCTACGACCCGTACGACGTACAGGACATCGTCATCACCCATCTCGACCAGGACCACGCCGGAGGTCTCGCGGACTTCCCCGACGCGCGGGTCCATGTGATGGCCGACGAGTACCGGGCGGCGATGCGCCGCGAGACACGTCTCGACTCCAGTCGCTATGTCCCGGCCCAGTGGGCGCACGGTCCGCAGTGGGTCGTCCACGACACGGCGGACTCCAACTGGCACGGCTTCGCCGCGGCACGGGTGCTGCGCTCGCCGGACATCCTGATGGTGCCGCTGCCGGGGCACACCCGGGGGCACTGCGCGGTGGCCGTGCAGGAGCCGGCGCGGTGGCTGCTGCACGCGGGCGACGCGTACTTCTTCCACGGCGAGATCGACCAGCGCCGGCCTCGCTGCCCGCGCGCGACGGCGCTGCATCAGCGGCTGGTCGCGGAGAACCACGCCGAGCGGCTGACGCAACTGGAGCGGCTGCGGGAGCTGCGGCGTGCGGACCCGAGACTGATCCGGATCTTCTCGTCGCACGACGCGCACGAGTTCGCGCAGTTCGGCGCAGAAAGGCTCGGTCGTGTGCACTGATGCGGGCGCGCGGGCCGATCCGGTCGCCGTCCTTGGGCAGCCACGTACCGTCCGCGTACACCGCGGCGGGCACGGACTTGTCGGACGGCGGCTCAGGTGAGGAAGGTCGCGACGGTCTGGGTGAAGCAGACTGGGTCGTCAAGCCATGGGAAGTGGCCGGCACCCGGCTGGACGGCCAGTTCAGCATGGGGAAACAACTTCGCGATGTCAGCGGCGACACGGGGGCGCGGGCCGCTGTCCAGTTCACCTGCGAGTACCAGCACCGGCGCGTCCAAGCAGGCGATGGCAGCGAGGGCTACGGCGGGGTCGAAGGCGCCGGACGATGCGTAGACGTCCGCTGCCAGCTCGTTGGTCTGCTCGACGTCGGCAGCGGCATGCGCCTGGGCCGCGGCGTCCCAACGGCCGTAGAAGAACGGGGCGGCAGCGTCAAAGTCGGCGTCGGTAGGGGATCCGAACCAGACGGCTTCATAGGCATCGCGGGCCGCCTCGAACCACGACTCGCCCGCGCGCAACGCGACTACCTCCCGCCGGTGCTCTTCGGTGAAGTCGACACCGAGGGCGCGAGCGCGGGCTGTGATCAAGCTGAGGGTACGGATGCGCTGCGGGTATCGGGCCGCGTAGAGGATGGCTAGATCGCCGCTCGCCGAGTGCGCGAGAACATCGACACTGTCCCACCCAAAGTGATCTCGAAGGGCCTCGACGTCGTCGACCTGCCGGTCACAGCGGTATGTGGCCGGATCCCCGGGGATGCCAGAGTCGCCGGTGCCACGCAGGTCGAGCATGACCAGCTGCCGCCGCCTCGACAGTCCACCGAGTTCTCCGAAGTAAGCGGACGCGCGCATCGGTCCACCCGGCAGGCAGAGCAGCGGCTCGCCTTCACCCATGACGTGATAGGCGAGTTCTGTCCCGTCGGCAGCGGTGAGCGTAGGCATGGCGCAATCCTCATGGACCGGCGACGACCACAGCAAGCAGTTTGTGCCCGCGCCAGCAAAGACCGCAGAGACAGCCCCTGGTCGTCTTTCATCGTTTTGCTGGCTTCCAGCGCACGCTGGATCTGCTGGCTGGCGCGGGCCGGCTGAAGTGGGACGGGACGCTCAGCTCAGGGCCTTGCCCACCTCGTAGATGGTTGGCCGTTCCCCGGGCGCGGGGCTGAGCATCGCCTCGATCAACCCGCCGAGCTCACCGGGCACGGTCACGGGCCGACGCTTGCCGGTCGCGACTGCCTGTCGCTGCACAGGGCGCGGTGCGTCGTCGGGGTACTCGACCGCCCGCCACCCTGTGGCGGAGATGAGCAGGGACGCGCCGAGGGCGTAGATGTCAGCGGCTTGCGTCGGTTCCGCCTCTCCGATGGCGAGCACGCTGCGTGAGATTTCCGGTGCCTCGTAGTGGACGAGGCAGCCGCGGAACGGGAAGTCGTACCCCTCAGGCACGTGCCCACCACGGGCCAGGGCGAGGTCGATGAGGTGCGTCCGCTCCGGGCCGACGATGAAGTGAGCCGGTTGCACATCCCCGTGGGCCCAGCCTTTGGCGTGGAGTTCGGCCAGGGCCTCGACGCAGCCCAGGGCCACGCTGGTGTGCGGTTCGATCGACGAGCCCTCGGCACGGCATGGTTCCCACAGCCGGTACAGGTCGGGACCCTCGTGCCATGGCTGGATGTTCCACGTCCCTCGCTCCCACTCGCCGTAGGCGATCTCCTGAGAGCCGAGGCGGTGAAGAACAGCACGCTCCACTCGCCGGGGAGCTGGCTTTCGACAGCAACTGGTTCACCGACGCCGCCGCCTCCTACACAGTGGCTGCCTCAGCGAGCAAAGACGCTGGCGCCTTCGACCTCTGGGCTTGCGCACTGGTGAGGCATGCGTATGTGGACGTGTATGAACACCGCTATCGCGAAGCCGCTGACACCCTCTCAGCCGCCGCGCAAGTGGCGAGGCGAGGCGACAGCTCGCTGTCAACCCGGCACTGGGTCGCTTCAGTGCAGGCAGAGGCCCATGCGGGCATGGGGGACCTCTCCGCGTGCGAGCTTGCGCTGGACGAGGCGGAACAGGTTCGGCACCTGACCGAAGGCAGCAACAACGGCGGCTGGCTGCGCTTCGACGGGACACGGTTGGCCGAGGAACGAGGAGCCAGGTACGTACAGCTCGGCCGACTTGACCTGGCTGAGCAAGCCCTGCAGTCCGCGTTGAAGCAAGGCGCACTCGCCGAAGGACATTCATTCCGCCGCCGGGGAGTCGTCCTGACTGACCTCGCAGCGATCGGCGCGAAGCGACACGACCCCGATCACGTCATCGCCTTCGGACGCGAGGCCCTGAAACTCGCCCAAGAAACCTCGTCGGGCTACCTGGCTCGTAGACTCCACGGCCTGAGAGCTGAGTTCGGATCGCTCAGCCGCAACGCGCGAGTAGCGGCGCTGGACGCTGAGATCAGCGCGCTGAAGACGACGTGACAGGAGGGGTACCCATGTCGCACGAAAAGGGCGCACGACTGTTCCGCGAGACCTGGATCGCCGGGGTGAGGCAGCACTTCCCCGGAGAGCCCAAAGCCGGATACATCACTCCCTGGGACGACACCCCACAGTGGGAGCGCGAAGCGGCGGGAGCTGTCTACGAGCAGGTCCGCCAATTCATCGAGATCAGCAACGGCCACACGCCGAGATTGTCTCGGGAACAGAAGAGTCGGTTCGTCGCAACATGCTGGACGGCCCAGATGTTCAAGCACTTCGAGAACCCGAAGCCCGGCTACGTGGCGGACTGGCCCGACCTCCCCTCCTGGCAGCAGGAGACCGACGCCGACATCTTCGAGGCCATCGAGAAGGCGCTCAGCTGACCACCTAGGAACGTTCCTAGAACCTTCCGAAGCCAGTGGACACCCCACCCGTGAGCATCGGGAAGAGACCCGCGCTGTATGACGTGATCCAGTCGGACAGCGGCAGCGCCGAGGCATGCCAGGCCCTGATTGAACGCCACCGGCCGGATGCGGCCACGCTGGTGGACTTCGGATGCGGCACCGGCGACATGCGGACTGTTCGGCTCTGGCGACGCGTGGAAGCCGTGACCTGCCTCGGCAACTCTCTGGCCTACGTGCACGACAACGACGACATCAGCCGAGTGTTCAACACGTTTGCCGCACATGCTCGGCCCGGCGCACTTCTGGTGCTCTGCTCGCCCGTATCGCCCGTCATCCGCCCCGAGCCGACCAGCGCCGTTGTCGAGACTCCGGACGGCCCGGCGAAGGTCACCATCGGCTACGAGTGGGACCTACGGACACAGATCAACACCAGGCACAGGCACTGGATGCTCGCCTCTGGCGACGAGGCCGGGGACGAGATCAGGCGGCGCGTGCTATTCCCGCGCGAACTGGAGCGCTACGCGTCGGGCGCAGGGTTTGAGATCGTGGACATGGTCGGTGAGTCCGGGTCCGGGCTCATCGGGCCGATCGCGCACACCGTGGCCCGATGCACCCAATGACGCAGCTCCGACACCGGGGACCCGCGGTGGACCAAGGCGCCCGGCACGCCGGAATAGCCTTGCGCCTTCTATCCTGATATCGGGATGCTTGACGCAAGGTGGAGCTGGGGCCAGACTGGTTGCGTGTTCTCTCCCGATTTCGGGAGGCGAAGACGAAAAGGAGCGGGCTGTGGATCTGTTGTCCGTGCACCAGGCGGCCGCAGCTCTGGATGTGGATGACTCCCGGGTCCGCCAGCTGCTCCGTGACGGAAAGCTTCAGGGGGAGCGGATCGGCGGCCGTTGGCTGGTTGACGGGGCCAGCGTCCGGAATCGCAAGGATGCTGGTGCCCGTTCCGGGAGGCCGTTGTCGGCCCGTAACGCCTGGGGTCTGCTGGTCCTGCTTGCCGGTCACCGGCCCGTGGGTCTGTCCGATGCGGAGAAGTCCCGCATTGTGGCGCGGCTGCGCAGTTTGGCTGCCCACGAGCGTCTGCCTGTCGTGCGGCTGCGGGAACTTCTTGAGGCCCGGGCCGAGACGCGACGGTACCGGGTGCACTCGGGCATGCTGGCGGCCGTGCTGGATCACCCGGAGGCGGTGCGGGCCGGCGTCAGTGCTGCCGCGCAGGTGGGCGCCGACTATGTGGCACCTGGACGCGCCGAGATCTATGCCCACCCCGACAAGTTGGGCAAGTTGGAGGAGTCGTTCGGAATGCTCCGGGACCACCAGCGCGGCAACCTGGTTGTCCGTATTCCCCCTGCCGAGATGTGGCCGTTCCTTACCTCGGTCAAGGGGGCGGATGCCCCGCCCTCAGTGGTAGCCGCGGATCTGCTGGACATCCAGGAGGACCGCGCCGACGCGGCGGCGGTCGCACTGCTGCGTCCCCTCCTGGCCCGCTACGCATCACCTCCGGAGGCGTGATCGTGACCGCTGCTCTGCCGCATGTCCGATTGGATTCGGACCTGTTCACCGGTGCGCTCGTGGAGTTGTGGGGAGTGCTGCTCGACCTGTCGGAGCACGTGCCGCGCGCCTGGTCGCTGATCGGTGGGCAGATGGTCCTCCTACACGGTCTGGAGCACGGCCGGACCCCGCCGGCGGCCAGCGCCGACCTGGACGTGCTCGCCGATGTGCAATCGGACCAGCAGAGCCTGCGCCGCCTGGTCGCCGCGTTGGAGCGGCTCGGGTTCGTTCCTGCCGGCATGTCCCCGCAGGACAATCTGCTTCACCGCTACCACCGCGGCGAAGAGCCGGGCCGGCTGGTGGTGGATCTCCTGGCTCCTGACCACCTCGGACCTCGAGCAGATCTCACGACAACCCCGCCGGGCCGCACCCTGGAGGTCCCCGGTGGTCGCCAGGCCGCGCAACGGACCGAGGCCGTCCGCGTTCAACTCGGCCGGCGCACCGGCCACATTCGCCGCCCCGGCTTGCTGGGAGCGATCGTCGCGAAGGCCGCCGCACTGAGCATCAAGACGGCTCCGCCGGACCGCCACTACCGGGACCTGGCGTTTCTGCTTTCCCTGCCCGCGAACCCGATGGACCTCAGAGCCCAGCTCGACAAGGGCGATCGCAAGAAGCTCGCCCTGGCGAACGCGCTCCACAACCCGTACCACGCCGCCTGGCGTCAACTACAGGACGAGGACGCCCGAGCCGATGGCCAGGCCATGCTCGCGTTCCTGTCTCCGCCCCCGGCGTGAGGAGACCCTACGGCTTCGGGAGCCCGCCCTGGAGGCGTTCCATTTCGCGGCGGTCTCGCTTTGTCGGGCGGCCCGCGCCCCTCTCCCGTACCGCCACCGGCGCCACGAACTCCCTCGGCGGTGGCGGCGGGCTGTTGTCCACGTAGCACTGGGCCGCCACCGGTGGGCCCACCCGCTTGCGGATGATCTTCGAGACGACCACCAGCCGCTCCCGGCCCGCGTGGAACAGCCGCACCTGGTCACCGGAGCGCACCAGGTGCGCCGGCTTCACTCGTTCACCGTTCACGCGGACATGGCCGGCCCGGCACGCCGACGCCGCCTGGGAGCGGGTCTTCGTGAGCCGGACCGACCAGATCCACGCGTCGACCCGTACGGTGCCCTCGTCCGAAACCTCTGCAGCCATGTACCGACTCTACGATTCCGTCCGCGCCGCCCGCACCGGCAATACCCTCAGCGCCCGCCACGCCGGAACAAGCGTCGCCGAAAGCGCCAGCGTCAGCGCCGTGCCGTAGATCCACAGCGGTCCCGACGGCAGCCAGCTGTCCGCTGCCGCGTGCGCGAAGGGCACGAGTGTCGTTGCCGCGGCCGCCGTGCCCAGCAGTACCCCGATCACCGCGACCACCACGCCCTCGACCGTCAGCATCCGCATGACCTGCGCCCGCGTCGCCCCCGTCAGCCGCTGGAGGCCGAACTCCCGGCGCCGGCCGCCCGTCGCGGTCGCCAGGCTGTTCACCACCGAGATAGCGGTGTACGCGACGATCATGCCGACCATCAGATAGTTGATCCACGCCTGGGTCTTGGTGTCCTCCGCGTGCGCGGCGATCAGCGCATCACGGTCCGCGACGGTCAACCCTGGTGTGCGGGCGGCAAGTTGACCAAGAGTGCCGGTCACGTCCGCGCCCGGCTCCGCCCGTACGAGGATCTGCTGCGGCAGGCCGCCCGTCGTGTGCGGAGCCAGCAGCTCGGCCGGCAGCAGCGCCGCCTCGGAGCCCGCCTTCGGCCGGTACGTGGCGACGACCCGCACCCGCGCTGTGCTGTTGTCGCCGAGCCGCAGCGTCAGCGTCTCGCCCACCTTGTGGCCCGCGCCCTCGGGCAGCGCGACCGCGTCGCCGCGCAGTGCGCCGAGGCTGCCCGCGGTCACTGTCGCCGCGCTTGTCCCGGCCGCGCCCGCCGCACTCACGCCCTGCAGCGGCAGTCCGTCGTCGCCGGTCTCCGCGCCCCGGCCGTCGCCCCGCTCGATGAACCCGGTGCTGGTGACGTACGCGCTCGCCGCGGCGATCCCGGGCAGCGCCCGGACCTGGTCCACCAGCGAGGGCGCGAGCGTCCCCGACGCGGAGGTCAGCACCGCGTCCGCGCGCAGATTCTCGTTGAAGGCCCGTTCCACGAGGTCGGCCGAGGTGGTCTGGACGTACAGATTGGCCGTGGCGACGCCGACCGCAAGCATCACCGGGGTGACGGACGCGGCGACCTGGACCGTACGGGCCCGGGAGTTGAGCATCGCCAGCCGACCCGAGGTGCCGGTCAGCGCGCTCACCGGCCAGTGCAGCAGCACGGCGCACACCTTGGTCAGGGCGGGCGCGATCAGGGCCAGGCCGATGGCCGCGCAGATGACCGTGGGGCCCGCGGTGCTCGCCGCGGCGGGGCCCTCCATCACCGTCCAGGTCACGATGGCGAGAGCGGTCGCGCCGCCGAGGAAGAGGACCGCGAACAGCAGCCGGATCGTGGAGACCCAGCGCTGCTGCAGTGCGGCGTCGGCCAGCGCCTCGGTCGGCCGGGTCCGCACCGCGCGCCGGGCCCCGATCAGGCCCGCGCCGACCGCGGTCACCAGGACCGCGCCGCCCGCCGCGGCGAGCGGGATCCAGCCCTGGCTGAACTCCACCGCCTCCGCCGTGACCCCGCTCGCCGCGAGCCGCTCGAACAGTGCCTCGCCCAGCCACTGCCCCGGCAGCCAGGCGAGCAGCGCGGCGGCGACCGCGATGACGAGGGTCTCGGCGACGAGCATCCGCCGCAGCTGGCGCGGGGTCGCGCCGATGGCCCGCATCAGGGCGAGTTCGCGGCGGCGTTGGGCGGCGGAGAGTGCCATGGTGCCCGCGGTGACGAAGAGGGCGACCATGACGGCCATCCCGCCGAACACGGCGGAGAGCGAGATCAGGTCCTCGCGCCGCTCCATGGCGGTGGGGTACTCGGCGAAGCCGCGGTCGTCACCGGAGAGGACCGTGACCGGGGACCCGGCCAGCGCCCGGGTCACGTCAGCCTTGACCTGGGGCAGCGCCGCATCCGGCCGCGCGACGACCGCGAGCGCGTCGAAGCGCCGGGCGACCCCGCCCTCCGCCGTAGGCACTCCGGCGGCGGAGCCGAGGTCCGCTCCCGCAAGCCGCACCGCCTCCCCGTCCGAGAAGAACACCGCCCGCTGCCCCGCTGCCCCCCGCGCCCGCGCGACCCCGCTCACCTTGTACGACGCCGTCTCCCCCCGCGCCGCGATCCGGACCGAATCCCCCACGCCCGCCCCCGACTTCGCCGCCGTCGCCGCGTCCAGCACGACCTGCCTCGCCCCCACCGGCGCGCTCCCCCGCTCCAGCACGTACGGAGCCAGCCCCGCCGACCCCCAGCCATGTCCCTGCGCCCGGCCATGTCCCTGCGCCGGCGGCCCCGCGGCGCCGTCCAGCACCGTCGCCGCGAACGTCACATCCCCGACCACCCGCTCCACACCCGCAACGCCCCGCACCTTCCCGGCCAGCGCGGCGTCCAACGGCACGCTCTCCGCCAGGACGACCCGCTCGCTCTTCTCCTCATGGTCGCCGGGGTGCAGCTCGTACGACCGGTCGCCGACCACGACCAGCGAGGCACCGGCCAGCCGCTCCGGCGGGACGTTGTTGCGGATGCCGGTCTCCAGCAGTCCTCCGCAGGCCAGCACGATCGCCGTTCCGAAGAAGAGCGCGACGAAGGTGGCGAGGAAGCCACCTTTCCGGAACCGCAGCGTGCGGAGCGCGAGCCTCATCATGTCCATGGCTTTGACGCTACGGAGCGCGAGGGTACCGGCCCATGACGTCACCCAGCCTCTTGTGGGTGGGGGCAGCCCCACCCCCTCACCACACCGCGCACATCCGACTACGATGCGCACGTTCTCCCATTACGGAGGCCTTCACTCCGGAGCGGGCGTTCGTTTCTTACCTGCCGACATATGTCGTGCGGCACAAGGGCATTCGCCCCATGGGCATTGGGAGAATTCCATGCGCAGCAGCTCCGGCAGAGGGCTTCAGCCCAACGTCCTCAGCACGTTCGACACCATCGTGATGGCCGTCGCGGGCAGCGCCCCCGCCTACTCGATCGCCGCCACCACCGCCGTACTCGTCGCCTCCGTCGGTCTCGCCGGACCTGCCGCGCTGCTGTACTGCGCCATACCGATGCTGGGCATCGTCCTGGCCTTCCGCAGGCTCGGCCGGATCGACATCAACGCCGGCGCCAGCTACTCCTGGGTGGGCCGCACCCTCCACCCCTTCCTCGGGTTTCTGTCCGGCTGGGCGCTGGTCGTCTCCGCGACGATATTCATGGTGGCCGGTTCGCTGCCGGCCGGCGCGATGACGCTCGCGCTCTTCGATCCGTCCCTCGCCGAGAACACCGTCCTCGCGACGGCCGTCGGCGCGGCCTGGTTCCTGGCGATGCTGCTGGTCGTCCTGGGCGGCGCGCGGCTGACCGTACGCGCGCAGCTGCTGATGTCCGGCGTCGAGCTGGCGATCCTGCTGTTCTTCATCCTCGCCGCACTGCTGCACAACGGGACCGCGGCCGCCTTCGACTGGTCCTGGCTCGGCTTCTCGCACTTCGACGGAGCCTCCGGCTTCGCGTCGGGCGCGCTGATCGCGACCTTCTACTACTGGGGCTGGGACGTCACCAGCAACCTCAGCGAGGAGACCCGCAACAGCCGCCGTACGGCCGGTCTCGCGGCGCTTGTCGGAGTCGGCGTCGTCTTCCTCCTCTTCGAGGCGTACACGATCGCGGTGAACGTGACCCTGACCGCCGAGGACATCCGGGCCGGCGGCTCCAATGTGCTGGGCGCGCTCGGCGAGGCGATCTGGCCGGGCGTCGGCGGGAAACTGCTGGTCGTGGCGGTGCTGTTGTCCACAGTCGCCACGCTCGAGACCACTCTGATCCAGGTCACGCGCTCGCTGTTCGCGATGGGCAGGGACCGTTCCATGCCGGCCGCGCTCGGCACGGTGCACCACCGGTGGAACACCCCGTGGGTGGCAATCGCCGTCGTGGGAGCGGTGGCGCTCGCGATGTTCGTGGCCTCCACCGCGCTCGGTTCGGTCGGCGATGTGCTGGCCGCTGCCGTCGCCGCGATCGGCCTGCAAATCGCGTTCTACTACGGTCTTGCGGGAATCGCGGCCGTCGTCGCGTACCGCAGAACACTCCTGACGTCGGTACGGGACTTCGTCCTCGGCGGCGCCTGGCCGCTGCTCGGCGCGCTCTTCATGCTCTGGATCTTCTTCGAGTCACTGGGCGAGCTGAGCGCGGCTTCGACAGCGATCGGCCTCGGTGGTCTCGCCGTCGGTCTGGTGCCGATGATCGTGTACTGGCGGCAGGGCAGTGCGTACTACCGTCCCGCCCGGCTGGACGCGACGCTGGCCATGGAGACACGGGAGAGTTACGCCAACTCCGCCTCCCGGCACCCCGACTCCGCCGACAAGTCGCTGGCCACGGACTTCTGAGCAGTAGGGAGGTGCCGCAGATGGCCGCACGCCGCCGCTTCGTCCCCGATTTCGACCCCGCGTTCGGGGACCGCCCACTCACCGAGGCCCTGCACGACATGGTGATCGGCCGCTGGCAGGGCGTACGTGACCTGCTGCGCGCCACCGGCGACGACTGGCCGCTGCGTACGCACCGGCTGCGGCTGCTCGCACACGCGGCGGCCGACTCATCGGCCGTGGAGAACTGGCGGGCGGCGGAGCCCGGCGACCCGGACGTGGCGGTGCTGCGGGCGGCGACGGAGGTCGTACGGGTCTTCCACCACGCGATCGAGCAGGGCCGCGGCGCCGGTCTCGACCAGGCACGGCTCGATGTGGCAGTGATGGCCTGCCTGGGCGCGGCCGACGCCCGCCCGGCCGACCCCATGCCGTGGGTGTCGCTGCTGACGGTGGCGCGGCTGTACGAGGAGGGCATTCAGCGGCGCGAACTGCGGGGCTGGTGGGACGAGTTGCGCCGCCGCGACCCGTACAACATTGAGGGCCATGTGCAGCTGCTGCGCTACTACTCGGCACGCTGGCACGGCACGCACGGCACGATGTACGACTTCGCCAGGGACGCGGCGGGCGCGGCGCCTCCCGGGTCGCCGCTGCCGGTGCTGGTGCAGATCGCCCGGGTGGAGGAGTACCGCTATGTCGCCGAGGGCGCGCGCGGCCGGGCGCCGGTGCGGGACTTCGGGCGGCACTGGCACCACGAGCTGGCGGTGACGGAGGTACAGCGCACCTGGGACCGCTGGATCGTCGGGCGGGCACCGGGCCCGGCGGCGGCGGAGGAGATCGGTGAGCTGAACTATCTGACGCACGCGGCCTGTTATGCGGGGCTGAACGAGGAGGCCCGGCAGCTGTTCGAACTACTGGGGAGGCGGGCGGCGCGGGTGCCGTGGTCGTACACGGGAGACGCGGAGGAGCAGTTCACCCGGTTCCGGCGCGGGGCGGGCGTGCACTGACGGCCGCCCGTGGGGTGGAAGCCGGGCGGGTGACAGCCGAGGGGTGAAGCCGAGGGGTGAAGGCAGCACGAGGTGGCGCGCACAGGTGCGCACCACCTCGTGATCAAGTTCCGGGCCTACGGTCAGACGCCGATGTCCCGGCCGTCCTTGCGCCAGACGGCGACGACCGACGGACGGACGATCTTGCCCGGTCCGTCGGGCCAGACGCTCGCGGGCTTCTCGACGGACGCACCGTCGATCTCGCCCGGGTGCTGGACCGCGACCAGGACACGACGGTCCTGGACGATCGGTCCGCAGGTCTCGGCGCCGGTCGGCACGGTCAGGAACTGCTTGAGCTCACCGCGGCGCTCGCCCCGGGTCGCGACGGCGAACAGGCCGTCGTGGGAGCCCAGTTGGTTGCCGTCCGTGGAGATCCACAGATTGCCGTGCGGGTCGAACGCGACATTGTCCGGGCAGGAGATGGGGCTGACCTTCTCCTTCGGGAAGCCCGAGAAGTAGGTGGCGGGGTCGTTCGGGTCGCCCGCGACCAGGAAGAGCCGCCAGGAGAAACTGTCGCCGGCCGGGTCGTCCCAGTGCTCGGCGAGCTCCAGGATCTGGCCGTGCTTGTTGAGGTTGCGCGGGTTGGCCTCGTCGGCGGCGGCCTTGCCGGGCTTGCCGCGGTCGACGTTGTTGGTCAGCGCGATGTAGACACGGCCGGTGCGCGGGGACGGCTCGACATCCTCGGGGCGGTCCATCTTGGTGGCGCCCACCTTGTCGCCGGCGAGGCGGGTGAAGACGTACACCTCCTCGGCGGTCATCCCGGGAACGTGGGACGTGTCGCCGGTGGCCAGCGGAATCCACTGACCGCTGCCGTCGAATTCGCCGTCGTTCGGGAGCTTGCCGGTGCCGTCGATCTCCGCGGTCGGGCTGTCGCCGGTCAGCTTGGCCACGTAGAGCGTGCCCTCGTCGAGCAGGGTGAGGTTGTGCTCGCGCGCGGCCCGGCTCGAACCCTTCTTCATCCGCTTCGACGACACGAACTTGTAGAAGTAGTCGAAGCGCTCGTCGTCACCCATGTAGACGACGGGGCGGCCGTCGTCGGTCAGCCGCGGCTGCGCGGCCTCGTGCTTGAAGCGGCCCAGCGCGGTGCGCTTGCGGGGCGTGAAGTCGGGGTCGTACGGATCGAGCTCGACGACCCAGCCGAAGCGGTGCGACTCGTTGGGCTCCTGCGCCACGTCGAAGCGCTTGTCGAAACGCTCCCACTTGCGCTCGGTGGCGCCGGCTGCGATGCCGTACCGCTTGTCCGTGGCGCTCGACCCGTTGGCGAAGTACTGGTTGAAGTTCTCCTCGCCGTGCAGCGTGGTGCCCCACGGCGTGGTGCCGCCGGCGCAGTTGTTGAGCGTGCCGAGCACCTTGGTGCCGGTCCGGTCGGCGCTCGTACGCAGCAGGGGGCTGCCGGCGGCCGGGCCGGTGACCTTGAACTCGCTGGTCGCGGTGAGGCGGCGGTTGAGCGGGTGGCGGGTGACCGGGGTGAGCTTGCCGCTGCGGTGCTCCTCCTGGACCACGACGACGGACAGGCCGTGCGCGGCCCAGGCGATCTCGACCTGCTCGCGGGTCGGGTTCTGCGGGTCGTAGCCCCGGAACATCAGGATCTCGTCGGTGTACTCGTGGTTGGCGACGAGGACCTGGCGACCGCGCTCGCCGCGGAGGGGGAGCAGGCTCAGGAAGTCGTTGTTGTAGCCGAACTGGCCCGCCTGCGCCGTGGCGGTCTGCTTGTCGGCGTCGAAGGCGGGGGCGCCGCGGAGGATCGGCTCGCCCCAGCGGATGACGACGTTCTGGGAGTAGCCGTCGGGGACGGTGACCCGGTCGTCCTTGTTGGGCGCGACGGCGGCGAAGCGGAGGCCGCGGGCGCCGTCGGTCTTGGAGCCGTGTCCGTTCCCGAGGCGGTCGTCGGCGCCGAGGGGCGCGGCGGTGGCCTGAGCCCCGCCACCCGTCCCGATGACGGTCGCGGTGCCGGCGGCAGCGGCGACGGTCACGACGGCGGCGGCGCGCATCATCGAACGTCTCGAGAGCGCGCTCGCTATGACATCGCCGACATACTCGTTGTCGCTGGTGTTCGGCACCTCGTGGAAACAGGCGTCGCCGCAGCGGTACCGGCAGGTGAGAGCGGAACGCCCGCCCGCGTGGGGGTTGGTGTTCAACAGCGGCAGCAGTTTGCGCACTTCGTCCTCCTACGGCGCACCCTGCGCCGACATGGTGTCGGAATATGTCCGGCCGTGACGTTAGGTGCACATGTGTGCAGTGCGGCAGCCGTGGGGTGAACGGGGGATGAATCCGACGCGGCCGAGGCGCGGTTGGGTGGTCGGGCGGGGCCGGGCAGGCGGCGTTGGCGGTGGACTCGGAGCGCAGAGCCGCCCCTGCCGTAGATCGCCGCGGGCGGCGGCTAACCTTACGTGTCCGCCCTGGCCAGGACACCCCGTGGACCCCCGGCCCAAGCGCGGACAATCACCGCACTCAACTCATGCGAAAGGCCTCGCCCATGGGCATTCGGAGCTTGCTGCGCAAGGTGTTTGGACGCGACCGTTCGGAGCGTAACGAGTCGACGACAGCCTCCGTCCCGCCCCAGACCGAGCGCACGGAACCGGCCACCGCGACGGTGCCGGCCCCGTCGCCGGCGGAGCGCGCGGCGGACCTGGTCTCGGCGGCCTTCGACAACCAGTCCTCGCGGGGCCGTGCGCCGGTCCCCGCCCAGTCCGCTCCGGAACAGCCGCCGGTACCGGCGGCTGCCGAGCCGGTCACGCCTGTCGAGCCGGAGCCCGCGGCTGAGGAGTCGGCGTCCGCCGAGGCGGAGGTCGCTCCGGCGGAGTCGGAGTCGGCGACCGCCGCGGAGGAGACGGACGCCGAGCCGGTCACGGCGACGGAGCCCGTGAGCGAGCCGCAGGCCGAGCCCGAGGCCGCAGCCGTGAAGGCTGCCGCCCCGGCCGAGGAGGCGGCGGCTCCCGCAGAGCCGGAAGCCGAGACGGCGCCGGAGGCAGCCGCGCCGGCCGAGCCCGAGGCGGACGACGCCAAGGCCCCGGCCGACCCGGGGACCGCGCCCGAGCTCAGCGCCGACATCGACGCCGAGCCCGAGTCCGCCGAGGCGGCGGAGCCCGCCAAGGCCCCGGCAGACGACAAGGCCCCCGCCGCGGCCGAGCTGGGAGCCGACACCGCGCCTGCGCCGAAGGCGGCGGC